>JBCBCI010000148.1:0-10020 GCA_038530755.1 Cyanobacteria bacterium J06592_8 | reverse complement strand
CAGGTCGCAAGGTGAATTTAGCACAAGATCCGCCTCCAGTCCGGGCGGTTGTGATGGGGTTTCCAAATGTAGGAAAATCGGCTTTAATTAATCGATTATTGAAGCGGAAAGTGGTCGAAAGTGCCAGACGTGCAGGCGTTACGCGATCGCTGCGTTGGGTGAGAATTTCCGATCAAATTGAGTTATTAGATGCGCCCGGTGTGATTCCGTCTCAGATTCAAAATCAAGAAAAAGCATTAAAATTAGCGATTTGTGAAGATATTGGTGAAGCATCTTACGAGAATCAAGAAGTTGCTGCGGCGTTGGTGGAGTTTTTGCTGGATTTAGGATTAGAAAATAAGCTGGGCGATCGCTATAATTTCACGCCCGAGCATCTTACAACCGGAGAATTATATTTACATCAACTCGCTAGTCAATCCTATCAAGACGACATAGAACGCACCGCCCGTCATATTTTAAATGATTTTCGCAAAGGACTATTAGGGACAATTCCATTAGAACTTCCTCCACATTAACCTCTGAATCTTTATCACTGAGATTTTATCAACTGTTCAAACCCCTGCCACAGTAACTTGATAATACTTATTTTAATTGGCATCTTGATTAGTTGCTGACTTCATAGATTTGACTTTTTCCCGAACAAATTCTCGCAGATATTTCTCAGCTGCAATCTCATCCTGTTGAGCCTGCTGAAGAAAGCGATATAAATCCTCTTTTTCCATCCAAGGAAATGTAGGACTGCGATCGCATTCCTGGTAACTATCTTCTTGCAATTGATAAACAAACCACTTTTGCCCATCATATCGCCAAAATTCAGGAACACCAATCGCTGCATAGAGCTGATTTTTATTAATATCAGTGTGAGTAATATCAACTTCAACCACTAAATCTGGAGGCGGATCTTGTGCTAAATTCACCTTGCGACCTGCCACTCGGGATTGATTTTGAATATAGTAAGCAATGTCAGGTTCAGCCCCTCGATTCAAATCCTCTCGATCTAAAGTTGTAGAGCGCATGGATTTCAGCTTGAAACCGATTTCTCCAACTAAAATTCGGATAAAAAGTCCAATCAATTCACAGGCGAATTCATGATCTTCGAGGGGCATAGCAATTTCTAAGATTCCACGATCATAAGTTAATCGAGCGGCACGACTCTGGGGCAGAGCATAAAGAATTTGCTGATAGGCTTGCCAGGTCAAACCATTTAGAGAAACACGCTTCTCACCAGATTGTTGTTCGGCTTGTTCGGTAGTGGTTGCAACCATTCTACTATCCTTTATTCTTGGCTTTAGCTTGTTTTTATCATACTCAAAAATCTTAAAAACTCTCACTACTTTTTGACAGCACTCTCAACTTTTATTGTTTCGCTATTGTTTTGCGACAACACAATTCGGTTCAGAATCATCTTCAGGAGAGAGTAAAGCCACGACATGAGGAACGGGACGCGGCTTGTATTTCTTCACCATTGCGGAACTTGAGGATGATGAGTCGATAAAGGAATACGCGCATCCCGCACCTCTAATACCACGTCAACTCGTTTGAGTTGTTCTTTGAGGTTACGTTCAGCCTTGGCAATGTGACCCGGATACCATTGAATCGCCATAATTCAGTTAACAGCTTTTACAGTTAACAGTTATACAGTAAACAGTAATCAGTTTTTTACAGTGATTATTTCACCCACGACTAAAAATTGAGTCCCATGCACTCTTGACTTTTAGTTTCAGACCGGGATTTTAATCCCGGAACTACAAATGATTA
The DNA here is from genome assembly GCA_038530755.1 of Cyanobacteria bacterium J06592_8. Lineage (GTDB taxonomy): Bacteria > Cyanobacteriota > Cyanobacteriia > Cyanobacteriales > Microcoleaceae > Capilliphycus. Next base: position 8,262 of record JBCBCI010000148.1, on the reverse strand, counting down.
GGGAACCACTAAAATCGGACAAGGAGAAAGATTGATGACGCGGTTCGTGACACTATCAACCGCCTTCTCCTCGGCTAAACCCATACCTCGGCTTCCCATAACAATCAAATCCGCTTCTATTTCATCCGCGACATCGCAAATGGTAAAGGCAGGTTTCCCCTCGCGTTGGAGGGTTTTAGCGGTTACTCCAGCATTCGTAAACATGGCTTGGGCTTCCGTCAGCAGTTTCTGAACCGCCTCCTGAGAAGTCATCTTTTCCGAATGAGGAGGTTCGCCCGTCGTTTCTTCATCCGGTTCAACGACAGCAAGGATCACCAAGTTCGCCTGGTGAGTTTTGGCAATATTCAGTGCAAGATCAGCCGCTTCACGGGCTTCTCGACTTTGGTCTACAGGAAGTAAAACAGTCTTAAACATAACGTGTCTCCAATACCCGGACTCCGGTAAAATGTTTACGGTGAACGGTTATTGATGAAAAAATATCATCAATCGATTGATTTTCAGCGTCAAGGCTGTCAGTCGGTCAGTAGATCCGCCCCGATTTCATTTGAACTCGATCATAAAAACCAATTAGGAGGTTAACCCTGTGACAAAGAAAACTGTAGCAAATTTATCGGCATCAGACTTATCCGGTAAAAAGGTACTGATACGGGCGGACTTTAACGTGCCAATTGACAACGGTGCTATTACAGATGATACCCGGATTCGTGCTGCTTTGCCGACGATTCAAGATTTGACCTCAAAGGGTGCAAAAGTTATCCTCACCAGTCACTTTGGACGTCCGAAGGGTAAGGTGGTTGACTCTATGCGTTTAACCTTGGTTGGGGTTCGTTTGGCTGAACTGTTGGGTAAAGACGTTAAAAAATGTGACGACTGCATCGGTGATGAAGTTGCTGCTGTCGTTAACGGGATGAGTGATGGCGATGTGACTTTATTAGAGAACGTCCGTTTCTATCCCGGTGAAGAAGGCAATGACCCTGAATTCGCCAAGCAACTGGCTTCTGTTGCGGATCTCTATGTTAACGATGCCTTCGGAACTGCTCACCGCGCCCATGCTTCTACTGAAGGGGTGACAAAATACCTCAGCCCCAGTGTAGCAGGTTACTTAATCGAAAAGGAACTACAATTCCTCAAGGGAGCAATTGACGAACCTCAACGTCCTTTAGCCGCGATTATTGGTGGTTCTAAGGTCTCTAGTAAAATCGGTGTGATTGAAGCGTTACTCGACAAATGCGACAAGCTGCTGTTGGGTGGTGGGATGATTTTTACCTTCTACAAAGCACGGGGTTTGAGTGTGGGTAAATCCCTCGTTGAAGACGATAAAATCGAACTGGCGAAATCTCTGGAAGCCAAAGCGAAGGAAAAAGGCGTACAGATGCTATTTCCGACGGATGTCATTGTTGCTGATAAGTTCGATGCTGAAGCTAATACTCAAACGGTTAGCATCGAAAATATTCCCGATGGTTGGATGGGTTTAGATATTGGCCCTGACTCTGTGAAGGTATTCCAAGAAGCCTTAGCAGACTGCAAAACTGTTATTTGGAACGGCCCAATGGGTGTGTTTGAAATAGAGAAATTTGCGAAAGGAACTGAAGGAATCGCTCGAACTTTGTCTGAACTAACAGGCACAGGTACAACTACAATTATCGGTGGAGGTGACTCTGTTGCTGCGGTTGAACAGTTAGGTTTAGGCGAGAAAATGAGCCATATTTCTACAGGTGGTGGTGCGAGTTTGGAGTTGTTAGAAGGGAAAGAATTACCCGGTATTGCAGCTTTAGATGAAGCCTAATTGTTAAGGTGAGAGTGACTTAGTTCGTAGTTGTGCTTCAGCACTGAATCTGATTTTCTAATACGCAAAGAGCGCAACTACAAATCTCTTTCATTTGATTATTTAGCTCGTAGTTGTGCTTCAGCACTGAATTTGATTTTTTAAGGTGCAAAGAGCGCAACTACAAACCTTTTTTCTATGGGGTGAATAAAAAGTCAAAGATTCAAATCTCTGTCTAATATATGAAGCCCAAAAGCCAGAGATTAAAATCTCTGTCTAATACATGAAGTCCTCTTGAAGAGGACTTGAGTTTTTAAGGCGGGGAATTTATTCCCTGTTACCTGTTACCTGTTACCTGATACCTGTTACCTACTGCCCACTGCCTATTGCCTTAAAATTAACTTTTAACAATTGCGCCAAAATCAGCCAAAACTCTCGCATGATTTCGCAACAGTCCTAACAAATTTAATCGATTGCGTTGAATATCTGGATTTTTATCCATAACTAACACACTTTCTGGCCCGTCGAAAAAGGTGCTAACTGTGGGGGCGATTTCTGCTAAAGCATCCACTAACTGTCGATAATTTCGGGTTTCTTGGGCGGCTTCTGTTTTCGGAACTAAGGCAACTAATGCTTCATAAAACGCTTCTTCTGAGGACTTTTCAAATAATTTAGAATCGACTAATTTTTTCGGGTTTAACTGTGTGGTATCTAAATCACCTTGCTTGGCTAAACGAGTCGAACGGTTGACGGTTTCATAGATTTTGTCTAAACTACCATCTTGACGAATTGTATTCAGGAATAAAGCGCGATCGCGAACATCTAACAAATCTTTTAACGCTCGTTCTGTATATTCAGGATCATCTTCTCCCAATACTGCGTTAATCAAATCATAGTCTATTCCCTTCTCATCTTGCAAGAGTGTCCGAATTCGTTGTAGGAAAAATTCATAAAGCTGAGACAATAAATCCGGAATTGCTTTCTGATAACTTTGCGAAAAATCTGCCGTCAATTGTTCGAGAAGTTGATATAAATTAATCGGTAAATTCGCCTCCCAAACAATATTAACTATTGCGTTCGCCGCCCGTCTCAAGGCAAAAGGATCAGAAGAACCGGAAGGAATCATTCCTAATCCAAAAATACTGACTAATGTATCGAGTCTATCTGCTAAACCCACCACTTGACCGATTAAAGTTTGCGGTAAACTATCCGTCGCCCCACGTGGTAAATAATGTTCAAAAATTGCGTTTGCTACTCCGTCCGGTTCTCCACATTCACGGGCATATTTTTCACCCATAATTCCCTGTAATTCGGGAAATTCATAAACCATTTGCGTCACCAAATCAGCCTTACAGAGTAACGCCGCCCGTTGAATTTCTGTGGTTTCTGTTGGGCTAACTTGCAACTGTTGACTGATTAAATCCGCCGCTTTGCAAATTCGATTCACCTTCTCTCGAACTGACCCTAACTTCTCTTGAAAAGTCACAGTTTCTAGGTTCGGTAAATAGGCTTCTAAAGGTTGCTTCAAATCTGATTTATAGAAAAACTGACCATCCGCCAATCTCGCCCGAATTACCCGTCCATTTCCCGCTGCAATAATCTTCGCTTTGCTCGGATCTCCATTGGAAATTGTGATAAAATTAGGTTTGAGTGAAGATTGAGTTGATTTCTCCGTTTCGAGTATCGGAAAATAGCGTTGATGCGTCACCATAACAGTTTTAATCACTTCCGGTGGCAAATTCAAGAACTCCTCCTCAAAGGTTCCCACAACAGCCGTCGGCCACTCAACTAAGTTAATCACTTCTTCTAACAACTCTGTCGGAATTTCTGCCTCTCCGCCAATACTTTTCGCCGCCGTTTTAATCTCTTGCTGAATTGTTTTTTCTCGCTGTTCGGGGTCAACTTCAATAAATCCTTGACGCAGCGTTTCTAAATAGTCCGTAGCGGTGTTAATTTCTACAGGTTTAGGATGTAAAACCCGATGAGCTTGAGAAATTCGATTACTTTCAACAGTATCCGAACCACTCACCAATGTTACAGGTAAAATCTTGTCATCTAATAACACCACTAACCAGCGAATTGGGCGAGGAAATTTCAACTCTCCATCTCCCCATCGCATGAAGCGTTTTCCTTCTAGTTTGGTAATCCATTCTGGAACCAATTCCGTTAAAATATCCGCCGTTGGACGACCTAAAATTTTCTTTTGAACAAAAACAAAATCTCCCTTTTCTGTTGGGCGAATTTCTAAATCTTTGAGTTCAACGCCTTGCTTTCTTGCAAACCCTTCTGCTGCTTTTGTCGGTTTATCATTCTTAAACGCCGCCGATGCAGGTGGCCCTTTGACCTCTTCCTCACGGTCCGGTTGCTGAGTTGGGAGTCCCGCTATCACCACCGCCAGTCGTCGAGGTGTTCCATAGACTTGGATGGACTCAGAGGCGAGAAATTGTTCCTCTAGGGTGGCGGGAATCAGGTTTCGCCACTGTTCTAGGGCTTGTTCGACAAAAGAGGCGGGAAGTTCTTCGGTACCGACTTCGAGTAAAAAGCTAGACATGGGCGATCGCAGAGTGGGCAGATTACTATATAGATTACCTTGTTTATACGGTAGCAGGTTAGTGGTGATTCTCTCAAGCTTTATCTGATAATTAGATTAAGAGTAAAGCATCAACATAATGACTCAAACAATTTCTGCTGCAAAAATTAACTTAATTGACCTCAGAGAAAGATTTGGATTGCAACGAGTCAATGATTTAGAGTTTTTCCGAGAATGGCAGGAAAATTTACCGAGTATCACGCCTGAAGAACGGCAAATTATGGATGAAGTTAAAGCCGAGTATCTTCATCTGTTTGAATATCCGCTTTTAGAATCTGTTGTCAAGTTAGTTGTTCTTTCTCCCTTACTCAAACAAGCTGGCTTTTATCGTTCTCCGTTTTATATTGTTGGAGAAAAGGAGGTGAGAGTCTTATCTCAAGATGAAGAGATGATGATTCAAGGGAAACTCGATTTACTCATTTTCATTCCCCAATTTTGGGTTTTAGTCATAGAGGCTAAAAAATCACAATATTCATTAGATGTGGGAATTCCCCAAGCTTTAACTTATATGTTAGCGAATCCTCATCCTCAACACCCTGCTTATGGATTTGTTACGAATGGAACTGATTGTATTTTTCTCAAGTTAATACAACAGGATACACCCAAATATGCAGAATCTGATGTCTTTTCACTGCGACGCCGAGAAAATGAACTCTACACAGTTTTAAGCATCCTCAAACGATTAGCAGAAATTGTGACTTGACAAGATTAATGATAATTTTCACTCAACGCTGATTCTAGACGATCGCAATCTCTACTCATCTACTCTACCTTAATCAGAAAAGGCTGAAAACCCCTACTCTCAGTGTTGTCGATTTATTCAACATTTGTTAAAATAGAGGTAGGAAAAGTAAAAAGCACCCTGACTTAGAAGCAATGACTTGGGTGCTAAGAGGTTGAAGTTTCATCACATTAGGATTATACCATGAATACATCTCCCTTGAACACACCTACTGTTCAAAAGTTTGGAGCTGCAAATATTAACAAGTCTTCAGAAACCGCAGCCCAAACCCCGACTATTTCAGCTTTAGTTCCGGCTGATATTCGAGTTGAACGGATTCAAACTGTTAGTAAGGCTAATATCCCTCAGATTATTTATCGTACCACAAATGGACGGTGTTCTACATTGATTTCCAAAGACAAGTTCCGGAAGATTTGGCAATGTTGGTTGTATATTCAGTCTCGCCAAAGTTCACCAATTCATCAGTATAAAATCAAGCCTTCTGGTATTCACTTGCAAACAGAAATGGGACATTATTGGATTAGTTCTTCAGAAGCAAAATCCTTTTTGTCTCGTTATAATCGAGTCGCCATTGAACCTTTATTTGTCAAATTCAATGATAGTGACGCAGTCGTTTGGAATTCGATCAACCAGACGATTTCTCTTGTTCGTGAAACTGGATGTAGTTGTCCAGATTCTCAGTATCGCCATACTATTTGCAAACACCAAATTGCAGTTCAACTTTGTCAAATGATCGAGATTTCAAAGCCTCACTACCCGGCGGAACCTGCACTGCGTTAGATCCCTTCTCCTGAATGTAGTAGTTTTGAATAAGCAATGAGTATTTAGGCGACCACTGGGGTCGCCCTACAAGTATTTGGATCAAATTTATCAACTCGACAACCTCTCCACAACCGTTGATAATTCATCAGTTTAAAGTTTCCAGAATAGGTTAAGACTTGATTAAAATCAGTCTGAAGTCAGAATCAACTTGAAATCTGATAATAATTTAACTAAAATAACGATCTATAGCTCAAAAAGCTATGGAACAGTCAAAAGCAAAAATATCTGGCTTGAGTTCAATTTTAGATTTAGATTATTAAGTTTAGAACTACTGTAAACATTTGGAGAGTTAAGATGGATGAACCCGATAAACAGAAACAAGAAAAGGAAAAATTTTTATATCCTCACAGTCGATATCGAGGAGATTTCTCACCTGAACACCTAGTATTCAACTCTAATCTGCAAGAGTTTGCTCACAAGATTAACTATATTTGTGGTTTAGAAACGAATGGTAAAATCGCACCAGAGGATGCCTATCACCGAATTAAGCAGCTTTGGAAACAGCTAAAATCTTCAAAGCATAACCTCAATATTACTGACGGAAATTCAGACTCAGATAATGGGAATATAACGCCCTAATCTGGTATCATCAGCCTACAGCGTGAATTTAATGCTGATTTTTGTGGGTCTGAAAATAAAGAATGTCTAAGAAATAATGTCTAAGTCCGTTACCGTTACTGTTCCGGCGACTACTGCCAATTTAGGGCCAGGTTTTGATTGTATTGGGGCTGCCTTAACCTTGTATAATCGGCTAACAATCTCTGAGTGGGAACCTTCTATCACTGGAGATGCAGTTAATACTGAAATGATTACCGTTCAAGGAGTTAACAGCGATCGCCTTTCAACCGATCAAGACAATCTCGCCTATCAAGCCTTTCTCAAACTTTATCAGCATTTAGATCAATCTGCGCCACCCGTTCAACTGGATATTAATTTAGGGTTTCCCTTGGCTAGAGGTTTAGGAAGTTCAGCAACCGCTATTGTGGGTGGGTTAGTCGCCGCCAACGCCTTCGCAGGTTCGCCCCTGAGTCAAACTGAGGTAATGAACCTGGCTATTGAAATGGAAGGACACCCCGATAACGTCGTTCCCGCTTTACTGGGAAATTGTCAACTCTCCGTCGCCTCAGAAACAGGTTGGGAAATTTGCGAGATTCCCTGGCATTCCAGTATCATTCCAATTGTGGCTATTCCTGACTTTGAACTCTCTACCGCCGAAGCCAGACAAGTCTTACCGACAGAGTTTAGTCGCAGTGATGCGATTTTCAATACCGCCCATTTTGGCTTATTGGTTCGCGCCTTAGAAACGGGTGATGAGAAGTGGCTACGAGTCGCAATGCAAGATAAAATTCACCAACCCTACCGTAAATCACTGATTATCGGCTATGATGCAGTTCGTTCCGCCGCCATTAATGCAGGGGCTTATGAATTAGTAATTAGTGGCGCCGGGCCAACCCTTTTAGCCCTCAGTAATGCAGTTTCCGCCCCAGATGTCGCCTTAGCAATGGCAGAAGCCTGGCATCCTTTCGGTGTTAGAGTAGAAGTGCGATCGCTACAAATCGAAACAGAAGGTGCGCGTATCATTGAGGAAAGTTGAGGGATTTCAGCACTGTATGAATACTTCTATTGTTGATCGGGTAATTGAGCAATTAAAGGTAATGCCACAGCACTTGCAATGGCGGGTGCTTGAATTCGCTCAGGATCTCGCTAGAACTGAAGTTCGAGGAACTCCAGGGAAACAACTACTGCGTTTTGCAGGTTCAATTGATCTTAATGATCTTCAGTTGATGATTGAGGCAATCGAACAAGATTGTGATCAGGTAGATATCAATGAGTGGTAGATACTTACTCGATACTAATATTATCATTGCTCTGTCTTTCGGTGTGAGAGTAGAAGTGCGATCGCTACAAATCCAAACAGAAGGTGCGCGTATCATAAAACCTCCTGTTGGAAACCACCGCCTTTAGGTGGTGGAGGAAAACGAGTGAAAGCCTTTAGGCTTTTGTGGACACAAAGACTTGGTTTCGCTCTATAATATTGTCTGTAGCGAAAACGCGCAAATGTATCTTACTCAGAAGAACAAAATTAGAAATCTGTCGAGTACAGAGTTTGAAGCTCTGAGGCAGTTGTGCAGGTTATCGAAGAATATGTACAACGTCGGTTTGTACAATATTCGACAGTTCTACTTTGCTGAGAAACGTTATCTTCGCTATGAGTCTAACTATCACCAGTGCAAAGAGAATGAGAACTACAAACTTCTCCAGACAGATATTGCACAGCAAACCTTGAAGGTTGTTAGTCGCTCTTTTGAGTCTTTCTTTAAACTGATACAGGCAGCTAAAAAT
>JBCBCI010000147.1:8111-10036 GCA_038530755.1 Cyanobacteria bacterium J06592_8 | reverse complement strand
TATATACCATTTTGTTTTGAAAAGCGTCTCTCTAAGCTTGAGAAGATATCGTCTCTGAGGTTTGTTTTGTCGAGTCTATAGCAATTTTTATCAATGCTGCCCACATCTTACCATTGTTATATACGGTTTTGGGGAATAGTGGGACTTAAGTTGGTATAGCGGGGTGTGGAAGTGATTTCCTTGCCTGCTATACTTCTAATATATGCTCGTTAACAAGCAAACGTTAAGAGGTGTGTAGTGCGGGATTCTTATATATTTCCCGGTTAACTATAAGGTAGGGCTATGTATGCTCGTTAACAGGGTTTTATGCTAGGGTGGGAATAGAAGCTACTGTAGGAAGCCGTAAGATGCCCGGAAAGAAAGTTGAGTCACACAAGCCGCACGGAAAGCTAGGCAACCCTAACCCTATCCAACCGCCGGAATTTCTCGCAGCTCAACGGCAAGCTTTCGGGGACTACGATGAGCCAATGGGTAAGAAGGTATTCGGCACTCGATACCCACAGAGCGTTGAAAAACAATTGCTCGAAATCCCTCAAGCGGAACGGGTTGAGTTAATCAGAAAGGCAGTGATTCAGGCTTTAGCCGAACGCAACGATGAGCAATAAAAGTGAGCTAGAAGTTTGTCTCTGTTGTCAGGGTAATGGTGGTATTTAATACCCAAACGGCAATAGATCTCGCTGTCCTCTTTGCAATAGGTTGAAACGGGTCAATGCAGTTGCGAACGCTAACTTGAAAGTAGCAAAAGCCCTCAATAATCAGCAAAAAGAGAGGAGTTATTGAGGGCTTTATAGTATCTTCAGAAGTTTGTAGTGTTTATGTTTGGGGGAGTAATCATTGTCGAAAGTGAGATCGAGCAATAAGGTTTAACATCTTTGATAAAGGACTCCAAATTCATTGAGGAACGCATATAAAATTGTTCCGTCTTGATGCTTCAGCTCTACGATTCCATCTTCAATTGCTTCAACTTTCACTATCCAACTTTTTTGAGGATTCTGAGACTGAGGATATCGCCAGCGAGAGCTAATCGTTACCAGAGTTTGATCTACAGGTTCTGGATCATGTTTCTTTGGCTGTGACGAGGATAGTACAGGAATTGCTGTCCATCCCACAATCCTTTCCGGAGAAATGAAGAAAGATTTATCGATGGCGACAACCTTGGCTCCGATTGTTTTCCAGCCCGTTTGTGGACATACTGAAGAAATTCCTGTGACGAAAGCGATCGCATTTGTAGCCCATAAGATTTGGTATTCTCCAGGTAAACCTGAAATTTGAACAACTGAGCCAGGACTATTCATCGGGGTACGCCTCGTCAATTTCTTCGGGAGTTGCTTCTCTAATCGTTCCATCTTCTAATTCGATCATCCATTTGCCATTTTCCCAGAAGACTTTTAAGCCTTGATTAGTTTCTCCGTTAGCCATTCGATCTCCTTGACTTGCCATTCTCTAATTATACCCTGGTTAACCAGGTAAAAGAAGTCTTCTGAGGCTATGATTTCTGATCGGATTTTGAGATTGTATAAGTATTGCTAATTCCAGGTTAACCAGGCTAGTTGTTATTGTGGAAATGTCGGTTTTGGGTCAAAGATGAGCAGCCAATCAGGTTTTCAAGGACAGAGGAATGAAGAAACAGGGCAATTTCAGCCCATCGGTGAAGAACCTCTAGATCGCACTATTATCGGGGCTAAATTGCCTAAAAGCTACAGTGAAAGAATCAAAAATTTGCCCAATAAATCCGAATGGGTGAGGCGTGTCTTATGCGAGGCAATTGATAGAGAGTATCCAGTTGAGAAATCCCTGGACTAAACGCTAGTTCGGGATTTTCTAGTTCTATTACAGTGTAACCAGTTATAAGTTATGCTCATAGACCCTGAGAGTAGTCCATATCCAATACTAATATAACCAGTTAGTATATTTATAACCAGTTG
>JBCBCI010000147.1:0-8015 GCA_038530755.1 Cyanobacteria bacterium J06592_8 | reverse complement strand
GTAAGTTAAGGAGATGCGATCGCTCAAAGAAATTGAAGCCGCAACAATACCTGTTAGAGATTGGATAGACTCTCAAAGCTGGACATTAGCAACACGGGGTAAGAATTTAAGCCAAGCGGGATTAAACAAGATTTTTAACCAGTTGACGCTGATAGATGGCGCAAACGCAATTCAAATTAAAAAGCATGATGCCGATGGTAACGTTACGGGCTACCAACTCCGGCACTATGTAATCCATCTGCTACAACTCACCGCCGAACAGTGGGCTGAAGTCAACTCCGGTGAAAAAATGGTGGCACGGCTAGAGAACGAAGGAACGGCTATAAATCCTGAAAAATATCTTCAGGCAATGGGCGAACTTCTTAAACTAGATGATGCTGGATTAGTTGCGATTGGTCTGACTGGAGTGACAGGAAGACGACCAACTGAGATCATTTACCGGGGTGTATTTGAGGTGAGCGGTGAGTATTCACTGCTCTTTAAAGAAGGGTTGTTAAAGCAGAAAGGAAATGAAGTTCCTCCATTTCAATTTCCAGTTTTATTCCCGGCTCAATTTATCTTAGAACGCTTAAAATATCTCAGAAAAGATCAGACAATAAAATCAGCAATCCGACAGATTGAGAAAGAATGTCCTGATGATGAAGTCGCTCAAAACAAGATTATTTCAGATCGAATTGGGCGGACGGTTCGAGCCAAAGTAGCGGGGCTTCTAGAAAAGAATCAAATTGATGTGAGATGGGGTGATGAAAATATTAATCAAAAGGGCTTAAGAGCGGCTTATGCTTGTTTAGCAGTTGCCCGTGACTACTCCGGCTCACAAGGTCACAAAATGCTTAAATACGGGCAAATTCTCGGACACTTAGTTGAGGAAGCGGAGATATCAAAGCCCGACTTAAATAATCTCGTTACCAGTCTAGGTTATGCTGACTATTATGTACCGTCAGGAGTGAAAGTTCCCTTTCCGGAAGCTCCTAAAATCCCTGTGGCTAGAGAGCAAAATAAGTCGATCCGAATCCGTCCACAGACACAGGATAGAATCAAGTCTTTATCTCTAGAAGATGAGAATTACAGCGACACACTCAACCGAATTATGGATGAATCTGAAAGGGTTCCTAATCTAGAAAAAGCATTGCTTAATGCCAAGACAGAAATTGAGCAACTGAAAACAAAAATGACCGCTACAGAACAAATTAAACAGCCACAACAGGAGACTAAATCAATGGATAAAGCAGCTATTAAGGAATTGATTAAAGAGTGCTTGGGTGAGATGAACTTGACAGCAACGACAACAGTTGAGACGACAGTTGAACCAGTTACAGAACGCCCCTCACGCTCAGAACAGGATAAAGAAATCGCTCAGAAGATGAGCAATGAGGCTCTATGGGGTGGTAAGAAATATCCAGAGGAGAAAATCCGACGCTCTTATGTAGCGGTATGTGAAGAGAGTGATTTTTTTCGGGGGAGATGAGTGGGCCAAGAGCTTAATAACCCCCTCCGATTCAGGTGATTAACCATCCCAAAGTCCCTGAAATCGAGCTGAAGCTAAATCCGTATAACGCACGGTATGCTGAATATTTTTATGTCCCAAATAACTCTGGATTGTTCTGGTGTCAACCCCTCGGTTTGCGAGATAATAGCCCGTTCCATGACGTAACATATGAGCATGAACAGGAAAAGAAAGTTCAGCTAATTTACCGGCTTGCTCAATAATTCCACCAATGGTGTCTTTTGCTAATGGACTACGACGATTCGACTGGAATACATAAGGACTGGCCGGATAATCTCGTTGCAGTTTACGCAGAGCGCGAATCTCATCTCCATAAAGAGGTTGTGTAGAAGGAGTTCCATTCTTAACTCGTTTCACATAAATCGTTCCACCCTTGAAGTCAATTTGTTCCCACCTCAATGCTGCTACCTCTGATAATCTTAATCCATGACGGTAAATCAGCAGAATTAGTGTGCAATTTCGATGAGCATGGCGGCTCAATGATTTTTGGGTGACTGAGAGCATCGCTTCGACTTCTTCTGGTAATAAATACTCTCTAGTTCTCACATCTTTGTATTTGTGAGAATTGGGAGACAACCTCGATTTTTTTTGAGTTTTACCAACTTTCGGTAGTTGGAGCGTTTGATTTGTCATGGTTCAACCCCCTGCAAAAATTAGGGTGTCTACTCCAATTTTACCAACTTATACACAAAAGTTGGTAAATAGGCAAGCTTAAAAATTACTCTTTCTTGAAGATTTACACAACTTGAAGTTTGGGTAAACTTTCCTCCTGATTAAGCTCCAATCCCTTGTACCATTGCTGAAACTTCTGTTTGAACTCTTTATTGAGAACCTGAGTTCGTACTTGCAGTAATAAATGAGCACCTTTGGGAGTCCACCTCCTAAGTTGTTTTTTAACAAACCGTTTACTAATCACTTGATTAACTGTCGATTCAACAAAACTACTGGAAATAGTTTCTCCCACTCGCCAAAGTCCTCCATAATTAGGAATTATCCCTTCATTGTGACTGATATAAGTCTGAAATTCTGCCATCATTTTATAAAGTTTTTTAGCGAGGGAGCATGGATTTTTCTTCGACTCGGCTAGAAGAGCAATATCATCTAATAAATATTCAATTCGTTGCAAGGCTCTAAACACATTGCTATGCCATAAATACCATTTGATACTTGTTAAATCTTCACTAATAGACTTTCGGGTTTCTACATTTGTTGGAGCTAAACCTTTCGCTACTTGATTCAGGGCAGTTATACGCATCGTGACATGAAACCAGTCAAGTATATATTCAGCATTGGGGTTTAATCCTGATAGGAGTTCCCGAATTTTTTCATCTCCATCTGAAAGGCAAATTAGTGGCTAAAACCTTTAACCGAGAGTCTCTACGCCCCCTAAGAAATCCAAGGAGTTGATAACGTATAAATATAATTATACGCGCTGCGCCGTTTTTCGCCCCCTCTCCACACAATGTCCGATTTTTACTCTTTTTATCGTTTAAGTCCCATTAACTTGTTACCAATGCTGTTAAATGAGTTCTAAAATATTGACGATAAAGTTGGCAACGAGGCTTGATCTTATTTCCCGACAGTTGAATTAAACCCATGCGATTGAGACGATAGGTTTGTACAGGCTCTAGCTGAACCCATTGCTCTGTATTTACAATCGTTCTGAAGGCATTTACCAGATTTTTGTCTTGTTGTAATTCTAAAAGTAGGCTGAGAAGATACTGACTATAGATTCCGGCTTCTTGAGGAGCAAGTTCTAGTAACTGAGCGAGTGTCAATTCATGATTCTCTTTCAAGTAATTACAAGCTAGTTTTAGGAGATAGGGATGGCCACCAATCATTTCCATGAGTTGCTGAACTTGAGAGATGTTCCAATCTAATCCATACAATGAAGCCAGTTGCTGAACTTGTTCAACTGATAGTTCTGGTAACTCAACAGAGATACCCACATTAAATGGAGATTGATTAATATTGAGGGGGACATAAACCTCAGTCGAGTAGGCAACTACTAATCGGAATCTTTCCCAAAGTGGGCGACTTTTAGCTCGTTCATGCCAGAAACGAAGCAAAGCAAAAAAATCTTCATAGATTTCCATATAGGGAAAAACGAGATCTACATCATCAATTGCCAAGATCACCGGATTATCATTTTCAACGAGGAGATACTCTTCAAAGTAAGTTGTACAGTTGGCTTTGCTACCGACTGTATCCTCTTCCCAATAATCCTTGAGTAAAATAGGTAGCTTTAGTTCTTTACTAACTACAGTACAAAACCATCTGAGAAATATATCTAAATTAGCAAAATGACTGCGTTCGGCTAGCTTCAAACTCAAGTTAGCAATCCGATAACCTTCACGATTAAGTTGAGTTAAAATGTAGCCAATTAACGAAGTTTTTCCTGTGTGTCTGGGAGCTTTAATTCTGAGTAGGGAACCCGGCTGTAACAGAGTGCTGTAACAGGATGCTTCCATCGGTGGACGCTCTATATAAACTTCACTCCGGCTTAAGCCTTCATATTCCATCACCTCTTTCCAATTAGCTTCAACAGCATTACAGATGTTGATAAATGTCTGTCGATGAATTGGTGCTCCTTTCCAAAACCGTTTTAATGTTCCCAGGGAAGTGTTAGCTGTTTCACACCAGATCTCTGCTTGTTTTTTCCATCCTTTATTCCGCCTTGCCCGATCAACAATTTCCAAACCTTGCTTGGATGCCTTAATTGAATCTGCCATACACTTTGTCTAATAGTGACTTTACTACAACTCTTTGATCTTACCTTGATTTTAATTCAGCTCAATAACTATTTTATATCGAGCAAGCTACCTCTGATTTTTCTGCTATAGCTTCTAGCTTTTTCAATAACCCTTCAACTCATTTCCATATTGTTGCTGCCTTATTCTCCTTGATCTGTGCAATCACCTTTCCTCTTTAGCACGACCCCAACTTTGACAGCACAACCAATTATGTTTAATCAGGCAGAAAAAATAACCATAAAAAAAGGAGAGGAAATTGAGACCTCGCCTTAATATTTAGAATATTAAAATTATGCAATTCTGAACTTTTGAGTATTAACCCCAATTAATCTCTAGGTCATTGTTAAGATCGAAGTTTGTTACCCCTTCAAGAACAGCAAATGTAGCTCCCTTAAAGCCCAAATGAGTATTCTGTCCATGAACATTTGCTGAAAAGTCTCCTACATTATTACTCATCTCAAACTGATAAACCAGAACTTGATCACCTTCAGCAGCATTGAAGTCTTTGATGACATCGTGATCATCAAAATAAGTGTAATAATGAGTTTTTTTCCAAAACCATGCACCAGTCGTGTATGATCCTGTTTTTGCTTCATTGTAAAGCAGATCAAAGGTGTCGGCACCACTACCTCCAGTTAAAATGTCATAGCCATCTCCTCCTTGAAGATAATCATTCCCATCACTACCAAAAAGCGAATCATTTCCCTCTAAGCCATAGAGATTATCATTGCCAGCATTTCCTATAAGTAAGTCATCGCCAGCCTTTCCAACTAAACCATCCCTTCCGGAAGTACCGAAAATTTGATCATTACCGTCAGAACCGATTGTTGTTTGGTTTGCTTCAACTACTTCAATATAAACCATTGTTTGGGTCTCCTTCAGTTAATTCTTGATTATTTAATAGGGAAGAAGTTGTTCTATTTCCTTTCTGTGTGCAAACCCATTATTGCTCAAATTACGAGCAGAAAAAATACCGTTTTATTCAGTATTTATTCAGGTGTTTTTAGCTTGTATTTTAGACAATAAATCGACAGTTATCCTGGCTTTTGTGAGCTATTTTTTATTTTAATAATCTAATAGTTATCCTTGTTTCATCTTTGGGTTCACTTTATTGAATTTTGGTTATTTTTTTTTGAAATATCAGATCAATAACTAAGCTTTTAAAGTGATCTTTTTTGATCAATTAATATCCTGAATAAACCTGTATTGTTTCTGCTGAAGATTTATGCGATAGTAAGACTAATCAAGGAAATTGTTCTGACTCCTGTAGTTGTTTGTTGTTTTGATTGCCGCCCTCTGCAACTGAAGGCGGCTTTTTCAGCTTTATTGACCCTGGTGGCAGCCTTGCTAGCTTTACAACACTATGTAAATCAGTCCGACAAATTTAATAGATTTACAATGGTTTAAAGCTTGATTAACCAGGTTGTTCAACTCCCTGTTACCAAAGATTATTCAGATTGAACTTATATTTATAAAGTTCAGATTATCTACCTAAAAAAAGCAGATGAATCTAACTTGAAGATCCACCTACTCTGCAAGAATATAGTGATTTGCTGCACCAGGCGATCGCATAACTCCTATTGTGATTTAGCGACACCGAGCGATTGTCTAGTTATTCTACAACAACTAACATTCCCTGTCGAACACAAAAATCTTGGGAAACAAAATCTGTATAGACTGTCAGGTCTCGATTAAAATTCCGTTCCACATAGGAAACAATTTGTGAGAGATCTTCATCAAACCATTTGCGATCAGTATCATCTACATATATAAATCCTCCCGGCTTAATATATGGTAGTGATGTCAGGAAACTTGATAAACGAAACTTCCCATCAATAATGATTAAGTCGAATTTCTGATCCAGACCCCTCAAAAAATTTCGAGATGAAGATTCCTCTCTACAGAAAATTAAGCTAACATTATCGATTTGAGCTTTTTGAAGAGCATTTTTCAGCTTCGTGAACCAGAAAGGTGAATGCTCCATACTGTAAACATGACGACACTGATGAGCCAGCCATAATGTTGATCGTCCTGAGCCAAACTCAAGTACAACTGATTTTTGATGGAGTTGGGTCGCGATCGCATGAGCTGCGGCATAAGGAATCCATGGATGAGCTGGACTGTAATTCAACAATTTCAAGAAAGAACTCATCAAAGAACGAAAACCACTTTTCCAAAACTGAGCAAAAGAAACAAAATTTCCCTGTTTATCACAAAAGCGGTTCTTGCGATAAGTATGACTACCAATCAAACGGAAATAAAATTGCAATAAAAATCTCTCGAAAAAACGACTTTTTTGAAGAGTTAAATTTTGAACGTTCATGGTCTAATCTCCTTGATTTTTTGAAATATTGTCTGTAAACTACCGAGTGATATTTTTCCTTCAACTCCTTGGAAAAAATGAGATAAGTCAATAGCTTCCTGGTACTCATAGATACAAGCTTGAAGAACAAGTTCTAAGCAGTCTAATTGATGAACTAACTGAGCTTCGAGACTTTGTCGAGATTCATATTCTTGCCAATAGGATAATAACTGACTGCCCAGTGGCAATTTAGAGAATACTTTGACAACTGATGAATATTCTAAGCCGTATTTTTCGTCAGAACTGATAGAATCGCTGGGTGTAAAGTCTCCTGCATAGATCTCACCAAAGTCATGAATTAATGCCATAATCAAAACTTTCTTTAAATCGATCTTTCTGGTTAGATTTTGAGACAAAAATAAAGCCAGGATAGCGACAGCGAATGAATGTTCAGCTACACTTTCGCATCGCTCTGGATCAATGCCTTGCTGAAGCCAGCCTTGACGATAAAGTTGCTTAAGATTATTGAGTTCAAAGTAGGCTTCGATTAAAGGTAAAAAATCATTTTCACTCACATAATCTCTAGCTGAAGTTGCTTTAGTTTGCATGGAATTTTCTCCTTTAAAATTCATAAATTCTTGGGTAAATTTATTGACATCCAGAAAGATTAGAGATGAAATTAGAGTGCAGAACCTGACAATAAACACCACCACACTTAAACTGATAAATAGTGGTATTTATTGCCAAATATTGACGGGGCTGATAAGGATAGCCACGATATTTAAAACTTAATTTTTGAGGGTCATTTCGAGTGAGTAAGGTTTCATCAATGTAGTTTTTAGGTCTGATGTGTATTGATGAAGTAGCCATGATTATTACTCTTGATTAGTTGCTTTGGATTGAGAACAGGTTTTTCTCTTTCCTGTGTACAAACCCATTATTGCTGAAATGCCGAGCAGAAAAAATACCGTTTTATTCAGTATTTATTCAGGTGTTTTTAGCTTGTATTTTAGACAATAAATCGACAGTTATCCTGGCTTTTGTGAGCTATTTTTTATTTTAATAATCTAATAGTTATCCTTGTTTTATCTTTGGGTTCACTTTATTGAATTTTGGTTATTTTTTTTTGAAATATCAGATCAAAAACTAAGCTTTTAAAGTGATCTTTTTTGATCAATTAATCTCCTGAATAAACCTGTATTGTTTCTGCTGAAGATTTATGCGATAGTAAGACTAATCAAGGAAATTGTTCTGACTCCTGTAGTTGTTTGTTGTTTTGATTGCCGCCCTCTGCAACTGAAGGCGGCTTTTTTCGCTTTATTACTCCGGGTGATAACCTTGCTATTTGTACCCCTTTAAAGTCATAGATCAATGGAATTTTGGATTAAAGCAGTGGGCTTTGCCCAATCGTAATATGCCCATCAAAAAAGGCGAGAGCAAAACCCCAAACTTT
>JBCBCI010000146.1:0-10162 GCA_038530755.1 Cyanobacteria bacterium J06592_8 | reverse complement strand
CTCCAATGTTTAGGTTAACAGTGGCAATATTAGAGTTATCCGTGCCATCATTAACTTGATAGGTAAAGCTATCGTTCCCACTAAAACTTGAATTTGGTGTGTAATTAAAAGAACCGTCTAAATTAAGCGTTAAATTTCCATTACTGGGTTCATCGACTACAGTGGCAGTCAGTTCATCTCCATCCTCGTCACTATCATTGATCAGAAGACTGTTAGTTTGAGTAACACTTAAAACGGTTTCAAAAGGAGTGGTATAATTATCATTTTCGGCAACGGGAGGAAGATTGGGTGCTTCTTCAACGGTTAAGTTAACAGTGGCAGTATTAGAATTATCACTACCATCATTGACTTGATAGGTGAAACTATCCGTTCCGCTAAAATCTGAATTGGGTTCATAATTAAAAGAACCATCTGTATTAAAAGTGAGAGTTCCATTATTCGGTTCATCAATTAAAGTGGCTGTTAGTTCATCGCTGTCATCATCACTATCATTGCTGAGAATTCCCTCAGTTGAACTAACGGTTAAGACAGTTTCAAAAGCAGTAGTATAATTGTCATTGACCGCAACCGGAGGAGTATTCAGTTGAGAGGCTGTATCCGCTAATGTGAAGGTGACTTGACTAGCATTTGGATCAATATCATAAGCCTCATCTTCAGCTAAGAAAAATGTTGTTTCCTCCACACCAATATCATCATTACGGGTAGCATTAGGATCGTCAGGTGGGAGGTCATTGTCATCAAAAGTCGGTAATGTAATAGAGGCTGTATTCTCCAGAATTCTTAAACTCAAACCACTATTGTCAGCGTTTCCGGTTACTAGCTGACTCCCTGTGAAGTTAACGCCGAAAGAAAAAACATCTAAGTCAGCTAAGGCACCAGGAGTATCGTTATCAAGAGTAATTATCACTCCACCATCGGGAATCTCTCCATCAACGTTAAAGGTAATGGTGGTTTCGGTTCCTTCGTCTTCAATTAAGATTAGTGGATTCGCGGTGATGCCAATTGTAAGCGCCATTTTTTAAATTCCGTTGCGTTATGGGTTTAAACCTGTCAGAATAGATTAGCTTTAGCTGACAATGAATAGCAACAATAGGATACCATGATTCTAAACGATTAGATCGAGATCTCAATAAAATATCAGTTGAGCGACACTTGAAAATTAAACTTCGAGTTCTCTGTTGTTGTGCATAAAATTAACAGTTTAAATCTGTATTTTTTAGTATCAATAGATATAGCTCTCAAGTTTAAAAGTAATCAAAAAAAAACTAATTTCATGCGAACGTTTACTATTCTTTGGTTCGGACAGCTCATTTCCGCAATTGGTAGCACGATGACCTATTTTGCCAGTGTAATCTGGATGTGGTCATTGAGTGAAACTGCGACAACTTTGTCTCTGGGGGGCTTCTTTGGGATTGCAACTAGCCTTGTCGTTACTTTGTTTTCAGGAATTATTGTAGATCGAGTGAACCGGAAGCTATTAATTTTAATTGCCGATTTAGTCGCGGGTTTATCAACCGTTGCCTTATTAATTTTAGCACTAACCAATCATTTACAAATTTGGCATCTCTATACGGCGATCGCGATTAATACTCCCTTCAATCAAATTCAAATACTGGCTTATCAAGCTTCTATTTCTCTGCTCGTTCCTCCCCAACATTATACTCGTGCGACGAGCATGGGTGCCGCACTCAATTATGGTTCAAGTATTCTTGCTCCGGCTCTAGCGGGAAGTCTTTATCCTATTATTGGATTAGTCGGAATTCTTCTCATTGATATTTTAACTTTTGTCGTGGCGATCGCAACCTTATTATTTGTACCCATTCCTCAGCCTGAATATTCAAGTTCTAATAATCTATCTCAACAAACAATCTGGAAACAAATCACATTCGGATTTTCCTATATTTGGCCAAAATCGGGTTTATTGGCATTATTAACAATTACAACTCTATTTGGATTTGCTCACGATATTGGCGCTGCGATTTATGAACCGATGATTTTAGCGCGGAGTGGCGGGAATGGAAATATACTCGGATTTGCAGCTTCAGCAGCCGGAGCCGGAGGAATTACAGGTGCAATTATTGTTAGTATTTGGGGCGGAACAAAACGCCGAATTAATGGGGTATTATTGGCAATGATGGGAGCAGGAATTAGCAAAACAATTTTCGGTTTAGGTCAAACGGCTTTTGTTTGGATTCCCGCACAGTTTTGTTCTTCGATGAATTTTCCGCTGATGGGAAGTTCAGATACTTCGATTTGGTTAACTCAAGTTGCACCAGATATTCAAGGACGAATTTTAGCAATGCGATCGCTGATGCGTCAAAGTGTTTCGGCTGTTGCTTACTTAATTGCAGGGCCTTTAGCTGATTATATCTTTGAGCCTGCGATGCAACCTGGAGGTGTTTTATCTCCCATATTTAGTCCTCTATTCGGAACTGAAAAAGGTGCGGGAATTGCACTTCTGTATACGATCAGTTCGGTTGGTTTGCTTCTGGTTGGGTTCTGGGGATTTCAGTTAAAAAGCTTAAAAACTGTTGAGAATCCAGTTAGTTAACTTTAACTAAATGACTGACTTGATACTGCTGAACTGCTTTAGGTTTCACCTGTTCACCAGATTTAAGTACACTCATGACTTTTCCATTGACTTTGACTCTGGCTTCATAAGTTCCTTGAGTTGATAAATCGGGAGAAGCATATTCAATTCTAACGTCAAACCAAGTCGATTTTTGTTCGAGTCGTTTTCGCAGAATTTGAGCTTTAGCTAAGGGAATCCATTTTAAAATTTGTTTCAACAGATAGATAAAAATTCCACCTTGATCCTGACCTACAATTTCTCCTGATTTCTCATAGTTGAACCAATCCCAACCTTCTTGATGCCAAATTTCTCGTTCGGCAATTTGTGCAAACTTTCCTAACCCTGACCAACCTCGGTAATAGGGTTTTAAATCAACTAGATTTCCCTGTTGGTGAACTAAAGTATCCAAAATACTGGATTCCAAATGTCCCCAAAAGCGTCCAGATGGAAAATCAATTAAAGTCGGGGCGAATTGATGTCCTCCAAAATGATTGGTTTGCCAGATTCTCAATTTTCCCTGAGAATGAGCCGCATAGTTTTGCCGCAATTCTTGATACAGTGGATAACCAAATTTACCACAAGCTCTATCAACTTCAGTGTGAGTACAAACTAAAATATCTCGGATATCCTGTGTGTTTTGGCGATACTGAGTCAACTGTTCTAACTTCTGAGGCTGAATTAAAACTGCATTAATTACCGAATTTAGTTCAGTTTCAGGAACCAGATATTCCTGTTTTTCAAACTGAGAGAATAGCACCTTAGAACGGGAGTAATGAAAAACTCGAACAAAACCGGGTTGAGAATAGTCTTCATCCGGAACAACCAGCATCGGTCTGAGCATAATTTTTGGATTGAGTTGTTCCCATTGCTTTAAAAATTCAACCACAGGTGGAAGTAAAGGATGATGTTTCCAGGGGTTAGTTGTCCAAGGGTGAGGAACTTCTAAAATCAGCCATTGTTCAACGAGAGGTGCAGTCCCGATTGGATCTTCTCCATTGGCTTTAGAAATAACGTTACAATAAGAGCATTCGGTTTGATTTTTTTCGAGTTCTGATGCGATCATAGAATTCTTTTAACTTTAACTAGGATTTGAATCTTCTGTCACGTAGCCGGAAGGAACTTGATTTTTCTTGATGATATAAATAGCAAGAGTTGCTGCTAAACTATAGAAAGCAACTAATATTAAAACGAAAAGTTCTTCAAAGGGCCATTCAAAGCTGAGTCCTTCCCCTAACCAAAATGTTCCTAATGCGGTTAGTAAAATCCCGGCACTCAGTTTAATCAGAACTTCAGGAATTTTCAGTAAATATTGATGGAGTAAGGTCACTAAGCCAACGGATAAAACTAAGGCTAAAATTGTAGCACTAATTGCTTCAAACCATGCGGCTGAAGCTAATCCTAAAGTTGTGACAATAATTGCCACTTCTAACCCTTCTAAAGCCGCACTTTTTGCCATAACCATAAAGTTCAACGGACTAAAATTTTCGGGTTCTGTTTCGATAGAAATGCCTTCAGCTTCTAGAGGATCGTCACTCATCCAGCCTGCGCGTTTACCTTTGGCTTGTCGCAAAACGGACTTTTTCACCCATCCCCAACCAAACCAGATCAGTAAACTCCCGATAACAATTTGCAATAAGTATAACGGGATTAACTGTAAACTACTCCCGAGAGCGATCGCAGCTACAGCTACGGCTGACAACCCCGCCACAGTTCCCCAAACCGCCTCACGTGTATAGCCAGAACGAGCAATCGCATAAGCAATCGCCGCAGTTTCTAAAAACTCAACGCTAGCACTCCCAACCGCAGCAAAAAAGATACTCCAGTTCATTTTCTTTTCCTGACATTTATCTTACTCAAGAGTAATTCTCAACTATATCTGTGATATTATACTCACAGATCCGCCAAAAAACCAGAATTTCTCAGAACTTTCGGCTTTTTACTACAATCGAAAATAAATCTGTATAACAGCTTACAGTGAGAGAGATGTTATATAGAGATTGCAACTCCTCTGCAACTTCGATCATCTTTTGCTTCTCTAAAAATGCTGATCTTTTGATGAGAACACTAAATTTGACTGACAATACTTCAATAATTTTGCATCCACTTAAAAATGACCACAACACAAAACTTTAATAGTTGGTTAACTGTTCCTCAACCTCATCCTGAAGCCAGATTACGCCTATTTTGTTTTCATTATGCTGGAGGAGGAGCGTTAGTTTTTCGGAATTGGTCTGACTATTTTCCCTCTAGTATTGAACTCTGTGCCATTGAACTTCCAGGGCGAGGAAAACGCCTACGTGAACCTGCATATACCGATCTTCAATCTCTAGTTCAAGCTTTGAGTTCAGCCCTTTATTCTTATTTAGATAAACCCTTTGTTTTTTTTGGTCATAGCATGGGCGGATTAGTAAGTTTTGAGTTAGCTCGTCTATTGCGTCGAGAATATAATATCAGTCCGCAGCATTTATTTGTTTCGGGATGTCGTGCGCCTCATGTTCCTGACAATAATCCACCCATTCATCAGTTATCAAATTCTGATTTTATTCAGGAACTACGCCGCTTTAATGGAACTCCAGAAACCATTTTACAAAATCAAGAATTAATGGATTTGCTGTTACCGAGTTTGCGAGCAGATTTTACGGTTTTAGAAACCTATAGTTATTATGACGAACCGCCTTTAAATTCTGGGATTACCGCTTTTCAGGGTTCAGAAGATCGACAAATTAGTCAGGCTGAGATGTCAGCTTGGGAAGAACAAAGCAGTCAAGATTTTTGCTTGTATACCCTTCCCGGCGATCATTTCTTTATTCATTCTCATCAAGGTCTTTTACTGGAGTTTCTTGCTGAAGAAGTTACCCAAGTTTTCAGACAATTAATTCGATGCTAAGTCAGATGTCAGAGATTAAAATTTCTGTCTAAAATTTCAAGTCCTTTTGAAAGGACTACATTTGAGAGTCAGTTTTAACTGACTTTATGTTTGAGACCGGAAATTGATTTCCGGGTGGGATGAAGGCTTAACTGTTTGTAGTTGCGCTCTTAGCACAAGTCTTTTACTAATAGGGCTAAAGCCCAACTACGAACATACAAGTTTAAGCACTTCTCAAAGCAACAATCGGGTCAAGTTTTGCTGCTTGTTTGGCTGGAAATACTCCAAAAAATAATCCAATTCCTCCAGAAACACTAACAGCTACGGTAATCGCCACTGAGGAAACTCCAGCTTCAAAAGGTGTAAACTTTCCAACCAATAGAATACCAGTGACTCCGATGGTTGTTCCAATTAATCCGCCCACAACTGATAAGATAATCGCCTCAATCATAAACTGCATTAAAATATCATGTTGAGAAGCCCCAATCGCTTTTCGCAAGCCGATTTCTTGAGTTCGTTCAGTTACAGAAACGAGCATAATATTCATAATTCCAATTCCGCCCACTAATAAAGAAATTGCTGCTGTTGCTGCGAGTAATATTGTGAGAGCGTTAGTAATCTTTCCGAGTCTTTCCATTAAATCTTTCTGACTCCGAACCGTAAAATCATCTTCATTGGTAATTTTATGTCGCAGTCGCAATAAATTTTCAATCTGAAATTGAGCCGCTTTCATTTTAGATTGATCTTCGACTGAAGCCGAAATAAAGGTAACTTGAAGACCATAAGGTGAGGTTTGTCCGACAATTCGATTAGCTACTGTTGTGATCGGAATAAAAGCATTCATATCTTGATTATTCCCTAACGTTGAACCTTTGGGTTGCATCACGCCGACGACTTGTAAAGTAATATCTTTGAGTCGTACTGATTTTCCGAGAGGATCTTCACTCCCAAATAATTGTTCCGCAATTTCTGACCCTAAAGCAACAACTTGTTCATTCCGTTTTAAATCAAGATTGCTAATAAATCGACCTCTACCCACATCAAAACTGCGAACCGTTAGATACTCAGGAGTTGCACCAACTAAAGCCGCAGAAGCATTTTTTCCTCGATAGGAAATCAGTTCACTTCCGGTGATAGAAGGAGCGACTTCTTTAATAGAAGGAACTTGTTCTGCAATTGCGATCGCGTCTTCTAATACTAAAGTTTGAGGCGGATAAACCGGACGACTCTGGGCTTCTGGACTACCTGGAAGAATAAATAATACATTGGGTCCGAAAGAATCAATCTGTTGACTAACAAATTTTTGTGCTCCTTCTCCGACACCAACCATACCAATAACAGAAGCATTTCCGATAATAATTCCAAGCATCGTTAAGCTACTTCGCACTTTATGAGCGAGTAGAGTTTGGGCTGCCATTTTCACGTGTTCTAGAAAGTTCATTATTTTATTTTAATTACTTAATAATATCTTCTAACTTTTGATCTTGAGGCAATTCAATAAAAACGTGATCGCCTGTTTGTACGCCTTGAAGAACTTGAATTTGATTGCCTATTATTGAACCTGTTGTTACCGGATAAAACTCCGGCTGATTTTGTTCATCGGGCATCAATACCCCTGTTTCTCCTTGATGGGTAACAATGGCAACTGTTGGAACAACTAAAGCATTTTTAAGTTTTTCTCCTATAAATATCAGGTCAACATTCATCCCTGACTGAAGAACATTTTGACCCGTAATCATGTCAATTCTGGCTTGAAATAAAGTAACATCTCGTTCTTTTACCGCTTCTGGCGCAACTAACTGTACTCGCCCTTCAAAAACTTGATCGGGGTAAGCATCAGCAACAATTTCTACCTTTTGCTTCGGTTTAACTTGTCCAATATCAGCTTCAGGAATTTTGGCTAAAACCTCTAAATCTTCTGCTAACGCCACAATAGAAGTTGAAGTCGCAGAAGTCGCATCTGAGGCAGAAGTCGCAGGCGTAACAAACGACCCTTCGACGGCATAACGTTGGGCAATAATCCCAGCAAAAGGAGCGCGAACTTCTGTATCTTTTAACTGAGTTTGATAAAATTGTACAGAAGCTTGGGCTTCAGCCACTTCAGCTTGAGCCGCAGCAATTTCTTCCGGTCGAGTACCATTTAAAAGTTCATTGAGTTGACTTTGAACTTCAGCCACTTCGGCTTGAACGCGACTAATTTCTTCAGGACGCGCCCCATTTTGTAACTTTATTAATGCTTGACGTTCTTGTTCGACAGTAGCTTGCAATTGATTGATTTGAGTTTGACGGCTTTGTTGAAGTTGTTCTAAACGTCTTTTAGCTTCTTCTACAATTGCAGTCAGTCGGCGTTCATTTTGTCGAAATTCTTCCAAATTATCTTGAGAAATTGCCCCTTGTTCTCCCAATGTTTCATAACGATTGACTCGTTCATCTGCCAGTTCCAGTTCGGCTTTATTCGCTTCTATTCTGGCTTGAGCTTGGGCGATTTCTTCTTCCAAACTTCCCGAACGTGCATCCGCGAGTTTAGCTTGGGCTTCGTTTAATTTGGCTGTAGCTCGTGCGATTTCTTCAGAACGACTTCCAGCTTTTAATTCAGCTAAACGAGCTTGTTTTTGATTTAACCTAGCTCTTGCGGCGGCAATTTCTTCAGGACGACTTCCGGTTTTAAGTTTTTCTAAGTTAGCCTTTACTCTTGCTAATTTAGCTTTTGCTTGTAAGAATTGGGCTTGGATTTCCCCACTTTCCATACGAGCAATGAGTTGATCTGCCTCGACGCGATCGCCTTGTTCAACGTATAATTGAGCTAAACGTCCTTGAGTCTTCGGACTAAGATTTACCCGGCGCACAGGCTGAACAACACCACTCGCACTGATGCGTAAGGTAATCTCTCTCGCTTCTACAGGTACGGTGAGATTTTCTATATTACTTGTCTGGATCTGATTTTTTAATTTCTGAGTATAAAGAACAACGGGAATCGTTGCTAATCCGGTAACTAATAACAGCCCAAATAACGAACGTTTACGAAACTTTTTCTGAGCTTCTAGGTGATATTTAACTCTAGAACTCGGTTCCATTTCTAGCTGTCTTTCTGGCTCATTTATCTCATGATTTAACTTGGACACAGAGTTGGGTTGTGAATGTATTTCCGGCTCAATTTTTCTAGATTCAAGATTCGACATAAGCCATTAAATAATATAAAATCTTTAAATATTTGTTACATTCATTCGGTAGAGAGATCGAAACAGAGGAAGATGAGAAGATTAATTATCCATAGCATTGCTTTGCTGTATTTCATCCTACCGTAGTTACACTAACGACCTACATCAGTTGTGAAGTAGGCAATTCAAGCATTTTCAGCTTGTCTTGACTAGAATATCATCAATCTAACTGCTTGACAAAAAATGTCATTAACTTTTAAGCTCTAGACTATTCTTCGATAAAATTGCACCCATGCTGAATATTCGTGGTTTGAGCAAGACCTATAGCAATGGAATCCAGGCACTACAGAACGTTTCCCTGGAGATTGAACATGGAATTTTTGGTTTACTGGGGCCAAACGGCGCAGGCAAATCCAGTTTAATGCGAACTCTGGCAACCCTGCAAGACGCGGATTCTGGCTCTGTTGAACTCGATGGTGTAGACTTACTGAATCAACCTCAACTCGCCCGACAACAGTTAGGATATTTACCCCAGGATTTTGGTGTTTATCCCAATATTTCGGCTGAGGAGTTGTTGAATCAGTTGGCAGTTTTTAAAGGATTTATTAATTCCAAAGAACGTAAAGAAATTGTTAAGCAGCAGTTACATTTAGTCAATCTTTACTCTCAGCGTCAACAGAAACTCGGAACCTTTTCTGGTGGAATGCGGCAAAGATTTGGAATTGCTCAAGCTCTTTTAGGCTCACCTAAACTGATTATTGTCGATGAACCCACCGCAGGTTTAGACCCAGCAGAACGAATTCGGTTTCAGAATTTATTAGCAGAAATTAGTCAAAATCGAGTGCTATTGCTGTCAACGCATATTGTTGAAGATGTAGCCGAACTCTGTCAGAATATGGCAATTTTGAATCAAGGTAAAATATTACGTTCGGGTAGTCCTACCGTTTTAACAAATGCACTTCAAGGAAAAATATGGACAAAGGTTGTTGAAGATTTTGAAACCTCTAATTTACTCGATAGTTGCCAAGTAATTACTTCTAGAATGTCACGAGGTTCTCGTTGTATTCGAGTATTAAGTGATGTTCAACCCGATGTAGGTTTTCAGGTGGCAGAACCTGACTTGAATGATGTTTATTTCACAGCGTTACTGGATGAGCCTGAGATTCAATTAGATGCAACCCTCACTCAGTCTACATCTGTTAAGGGTTGATTAGCGTGCAAATTTCCGCCTAATCCTCTGTGGGTAAATGTTCAACTGGAAAAAGTTATGGGTGTGACGCTGTGAAGCCATCTGATAAGATCCTTCAGTCAGCATTAAGTTAAGATGTATATATGGTTTGTTATTAAGGAATTGTAATGCCTACTTCAATTAGTATCTTTAACAATAAGGGTGGGGTTGGAAAGACGACATTTCTGTTTCATGTTGCACATATATTGGCAGATCAAAATAAAAAGGTTTTGATGGTGGACTGTGATAGCCAATGTAATCTCACTGCCTATGCACTGGATGACAGAGCTATCGAACGCGCTTGGACTACAGGTGGAAATAGTATCTACCGTCTAATT
>JBCBCI010000145.1:0-10431 GCA_038530755.1 Cyanobacteria bacterium J06592_8 | reverse complement strand
CATTAATCAAGCAAGTCACCCATTAGTAATTTCTGATGGTGATCTTGTGCATGGTTTAATGCCACTGAATACAAAACTTTCGCCTAATGTGAATTGGATTTTAGTATCTCAGCCTAAAAAAGTTATGATTCCAAGTACATTCAGTGAGGTTTTTGTATATAAAGCTTCCGATGAGCTTGAAGCTCACCTTAAGAAAATATATAAGTTGAAACCTGTTTACCAATACTCCTATCCCGGTAATTTCATCTGGAAAGCACCACCGCCCTCAATTCTTTGGAAGTTAGAAGCTTTAAAAGAATAAGCTAATGTATCAATGGTTAGCACAAAGGAAAAAAAGAGAGAAAAAAGTGAGGTCTCCAATTTTTAAGAGATGTTGCATTTTTAGAATTTTACTTTCAAATTGACATTCTTCTAATCATTTTAATATGAGGAATTCCAGCTTCCTCGAAACGTTCTCCCACTTGCTCAAAGCCTAAGTTTAGATAGAGTTTTTTAATATATTCTTGAGCATGAATCATCGTTTCTTCTACATTATTTGCAGCAATGCTCTCTAAGGCTACTTCCACAAGTTTGCGACCAATTCCTTGTCCTCGTGCTGTTGAGAGTACCGCTACCCGTTCAATTTTAGCCGTTTGAGGAGAGAGATAACGAATTCTAGCAGTTCCGACAGGTTCAGTATTTAAGAAAGCCAATAAGTGTTGAGCGGTGTCATCTTTGCCATCAAATTCAAGCTTGGGTTCTACTCCTTGTTCAAGGGTAAAAACTTGGTGTCGGATGGCTCTAATTTCGGCTAAGGCTTCTGCGTAGTGAACGATTTTAATTTCGATTTGACTCTCGGGTTTAAGCTCTGTATTATTCATTTTTATTCAATATTCTAAGTTTCTCTCCCTCAATAATACAAAAGGGAGAGAATGATCTTAAAGGAGAAAATCTTATACTTTTGAGCGATCGGTTAGAATTTCATATCCGGTTTCTGTGACTAATACTGTATGTTCAAACTGTGCGGAAAGAGCGTTATCAACCGTAACAGCCGTCCATTTATCGGATAAAATTCGAGTAAAACGAGAACCCGCATTTAAAATCGGTTCAATGGCGAGTGTCATCCCTGCTTTTAATTTTACATTCGGTAAATCGTAAGTCCGAACATTGAAAACAGAGGGTTCTTCGTGTAGATTTTGTCCGACTCCGTGACCTGTAAATTCTTCAACAATCCGAAAACTATTGGCTTCTGCATGGTCTTGAATGGCGCCTGCAATATCAAGTAAATTAGCTCCCGCTTTCACTTGTTCAATGCCTTTATAGAGTGTTTCTTCTGCAACTCGAATTAATTTTGCGGCTTCGGGTGCCACTTCAACAACCGGAATTGTAATGCAGGAATCACCATGAAATCCTTGATAATAGGCTCCAGTATCAACTTTTAAAACATCTCCGGCTCGAATCACTTTTCGGCGACTCGGAATTCCATGAACAACTTCATTATTAATACAAGAACAAATTGATCCGGGAAAGCCATAATAGCCTTTAAAACTCGGAGTTGCTCCCATTTCTCGAATGCGTTTTTCGGCATAGGTATCAAGGTCTGCGGTGGTCATTCCCGGCTGGACTATCGCTGCAATTTCCTTTAGGGTTGTCGCGACAATTTTGCTAGCTTGTCGCATAATTTCTATCTCTTGAGGAGACTTAATATGAATTCCTCTACGGTTCTTTTTAATCCGAGGAGGTTGAGGAGGAGTTGCTTTCGCGATCAGATTACTCAAAATTTTCATTGGGGATTTATATAGAATGTGAGGACATTAGAAATAGCGATTGTCTTTATCTACATTACCTTAAAAGCTAAATTTCAGGTACAACTTTTAAGCTGAAACTCCAGCCATGTTGTTGAAAACCCAAAGATTCATAGAACTTATGAGCGCGATCGCGATGTAGATTTGAGGAAAGGGTCACTTTGTAGCATCCAGCTTCTGCACTCAATTTTAAAGCCGCACGAATCATTGCTTTCCCTAGTCCTTGACTGCGATAGGCTGCATCAACAGTGACTGCATCTAATACCGCAAATTTATGAAATCCTCGGTGCATCACGGTTGGAACGTACAACAAACTAAATGTCCCAACTGCTTTTTGTTCTAACCAAGCTAAATAGATGTTGTAGTTAGGAATGTTCTGGATTTCGTTAAAGATTTCTGCGATTTTCTGCTCTGCAAGTAAAGGTAAATTATCCATTTGAGCATAAAGATAATTTAGATGGTGTAAATCTTGCTGAGTTGCCCGGATAATTTCTAGATTTAAGTTTTTCAATTGAGTGGAAACCATGCTTTTATGCCTCGCATAATTATATATTTCACAAATAACGAGCAATTGTCTTGATGCTCTCTCCCCGTTTCGAGCGACTTTATCATTCAATCCATGAAAGATCCTGATTTTTTATTAAATTTATGTTAAGATTTATAGCGTTAGATAAAAAAGATGCTCTCTGTTCTCAGAGTCTCAGGAATGAGAGAGGTTAGAAACTAATGGTTGAGGGTGTTTCGGAGTAATCGCTCGAAGCTGAGAACAGGCTGGGTTCAGAGCAATACAGCAACGATTTGTAATATTTTGTAATAAAAGGCAACAAAAACGATGAAAAAAATCGATCCTTTGTTCATTCTCAGGAGAGTTTCCACACTAATCGCGGTATCAATTTTAACTTTGACTCTCGTCTCAGGCTTGACAGGGTTACTAATCGCAATTAACTATCAACCCATTGCGGGCGGGGCTTACCAGTCTGTCAAGCAAATTACACAGCAGGTCGAATTCGGTTGGTTGATACAAGGTTTGCATCAGTATGCGGGAAACTTTGTGATTGTTTTAGGCTTAATTCAACTCGTTGTAATGTTTTTGGGACGACAGTTTCGCCGCAGTTGGTTAGCCGGTTGGATTAGCGGTATTTTCCTAATTCTCACTGCTATTGGTTTAGATTGGACAGCAACCGCTTTAGACTGGACTCAAGAGGGCTTTTGGCGGCTGAAAATTGAGTTAGGAACTATTGAGGCGATTCCTCTAATCGGTTCAACACTGCGAGAAATTGTTACAGGTGGAAGTGGAGTTAGTACCTCAACATTACTGCGACTGTACACGCTGCATAGTTACGTTTTATCTGTCGTGGCTGTGGGTTTAGCGATCGCTCATTTAGTCGGAATATTACTTCAAGATCGACAAGAGAAACAAGCCCAAGCTGAAGAACGTCAGCGTCAACTCGAAGAGACGTTAAATCCGGCTTAATCTCAAAAAAAGAATTTACATTTCTGATTAGTGGTTAAGCCAATCCAGTTTAGCCACTAAATTTTTATTATTTATGAAGATATTTCCATTAAAATAACAAAGAGTAGAATACTTCTGGAGGTTGATATGTCTGTCTTAGAAGGAACCTGGACGAGCGAATACATCACAACGAATGGTATCACTCTACATTATGTTACTGAAGGTAACGGGCCACTCATGTTGATGTTACATGGATTTCCGGAGTTTTGGTATTCTTGGCGTCATCAAATTCCCGAATTTGCCTCAGATTATAAAGTGGTAGCCTTGGATCTACGGGGCTACAATGACAGTGATAAACCTCAAGATTTATCCGCCTATAATATGAGAGAATTTGTTCAAGATGTTCGCGGAGTAATCATGGGTTTAGGGTATGATAGTTGTACTTTAGTTGCTCACGATTGGGGTGGTGCGATCGCCTGGAATTTTGCCTATGCTTATCCAGAAATGGTTGAGAAATTAATAGTAATGAATATTCCTCATCCGGCTAAATTTGTAAATGGACTCTGGACAATAGACCAATTGCAAAAAAGCTGGTATATGTTTTTCTTTCAATTGCCTCTCTTACCTGAGATCTTTTTACAAGCGGATGATTATCAGGCGATCGCATCTTCTTTTATTGATATGGCAATTGACAAAAGTGCCTTTACGACAACAGATCTCGATGTTTACAAAGATGCAGCCGCAAAACGAGGCGCATTAACGGCAATGATCAACTATTATCGTAATATTTTCCCCGCCTTTTTTAATCTTCAAGAACGACCGCAATGGGGATTATTAACGGTTCCGACTTTGATGATTTGGGGAGAGGAAGATAAAGCTTTAGGAAAAGAGTTGACCTACGGAACTGAAGAATATGTTCAAGATTTCCAAATTCGCTACATTCCCAATTGTAGCCATTGGGTTCAACAGGAAAAACCAGAGTTGGTGAATCAATATATGCGAGAATTTTTGAATGATAATTAGGGCTAATTTGGGATTTAATTCTTGAATTGCTATAAATTAATCTGAATAAATTGTTCTGAGGGCGCAAGCCAAAGCGCCCTGAAAAAGAATTGCTACTACAATGAAAAGGAATGTCTAAACCTAACAATCAATCGTCTCAAATTGAAACGGCTGAATTTTTGGCAGAAATAGAAGCGACACCGCCAGAATATCATCCCTATCTTCTCAAGATTATCCAGACATTTCGGGAAAGTGTAACTCAGAATTCGACAACTTTACCTCCAAATGAATTTCCAGCTAAACCGACAGAAAGCACTACCTCTGATCGGAAAATTAAAACTATTCAAAAAACACCAAAAAATTCATCTCAACTTGAAGAAGTGATACTGTATACTGATGGGGCTTGTCAAGGAAATCCAGGGCGAGGCGGCTATGGTATTGTATTAATTCAGGGAGACGAACGCCTAGAATTATCCGGCGGTTTTCAGTTTACTACAAATAACCGGATGGAGATGATGGCGGTGATTGTGGGACTCCAAACTTTAGAAGAAAAAAGTAAAGTGATGGTTTACAGTGATTCTCAGTATGTGGTTAATGCGATCGAGAAAGGATGGGCGAAAAAGTGGCAAGCCAATAACTGGAAAAAAAGTGATAAAAAACCCGCTCTAAATCCCGATCTTTGGGAAGAGTTATTAGAACTTTGTTCGCGACATCAGGTCAAATTTAATTGGGTGAAAGGTCATGCAGGAAACAAAGAAAATGAGCGGTGCGATCGCCTAGCGGTTCAAGCCTCTGAACAACGAAATTTACCCAAAGATATTGCTTATGAAAGCTCCTCAATATAGTCAATCTTACTCGGGTTTTATACAATAATCAAGAAAGCTTTCTGGATAGAGGATTAATTCACCCGATAAAACTCGTGCAAGCGGAACCCAGAGGGCGACTTTTTCTCGCTTTCCTTCCTTAAATGTAAGTTGTTCGATTTGATAAAGTTTCGGATCGGCAAAGTCACATTTATAGAGTTGAATAATTTCATGTCCGGGCTTGTCTTGGTGAACAAATATACTTTCTAAACACCCTAAATATTGAATATTCGTGAGAGTCGCTTGAATTTCTTCCATGAATTCTCGTTCTAAAGCTTGATGACTCTGTTCACCAAAGTCAACGCCACCTCCTAACGCCCGATAAAAGGTTTCTTGTTTTGCTGAGTCGTAACCTTGGGATAAAAATAAGCGATCGCTATCTTGTATTAATCCTAAAGCTAAGACTCTAATTTTTTTTGACATCAATACACCCAGTATAATCTCTAATTGTTTAGCTTATTCTGCATTCTAAATTCTATTGTGAACTTAGAGTCAGAATCTTAATTATAGTCTGCGAAACTTGAGGTTTTGTAGTCTTCGTGAACAGGCCAGTCTTCGTTTTGTCCACCGATAATTAACTCCTCAATAGCAACATATTCTTCGCTAAGTTGTTTGAAGGAATTAATTAAAATATCAAGAGCAAAAGCATCACTGGTTCCTAAATCAAACCAACATCTTACCCAAAGCCCCTGATATTCGATTTCTCCCATATTGTGCATCAGTGATATCATGCTACTATCTTGATCGGTATCATAAGTCATATAATTGAGATCGACTCCAACTTCTTGAACTTGTAGGTTTTCTGCGTTAAATCCTCCTAATTTTCCTAAGAGAAACCAAGAGTCAAAGACTTCTTCAATATACTGGCGTTCAGTCATAGAAGGAATCGTGCTAAATCTCAGCCAAATCCACACATCAAAAGGATTACATTCTCGAAATTTAATGTCCATAAAATAGCTCGTTGATTAGATCATAATGAGGGCATTTGTTCTCGAACAGGCCCCCACGGACTCGGAGTTTCTCTGATTGTATCTCGCATCGGATCACAAGGTCGATCTTGATCATCAATTCGGCTAAGATTTTTGCATTGTTCGTAAAAAATTTGGGCGACAATTCGCTTGGGTAATTGTTGCGGTTGCGCTAAAGCGGCTTCAAAGCTTTGTTGAGCTTCTGTTAAGGTTGAAGGGTTATTATTGTTGCGTTTAGCGATAGAGTTGAGCAGTTGCGCTTTTACATAGAGAAGTTCGGGATTTTCTGGAACATCTTCTAGGGCTTTCTTGATATATTCTAGAGCTTTTTCATGCCGATCTAAATCTCGATAGGCTAGAGCTAAACCTCGATAGGCGAGATGACGGGGGCTGCCATATTGTTCGAGTTTGTTAATGGCATCTTGAGGATCGGAAAACGGAAGATTGAGAGCTAGAAATAAATCCATATAGCCTCGAATCAGATTCAGTTCAGGATCGGTGGCATCGACTTGAGCTGCTGCATTCATATACTTGAAAACATCCTGAAGCATATCAAGAGCAACGGGCGCACCTCTGAGCATTCCTTGAGTTTCTAAAATGTACGCCCCTTCTAGAAAAATTGCGATCGCAGTATAGAGATTACTCCGCAATAAATCCTGATTTGATAATGCTTTTGCCGCACTCATTGTTTGATCGGCATAGGTTTTCAACTCCTGCAAATCTTGCTGCTGATACGCTAAAGATGCCAACATCGCATAAATCATCGGTTCTTCAGATTCGAGAGACTCTGCTTGTTCGAGATACCATTGGGCATTCTGATAGTTTCCTTCCTCAAACATTGCTCGAAAAGCTGCTTCAGTATTCTCACCAATTTCTCTGGCTTCTTCTCCTTCTCGAAAGGGATCTGCGGCTAAAACTGGAGTCGTGAATAAACCAGTTGCCATGAAAATTGCACCGATACTTATAGCACCGATCTGTTGACAAGTTGCCGTTAGGGACTTCAAAAAATAAACTGAAAACATTACCAATAATTTTTAAGGAATGACAACAGTATAGAATGGGTTTCTGACGCTTCAATCAGACACGGAGTTCCCCAAAAACAGATGAGAAAATGCTATAATTTCAAAAGACTGTGAAAATAGTCGATTAAATTTCAAATTTCAGCTTTTCCCCTGATGCTTTATCTTAAGAATATACTGTACCATCCGCCTGCAAGTCCCACTCCAATTCTTAAGGATGTTAACTTGGAACTCGCACCGCAGCAAATGGGTTTGATCGTGGGTCGCAGTGGATCGGGTAAAAGTACGCTTCTTGAAATTTTAGCGGGTTTAGCAGAAAAAACAAAGGGAGAGATTCTTTGGCGAGATCAGGTGTTAACTTCAGAACACTTACAACAGTTAGCGGGTTTAGTGTTTCAGTTTCCGGAAAGGCATTTTTGTGGGGGAACAGTCTTAGAGGAATTACGGCTTGGACATCCAGAGTTAAGCTTAGAACAGGTTAATCAGGCTTTGAATGAAGTGGGGTTAGCTCATTTGTCTTTGCAAACTTCTCCCCATTCATTGAGTGGAGGACAACAACGACGGTTAGCTTTGGCGGTACAATTAATTCGTCAACCTCATTTATTAATGCTAGATGAACCCACAGCCGGATTAGATTGGTCAATGCGACAACAATTGGTGAGTTTATTGGCTCGTTTAAAGACTCATTGGACATTGTTGGTGGTGACTCACGATGCTGCGGATTTAATGGAAGTTGCAGATTGGTGCTGGACACTGAATCACGGAGATTTACAACCTCTTGATCCGAAAGTTAATTTCGATCAAGCTGAATCTGTTGGTTCTCATTAAGAAGATATTTTATTAATAAAACTTTTATCGTTGAAGTGATGAGCAATGAGACTGAAACACCTAGACTTCCGGATAATGATTCGGTTTGGCGAGATACATTAAATTGGCAACCAACTGAATCCCAACAGCAGCAGTTTCAACGGTTATATGAAGGGATTTTAACAGGTAATAAATCTCTGAATTTAACTCGAATTATTGAACCCGAAGCCTTTTGGGAAAAGCATTTATGGGATTCTCTAGCTGGAATTGTGCCGATTTTAAAGCAAGAATGGGATTTTTCTGCTGCTTCTATTCAAGTGATTGATATTGGAACAGGTGCAGGTTTTCCGGGTTTACCTGTGGCGATCGCAAAAGCTGATAGTTCGGTGAAGTTATTAGATAGTATCCGCAAAAAAATTATTTTTTTAGAGTCTTTGATGACTGATTTAGACATAAAAAATGTCATTCCAGTTGTGGGTCGAGCTGAACAGGTTAATCAACGCTCAGAATTTAAAAATAAGTATCATTTAGCTTTAGTTAGAGCGGTAGCCGCAGCCCCACTATGCGCTAAATACGCTTTACCTTTTTGTCAGAAAGGGGGTCGAGCTGTCCTCTATCGTGGACAGTGGACAGTCGAGGAAGAAAAAGATCTAAAATATGTTTTAAAGGCTTTAGGAGGGGAAATTGAGGCAGTGAGAAGCTTTTCGACACCCTTGACTCATGGGATTCGACATTGTATAGATTTAAAGGTATAGATTTAAAGAAATTGTAGATCTGGCTACCCATTTTTCTCTCAGTTAATTCTCGTTTGATTATCGCCCATTATTCTAATGCCATATAGCCAATTTACCACTATCCGTAAAGTTAAAGAAGCCTTTGATTTAAACACAGTAGAAGGATTCCACTTTTTATCAAATATTAGTCCCGTTCATCCCTCGCAGATGCTCGTCTCTTTTTTAGAAGAAAGCTTACCTCTAGCTGCTTGTGGTAGTGACAAAGCCCGTTCCGAAGGTATTATTTACCCTATTTTATTAGAAGTTAGACGCACTTTGAAAGGAAAAGTCAGTTTATTTTCGGGAGAAGATTTCACCGTAGATGAATCAGTCGGATTACATGGAGTGTGTGATTTTATTTTGAGTCGTTCTCCTGAACTTTTGGAAATTGAAGCTCCTGCTATTATTATTAAGGAAGCTAAAAAAGCGGATTTGAGAAGCGGCTTTGGACAATGTATTGCAGGCATGGTTGCAGCCCAAAGATTTAATCAACAATTTAATCAGCAAAAAAACGAGCCGATTTCAACGCTTTATGGTGCTGTTAGTAGCGGGACTCAATGGCGATTTCTGAAGCTGGAAGGACAAACGGTTACAATTGACTTAGTTGATTATCCCTTACCACCCGTCGAACAAATTTTAGGGTTCTTAGTTTGGATGATACAAGAAGGGTGAAAAGACCGAGCTTTCAAAAAAAACTCGATCTTAATAATCGTAATCTTTGACTTTGTTGGGGCGTATAATCTCGAAATGGAGATTTTTAGTGGGCTAAAGCCCAACTACAAATTAACCAATTACAAATTCACTCTTTTGAAACTTGAGTTGTATTCACAGGACAAGCTGGACTGGCATCGACTTCCTCGACTTTGCGAACTTTGCGAATCAAGGTGATTTCTTCTTCTCGACGAACAACAGTCCGAACTGGAGTTACACAAACAATATCCTGTTGAGAATCGCGAGGAAAGCTGTCAAACATCAGCGTTGTAATAAAGTCAGGAACGATAGGATTAACTGGACGATCGGGCGGATCAACAGTTACTTCCTGAGAAATTTCTTGATAGGTACTAAGTCCAGCCCAACGGCTGATCGGATCGGTTGTTTTAATGAAAGTTGCGGCTCCAGTTTGGGTATTGATCTTGAGCAGTTCACCATCTTTTCCTAAGTTAAAAAAGCCACCCGTAACCCCATACAAAGTCTCACCAAAAAACTTCATACTCGACAGATTTGGATATCCCAGATCACCAATTATTTTGGGTTTGCTTTGAGAATTCAAGTCACAAGTGGCGAGATATTTTTTGCGATCGCTTCCAATCAGGGTAATATAAGCTTTTCCAGCACGATTAAAGGCAATTTCACCACAATTATGTTGCCGATCTGCAACGGTTAATGCAGGCTTTCCTTGACCGCTTTGAGTGTCAATCGCAATTAACTGTTTTGCACTCGCTCCATACAGAGTTTTGTCAACTGGATTATAACTTAAACCGACAACAGCAAACCCAATATCACCAATTAATTTTCCTTGACCTGTTTTACGATCAATTTCAATCAGTTGACTGGTTGGGCTTTTGTCTTGTTCTGCGACTCCATACAGTTTATTTCCCAGCAAAATAATATAGCGATCGCAAATGATTTATGAGAACGAGCCATACATTGAAAGTTTGGGAAATCGAAATGTGTCTTGACTAATAGGGGTTTGGAAAGAATACGTGCAAAATCAGCCACGACGTAAAGTTTTGTAAAGAGCCATGTATATACAGTCCTCAAC
>JBCBCI010000144.1:0-10791 GCA_038530755.1 Cyanobacteria bacterium J06592_8 | reverse complement strand
TCGAGGAATTAGTAAATCCTCTACCAAAATCGTTAAAGATATTTACGAAACCAAGTCAGAAGTTCGGCGCAATCATGTAGAACAACATAAGGCGCACAATCGGGATTTAGACACAGCAGACAAGACGGCTGCAACGATGAATTACGAGGAAAAACGGCGCGATCGAGAAGGAGAAAGAATTAACAACAAACTTGCTCAATGGGAGAGTAAAATGTCAAGCTACGCCCAAGCTGCTTAGAGGGATTCAGCTATGTTTTGGCTTCAGTTCTTCAAATATTTCTCAATTGGGCTGATTAGTTTCAATGCTTGGAAAATTGCGGTATTAATTGCTTTCGATTTTGTGAGTTTTCAATCAGTATTTTGGGGGTTATTGTTGATTGCACT
Source organism: Cyanobacteria bacterium J06592_8 (assembly GCA_038530755.1). Taxonomy (GTDB): domain Bacteria; phylum Cyanobacteriota; class Cyanobacteriia; order Cyanobacteriales; family Microcoleaceae; genus Capilliphycus. Next base: position 10,407 of record JBCBCI010000144.1, on the reverse strand, counting down.
GATTCTACAAATCGGCATCACGTCCCCACAAACTCAAGAATCATTAGCCTTAAAATTCCGTTCCACACGAGAGAAAGTCGCTACCGCTAATACAGTCGTCTTTCTTGCTTGTATTTTCGCCGTTAGCACAACGATTCTAGAGGTTTTGAACGGTACTTTTTAGGGAGGAAACATGAGTGCGAAAGCATATCAGATCGCCACCGCCGCCACTGCGATCGCATCTAGCGTTTACGCAGCCAGTTTATCCGGGCTAAGTTTCGAGCGCTATTGGTGGCACGGAGTTGGACTAAGTTTCGGTATTTGGTCAGTATTAGAGTCTCGTCAATCCATTAAAGAACAGGTTGAAGATGACACCTTAGAAGATGCCGACCAGCAGATTTTCTTAGGTAAAGTATCGAATCGAGTCAAACTAGAGACGATGCCACCCGCACCGCTAACTCAAGCATTACCAAGTCAACAATATCAACTCACATCACCAGGGCATGATGAACCCGTTATCGATAGGACATCTACAGCCCCAAATATTACCCCATCTAATTTCTTAGATCAGCTAGTAGCGGATAAGAAATCAACGATCCTTTCCGCGATTCCAGGGACAACTAAAACCACCTTAGTTTTAGCCTGGTTGCAACGACTCTATCAGCTTTATTCTCAAGCTGAAGTGTATGTCGCTTGTGCTAAAAATGATAGTTTTCTGGGTTTAAATCAAATCCCCAATCGAGTCAAAGTTTGCCAATCTCCAGAGGATTTTGTCGAGCAGTTAGAACAGGTCGCTAATGCCTTAAAAATCCGTACAAATACTCCCGAAGATCAGCGAGACTTCGATAACTATCCGCTCCGATTCCTGTTTGATGATGGCACCTACTTACTTGGAAATATCAAGAAGCGATCGAAGGAACTATTTACCCGTTGTAAAGACCTTCTCTGCTTTATTGGTACAGTGGGACGCGAGTTTAATGTGGGGTATTTTGGCTCAGTTCACAGTCTCAACCTAGATCAATTAGGGTTAGAAGCGAAGGATATTCGGGATTGCTTGAATGTTTGCTCTTTGGGATTTATTAGCAAAGATTCACGAGGAAATACCGCCGGGGGATATGATTCACTAACCTCAGTCATCGGACGAAATGAAATCGTTAGCAAACAAGATCGCCCCGATCTAATTAATCAATTGCAACAGCTAATCTCCCAATCAAAGCAAGAAAGTAGACCTATACTTTTTACAACTCTAGGTATAGAACCGAGCCTGCAACTTCTCGACGATCTCCGACCCTTAACTCAGCAAAACATTGCTCGTTTCGACAACGCTCAAGGCGAGCTAAAATCTATCAACTCAGTCGAACAAGATGTAGAGGAGTTAATAGCTTATACCGACCCGGTAGAGCCTCAGTCCGGACAATCTGATCTGCAGAAGCGGATACTTGAAAACTTAGTAAAAGTAGAGATTGTACAGCCTGATAAAGACTATGTGCCGGAAGAACTACTGAAGATTATCGACTTCTCTAAACAGAAAGGTTGGGTATCAGCTTCTCAGGTTAAGGCAGGTAAAAAGGGCTTACGAAACTATACAACCTCAGAAATTAGACGAATGTTTTCTGATTTATTAAATCGGGGGTTTGGAGCAATTCGAGGAGAAGGCGAAACAATAGAATGGAGCATTCATCCATCTGATTAGGTCAATTGACTACAGAGGTCAAACTTCCACCCAGAATGCTTTATAGCGATTGATCGATTGTCCAACTAGCAGTGCATTAGTCAATTGAATTGACCCAAAGTCAATCTCAGTCAATCAGCGTCAATCTTACTTTTAGGAGATAGTAAACGTGATGTACAACCAACAACAACGACCCGCAATCAATAAAGTACAAATTGTAGGAATAGCTCTAACTGTGGCTGTAGTGGGAGGAGTCGGAATTCGGATTCATTCATTCGTCGAGAATCGCTCGGATCAAAATACATCTACACCCGACGAATCAACTTCTCGACAAGCTCGAAGCACCGCAATGATGAAATCCTTATCCACTGAACAGCTACCCCAAACGGAAGCGGATGACAAGCCTCAAGCTCAAATAATTGAAAAACAAACTCAGATAGTCATCGTAGTCCCTCAATCTCCAGAACAGATAGACTGTATCCAACATGGGGGCGGAATGGGATGTTTTAGTACCGAATACACACCCAATTTACCGAGCTACTATTCTCCTGCAAGTTCCCATTGGACAGAGCGACAAGTTAATAATCGATGGGAGCGGACGAGACGAGCATTCTATAATGTCTACTTTTAAACTGAGATTCGAGTATTCAAGTGAACCACCAATAGTTGAGGAGAGATTTAAAGCCGGATTTGGGGATGAAAAACCTAGCCCTAGCCAGGAAGATCCAGATCAGTTCAAGCTACAACCCCCTTGAATTGGTCATTACTATCTTGGAGAATTGGTTTATACCTTTCATTTGCCGAATTATACTCTCCAGATCACACCCCATCAGTTCATGTTTAAAATCAAAAAAACTTAGAAAATAACAGTAGGCAGAAATGAAACTTTACCGAATTTCAACACATTCTATTTCGGGTCTTGATAAAAATCTTAATCGTGGGGAGGAGGACACAGAGGAATGACTCGATTATTGAGAATGAACGCAATCAGTCCGGAACAAGCTAACAACTTACCTGAAAACTTTCAATCTCTCAATAGTAAAAGCAGTGATATAATGATTGAATCTACAATCAAGCCTCGAAAAAAGACTGAATATCTTGACTTAAACCTTAGTTTAATTGCAAACATGAATTGCACAGATATTCAAATGTCAATCAACAAACTTTAAGCTAATCACGGAGAAGTTAACGATGAATTTGTGTAGACATCTGAAACAAAAATCTAACGGTTCGACTCCGCTCACCGTGAGCCAAGAGTGTAGCCGAAGGGCTAAATCTCGAAGTGGGAATCTTTGCGAAAGGAATTTCCACAACCAGCACAAGCGATTGGCTCCGCCAGTGCGCTTCGCGCAATCCCATTAACTGCTGATGAGCAAATCAAGGATTAATCAGTGGATGGAAGCCGAAAGGAGATGTCCCAAGTCAAGCTAGACATTCTTCCGATCTAACTGATAAACCTTTCCCCCAAGACTGAGCAAAAAAAAAGTTGGCTTTGGGCCAACAAACAAAAATCTTTATACATATTATGAATACTGTAACATCGTCGCCCATCGGGTTAAAATCCCAATTTGATTACGGCAACATCCCTGAAGCGTTACAAAACGAAGCTGAAGCCGTTGTTTCCAGTGTACGAGTTTCTCTCGGAAAAATCAACACCCAGGCTTTGGAACTGGCTCGTCAGATTCATCGCATCCAAGAACAATTTCCAAGCAAACAGTTCAAAGCTTGGCTGAATTACTACTTCCCCGATGCGGAGTCTCAAATTCGTAACTGGCTGAAAATTGTGGAACTAGCTGAACGACTCCCTGAATACGTCGAGCAAATGATGGGATGGGGAACAAGCGCAATCGCAGCTTTATCTTATGGCAGCGATGAACTGGCTAAAAGTGTTCTGTCGGGTTCAGAGAAATTGAGCAAAGCAGCGATTAAAGCATTGATTAGCGAAGAACGGGGAGAATCTAAGCCTCCTGCATCCTCACATAATGCTGGCTCCAAGTCTGACAAACAACAAGTTTCTGAAATAGCAATTCAGCTTGCCAAACTAACAGCCCACAAAGTTGATTTGCAAAAGCAACTGACTCAAAGCGTTACTCGCGAAGCCGAAGAACAACTGCGATATCACATCCGACAAGCCGAACTAGAGATTCAACAGTTGTGTGAGGAGTTTGACCCCGCTCAGATTGGAGTAGCGGCGATGATTCAAAAACGAACTCACGACTCTAACGTCAATACTGAGTCTGAGGAATTTCAACGTTTGCGCTCTCAACTCGAATCCGAGCAACGCAACAAAGCTGAACTCTTAGAGCGGATTGAGAAGCTCGAACAGGAACAATATCCCAGTGTAAAGGTTGACTTTTCTGAATCAGAGGAGTTTCAAAAAATGCAATCTCTGACTATTGAATTGCGATCGCAAAAGTCAGAATTAATAAATCGAATCCAACAACTCGAAAACCAGTTGACTCAACAACAATCTCCGAGTGCAGAGGTTGACTTCTCTGAGTCCTCCGAATATCAATATTTCCAATCTTTGACTGCTGAGTTGAAATCCCATCTCCAAGCCGAACGACAAAAAAGTGTGGAGTTATCCAAGCAACTCGAACAATTGCAACAACAATTTGCTCAACAGCAACGCTCATCACAAAATGCCGAAGCCATCTCATCTGATTCACAAGAGTTTAAGAGAATGCGCTCTCTAGCAGTAGAGTTGCAATCCCAGAAAGCCAAACTCTCCAATCGGGTTCAACAACTCGAACGACAATTGGTGCAGAAACAGCAATTTCCCAAAGCCGATCTGAAATTATCGGAGTCGGAGGAATTGAAAAGAATGCGCTCTCTGGCGGTGGAGTTGCAATCCCAGAAAGCACAATTATCAAATCGCGTCCAACAACTCGAACAGCAACAATCGAATAGTGTAGAGGTTAACTTCTCTGAGTCTGAGGAGTTAGAGAAAATGCAATCTCTAACTATTGAATTGCGATCGCAACTCGAATCCGAACGCCAAAGTAAAGCTGAACTCTCAGAGCGGATTGAGAAACTCGAACAAGAACAGTGTCCCATTGTAGAGGTTGACTTCTCTGAGTCCTCCGAATATCAGAAAATGCGATCGCTTACTGTTGAATTGCGATCTCAATTAGAATCCGAACGAGAAAAAAATCAAGACTTATCGGGTCAACTAGAGCAAATCCAACTCGACATTGCCTCCGAGAAAATTGAACAAGCCTACTCACAACCTCCCAAATCTCTATTTGAGTGTCCATCCGAAGAACAGATTGAGATTGAGCAATTACGATGCCAACTCCAAGAAAGAGACCAATATATCACTCAACTACAGAATCAAGAACCGCCTGAAGATGTGTATGTCTTCAAGCCTAAGTTTGCTCCCGCCAAGTTAGAAGAACTACAACTCGATGACCGGATTCGGATAATTTCTCCTAACAAGAAAACCGTCAATGATGACATAGTTCTCCGCATTGATCGCTATGACCGTCGGCATACCAAATGGTCGGGAATGTTATCGAACCAAGAAGAAGAAGCTGGATGGACATTTGAGAGAATGACTGATATTGAAAGAGTCCAAAGTAAATTTAATAGACTTCAAGAGACCAACCGTCAACTCAAAGAACAAATTGCCGAATTAGAAGGTAAACCCAAGCCTCAACCTCCAAAAACTGAAAATGAATTAGAAATTGAATTGAGAAGTACACACACTCAACTTAGAAAGCAGACCCAAAAACTTGAAGAATTAAATGATTGGAAAGAGGTTCTACAAAAACATCAACAACAGCAACTGCGTCCGGGTTTAGAAGTTGAAATCTTATACGACCCTAAAGGCATTACAACTGGAACCCAAGGCACAGTCGAGGGAGAATTTGAATGTAGTCCGGGTCAGTGGTGGATTAGTTTTGTTAACCCCGATACTCAAAAAATCTACCGACAACTTTACTGGGCTTATCAACTGTATTTGTCTCCTTCTTGAATCGAAGGCAGAGGGCAGACGGCAGAGGGCAGAAGGAGTACAGGTTAATCAATGCTTCATTCAGGTATGTGTTCAAGTAAGCGTATTTATCTAGCCTTCTGCAAATAGTTTTTATACCAGATCCGGTTTACAAAGTAGATTAACAACTCCAGGAAGTAGGGATAGTTCGCTCAAATTTTTACTCTACTATCATAAGCAGATTTGGTATTACATCAGTAGCAAAGCTTGGTGGAATTCTTGCTTTTGTTTGGCTCTAAGAAAATAATCGATCTCACTGAAAACTACTATGATCTAGCCCTCTACATTCATCTAACCCTCTGCCCTCTGCCTTCATTCTTTCATCTCAATGTCAACTCTACAGTTATTGTTTTGACACAGCCATGAAAACTTCAACTTCTACACACAACCTTTCACAATTTACTACAGCCACTTTAGGAACTGTGCGCCATCCTTCTAATCTCTTGATGGAATTTTTAGAGATTTGGCAGAAAACCCATAAAGTCAAAGCCTACATTCTGAGTTGGTTGGATTCCTGGCATAAATCTAAAGGAGAAAAGGGTTGGATTTGCGCTTCCTATCAACAAATTGCTAATGCTTTTGGTTACTGCCGAGATACGATTTACCGTCATTTGAGCGAGTTAATTCAAGAGGGCTATATTTACCGTCGAAATCTGTACAAACATGAAAAAAGTTATCCCACTGATACTCGCAAAATGTATCAAATTAATTTTGTCAAACTTCGTCAAACTGTATGTGGGGAAAGTTTAGCATCTAACCGTCTGAAATCATACAGCTATCGTAATGAAAAACAGACGCTAGATGCTAAAAATCAGACGCAACTTAAATCAAACTCAACTCTTTCTAAAATCAAACTTACACACCAGCCAACGTTAGAAGATTGTGCGAGTGATGACGGGTTAGAAGATTTTTTAAAGACGGAAGATGTTCAAGTATCAGAGGATTGTTTGCAAGTAGAGGTGCTATCTGAACCTCCAGAAAACGCTACTGACTCTGAGTTAACTCCAGAGCCGTTCTTGAAAATATCTGAAACTCAGAAAGAACATGAAATTAGCTCTGAGCAAAACCCAGAAAGTTTGGGAAAGGATCTAGGTTCCACCCCGTTTGAAAATGCAGTTCAACTTGGGAATCGAGTTGACCGTTCTCTGGATTTAAAATCCAGCTGCGGAATGCAGTCGCCCACCCATAGTGCTGGAATTGAATTCCAGCACGGGGGCGAAGCTTGCGGTCAACTTGTTGGGAAACTCAATCAACTTATTCGTCTGCCTTTACAACCAATACAATTAGCTTCTGTTGAATGGGTAATTCGCAAATATCCACAAAATTTGGACGGGGCAGTTGCTGCCGTTGAACGAGGTTTGAAAGAAGGTTGGCTGAATAATCCGACGGGTTATTTAATTAAGGCTCTTAAAGAAGGGATTAAGGTCGATAAAAATGTTTGTAACGCCATGAGTCGTCAATACTGGTGGACATGGCTCGGTCAAGAATGGGGTACTCAAAAACGGAATAGCTTAATCGAAAGAGTCTCGGATATTGGTGAGGGATTAAAGGTCTATTTCAGCAATGGTCAGGAATATCCCTTTGAACAAGTTAAGCAAATGTCAATTGAGGAAGTTGAAGCATTAGCCACACCTAACCCAGAAAACCCTGAAGATCAGATCTCATTCGAGCAATTTCAATCTTTGAAGGCTTTTATTCAGGGAGTTGGCAGTTAGAGATGAGGTGAAAATATGCGCTTGGATTGGTGTGTGGATTTTGTGCGATTGCTGTGCTGCTGTGCGAGATCGCTTCGGAATAAATTACACGGAGCGCACCCTCCAGCTCTTTCAGTGCAGATTTGCGTTCAAGTTTAGGCTCTGGAAATAGACATTTATCTCTGAAAATTTAGGTGTCACTTTTACGGAAAATGATTCAGAAAATTTCGAGAAGCTTTTTGGACAATATTGCTTTGTCTGTCAGAGCCATCTGTAGGAATTTCTGTAGTCAAACTACTTCTTAATAGATTAGCTAGAGTATCTTGAAACTGAGAGAAGTCAAACTTCTCAATTGTTCTCTGTCGAAGTTGTTGGGGCTGGTAGATTATTCTGTTCAAACTGGAACCTTGAAGAATCTGAATGAGATTCCAGGCGATCGCATCAATGTTTTTAGGTTCAACTAAGCACCCTAGTTGACCCTTTTCTAAGGGATCGATTGCCCCATCCTGATTGCCAGCTAATACAGGTTTACCACAAGCGAGGGCTTCCAAATAAACAATTCCGAAGCCTTCAATAGAACTGGGCAAAGCAAAAACGTCACAGAGATTGTAGTAGTCACATAACTCATCATCGGGTATAAATCCAGCTAAAGTCACACAGTTTTCTAAACCCAATTGCTGAACTAAAGCTTCAATTTGAGGTTGAGCATCTCCTTTGCCAACAAGTATATAATGAACCCCTGGAATCTGCTGACGAATCTGAGGCAAAGCTTGAATAATTTGCAAGTAACCTTTATCACAAGCTGCCGTCTTTCCTAAGCGAGAAACCGTTAAAGTGATGGGTTGTTGGGGAGAAAGTTGATATTTTTTTAGTAGATGAAGTGGTTTTGGGGCAATTTTAAATTGCTGGCTATCAAAAGTATTGGGTAGAATGGAAATTTGAGAAGGGTTGAGATTTTGTTCATCAAGAAGGCGATCGCGTGTATAATGACTGACAGCAATGATTTTATTAGCCTGACGTAATGCTTTTTGGCGGAGGGGATGTTTGAGGTTCCAAATTTCGTCACCATGAGCCACAACCCAGTAAGGAATTCCTGTGATTTGTTTAAGCCAGTAGCAAGGAATACTGTAGTTGATGTGGGTGGTAATCAGCAGAGTGGGTCGTTGCCAAATTCCCATAAAAATGATTTTTAGAGTTAGAAGAAGATTTTGTAGAAAACGGGAAAATTTACCAAAGCAATGATATTGAGTTTGAGGTAGAAATTGAGAGTTGGATTGAAAAGGTTTGTCGTATTTGAGGAAAATATTGTATTGGGCTTTTGGATAGAGAGTTTGTAAGGCTTGGAGGAGGAAAGTGGAGTAGACTTGAATTCCCCCTTTGAAGTTGAAAATATTTGGGAAGATTAGATAGAAATGAAGCAATCTCGATTTTTGATTAGACATCTTTTTTGTGTTTATACCTACTCAAACTCATTTAGGTGGGGCTATCAAACATCACCCCTTTCTTGATTGGTTGTTCTGATTAACTACTTAGCTATCATTCACGATACAAAGTCAACAGTAAACCAAATAGCTGCATCATTATCGTCAAAGTTTGCACTTCCATCTGCTTCACCAGAAGCAAATAGAACCTCTCCTCCAAATCCATTCACATCACCAAATATCTCATTTGTACGAGCGTTGTACCAAAATATAAGATTACCTGAATCTTCATCTCTGTTTGGTCGAGGGCTAAGATCAACCTGATCATCTCTACCTGTATCCGATTCTTTTAGATCAATAGTGATAGGTATGATGTCGTCACCGGATTCATTGAAGTAGCTAGCAGTCCAATCTTCCGGAAAAATATTGCTACCAGTTACAGTTCCAGTTCTTTCTCTTTGCCCAGCAATATCAAACACTGTGTAGAAATCAGGTGCTCCTTGGATTCTGCCTCCTTCTTGATCGTCTAAATTTAGAACCTCATGAATCGTCACATACAATGTCCCAAAAGCAGGATCGTTATCTATAATTTCCACCGGTATTGAGGTATCAACTTCCAAGTTATAATTTGAGCTGCTTGAGACAAATACCTCTAGAGCTTCGTTCCGCTCAAACTCGCTATCATCAATAGGGATAATAGGAATTACTGCTGATTTTGCACCAGCAGGGATAGTGACAATACCGGAAAGTGAATAGTCTGAGCGATTGATAGCAGTTCCACTGGTTGTGTAGTTTATAGTTAAATCACTGATGATGCTGCCACCTTCACGAGTTACAACAAAGCTGCCTTGATCGCCTTCTTCAGAAGCAGAAGAGTCAGGGGTTGTTATGCTAACAGTTGGGATTTCTAGAGCTTGAATTTCTTCAACTGCTAAATTTGCCTGAATTAGTCCTGAGCCTGAAGTAGAGGGATCATCCATATCAATGGCTGTATCACTCAAAGCAGAGTAGATATTAGTTGGATCTGCTCCTGGAACTGCCTGTAACATTAAAGCTGCAACTGCGGCTGCGTGAGGAGCAGCAGCAGAAGTCCCGAAGAAGTTTGGAAGATTATCGGTGTCAGAAGTAACATCTCGGCCAAAGAAGAAGGTTGTATTAGTGCCATCTGGAGCAACAAAATTTGGCTTCTGGCGGATTATGGGAGTTTCCAGTCGATTACCTGCTGCATCGAATAAAATAGGAACAGGATATGCAGAAGAAAATGATTCTATAAGTGGTGGATTCTGATCAAATTCAGGAGTATTAGCATAGAATGCTGCACCGACAGCCATTGCACCAGTTGCATTAGAGTGGCCGTAGCCTGTTCCGCTTGCTGTGTCATATTCGTCAATTGTGCCGGAAAAGTTTCTTAGTACGTATTTTATAAGTCCTGGATTTGGGCCTCCAGCATTGGAAATGACCAGATTGAACTGTTGGGCTGTATTTCCATTGTTTTGAAAGCTGAAAACTTCTATGGGATCTCCATTAATATTGTTTGTTGCTCCCCTGGATAGCACGTTTGTTCCAGTGTTATCAAACAGATAGATATTTAGATTGTTAGGAGAGCCACTACCCCCGCTAACGCTAAAAAGTGGTGAATCCCATTGA
>JBCBCI010000143.1:0-11023 GCA_038530755.1 Cyanobacteria bacterium J06592_8 | reverse complement strand
CCTTCTGGCCACCACCCCATCACCCCATCACCCTATCAACCCCGGCAATTTTTAACTGAGAATGAAACAGCCCTGCCAGCTACAGTCAATCAAAGGGGAGTTTTTCTATAAGGTTGAGTTGACCAAAAATTCTAAAAATAGAGGATCAAGGTGCCAAGTTTTCAAGACATGATTACAGCTAAGTTATAAATTGGTGACTACTTATACTGCACAATTTAGACTCTATTCGTTTCCTAAGTAGTCTATTGTCCATACCTTCTGAAACAATCGATATCTTTTCGACCTCAATCTTTCACAATTAAACTCTCATCTTTCACAATTCAGCAGAAGATTAACTGTTAAAATTAAGATCAGGTTAACAATAAATGAAATAACTTTTTTTTATGCAAAATTCAATTGAGTATGATAAAGTATTTAGTAGGTGAATAAAAATCAAAGCATACTTTAGCGGGTGTATATAGGTAAAGCTTTGGGAATGTTTTTCTCAAGGGACTAATAACGCTAGGTTAGGTGTTTTCTAGTGTAGTTTCAAGACGGGGCTAGGCCTATTGATTTATCACTCTTCATCATATAAACTATATAGAGAAGTGTGGACAGTGCAGATCCTAGATGAATTTTGACTGAAGAAGGTTAAGGTTCTGACGCTATTCAATTTCACGCTACTTTTTGACAGTCAAGGTACGGCTCCGGAAAGTTAGCGGCTTGTATGAACATTTCTTTCGAGTAACCTTCTCCTGCTCAAGCCAATCAGTGGTGCTTACTTTGAGGATTAATGATTAAAACTTGTCAAGGGGTAGGGGTACAGTTTGATTTTTTGAACAAAAGCTCCAGGTGTTATGTATTCCATATTAATCATTTATTTTGTTGGCGGCTTCATCGCGTTTTGTGTATGGTTCAGCGTGTTTATTCAGGATTCTAGCACTCCTCTGACAGAGAGTCGTTCCTGGATCGTTTTATTGCTAGCAACCATTTTATGGCCTATTACTGTTCCCGCTTCATTTGTTGAGTTGTTTAAAAAAGAGCGGAAGTTGCAGCCAGAACTGCGTCCAGTTTCATCCTCCAACGCTTTACCATTGGGCTATCTTTTGAGAGTCGCAGGTTTACTCTCTGAAAGCCAAGTTAGCCAAGCATTAGAAGTACAGAAAGCCAGCCGCAATTCTATGCGGATTGGAGAAATTATTGCGAGCTATGGTTGGTTACAGCAAGAAACAATAGATTTTTTTGCCAACGCTCTAGCTCAAAATAAAACCCAGCCCCAAAAACGCATAGGAGAGTATTTAAAGTCAGCCAAATTGTTGAATGAGCAGCAAGTGAGAGCGATTTTAGATGAACAACGTCAAACGGATTTACGGTTTGGAGAAATTGCGGTGATGAAAGGTTGGGTGAAACCAGAGACTGTTAATTTTATTTTGGACTATCTGCAAGAGCAATCTTTGCTTGTTCCCAGTTATTAAAGTCGAGTCCAAATTTATTCAGATGAGGAATCATCTTTGATTTGAGAAGACTGCAAAGTTTGAGGTAATATTTTCTGTAAGTTACTTTGGCTAACCTGAGTAGAATATTGTAGCTCACTAACTGTAGTTTGAGCCTCTAATAAGCTCTTGCTCAGATCGGAAATGATATTTTGTTTCGTTGCTTCCATGTTCTGCTGGCTCTGTTGGATTTTTTGAGCTGACAAAACCAGCAGAAATACTGCCGTAGTTGCTGCTGTTGTAGAGATGAGAACCGTCACAACGATCCAGGTATTCAGCAAAGGAGTTAAACGGCGAACACTGGGGTAAATTTCTGCTTGAATTTCTCTAAGAATCAGATTGTTCGGGTTGTCTCGACGATTCACAATCGCTTGAGCTAAGGCTGTACTCTGAAAACTAATAGCGATAGATAGCGTTAAGCCCAGTAATATCTTGCATTTAATCATAGTATTTAATCATAGTGTCAACAACATTCGAGTGTTTAAGCAAGTATTTAAGTCTCTAAGAGCCAACAACAAATTAACTCAGATTCTGGATTAATTCCTGAAACCGTTCATCATCCGAAATCGATTCAAAATCGGTTTCTTTTTGCGCCAAATTTCGGACAACAGTTGGCTTAATACTCATCGCTCGCTCTAAGCTTTCTAAGGCTAAATCGTTATTTTCTTGTACACTGTAACACCGCGCCTGATTGTACCAAGCCAAATAAAAATCAGGATTGAGTTGAGCCGCCTTTTGATAAGAATTAATCGCGTCTTCATACTGTTTGAGTTGCGCCAGAGCAAAGCCTCGATTGTTCCAAGCATCCACATAACTTTCTTTGAGGCTAATGGCGCGATCGTGAGATGAAACCGCAGCTTCATAATATTTTAACTTTCCTAACGCTACTCCTCGATTATTCCAGGCATCGGCATATTCAGAACGCAATTGTAGGGCTTGTTCGTAGGCAGCGATCGCTTCGTGGTATCGTTGTAATTTGGTCAGCACAACACCTCGATTATTCCAAACTTCTGCTGCATTAGAGTCCAGTTGTAAAGCGCGATCGTAAGCTTGAACGGCTTCATCATAGCATCCTTGACTAAAGAATTTCTCACCTTGTTTAGCGTAATCTTGGGCCAGCTTGATATTTTCTTGAGTATCGGGAGAAACATTCTGAGGAATCTGAAGCGGAGATAATATTTTTTGTGAGTCTACAGTGCGATCAAACTCTAGATTTTGTTCTTGGAGATGAGATTGAAGGGTCTGCGCTTCCGAGATTAGGGCTTCGAGTTGAGCGATGGCATCGGCTTTGAGACTTTCGATTTCCTGTTCGGCTAAAATAGTCTGCTGAGTTAACTTTGAGAACAAAAACCAAACCCCAACAGCGGCTAATGTCGGCAAAACCAAGAGCAGAATCAGCAACAGGTTGATGACTGAAAGTTGACGACGAAAGGCACGATCAACTTCAGTTTGAATTGTATCTTTCAGGTCGGGCTGTTCAGTAGGTAGAGGAATCTGTGCGATGGGAAAATTTGTATTTTGCACCAACGACACTGAACGGGGCAGCGCCAAGGTTCGGCTCGGAGAGAATATAATTGATAAAATAATGATCCAACTCCCAAACATTAACTGATTTGGAGTTATATTAGAGTGTTTGCGAACTCGTAAAAGTAATTTTAGGATCGCGATTGAACCTTTTATTTTCTTTTCTAATGAGCGTGAACCCCAAAGTAAAACACCTGCTCCCATAGATTGATTCAGTTTATCAAATTTGTAAATGTAAAAATCTTATCATGTCTGAGTGGATTGAAATTGGTAAAATTGTTGCCGCCCAAGGATTATACGGTGAAGTTCGAGTCTATCCCAGTTCTGACTTTCCTGAACGTTTTCTCAAAGTCGGAACTCGTTGGCTGCTGGAACCCGGACAGTCTGAACCGCAACCGATAGAACTGCTCGGAGGTCGTTTGATTCCGGGAAAAGGTTTGTATGTCCTCGAATTGCATGGGATTGAAACTCGTGAACAAGCCGAAGGATTGCGGGATAGCCGATTGTTTGTCTCGAAAAGCGATCGCCCTCACTTAGAAGAAAACGAGTTTTATTTATTGGATTTGATTGGCTTGCAAGTTTTTAACCAGTTGACTCAAGATGCGATTGGTGTTGTGATCAGTTTAGTTCCGGCGGGAAATGATTTACTAGAGGTAGAACTGTATTCCTCGACTCCTGAAGTTCCGCCCAATTTAGAACAGTCTCCGCCAACTCGTCCGAAAAAAGGTAAACCTAAACCCAAAACAGTTTTAGTTCCGTTTGTAGAAGAAATCGTTCCCGTTGTCGATCTCAAAAAAGGTCGGATTGAAATTCTCCCTCCTGATGGACTGATCGAGTAACAACTGAATTAAACCCGCTGAATTAAACCAAATTAAATTCTTGAACGGCTGGAAGGAAATTTTGATTTTCGTGACTGGGGCGACTCAGTTTAATCAGGGCAAATCGCTGAAGTGGAGTTAAATTTTGCCATTGTTCTAATGTGATTTTAATGCCCATTTCTTCTGCTTTTTGCCGTACTGTTTCTGGAATATTTTGACGGTCTAGCCAAGCAGGATTTTCCTCAATCGGTAAGTCTTTTAAGGGAATATCAGAATAGTTTTCTACAAATTGTTGTAAAAGCTTCCGATAATGGTTGATCTCTTCTGGTGTTGTTGTGGGCTGTTCAACTAAAATTTGGCGATCGCTTTGGGGAAATTGATTCCAATGGGCTAACTTTAACTTCACGCCACAAGTATCAAGTTTATAACGAACAATCATTGGGATACACCGTAAAGAGGTGACAAAATCATCTTCAAATTTAAAAAAGTGTGTCATCTAGTTTTTCCTAACACTTAATCTAGTTTTTCTTGTGAATAAACTCTACTCTATACTATATTTTAACGATAATCATCACGATTAGAATTTGTACGTCGAATAATCCAATAACTAATTGCTAAAGCAAACAAAGCTATAGCTAAACCCATCAATTCTACTCCGCCTTGTTTATCCAAATTAAAGAGAATAATTTTTCTCGCCACTGCAATTAAAGAGGTGACAATTACCAATTCAACTTGAATGACGTGTTTTCTGAGATAGGCTGAAATATTCTCTAAAAGTTCTAGGGCGATTAACAGATTTAAGAATAATCCAAAAATTTCAAATAGAGTTTTTTTAAAAATGAGATCGGGATCAAAAAGCAACTCCTTGAATAAAAATACCAGTAAATGACCCGTCGCAGAAATAATCAAAGCCACCATCGCCAAAGAGAGAATTTTGGAGATAATGACCTCAATCTGTTCTAAGAATTCGATGAATTTTTCATCATTCGACCAAATACGAAATAGCTGAAAGTTTTTTTTGAACCGCCCCATAATTTAAGAAAATCTGTAAAGTTTATCCAGATTGTAGCGGTTTTTGGCCCTTTCACCAAGGAATTCACAAGCTGTTTCTATAGTTAACGATTAAAAACCTCGGTTTCTAGAAACTATATACAAGACTAAATCACGGGTCAGGTGGTAACTGGTAACTGATGACTGCTTAAATCCTTCGCCCAGGCTAAACACTGATAGGCTTGTTGTATCCAAAACTCCGAACCCCAATAGACAAAACAACTGGTTTCACATAATAGTAACGCTCGTTCTTCTTGATCGGATAGGGATGAATTTGTGGCTTGTCGGCGAGAAGCATAAGCTTGACTCAAATCTTCAACCGCTTTCAACACTCCTTGGCGCAAGTCTCCTTCATTCCAACTCTGATGTCCACCAATCCAAGAACCTCCTGTGGGTTTGAGGCGAATTTCTGTGATTGAGCGATCGCGAATATAATGATCAATATATTGGCTCACCGTCATAAAGGCAATATCTGACCACTGTTGGGACTCTCGAAATAAGGGTGCAAAACTATTCTTGAAATACTCAAACATCATCACATTTCCATTTTCACCATCAGAAGTCGGAACCACTAAAGGCGGAATTTCTGATGACTTTAAAGTATTACCTCGATAACGAATATCTTGTATACAACCATCCGTATTTTGACCACTTTGTTGACGAATTCCCATGTCTGTATCGCGAACAACACAGAGCATTTTTTCGGATTCTCCCCCAGCTTCTACCACCAGCCAATGGACTCGATTTTCGACTTCTGGGGTACTCCAATCTTGGGGATAGTCTAAAGCCGAATGGGGTAAAATAATCCACTCATAGCCACATTTTTTCAACAGTCGAATTAATTTCAAAGCTTCGGTCGGATCGCCCGTCATTCCCATTTCCGGAAGCCAAAATCCTCGTACATTTGAGAGGGCTGCTGTTCCGAATAAATCGGCAAATACTCGCCGCCATTCTAAAATTTGTGCTTCGTGATCTCGTTCGGGAGTCGCCGGAAAATAACAATGACTGTAGGCAGTTCCGGTAAATTCAACGGCTTCAGGATATTCGCTGAGAACCTGTCGCCATAAGCTAATCACATCTCCAATTTTCTCTCCTTCAACTTCGAGATGATCGAAGTGACCATTACTGGAAAGTTTGGCTAATTCCTCTAACAAAACCCCGGAATAGTCTACCATGATTCGAGGTTCAAGACCCTCAGATTTTAAAAGATTAACATAACGAGCTGGATTTTTATAGGCTTGAGCGAACCATTGAGCATTCCAATTTTCTTCAGAATTAGGCTCACCGTTGAGCATTTTTTCTAAATTTCCGATCAATTTTGCTTCTGAACCTTGACCCACCCAAATTGGCGGTTGGTGCATATGTAGCCAGGGAACAAATACAGCTAAAGGCTTGGGAGTTTGATTTAATGACATGATTGAGACTCGACTCCGTCGAATTATGAATGATTAATGATGAATTTAACAAGTTTTAGCTTTCCTGCATTTCCGGTTCATTCTCACTTTTAGGGGGAAAACTAATCGCTAACTGTTGAGGAAGCTGATCGACTTGAAAATACTGATGAAACTTTTTCGTCACTTGCAACCAATAGGAACGAGTTTCTCGTTGTTTGCGCTTGTGAATAAATCCTAACTCCACCAATTCTTGAACCTGTTGATAGGCACCAGACCCGCGCAAATCCACTAAATCCGTTTGAGCAATTCCTCCATTTAAGGCGATCGCAGCTAATGTTCTTAAAGCTCCGACTCCTAACTCGGGCTGCACCAAAGTATCCATTAAATCTGCGTAGTCTTGACGTAATTGTAACGCATAGTATCCCTTTTTGATTTCAACAATTTCTAAAGCACTTTCTCGGTCACCATAGTCTGAAATGAGTTGACTCAAAACCTTTTTCAGGTATTTGCGATCGCAATCAATCACTTCTAGCATATCTGCTAAAGAAACCGGTTCTCCTTTCAGATATAAAATAGCCTCAACTTTCGCTAATACACTCATTGAATTTAACAAATATTATCATTGCTACTCTTAAATTATGCTTGACATAAAATCAAATCTTCCTTCAGATTCCGAACTTCTTCGTCTAAAATCTTAATTTATTCTCCTTGTCTGGCGAGTTTTCTTTTCCGAATCGCTTCTAAATGTTGTTTGAGTAGTAGGAGTTGTTCGCCTTTTTCCTGCTTTCCATACAACTCACTCGCATTCAGAAGATTAACAACACTATCATCATCTTGACGTAAATTAGCATAAGCCAAACCGCGATTGTGGTATGCTTCAGCGAGAGTGGCTACCTGCTGAATTGCTCGATCAAAATACTCAATTGCTTTGCGATAATTCTTTTTCTGATAGGCACTGTAGCCCTCCTGAAACTGAAACGCAGCTTCAGTTCCCGCTTGCGAGTCTGGGAGAGTTGCAGGTAAGGGAATCGCCTCTTCAAACAAAATAGAAACACTACCCGCCCCCCAATAGGCATAAATCATCGTACCAATCCCAACCCCAGCAATGACAACAACCAAGATCAACCAGGTTAGAAAGCTTTCTATCTCCATAGAGCAGGCATTTCAGGATCAACTCAAAGATAATACCACTTTCACTTCACAGGCAAAAGCCAAACAGACTCTGTCCGTTCCCCCGATATCACGCTCAAAAGCCTATCCCTACTCTGATAACGTTACAAAATATTTCCTTACCCCGCTCAAAACATGGAGATTGTACGCCAAATTGGGTGTATTAAGCCTTTTTACTGACTGCTCGTCAGCCATGAAGAAAGTCCCGACTTGATTTCAGCTCTGTTTGTTCGTGTAAGATAAATAAAGTGGCTGTTTAACAAAACTTAACTTAAAATCAGCAATAGGCAGGATCGGGAATTGTTCGGTACACTAACCCTATAATTCACAGAGTCGTCCTAACTGCACAAATCTCATAGCTCAAACCGTCGGGAGATGCTGGCAATTCTGAAGAAAATTGGCGAAATTATAGCAAATTGGTGGTCGGAGTTCAATCTCCAGACTCGATTAATGGCAGGAGCAACCCTCGTTGTTTCGCTACTGATGAGTGGTTTAACGTTCTGGGCTGTCAACACCATTCAAGAGGATGCTCGTCTCAATGATACCCGCTATGGTCGAGATTTGGGCTTATTATTAGCCGCTAATGTCGCCCCTTTAGTTGCTGAGAATCAACGAGATGAAGTGGCTCGCTTTTCTCGACAATTTTATACCAGTACCTCCAGCGTCCGGTATATGTTGTATGCTGACCCAGACGGTGAAATTTTTCTCGGTTTACCCTTTTCAGATTCTGCGGTTCAGAATTCTCTGACGCTGAGGCGACGGATGCAGCTTCCCGAGAATTTCATTGCGAGTGTGAAGGCGGGAGATTTTACATCTATTCCGATGGTGCGCCAACATACTACCCCAGGCGGACAAGTTACCGATGTTTTTATTCCCTTGATGGATTCTGGAGAATACTGGGGAATTTTAGCGATCGGCATTAACCCAAATCCTACCGTTGTCGTCTCCTCAAATTTAACACGGGATGTCACTCTCGCCGTATTTGTATCAATTTGGGTGATGGTGATTTTAGGGGCTGTTTTCAATGCGTTAACGATTACTCAACCGATCAAAGAACTATTAAGAGGCGTTCAGAATATTACCGAGGGAAATTTTAATCAACGCATTAATTTACCCTTCGGTGGAGAACTCGGAGAACTGATTATTAGCTTCAATAAAATGGCGGAACGACTCGAGAGCTACGAAGCTCAGAATATTGAAGAGTTAACCGCAGAAAAAGCTAAATTAGAAACACTGGTTTCAACCATCGCAGATGGAGCGATTTTACTAGATGCTCAGTTAAATATAATTTTAGTCAACCCAACCGCAAAACGTTTATTTAATTGGGATGGAAAAAGTGTCCTGGGTCAAAATGTTGTGCATCATCTCCCGCAAACCCTTTTACAAGAGATTTCCCAACCCCTGCAACAAATATCCAGTGGAAATTTAGAAGGAGAAGAGTTTCGCTGTTCTCTGAGTGAACCGACAAATCATACGCTGAGAATTTTATTAAAAACCGTTTTGTTAAACAAAGCACCTGGACTAGAACCGCTTTGTCTAACCTGTCTTCATCATGTTAATAAAACCTGTACTGTTCCTGAATATCCCCAGGTGCAAGAATGTCTACTCTATCAACAAAATGAACATCTAAAAATTGAAGATAAATATCGGGACAGTTTAAAAGGGATTGCCGTCACTATTCAGGATATTACCAGAGAAGTTGAACTGAATGAAGCCAAAAGCCAGTTTATTAGTAATGTTTCTCACGAACTGAGAACTCCACTATTTAATATTAAATCATTTATCGAAACCCTCCATGATTATGGCGAAGATTTAACCGAAGCTGAACGGCGAGAATTTTTAGAAACGGCTAACAATGAAACCGATCGCCTAACTCGTTTAGTCAATGATGTTTTAGATTTATCCCGGTTAGAATCTTGTCGCATCTATCACTTTGAAGCCATTGATATTATTCAACCTATAGAACAAACTCTACGAACTCATCAACTCACGGCTAAAGATAAAGGCATAGAATTGGTCTGTGATGTAGAACCGGGCTTACCCGGTGTACTCGGTCATTATGATTTATTATTGCAAGTTTTCGCCAATTTAGTTGGAAATTCACTCAAATTTACAGAAGCAGGAGGACGAGTAATTATTCGAGCTTATCTGCTAAACGAAGATATAGAAGCTAACCGTAAAGAGGTTGAAGAAATCGAGAAAGGAGGCTGGATTATTTCACCCCCACCGCCCCATCATCTTGATCGAACAACAGGCTTGGAAATACCGCCACCGCCTCGCTATGTACGGATCGAAATTTCAGATACAGGAAGTGGAATTGCGCCCGAAGATCAAGACTCTGTCTTTGCTCGATTTTACCGTGTCGAAAACCGAGTTCATACCTTAGAAGGAACAGGTTTGGGCTTATCCATTGTTCGCAATATTATCGACAAGCATCACAGTCAAGTTCATCTGATTAGTGAACTGGGAACCGGAACAACATTTTGGTTTGATTTAGCGGTTTATCAGGAAAGTTGGGATTCACATCTCGTTAATAATTAGTTAAAAATTAAAAATCAAGAATTAAAAAATAGATAACAGCAAACTCACCGCCAATAAACCCAATAAAATCAACCAAATTCCATTATTTTTCACCCAATATTTGATTAATCCTAAGCCTTGAGGAGAAGATCGTACAGGAGTCGGTGGTAAAACAGGTTCAGATCGATCTTGATATAGGGTGCATTCCTTCGCATAAGGACGTTGAGGAAAATTGCAAGTATCATCCTCATGGTACAGACAATTATCACACAGATAAGTATCTTGCTCGGCTCGATGTAGCGGGATACCCGGATGACCAAAAGCCTTAAGCTGGAATTTACAATGGGGACAGGCGATCGCCTGAGAATCAACAGGTCGATGACAACGAGGACAATCTGACATTCTTAATACAGAGTTAAGTTATTTTCTCAACGATACTCCCTAGCTCAATCCTATTTTTACACAATCTAAACGCGATTGCACTGAGATAAGGCTACCATTACCTTTATAACCAAGCTCATAGCATGATGACACTGTTGATCAGGTTTTGAGTGGCTTCAAGACTTAATTGAGGCTGAGTCCAAACCACAATACACCGTTCACCACTATTTAATAATTCCATATCATTATCTTTTCCCGGTCGCCCTAACGCTTCAATCATGAGCCGTGATAGAATACAAGGACTAGAAACACCATCAAAAATGATTTTTGTAGCAAGGATGGCTTCACGATCTGTCTGATTTTCGTTCGGATTCGTAATATATTCTTGTTCAATTGATGTTATTTTCATTACTTGCTAAGTCTCCAATCTATTCTGAGTTCAGTTTAGAGAGTAGCACCAATTGATTTACAGGTTTGTACAGAGTTAACAAAGACGTGAGGTGCTTGGGACCTCTAGCCAACCCCTCTCCTACAAGGCTACCGTGTATACACATCTCTAGTTCAACATCAAAGAGTTCTGTATTTCATCCCTCCGCCTGCGACACCTCCCTTAGTAAGCAGGGCTGTTTCATTCTCAGTTAAAAATTGCCGGGGTTGATAGGGTGATGGGGTGATGGGGTGGTGGCCTGAAGGT
>JBCBCI010000142.1:0-11280 GCA_038530755.1 Cyanobacteria bacterium J06592_8 | reverse complement strand
CCCCACAAATCAAGTTTTAGGGCTAGAACGAAACGACCCTGCCAGGATTGGGGGATTTAGGGGGCAATAGTCAACTGAATACTTATCTATAATAGAGTAGTCCCAACACTCTCAGCAGCCAGACCCGCATATTACCTGCAATTTGTCAACCCTAGTGTATAAGACTTGATTGATTCTTCAAAAAACTCGTGCGTTTGCAGCTTGGAATTAGCATCAAGATCTCAAGACATTTTACGAGTTTTGGGGATTTGAGGACAATAAAATTCCATTCAGACACACGTCTCCCTTTTTTTTAATAATACCATACAGCCTGAAACAACGCAACCTCGTTACTTATTGATAATAATTCTCACACCAAATTCCTCGAAATTTCGGGTTTTGATTGAGATTTCAAAATAATCAGACGTATAGCATTAGCTCAGATTATATAAATTCTAAAGGTTTTGGCGTTGTACTCAATTCATAATTGATAATTTAGATTGGGTTGACTCAGCTTTTGTGAACTTGAAAACAAAATCAGCGATCGCGTTAGGCGTTCAAGTCGATTTAGTAATCAAAACGGGACTCAAACCTCGGATTGGAGAACAAATATTAGCGGAGGTTCAGTATCGATAACTGGTGGCGGAACTGACTATTTCCGAGATATCTTAGAAAATATTGATGTTGCTAACGAATTTGTTGTAGACTTGCTCAGGGAAAGCAGAGAATGCGATCGCGAGTCGTGAGCTGCTCTGGTTGTGATCATGCGTCATACCTTTTCCAATCGACTTAAACCTTGTCCAACCACCGACCTTAAATATGCTCGTTAGAAAGAAAATTGATTGCTATCCTATCGCTACAATTTTACTCGTTTTTGGGATTGATTTAGTCATTTTTCTGTATAGCCCTTCTGTGTTACTGCCGATCGCCTGGATGCTGTTCAGCCTCAACATTAAGGGATGGATTTGTAGTTGGAATCATAATCACCAACACTACAAGTTCTTTACGGTTAACTGGGCGAATCGTCTGATCGAACTGATCATGGGATTGCACACGGGAATTGTTGGAGAAGCTTGGGTTTTACATCATACGCTTGGGCATCATTTGAACTATTTAGATCAATCTCAAGATGAATCGGCTTGGAAAACGCCCCAAGGTAGACTGATGTCACGTCTGGAATATACGTTTAAGGTTGGCTTTCTGGCTTATCCGACAGCATTAAAAGTCGGACAGAAGCATCCTCAATCTCGTAACAAGCTGATTCAAAATATGCTGCTAACCGTATTGATTTTAAGCTTACTTTCCGCAATCAATTGGATGAATACGTTGATTATATTTATAATTCCGATGGTCTTTTTGTTATTGATGGTTGTTTATGTAACTTACGATCATCATGCTGGATTAGATCAGCAAGACCCCTATCAAGCCAGCTACAATATTACCGATCGCTGGTACAACTTTTTTACCTGTAATTTGGGTTATCATACAGCTCATCACCTTCAATGTGGACGGCACTGGAGTCAACTCCCTGAGTTACATGAAGAAATCAAAGAGAAAATCCCAGCACATTTATATCGAGAAGCGGGCTTTCCTTTTGACTTAATGACAAAAGTGGAGGATAAATTAACGCAGATTCTAAGAGTGCCAGCTAGACTCTAATATTGAATGTGTTGACTTAACCTTATAATGGGCGTGTGGTCACATAATTCGCAATTTGACGCAAGACTCCTTTAGGTTCTAACTCCTCAATAAAGGTTAAATCTTCTTCAAAATGACGCACGCCTTCGTGGGCTAAACGGTCTGCTAATTCTACCGCATAGTCAATGGAACCATAGGTATTCATCGCCTCCAATATTTCTTCTGCATTGGCTTGGGTTTTTTGGAGACGCGGTAAACGTAAAATTTCATCAACTCGCGCCCGAACCGTTTCGTTTGCAGTTCGCATTAAATGAATTAACATCACCGTTCGTTTCCCTTCTAATAAATCCCCTAACGGTTCTTTCCCGTATAATTCTTCTTCTCCGACAAGATTCAAAACATCATCTTGAATTTGAAAGGCAATCCCAATCAGTCGAAACGCTTCATCAAATAAATCTAATCTTTGGGGGTCAGTTTCTCCGGCGCAAATTGCCCCCATCCGACAAGGACTAATACAGGTGTACCATCCAGTTTTCTTGGTACTCATCACAAAATAGTCTTCATCCCGTTCCGGTACAATATTATTACGAATCCAGCCTAATTCTATCGCCTGTCCTTCAATACTTTCTCGACACATATGAATCACTTCATGGATTAACCCTAAAGTTCGCGCTAATCCCAATGTCGGTAAGTTCGATAAAATAGAATCTACCGCTAACAAATTCATCCCATCTCCGGTATTCACCGCTAACCCAACACCTTGGGCCTCATGTAACGTGGGTTCCGTGCGACGGTGAGTCGATTCATCGGCAATATCATCGTGGACGAGAAAGCCGTTGTGAAACAGTTCAATCGCCGCCGCCGTGCGGATCGCATCTTCAGCCGCCCCTCCTAATGCACAACAAGTCGCAATGGTTAAGGTCGGGCGTAAGCCTTTTCCTTCTCGGTTCGGGTATTCTCGCATTAAATCATACAAAGCTTCCCTCGGTTCGCGATTTGTGGGAATAATCTCCATCATTTCTGCTTGGACTCGTTCCTTGCATCGCCCCATCGTCTCTAATAAATCGGCATCACGAGTATCTTCCAACTGCCACCAAGCCCGACTCTGATAACCATTCCACAGAACACGGGCATCAACATAAACCGAATCTCCGAGTAAATCGTAACCGCGATCAGTATCTTCAGGATAACGATCTTCGAGATATTCTAAAGCTTGCCACTCACTTTCTCGAACTCGTCGAGGCGGAATTGTTGTTTCAGCAGGCGTTCCCCACAGTTGGGGATTTTGATCTCGATATTCTCGCCACAGCGTTTGAACCGCCCGTAACCCCGACGCCCGTTGAGATAACAGCCGAAACGCCCGCCACACTGCTAATACAGCCTCACGTTCTCCGCGAAAATCATAACTGCCTTCCCAAACTTGATCGGCGGGTTTGCGATCGAGATCGAACAGCAAGTTCATGGTACGATTATCGAAATATAATTCGACCTCTGGCTGTTGAGGGGCAGCATCAGCAGCAATTAAACGACTTTGTTCAGCGCGGAGTTCGCCGTTACTACCATCTCCGAAATGTAACCCGACAACAATATTACCGAGTTGATGGGCGGCTGAGGCGACAATTCCCGGCGCCCGACGAGATAAAGAATCAACCGTTTCAATCAACAATTCGGCGGCGTTTTCAATCGGCATAAGCCCCTCCTGCAAATTCAACGATACCAGAGGTTTGATACTGAAAGGACTGACCACTAATTCGCCCTTCAATTAAACAAGGCCCGAACACTTCATGGACGCTGTAGGCTTGGAAATTGGTTTCAGAGGGGATAATAATTCGGGCAGCCGATTCACAGAAAAAGTCTAACACGACCTTATCATCTCCCAAACGGGCAGTAATAATTAGTCTACGCGGAATTGGAACCATCGGCGCCGTTCCAAATAAATGAGATAAAGGGGGAACTTGAGTAACGCGATCGCGGTCAAAATAACCTCGGACTGCCACACTCACATTTCGGCGGGGAAAATGCCGACGCAGCCGACCTTCTCGCCACAACATCACTGAACCTGTCGGTGCATCCAATGGTTTCGGAGGTTGAATAAGAGTAAAAACAACCGCCGTCGCTGGGGCGAGACTTCCCTCGACTCGTTCGGGGTCATTGGCGAACCCAAATACCCAACCCCCCAGTTCAGGCCAACCCCAATATCCTCGGACTCGTTCGTGATACCCAACGGCTTCGACATCCGAACAAACAACTTTTTTACTAAATCCCCAGTCTCCCGTTGCGATAATACCCGGTTCTGACTGCCAGCGAAAATATTGATCCTCTGCAAAAGGCGCACATTGACTGTTACAGGGGCGAGTGGTTCGCTGCATCATCAAGTTCACAAACGGCGTATCGTTCGTTGATTTCAGGGAAAAGGGGCGAGGTTCATTAAAGGGATGAGGAAGCCGAAACGCCGACCATAAACTGTTCGCCGCATTTGCATCGAGAGGAATAGCGTTCCCGTCACTATCAAGGGTTCGGGCGTTAAATTGACTCGAAACCCAACCGTCTTCTTGGTTGTAGAGGAGAAGAATGGGCATACAATGAGGGGCAGACCCTTCAATATCAGCCGTTGCACCCAGCCAGGAGACATTCGCCACCAAACCCATGGTATTATCTCGATCTAGGAAGGCATAGTGTAGCCAGCGTCGTTCTAAGGTTCGAGTGATGGGAATATTGGGAAACGGCCCTCGTGGCCCTAATTGAATACCCGCAGTTTGAGGAAATTCAGCAACCATATCAGTAATGTAGCTTTCATGTTCAATTATCTATCTCAAGTGACGGTTTAGAACTCACAATATACTATTTTCTCGATCTCAAATTCTAGTTGTGAGTTAATTAATATAATCTTGAGGTGCGTTAAACCACGCACCCTACAGACTATTTTATGATTAAGCCGGAATTCCTTTTAAGGTGCGAAGAGCTTGATCGACATGGGCTTTAAAGTCTAGCATGGAATCAAAAACGTGTCTGACAACGCCTTCTTTATCAATTACATAAGTAACTCGCCCCGGTAGTATCCACAATGTCGCCGGAACACCGTACACTTGACGAAGTTTATTCCCCGCATCACTTAACAGAATAAAGGGTAAATTATGTTTCTGGGCAAATTGTTCGTGAGAAACAGCCGAGTCAGAACTCACGCCAATCACTTCGGCACCTGCATCCTTAAAAACTTGATAGCTATCACGAAAAGCGCAGGCTTCCATGGTGCATCCCGGTGTATCATCTTTCGGGTAGAAATACAGAACCACTGCTGTTTTCCCCCGAAAGTCTGCTAAACTTACCGACTCTCCAGTTTGGGAAGTTAAGGTAAAATCGGGCGCAGTGTCTCCTACTTTTACAGCCATTTTTGTCTTCCCCTGTTGTTTTAATCTGAAAAAAATATTAACTTTTGTTATGATAGCGTAAAACAGTACACAGTAGACAGTAGATGGTTCAGTGATGGGAACTCAATCTTATGATGTTGATCTCGATATCGCGCCTTTTATCGATTACAGTTTCCTGAACCCGATGGCGACTCCCGAACAGATTGAACAATGTTGTCAAGAGGCTCTACGATACAAGTTTGCGGGGGTTTGTGTTTATCCTTGTCATGTTCGTCAAGTGGCTGAACTTTTGCATGGAAAGTCTGCAAACGTGGGTACAGTCATCGGTTTTCCCAGTGGGGCTAGCACTTCCGCCGTCAAATTGTACGAAAGCTTAGAAGCCGCAGAGAATGGGGCGACGGAGTTGGATGTGGTGATTAACTTGGGTTTAGTCAAGTCGGGAAAAACGGAGGAACTCTATCGAGAAGTTGCTGAAATTTGCCAAGAAACGAACCAAACCGTCAAAGCAATTATAGAAACTACGGTTCTTAATGATAGCGAAAAAAAACAGGTTGCTCAAGTTTTAATGGATGCAGGTGTGGCTTTTCTTCAGACCAGTACAGGTTTGTATGGCGGTGCAACGGTTGCAGATGTTCGTTTACTTAAGGAGGTAACTAAAGGACAAATTGGAATTAAAGCTTCTGGTCAGATTACCAATTATGAACAAGCGTTAGAGTTAATCTTAGCAGGTGCCACTCGCCTCGGAACTTCTCGTGGTATTGATCTGATTCGTCAGCGAGATAATCTTGAAAAAGATTAGTATCAGAGTGCCAGAGATTAAAATCCCTGTCTAATATTTAAAGTCATAGTGCGTAGAACTAAGTGATAAATCGTTATAATAATAAATTACTGTTAACTGATTAACTGTTTCCAGGCCAGAGACTCAAGTCTCTGTCTAATATTTAAAGTCCTCTTGAAGAGGACTAAGTTAGTGAGAACTCACTATTTCCGTGCCAGAGATTAAAATTCTTGTTTAATATTTAAAGTCAAGAGCGCATAGAGCTATTTTTGTTAACCTCAGTTTCTGTGTATTAGTCAGTTGAAACTGACTTAAGCTTTTAGCCCGGAAATCAATTTCCGGGTGAGTATGCCAGAGATGAAAATCCCTGTCTAAAACCTAAAGTCCTTTTAAAGGATTAAGTTTAACTGGCTATTTTCTGTAACCTGTAACCTGTAACCTTTCCCCTGTCATCTAATAACCTGTGTACTGAATATGAGTCGAACTTATACGGCGACTGGAATTAATTTAAAAGGAATTCCCTTTGGAGAGTCCGATCGCCTACTAACCATTTTAACACCTGAATTGGGGTTAATTCGAGCGATCGCATCGGGGGCGAGAAAGCCTCGTTCTAAATTGGGCGGACATAGCGAATTATTTATTGTGAATCAATTATTATTGTATAAAGGGCGATCGCTAGATCGGATTACCCAAGCTGAAACTCTAAAATCATACAGAGGTTTAAGTCAAAATCTTGGTAAACTTGCAGCCAGTCAATATTTAGCTGAAATTGTCTTATCTGTCGCCCTGAGTGAACATCCTCAAGAAGAACTCTTTTTACTGTTAAATGAACATTTAGATCGGCTTGAACATTTACCCAATACACCACAAATTGAAACAATTACCGCAATTATTGCCTATCTAACCCATGGAATGTTTCACCTCTTGGCTTGGACTGGGTTTGTTCCCCAAGTTCAACGCTGTTGTCTGACTCAACGTCCCTTATCTGCGAATTTTACCGATCCCCGATGGCGAGTTGGGTTTAGTCTCGAAGCAGGTGGAGTTTTTAGTTTAGAGGCCAGAGATCGGCAGATTCTAGATTCTTCTGTAGGCTCAAGAGTACCGCTTCATGTTAAACTAAGTGCAGCTCAGTTAGCGATTTTACAAAGGTTAGCTCATCCTCGTTTGCATGATGAGTTTGAGTCAGAGTTAAATTCTCAACAGATAAACTCTCAACACAGGGATGCTACAGTAACCCCGAATTTGATTTCATTATCAGATTGGGTATCGGTTGAACACCTTTTACGACAATATGCTGAGTATCATTTAGGGCGTTCAATTCGTTCGGCGACATTAATTGATACCTATGTTGAACAGTTTCAACTGAGTTATTCATTTTAAAATCTTAGCTGAATTGAATCTCGAGATTGAACAAAGAAGACTCAATGTTTTAAAGATAAATTTAAAATTTTAACTTTCATAAAATTTACATCAAAAAATTAAATTAATTGTTGTTATCCTTTGTTTTGACTCCAAAAGAACTAACAGGCTGATTATCGGAAATCTTAAGTAAACTAGAGTCATGCGATCGCTCAATCCGGAAAAAAAGTCCAATCAAAATCAACCCGATCAAAACGAAAAAACTCCAGATCAGGCGGGCTATCTTGAAAACTCTCCTCCTGGGGAGAAACCCTTGACCGCGAAAATAGAAGCGAAAAAACATTCAGAACATTCAACTCAAAATCATCCTAAACCGCCAACCTCAGAAAGCGTAGAAATGTCTTCAAAACAAGAGGAAAATGGATTCGGACCCGTCCTCAAAAATCAAAACTTCCTGGTTCTTTGGAGTGGACAAGTCTTTTCTCAACTCGCGGATAAAGTCTATCTGGTGTTGATGATTGCCTTAATTTCAAGTCGCTTTCAGCAAGCCGATCAAACCATTAGTGGTTGGGTTTCTGCGGTCATGATTGCCTTTACAATTCCTGCGATTTTATTTGGGGCGGCGGCGGGCGTTTATGTGGATCGATGGCCGAAAAAAATCGTTTTAGTCTTGACAAATGTACTTCGCGGTGGGTTTGTTTTCCTACTTCCGGTCTTAATTTGGCTCTCAAATGGGATGAATTTAGGGCCTCTCCCTTTGGGATTTTGTCTACTTTTAACGATTACTTTTCTAGTCTCCACTTTAACTCAATTTTTTGCGCCTGCCGAACAAGCCGTTATTCCCCTAATTGTTAAAAAAAATCATTTATTGTCTGCAAATTCTCTCTACACCACCACAATGATGGCATCGGTGATTATCGGGTTTGCAGTAGGAGAACCGCTTTTAGCCTTTGCAGATCGATGGTTTGAAAGCTTAGGGTTTGCGGTAGATTTAGGGAAAGAAATTGTGGTTGGAGGAGCCTACGCGATCGCAGGTTTGTTACTTCTCAAAATCAAAGTTCGAGAGAAACGAAAATCAACTTCAGAAGATTCCCATATTTTTGCAGACTTACGAGATGGTGTCAAATATCTCAATCAAAATCACAAAGTCCGCAATGCTTTAATTCAACTAATTATCTTATTTAGTATCTTCGCCGCCTTAGCCGTGCTTGCCGTTCGGTTAGCTGAAATTATTCCCACTCTAAAATCCTCTCAATTTGGCTTCTTACTCGCCGCCGCCGGAGTTGGGATGGGAGTTGGGGCGGCTTTACTGGGTCAGCTTGGACATCGATTTTCTCATACTCAGCTTGCACTTCTGGGTTCAATTGGACTCGCCAGTTGTCTACTGGGTTTAGCGCTGTTTGGTCAACAGCTAATTCCCGCTTTCAGTTTAATCATACTCCTGGGCTTATGTGCGGCAGTTGTCGGAATTCCGATGCAAACCACCGTTCAAGCCGAAACCCCCGAACAGATGCGAGGAAAAGTCTTCGGCTTGCAAAATAACGCAGTGAATATCGCCCTGAGTTTACCGCTAGCCTTAGCCGGCCTTGCAGAAACCTATTTAGGAATCTCCGCCGTGTTTATGGGTTTAGCAATAATGGCCAGTCTAGGCGGGGTTTTAACCTGGTATATTACCCAACGAGAGTTCAAATTACCCCGTTAGTGTGGCTGATATCCTTAAATTTAGGCGCGTAACCGCTTATTCGTGGTAAATTCATCCAAAACTAACGAATAAAACTCTCATTCATCTGAATGTATATAGCTTGGCTTGGAAAAAAATCACCTTTTTGCGGGAATGTCACCTACTCCAGAGAAGTCACCAACTCCCTCCTAGATAGAGGATATCAGGTTAGCTTCCTCCATTTTGCGCCGGAAAACTCTCACACTGATGAGAACGGAAACTGGAAAACAACAACTCAGGATTGGCCTTACAGTTGTGAGACGACTCAGCCCCCAACGAAGACTCAGGAAGTCTCTCTTCCTTGTTTGTATAAATCACAAATTTACACCATTCCCACATTCAAATCGAGTAAAGTTCTAGCCCAGTCGCTACGACAACTCCAACCCGATTTAGTTCATGCGTCCTTAACCCTCTCGCCTCTGGACTTTATGCTTCCCGAAATTTGTGAAGAACTCAATCTTCCCCTCGTAGCAACATTTCATCCTCCTTTTGACCGCAAATTGCGTAATCTCACATCCGGAACGCAACACCTGATGTACCAAATTTATGCACCCTTTCTCGCCCATTATGATCGGGTGATTGTCTTTTCTCAAATTCAACGGGATTTATTGGTTCGCTTGGGTGTACCAGAACACAAAGTCGCCGTTATTCCCAATGGAGTCGATGAACTCAAATATTCACCCGGGCCATCTCGACTCAAAGCCCAACTAAAAACCGAACGAGTCTTTGTCTATCAAGGTCGTCTCGCCCCGGAAAAAAATGTCGAATCTCTTCTCAAGGCTTGGAAAAAGTCAGAAATGGGACAAGATTCTCGTTTGGTGATGGTGGGTGATGGGCCGTTGGCAACTTCACTCCAGATGTACTACGACTTAGAAGATGGAGTCGTGTGGCTGGGGTTCGTTGGCGATGAAACTCAACGGATTCAAATTTTACGGGGGGCGGATGTGTTTATTTTGCCATCTCTTGTAGAAGGATTATCCCTGTCATTACTCGAAGCCATGGCCTGTGGCGTTGCTTGTATTGCGACGGATGCAGGGGCGGATGGAGAAGTGTTAGAAGGCGGGGCGGGAGTCGTTCTCGAAACCCAAGGCGTCTCGACTCAACTGAAAACCCTACTCCCTCTATTTCGAGATCATCCAGAGTTGAGTACACTTTTGGGCTACAAAGCTCGTCAACGAGTCTTAGATCGGTATACACTAAGTCGGAATATCACTCAGATGGAACAATTGTATGCTGAGATTGTTCAACAAAAACGGGTATTTTGTCCCCGCCATTAAACAGTCGTTGACAACCTGGGGTTCGGTCTGGCAGACAAAACTGATGAAAAACCGAGAACAAATTATTATTACATTAGGAATAATCAGTGCGATCGCCTCTCTAATTATTGGAATGGCGAGAACCGCAACTGTGTCTGAACTCCCAGCGCAACAACTAGACTATGAACGACTTTCTAAAATGTTAGCAGCCGGAGCATTTCAAAAAGCAGATCGACAAACCTATCGAATGATGTTACTGAGACTGCAAAAATACCCGGATCGGCTATCAAAATCGATTTATTTAACCGAAGAGGATATTGCCCGTTTTCCCTGTAAAGACTTACTGAAGCTGGATCAACTTTGGCATCAACATAGTCGCGGTAAATTCAGTTTTAGAACTCAGAACAAAATTTGGCAAAATCTTCAGCATCGTCAACGTTCTCAAGGCTTGAATTCATCAGAATTATTTGATAATTTTGCCCAAAAAGTCCACTGGAAAGCCCCTCAACGTTGGAAATCCTACAAAGAATTAACTTTTGATCTCGATGCCAACCCGGGACATTTACCTGCGATGGCTTCTGGAGGTTCAGTCACAACAAAGATTCAAGTTCAAGACAAAACTCAAAAAACAGATGTACCGCTCTGGGAATTTAATGTTAACTGTATTCGAGTGAATAAAGATGGTCAACTCATTCGATGTACGCCGAACCTCAGCCCTGCTATTTTTTCGCGCCTAAAGCGTTGTCAATTCCGCAACTTCTCCCGATTTGAGTAGAGAGGAGTAGCCCGTTGAAGTTGATTTTAAAATTATAGAGGATGAGACGCGATCGCTACAGCTATATATAAAATTCATTAATTCCAAAGAATACTGAAAATTCGGACCGTTGTTATGCTTTAGCACAATACTCCTATTATTGAGCCTCCTCATTTCTTTTAATTGGGAATGGTTTATAGTTAAAAATGATAAAATTAGAGATAGAATCGGAGAAAGAGATGACAACTACGAAAGTTCCAGAAACAGTCTCTACTGAACCTGAAGTTGAGAAAATCAAATATCCACCTGGAAATCTAGACAGTCAGGAGCCGCCCTTGGAAAGTGAACTGCATCTCCGTCAAATCTTGACGGTCTTGCCAGAAATATTCTAGCATTTGGATTAATAGCAAAATTTGACGGAGATGCAG
>JBCBCI010000141.1:0-11364 GCA_038530755.1 Cyanobacteria bacterium J06592_8 | reverse complement strand
AGAGATATTATATTGCTCGGCAGTTTTCTTATCAATTTGATATCCTTGTAAACCATTTTTGATCAGAACTCCAACCTTTTCTAATTTTTGGTTTCCACCGTTCTGTTCAAAGAATTTTGTGTGTAGTTTTTCCCAATGAGTACCGTAGAAATCTAATTCTCCATTGCTGACAGCAGCGTGTGCTACCGCAACGTTTAGTTGTTTGATAGCGGCTGTTTGATAACCCAACTTTTCTAAGCCAATATTAACAACCTCTGTCACAAATAACTCCCCGGACCCCGCTCGGACTTTGACGCCCGCACCTGGCATTTCTTCAGAGGAAGAGGTTGTCGATTGTGTGGAATTTTGAGAGGTGAGCTGACAAGCCAGTAAACCTACACACAAGCTAAATAATAGAGATAGAAGAATAGATTTTTGGGGTCTGATTGTTTTTGATTTCATAAGTTTTAATATTATCACTATTTATTGAACGGCTTGTTTAGCTGTTTCAACCCAACTGTCAAATTTCTGTTGATTTTTTTGCACCCATTCTTCAGCATGACGACGAATATCTTCGGGGCGATTTTCTCCATTTTGAACAAGTTTTTGTTGAGCATTTACATCTTCAATTGAAATTGACATGAGTTCAAATAAGCGTTGAGCCGCCGGGTTCGCCTCCAGAAAATTTTTGTTGGTTAGTATCCGAATATTATCGATAGCAAATCCACGATTTTTGCCCTCGAATGATGTTTCTTTTTCAGTAACATTTCCTTGTGCTTTGGGTAGAGAAGTAAAGGGCACTTCTAACCAGATGGTATCTTGATCGGGTTTGAAAACTGATGCTGACCAGTGGGGTACATAAGCATAGTATAAAATCGGTTTTCCTTGTTGATAACGAACGACAGTATTTGCGAGTAGGGTATCATATTCTCCTTGATCGTGTTCAACAGTATCTCGCAATTCGTAAGCATCTAATTGATGTTCAATGACTAACTCGCAACCCCAACCTGCATTACAACCGGTTAAGTTAGCTTTCCCATCTCCATCCGAGTCGAAGAGTTTAGCAATTTCTGGATCTTTGAGTTGGTCTATTGTAGAAATATTGTATTGCTCGGCAGTTTTCTGGTCAATTTTATATCCTTGCAAAACATTTTTAACAAGCAATCCCACCCGTTCTAATTTTTGGTCACCCCCACTTTTTTCAAAGAATTGTGTCTGTAGCTTTTGCCAATGGGGGCCATATAATTCTAAGTCTCCATTACTCACAGCCGTGTGTGCAAGTGGAATGCTGAGTTGTTTGATCGCTTCAGTTTCATAACCTAACTTTTCTAGACCAATATTAACGATTTCTGTCATAAATAAGCCCTCGGTTGTTGTATCCGAACTTGAGCGGACTTTGACGCCCGTACCCGGCATTTCTCCAGAGGAAGAGGTTGTCGATTCTGTGGAGGTTTGAGAACTGGGCTGACAAGCAATTAAACCCACTAACAAGCTGAATAATAGAGAGAGAAGAATAGATTTTTGCGGAACTCGTTTGGTTTGTAGCATGAACTTTATTATTCCTTTAAACGCTATCATGGGTTAGTCTACCAATACAGGCAAAAACGTCAGCCGGTTCGATGATACCTTGAAATTGACCCTGTTCATCCACAACAGCAATCGGAAGTTGTTGTTGATAGAAATGAAACGTATCTTTGAGGAGAGTTGTTACTTGCACTTTGGGAAAGTCTGTTTGTATCAGTTCTTTGAGTTCTTGAGTTCCCGGTTGCGTTGCTTTTGAGAGTGTTTGTTTGTTGACGATGCCGACAGGTTGACGCTGATGATTAACAACATACAGATACTCTAGATTATGATCTAACATTTGTTGTAGTGCTGTGTTGGGCGAGTCTTTATCTAAAGTTGCACTTAGAGTTTGACGAACAAGACTACCCGTTTTGATCACTTGGGCGAGATTCACATCTTCGGTAAAGGCTCGAATATAATCATTAACAGGTTGAGTCACCAGTTCTTCAGGTGTACCCACTTGTACAATATAGCCATCTTTCATCACCGCAACGCGATCGCCAATTTTTAAGGCTTCCTGAATATCATGGCTAATAAACACAATAGTTTTGTGCAATTCTTTCTGAAGTCGCAGCAACTCATCTTGCATTTCGCGGCGAATTAAAGGATCAAGAGAACTAAAAGCCTCATCCATCAGTAAAATTTCCGCATCTGTTGCTAAAGCCCTAGCTAAACCCACCCGTTGCTGCATTCCGCCACTGAGGGAAGCCGGAAAATAATCAGCCCATTGCTTTAACCCAACGACTTCTAGAGTGGTGAGGGCTTTGTGACGACGTTCAGCTTTGCTTAAGCCTTGAACTTTCAAACCATAGGCGACATTCTCGACAACAGTTTTGTGGGGAAACAAGCCAAATCTTTGAAACACCATTGCCATCTTTGTGCGTCGAATGGACCGCATACGTCTTTCATCGACATGAGCAACATCTTCACCGTCAATGTCAATACTTCCACTGGTGGGGTTAATTAAACGGTTAAGACAACGAATTAAGGTAGATTTTCCGGAACCCGATAACCCCATCACCACAAACAGTTCACCTTGATTAATCGTCAGAGAAACATCTGCAACGCCCACAACATGACCTGTTGCTTTCAAGATAGAATCTCTGGTTCCGCCTTCCCGGAACATTTTCAGAGCTGTCCTGGGTTTTTTTCCATAAATTTTGATCAACTGATTAATCTGAATTTTCGGCTGGGGACACATCATTCGTATTTTACTTAATAGACATCACGATCCAAATTCAACTTAACTTTAAATGAAATCTGTAGCAATTCTAATTGATCAAGAAAACCTCATCGGTGCCTGAATAAAGATCGACACCCTGATCCCCGGCACAAACATCAGAATTGCAGTTGCCCCTTTACAAGGCTCAGAGAAACTTGAACAATGAGTATGATTGCTTTTAAATCCAATTCTCTAATGTTCAAATCCCTTCTTAACTCTCAATGGCATCGTTTCTGGACTCGCCTCACGGTCATTTGTCTCACCTTGAGTTTAGGACTACTGATGGGAATGTCCCCTGCCTGGGCAAGTATTGATGACGATCGCTTTGATGGAAATATTTTTGCCTTGTATGGCGGGAATGGTTCCCTCGTTCCGGCTAGAGTCCCCCTTGCTGAATCTCTCAAACGCTCAAAACCTGCATTGTTGGTGTTTTTCCTGGATGATAGTCGTGACTGTAAACAGTTTGCGACTACCGTTTCTCGACTTCAGGAATTTTACGGACGAGCAGCCGATCTGATTCCGGTGAATGTTGATGCTATGATCCCGATTTCCTCAGACGATCCTAGCGAACCCGCTTACTACTATAGAGGGTTTGTACCGCAAACCGTGATCATCGACCAATCCGGTGAAGTTGTCCTAGATGAAGCCGGTCTTGTTGCTTTTGAGACCGTGGACGATGGGTTGCGCGAGGTGTTTGATTTACTCCCTCGTTCTGAGTCAGTCGAACTGCGGCGAAAACCCGTCAATGAGATTAATACAGAGTTGGTTGAAACCCAGAACTAATCTTCAACTAGCAAACAACGCTCAAAACCGTTAACATTTTTAGCGAGAGTAATGATCGAATTTCTCGATAAATCTCTCGGTTTATACAATCGATTTTTTTAATATGAGTTCTACCTCACCTACATCTTCTACACCCAATCAAACTCCCGACTCTGCCAAGGCAGGAAACCCGACTGAACCGCAACCGAGTTATGTAAAACTGGCAATGCGAAATATGGTCAGAAAAGGGAGTAAATCATTGTTTCACTTTTCTCTAACCGCGATCGCTTTGTTGGGTTTCCTGGTCGGTGTATCATACATTACCCGATAACAGAACATCCTGATAGAATGAGGCGAGGAGCAATATTCTCACGGGAAAATGTCGCCAAAAATGCCGAATCTCAACTTGAGGTTTTTTTTAGATGCTGTTCCTATCTCTCGCCTCTATAATTGCCAATGAATCCATCACAGAGCAAGTCTCTTGTCACATGAATCAAGTTTTGCTAGAGGTGAATGTTCAGGACTGTTTTTGGTTACAGAAAGAGCGAGAATCGGCGGCTAGCTGTCCGATTTCGGCATCGACTTGGGAAACCTGGTTTACTCAATGGTTCCAGATTCTACATCCGAATATTCCCCCAGCAGAATGTTATGAGTTGAGCCTGCGTTTAACAGATAATACGGAGATTACTCAGCTTAATTATCAATACAGATCCATAGATATACCGACAGATGTTCTTGCCTTTGCTACATTGGAGTTGGGTTGCCCTCAAATTCCAGTCTCGGAGGTGTTGGCATCTGACTCTCTTTATCTGGGTGATATTGTAATTTCTGTTGAAACAGCCGTTAGACAAGCTCAACAACAGGGGCATTCTCTAACTATTGAGTTAGGATGGTTAGCTGCTCATGGATTCTTACATCTTTTGGGCTGGGACCATCAAGATCGACAAACACTGATTGAAATGTTGGATCGGCAGGAAATAATGCTGAATACAGTGGGTTTAAAGGTTAATACTCAGACGATCCGAAATGTCAATTTAGCAGGATATTCACAAAATTCTTCCGGAGATGAGGGCAATATCAGAAAACTATGTTAGAGAGGAGTGTATTTTGTGATGAATATTTTACGGGTAGCTATAGCTGATGCTAGGTCTTAAATCAGATCGCAAACTCAAAAACGCTCAGAAATCCGTGCAGCTTGGCCCTAATCGTGTACAATTTCTGGCAGCGTGTTAAATTTCTTCAAATATCAATAGCAAAATTTACATCGACTCTCTCAGTAGCAACAACATTAAGGATACAGCTAATGAATGTAAACGAATCTTCCCTATCACCACTCCAAGCTCGCCTAGTTTCCGTACCCAACCCTCATCGTCCCAGCAAAAGTAAACCCGAACCCTCTTCTAGTTCTACTCATAACCCCTCAGACTCCTCTTGGACGGTTGCTTCTAATTTGTTCGTCAGTTTTCAATACGCTTGGACTGGCGTTGCCTACGCCTACAAAACTCAACGCAACTTTCGCATTCACACTATAATTGGTACACTTGCGATTAGCTTAGGCATTGTTTTGCATCTGTCGGCCGTAAAATTAGCCGTGATTGGTTTAACCATTGGAGCGGTGATGGCAATGGAACTCTTGAATACAGCCATTGAGTCTGTTGTAGATTTAACGGTCGGTCAGTCCTACCACGAACTCGCGAAAATTGCTAAAGACTGTGCCGCAGGAGCCGTATTGATCTTTGCGATCGCAGCATTATTAGTCGCCATTGTCCTATTGCTTCCTCC
Organism: Cyanobacteria bacterium J06592_8; assembly: GCA_038530755.1. GTDB lineage: Bacteria > Cyanobacteriota > Cyanobacteriia > Cyanobacteriales > Microcoleaceae > Capilliphycus. Next base: position 6,056 of record JBCBCI010000141.1, on the reverse strand, counting down.
GTTGTTTGTACAATTAGGGTTACTCGCAGGAGTCTAATTTTGATTGTTGTTGTTGATAATTACGATAGCTTCACCTATAACATTGTTCAGTATTTAGGTGAACTGGGTGCAGAATTGTCCGTTGCAGAAGATGTTCGCGTTTATCGCAACGATCAAATTACCGTTGACCAAATTAGCCAGATGCAACCTCAAGGTGTGGTTATTTCTCCGGGGCCAGGGCGTCCGGAGGATGCGGGTATTTCCCTTGAGTTGATCGAACGCTTAGGCCCTCAGTTACCGATTCTGGGTGTTTGTCTAGGTCATCAGAGTATCGGTCAGGTATTTGGTGGAAAAATAGTTTCCGCACCGGAACTGATGCACGGTAAAACCTCTAAAGTTCATCACAATGGGCAAGGAGTTTTTGAAAGTCTTGAAACTCCAATGCTTGCGACTCGTTATCATAGTTTGGTGATAGAACGTCAAAGTTGTCCAGACGTTTTGGAAATTACGGCTTGGGTAGACGATGACACAATTATGGCAGTTCGACATCGGAACTATCCTCACCTACAAGGCGTCCAGTTTCATCCAGAGAGCATTTTAACCACCCGTGGTAAATCCCTCTTGAAAAATTTTCTGCGATCGCTCTCAGGTTGATTAACAAAAAACTTAGATCGGTCTTTTTTTGTCTGTCCTTGATTTTTCATCCCTGCTATGAAACGGCGAAAGTTTATCCGTCTGGCTCAAACCAGTGCATTAACGAGTTTTACAACGATTGGTATTTCGCGTGCGCTGTCTGCAATGGCTCAAACGCCCAATTCTGGAAATGGTTTAACCGTCCGTTGGTTAGGTCATACTTGTTATTTATTTACAGGTGGCGGTTTACGAGTTTTAATTAATCCCTTCCGTCAAATTGGCTGTACTGCGGGATATCGTAATCCTAAGTTAAATACAGACTTAGTTTTAATTAGCAGTCGGTTATTGGATGAAGGATCAATTGATGGCTTTTCAGGAAATCCGGCGTTACTCTACGAACCTGGAGTCTATCAGTTTAATGGGACTCAAATTCAAGGAATTCGGACAATTAAAGACCGTGAAAAAGGTCGTCGGTTCGGTGTGAATGTTGCTTGGATGTGGAAGCAAGCCGGAATCAAAATTTTCCACATGGGCGGACTCGCCGGGCCAGTTGATATTGAGGAACGAATTCTCATTGGTCGTCCCGATTTAATGTTTGTTCCGGTGGGTGGCGGGCCAAAAGCGTACACGCCCGAAGAAGCCAAAGAAACGATTAAAACCCTAAATCCGAAAGTGATCATGCCCATGCACTATAGAACGGCTGCGGCTGATCCCGCAACTTGTGATTTAGTCCCATTAGAGAGCTTTTTGCAGGTGATGGGAGAAACACCAGTGCAAAGAATTGGCAGTGATAGTGTGACCTTTCAGCCCGGAAATTTACCCTCAAATAGTTCCGTGATTGGGGTTTTGAGTTATCCCTTTGGCAGTAGTTAAAAAACGTTGAGCTTTTAGCTTATTAGCAACTCTTTAGAGTCTGTCTCCTCAACGCGCCCCTCGCAAGGATGCGTCAAGTTTTGTTGACATTTTATATCAAAATATTTTATATCAAATACGATCTGCCTAATTCTCTGTTACTGATTTCCTCAACTCATTCCTTCTGTTAGCAACTCAATTAGAATCAAACTCAATTTTAAATTTTATCTGATTTTTTTGAACCTATTAATAACGAACAAAGTCTAAAGAAAAATTTGCTTTTTTGAGTCGCTCTATCCCCGGATAGAGTTCAGAAATTTTTATGTTAATTTGCTTGACAATTCTTGAGATTTTATTAACAATCTGTAGATATTGCTGTAATAAATCGAGAGAAAAGGTAGGGCAAGAGTATGTTAATTTTCCAACGTTTCAAGGGATTTCCAACGGCTGCTGTCGTCGGCTTAATTGCAACCAGTACACTGATCGGTTTAGTCGAACCCATTAACGCAGGAGGTCCTCCTCATCGGGGTTCTCGCAACAGCGGACAAACTCAAGCCGCCGCCGGAGATATCGTTGAAACCGCCACGAGTGCAGGTCAGTTCAGCATTCTCGCCCAAGCGTTAGAAGCCGCAGGTTTAATTGATACCCTCAAAGGGAATGGGCCGTTCACAGTATTTGCTCCCACAGATGCTGCGTTCCGAGCATTACCAGAAGGAACTTTAGAAGACTTACTGAAACCTGAAAATAAAGACCAATTAGTCGCAATCTTGACCTATCATGTGGTTCCAGGTCGTGTTACTTCTGACGAACTTGAATCAGGGGAAGTTAAAACGGTTCAAGGTAGTGCGGTTACGGTTAAAGTCGGTTCTGACGTTATGGTTGATGAAGCCAAAGTCGTTAAAGCCGATATCTCTGCAAGTAACGGTGTAATTCATGTGATTGATAAGGTGATTTTACCTGAATAATTCAAGTCACAGATTACGACTTCGAGTGTTATAGTTCCCTGAACATTTGGAAAAAGAGGGGTTTTTATTCTGTAGCATTTGGATTGGGTGGGGAATATCCACCCAACTTTGATTCATTATTATTTACACGGGTGCAGAACAATGAAAAAAATTAGTGCGATCGCTGTAACAATTACAATATTAAATCTTGTCGGAATTGTAGGATTGAATTCAGCAACAGCCGAAGAGAAACACCAAAGTTTAATTCTCGCTCAAGGCTTGAACCTACCGTCTGGAGTCAGAGATGCGGTAGGGGGTGGAGATTTACTCGGTGTTCTGTCCTCAGATTCTCGATTTAGCACCCTCGCAACAGCCTTAAAATCCACAGGACTCCTGGATCAATTACAAGAAGGTGGCCCGTTTACCTTATTTGCGCCCACCAACGAAGCATTTGAGGCGTTACCCGAAGGAACTCTAGAATCTTTAATGCAACCGGAAAACTCCGAACAATTGACTAAAATTTTGCAACATCATGTGATTCCGGGTGAAGTCACATCTGACGAGTTATCTTCTGGGGAAGTTGAAACCGCCGCCGGAAGTTCAGTGAATGTGGATGTCGAATCTGATGAGGTTACCGTTGGGGATGCCAAGGTGATTGATTCGGATATCTCTACTGAAAATGGAGTGGTTCATGTGATTGATAAGGTGATGTTACCTGAATAATCTTTGATCGGCATTCAGGCGTTAGCATCTAAACTCTGACAGCGAATTAAAAAAGTTTAAATATTTGTCGTCTAGGATTCAACCAGAGATTCCCCCATTGCGTTATTTTATGTAGTGGGGATTTTTAATGGAATATCCTCTGTTTTCTGTTTTGTATCGACTCTACAATTGAAGGTAGTGTGCCAGCCCTATGAATTTGAGTTTTTGCATGATTGTCAAAAATGAAGAACAGAACCTCGCACGATGTCTCAATAGTGTAAAAGGTTTTGTAAATGAAATGGTGGTACTTGATACAGGTTCAACGGATCGAACGCCAGATATTGCCAAAGAATTAGGGGCGCAGGTTTACTACTCTGAATGGTCTGATGATTTCGCCGCCGCTCGTAATACAGCACTGAAATATGTGACCGGAGATTGGACTTTAGTGCTAGATGCTGATGAATATTTAGTCCCGGAAATTATTCCTCAAATTCAGCAAGCGATCGCTCAAGACAACTGTTTAGTTGTTAACCTCGTTCGAGAGGAAGTCGGAGCGTCTCAATCTCCCTATTCTTTAGTGTCTAGACTGTTTAGAAATCATTCTAAAATTCAGTTTAGTCGTCCTTATCATGCCCTAATAGATGATAGTGTCAGTCAGATTTTAAAGCAGGAATGTCGCTGGAAAATCCAGTCTTTACCAGATATTGCGATTTTACATGAAGGGTATCAAGCCGATGCGATCGCGCAACGAAATAAACAAAAAGTTGCCAAAGAATCGATGGAGCGGTATCTGATAGAAAATCCTAACGATCCCTACGTGGCGAGTAAATTAGGTGCTTTGTATGTCGATATGGGGAATATTGCCGGAGGGATAAAGTTATTAGAAAAAGGACTCAAACAGCTCGATCTAGAGACAGGAAAATCTAAAGCAAAAGTAGATAATGCTCTGGTGTATGAACTCCATTATCATCTCGGTATTGCCTATCGCAAACAACAAAAACTCACAGAAGCCAAACATCATTATGAAATAGCTAGAGATGTGGAGATTTTGCCTCAATTGAAACTAGGAGCTTATAATAATCTCGGCAATTTACTCAAAGATACGGGACATTTGCTAGAGGCAAAAGCCGCTTATCAAACCACATTGGAAATTGATCCAAATTTTATCCAAGGCTACTATAATTTAGGCATGACCCTCAGAGCAACCGGGGACTACGCCGAAGCGATCGCCGCCTATCAAAAATCCATTCAACTCGATCCCAACTATGCGGAAGCTTACCAAAATCTCGGTGTAGCCCTCCTCAGTGCAGGTAAAGTTCTCAGTGGTTTAGAAGCCTTGAAAACCGCCGTCGCCCTCCATGAAAAAACAAATCCCACAGAAGCTGAACGTCTTCGCGAAACCTTACAACAAATTGGATTTAATTTGTAATAATAGCGACGTAAATCAAACTGTGTTTCATGGTGTAATGGTCAGAATTCAAGAATTTTCTCCCCAAATGAGAAGAGAATAGGGCATCATACAACCATTTGATACTACAATGCGTCAGAAAAGAGGTTATCGCGATCTCACATCACACAGGAGTTCAAAAATATGGACGATACAGAACAGGTATCGGTAGGGATAGTTGGGGCTTCCGGCTATGGTGGGGTCCAGCTTGTGCGTTTGCTTCAAGATCACCCCAAGGTGAAAATTGTTTATTTGGGTGGAGATAGTAGTGCAGGGAAGCCTTTTTACACGTTGTATCCTCACCTCAGTCACTGCATTGATTTAATGATCGAACCCATCGATCTCGATCGCATTGCCAGTCAATGTCAGGTGGTGTTTCTGTCTCTCCCCAATGGTTTAGCCTGGAAAATAGCACCTCAACTCTTGGAACGAGGTTGCAAGGTTCTCGATCTATCCGCAGATTATCGCTTTTTTAACCTCGAAACCTATCAGAAATGGTACGGTAGTGAACGAGACGATCGCGAGATCGCATCAACGGCTGTTTATGGTTTACCGGAACTTTATCGCGATCGCATTGCAAATTCTCAATTAATTGGCTGTCCAGGGTGTTTTGTGACGGCAAGTTTACTGGCTTTATCTCCCTTATTAAAGCAGGGATTAGTTGCTACAGATAGTGCGATTATTGATGCTAAAACGGGGACTTCTGGAGGCGGACGTCAGGCGAAAACTCATCTTTTACTGGCAGAAGCCGAGAGTGGTATTTCCCCTTATGGAGTGGCTGGACATCACCGCCATACACCCGAAATTGAACAAATTTGTAGCGATTTAGCTGGACATGATGTCCGGGTGCAATTTACGCCACATTTAATTCCGATGGTGCGTGGAATTTTAGCAACCGTTTATGCAACGTTACGCGATCCGGGATTAGTTCGTGAAGATTTAATTACCATTTATACCGCTTTTTATCGTAATTCTCCTTGGGTAGAAATCCTACAGGGTGGTGTTTATCCCCAAACAAAATGGGCGTGCGGAACGAATCTTTGCTATATCGGTGTCGATGTCGATCAACGCACAAATCGAGTGATTGTGATGTCGGTAATTGATAATTTAATTAAAGGTCAAGCCGGACAAGGTATACAATGTCTGAATTTAATGATGGGTTGGGATGAAATGCTTGGGCTTCCTAAACTGGCTTTTTATCCATAATTTTTGATTCGTAGTTGCGCTTTAGCGCACAAGGCTGGGGCTGATTAGTAGTTGCGCTTTAGCGCACAAGGCTGGGGCTGATTAGTAGTTGCAAAAGGCTGGGGCTGAAGCCCAACTACGGGCTGGGGCTGAAGCCCAACTACCAACTTTTACTGAGATATTTGCCAGTCTTTAATATTCCAAGTATTCGCATCCCAAGGAGAGAGTTGAACTCCGGTTAAACGGTTACTGATACCTTGAGCGCTGGCTCGATCTACGATGGGAATAACGGCTGCATCGGTGTATAATAATTC
>JBCBCI010000140.1:0-11365 GCA_038530755.1 Cyanobacteria bacterium J06592_8 | reverse complement strand
CTGTAAGTCCCATAATCTGACTGTTCTATCAAAACTGCCACTAACAATAGTCTGGCCGTCTGGGCTGAAGGCTACAAAATAGACAGAATCCTGATGACCTTGGAAAGGTTGACCGATGGGATTGCCCTGTAAGTCCCATAATCGAATTGTTTGATCTCGACTACCACTAACAATAGTTTGACCATCTGGGCTGAAGGCTACAAAATAGACAGAATCCTGATGACCTTGAAAAGGTTGACCAATGGGATTGCCCTGTAAGTCCCATAATCGAATTGTTTGATCTCGACTACCACTAACAATAGTTAAGCCATTTGGACTAAAAGCTACAGATCTAACAGAAGTCTGATGTTCTTGAAAAGGTTGACCAATGAGATTGCCTTGCAAGTTCCATAATCGAATTGTTTGATCTCGACTACCACTAACAATAGTTAAGCCATTTGGACTAAAGGCTATCGAGTTAACCCAATCCTGATGACCTCGGAAAGGTTGACCAATAGGATTGCCTTGTAAATCCCACAACCTGACTGTTTTGTCTGAACTACTGCTAACAATCATTTGACCATCTGGACTGAAAGCTACAGATCTGATAGAAGATTTGTGACCCTGAAAAGGTTGACTAATAAGATTGCCCTGTAAATCCCATAACCTGACTGTTTTGTCTGAACTACCACTGACAATCATTTGACCGTCTGGACTAAGATCTACTGAATTAATAGCATCATAATGGCAATAAAGTTTAGCAGCAGTATGAATTTCTTCCAGTACCTGATGTAAACTAGATTGCACTGTTCCTAGCAGAAAACTGGGAAGCTTATCGTAGTTTTTGCCTGTTGCTTGAATTATTAAAGTCAAGCTTTCTATTGATTTATTAATTGAGACTAAGTTCTTCACTTGATTGGCTTGTACTTGTAACTGAGCTTCTGTCAATGCTCGATCTAGCTTTTCAATTTCATCTTGTTCATAGTCTTGACTGCATTTCTAGAAGTCTTCATCTTCCTGTGGAGATTGAAGATATTGCTGAAGTTCATCCCACTGACTCCGAACTTGATTGAGTAAGCCTCCCATCATCAAGTTCTCCTTTTTTTGACCTGACTCTTTCCACACCTTGAGGTTATCTTCCAAGCGATCGCTCAACCGTCGCAAGTCTCGATCTTCCTGTCGCCATTCGGCAAAACGTTTCCATCCTTCAATCAGTGCTTCGTGAGCCAGATCGATAACTTCTGTTTCTGGAGCTAAATCTTCGACGGGCTGAGGAAATTTTGACCGTTCTAAGAGTTCAGCTCGACCCGTCACTAATAGCCGACTATTGACTAAGTTCTCAATAAGCTGACTGAATTGTTTTTGCGACTTTGAATTTGAGCCTGCAATTGATAATAACTTCGCTTTGGGCTGGCGTTGGCGAGTATCTTTTGTTCCTTCTCCGGTTCGTAGCAGTCGCAGAAAAATTCGCCGAATCCATTCTTGTTGCTGTTGACTTCGTGCTTCTCCTGGGGATTCTTCATCATCCTGCTGATATTTGTATACCCGTTCTGCATGAAGATTGAGTGCGCCAGTCAAGCGACCAATCTTATTGTATGCTTCTAGAGTTAACAATTTTTTCTTGGGATCTCGCTTCTCCCAAAGTTTAGTTAAAGCAAACTCCAGTAAGGGTAAAAATCCGGGTTCTTTTCCCACATCGTCGCGAATTTCCGAAACCAAAGCCTTCTCTAAAGTATGACCCTGACGTTTGGCTGGTTTGACAATTACATCCTCCAGATCCACTCCCGTCAGAGGTGGCATGAAAACAGCTTGAGTTTGAATGTATTGATGTAATTTTTCAAAACGCAAACATGGCTCTAAAAAATCGACCCGCATGGTTGCGATCACTTTGAATCGAGAGTCAGAAACTTTTGCAGCCTGAGTTAATAAGTCAATAAATCGTTTTTGTGCCTGTTCGTTTGCACAAACAGTAAAAACTTCTTCAAATTGATCAACGATTAGAAGAAACCGTTCAGGATTTACCGGAAGCTTTTCTATCAGACTGATCAAGCCTTGAGGATATTTGTCCGCGTTCTCAATTAACGCTTTGAGTTGTGTTGCTTTTCGCCCCTTAAAAAAAGATTTAAATGCTCCCCTTAATTCTTCCAAAGGGAAAGCTCCAGGTATAACGAGATCTAAAATTTGCCATTTCTCCTCTTCTAACCAGGGAATTAAACCTGCTTGAACTACCGAAGATTTTCCACTACCTGATGTGCCAATAATCGGGATGAAATGAGTCTCGTTAAGGGTTTTTTTGATTTGGTCAATAAGTTTGTTTCGACCAAAGAAAAATTCTCTTTCATTAGAGCTGAAAACTCGTAAACCTTGATAGGGACAGATAATATTTCCGTTTATATCTCTTTTAGGTTCTACTTTACGTTGTTCAAACTGAGACTCATCATGCTGAACAACAACAATTGAACGACCCAGCCCTAGTCGAAATGGTTCTTGAAGGCTAGAATGTAGACTTGTATAAATAAAATCAAACAAACGATCTACTGTAACAGCTCCATATTTATCTGCATTACTTGGAGATAATCCCTTAAGTAGAGCATCGGTGAATACACTATGATTCTCTCTAACATTGACTATTGCTTTTTGAAAATCTCGGCTGGCAGCGATAAGGTAGTAATCTGTTTTTGAACCAAACACTTTACGGGAGTCTGGATCTTGTCCTAAAAATGCACCTCCCAGGAATGCACCACTATGACAAGTATCGAGTAACAAAACTAAATTTTGTAAACTTGATTTGATCAGAATTTTTCTAATCCAACTGAAAGATAGACCTCCTTGAGAGACATTAGTAACTCGATCTCCTTTAATCATTACAGAGCAATCTTCTGTCGCTAAATATCCCTCTGGTTCTTCAAGTTCATCAGGATCAACAGCCAGAAACCCATGACCAGTAAAGTATATTAATGCTTCATTGGATACTGCTTCTTGTAAAATAAATTGTTGTAGTTCGTTACCGAGTTTAGCTCTAGTCAATTCCTCAGTTAGTAACTTAACATTCTTGTATCTTTTATCTTTTCTTAACACCTTGGCAACCGCATGAGCATCGGTGTAAGCCTTACTCAACATCGGAAAATGCTCATCCTCATATCGTGAAATTCCAATGACTAAGGCGTATCGTGCCATCCATCATCCCCCAAAATAGACAATATAATTTCTATGACCTCAAACTCTATTGAGCGATCGCCGCTTCCCAAACGGCATGAGCCACTACAGGCTTATAAATATCGCTATGAGCACCCCCTAAACCCGCATTTGGCGGACGTTCACAAATATATTCGCTGCTCTCAATATTGTAGACCTTGCCTGCTTCAAAAGAATAAGCAATATCCTGGGGTAACATCTCTAGATCGACAATATCCAGTCCTAGTCCTCGCGCCCCGAAAGTTCCCAACGCACCATATTTAGGTAGTTTTCCGGGTGCGAAATCAACCTCACTGAGAACAACACCAGCCCCCAGTGGATACATCTTACCGACGGCGGTATCATGCTCGGATTGAGTCGTAATAATCGGCCCTGCTACTCGACGATCAGCAATGATCGAGTGAAAGTAACCCGGTTTATCGGCAGAAATTACAGGAATCTTAGAGCAGTAAGACCATATAGAAAGCGCACCTTGGAGTAAAGCTAAAGAATTGACAGGTCGTACAAGTTGACCCTTTCCTCCTGTCCCTGCCACAATTGCAGAAACGACAATGCAGCCAAAACTATGACCCTTGAGATGAAATCGCACGGTTTCCGGTGTAGCTTCTTGAAGTTTTTTCAAGAGTTGAGAACCACTCGTCTCCCCAAATTGACGCGCTCGTTCTTTCATTTTCCAAAACGAAAGAGTTTTCAGAGGCTTAAGTAATCCTCCCAAGCTCAAGCCACTGCCAAAATCAAGGGGTTCATTGGCAAATTCTTCCTCACAAGCTTGGTACATTTGTTCAGGATCAAAAGGTTCTCGATCATTTCCAGGAGCCGCACCTTCGCCTGCACTACCCAAACCCGCCAGTTGGTTGAGTTGTTGATAAGCTTCGCGCACTTCTGGAGGTAACTCTGGTGGTTCCATATCTTCCATCGCTGCCGATAAAATGGTTTGAAGCGGTTGTTTGGCAACTTCAGTATCAGCTATCCGTTCGTATTGATCGATCAAGCTTTCCATTGGAGTTTCATTAACTTCAAAGGATACCTCCTGTTCCAAATTCTCATCTCCCCAAGGCAAGCTTGGCCAATGCAGTCCAATAAATAAAGGTTTGAATCCGGGTCGAACTTGCTCCATTTTGGCTAAGTCAGTTTTTTGAGCGGCGATCGCAGTTAACCACTTTTTATATTGACGACGAGCCGCCGGAAGATCTCCCATCCAACCGTGACTAAAAATGAAAACATCTGTGATTGATTCATTTGCCAAAACCTCTACCAGTTTTTGGCTCATCTCACCTCCTTCCTGTTCATTCCCCCATTTATCGAAAGCAACCAGGTAGTATTGAAGGGATTGTCCAGCTTGTAAGGAAATTCCAGGCAAATTCTCGATCGGCATTTTGAAAATCCAGTATTCTGTATACAGAGCAAAGCAAAGTAACTCAACTCAATGTCACCATTCTATCCATAGTTCTAAGGAAAAGAATTATGTTGAACTTTCTCTCTAAACTTCTTCTCGTGCAAACTCTCATAAAATTAGACTTGAAATTAGACTTGAGGTTGAACCTGTCGCTACTTACGATTCTTTAGAGCGCAGCTTTTAGAGCTACTCGCACTTTATACTCAAGTATCCTGAAAGGGCGATAGAGAAGCTAGATGGGAGAGTAAATAATGTTCAGAGGTGCTTAACTTCTCTGAAAAAAAAGGTAGCAATTCTACTTTTTATCCCAGAATAGAGTGACAAATCTCCAAAAATAGGTTATGGCTTTAGATCGCAAAGTCTAAAGATTAAAATTTAAAATTAAACAACTTCAGAATGAGACTCAGTGACTCCAACAACAGATTGACAAGGATTTATGAGCTATAATCGTCATTAAAATTTATTTTTTTTGTTCTTGTTGAATCTGGAGGTTTTCGGATGGCGCGATATGCGCTAGTCATTGGAATATCAACCTATCAAGATCGACACCTTTCAATGTTGAGTAAAGCTTACACCGATGCTCATGCGGTTGCTAAGGTATTAGAGAAGGATACTAGATATAAAAATGTTGATGTTTTAACCGAGAGAGTCACTCAATCTAAGCTGGCTACTACTCTCAGAAATTTTCTACAAAAGCAAGCCGTTCATAATGAAGCTTTAATTTACTTTACAGGTCATGGGTTTCAAGTGGTCGATCCTTTAGGTATTGAAGAACCTACTGGATATTTAGCGACAGAAGACTGCACTTTAACTTTAGAAGATAAGCAAATTAAAGATCAAAGCAAAGGTTTTCCTCTCAGTTCTTTAAGTAAACTTATAGCTGATTCTAACTTGAGTAATTTAGTGTTATTACTGGATGCTTGCCACAGTGGTAATTTTCTAGAGCAAAACTCGATCAAAACTTCATTGTTAGCATTGACTAAAAAAGTAGATTATTATCTGATTACTGCTTGTCGAGGTCACGAAGTTGCTATTTCTAAAAAACAAGATGAGCATAGCGTATTTACTGGGGCTTTGCTAGAGGCATTATCCAAAAGTAATGCCAATGAAAAAGGCGAAGTCACTGTAGAACGTCTGTTTGAGTTTATTTCTCACAAACTCCGCGATACAACTCAGGAAACTCTCCACATGGGATATGGGCGCTCGATTGTTGTATTGCAGCACAATTCTTTGTCTCCAGGACAATCTGCTGGAAAAGGATTAAACGCTTTGGCTGAGATGATGCGCGATCCTAAAGTTAGAAACATTGTGAATGACTTTAAGCGAGAATTTCAAAATAGCCGAGAACAAATTAAATTGCTGAGTGCCTATAAAGCTTGGCATGATGAGTTACACAAGTTAGAAACACACTTTTACCGGACAATTCAATCTGCCATAATACGTTTAAATAGGGGAGAAAGAGATGATCTGCTTTGGAGTGATGTGATACTGTACATCACAGACCTTCATGCAATCATTAAACAAATAGAAAAAATTTCAGTTGAACCTTGTTTGGCTAGAAATACAACGGATACAGATATGATTAAGGAACAGATTAGAACTTTAAGGCAAATTGAGCAGCACTTACAAGTGATCAAGTCAGATGTAGATGCAAATAGCGATCAAATAGATCTAGTCAACCTGAAAAAAGTACAAAGATCTACCTATAGGCTCATAGGAACTCCTCGCTCTATGGTCAATGGATATCTAGTCAAAGCAGCAGAGTCATTGAAGCTATCCCGCCTGGTTGAAAGTATTCTCGATATCCAAGCACGCATCCAAGACAACCTTTCTGATTGGGGCATTAACTCCGAAAAGTTATCAGAGTTTCATTCTGGAATTACTGCTCTAAAAAACCTCAATCAGAAATTAACAATCCAGATTGCAAACCACAACCATTGGCAAAGTATAGATAATGAGCTACATAATTTTGAGGGTTCTTTAAGCAAAGATCTCGAAGAGCTAGAGTCATTTTGGGATGATACTAAGAGAAAAATAGAAAACCATCTAGACGAGGATGAGATTGAATATTTTCGTAAGAAAGCCAAACAACTAGAGCAGGAAATACAAGCTAAAAACCATACTAGGGTTAATATATACTTTAGGGAGATTCATAGGCAGGCAACGAATCACTTCGAGAGAGTTGATATCGAGCTAGGTAAATCCTGTTCAGATTTAGGTTTGATTGACAATCCCTTAAATTTCTTATTCAAAAATATATAAGTTTAAAGATATATTACAATGACTTACTCTACTCTAACTTCCCAACCTAATCGTTTTCTTTCCTTTACCGAACTGCGGAAAAAACATAATGAACTCAGGCAACATCAGCCATCGGATTATACTCCACAGTTCATAACTGAAGTCGATGAATTCTTACGACGGGGTCAAGCGACAGGATCGATACTAGATGATGAGGATGATCGCTGGGCGACCCAAAGTCTACTGGATTATTGGGCATCAATTCTCTATCGAGAGGGACATAAACCCCCTAATACGACCTTAATTGATTTTGACCCTTCTCAGGCTCCAAAACTGCCAGATGATTCGTGTCCCTATTTGGGCTTGGAAGCATTTCACGAAAAGAATCATCACTTATTCTATGGGCGGCAGCGACTCCTGAATAAAATGCTCAATCATCTACGAAATCATCACTTTCTAGCCGTCATTGGGTCTTCTGGTAGCGGTAAATCTTCAACGGTTCGGGGAGGATTAATCCCTAGTTTGAAATCAGGTCAGTTAACTGGAAGTGAAACTTGGCAATATTACCCACCAATGGTTCCTGGTAGTCATCCCCTGAAGTATCTTGCTTGCACCCTGTATTCAACACCATATTCAACATCACAAACAAGAGAACCAGAAATGGATGCTTGGGTAACGCAGCAAATTGAAGGTTTTCAAGGTGACTCGAACTACCTCCTCAATTTATTAAATCAACACAGTAGTCAACCTGGAGTCCTAGTCATCGATCAATTTGAGGAGACTTTCACTCTCTGTTCGGATGCTCAAATTCGTCAGGCATTCATTGAGAACTTATTAACGGTGATTCAATCTCCAGAAAATCGTCATTTCTTGATTGTGACGATGCGAACTGACTTTGAAAGTCGAGTCGCTCAGTATTCTGAGCTACAACAAGCATTTGAGAATGGAGAGATTCGGGTGACTCCAATGGATGTTGGTGAACTACGAGAAGCAATTGAGAAACCTGCTAAATCTGTTGGCTTGAAGTTTGAAGCAGGCTTGGTAGACGAACTGCTCAATGATGTATTGGGGGAACCTGCGGCATTACCTCTGTTGCAATTCACTCTATGGAAATTGTGGGAGAATCGACAACGGAACCGCGTCACTTTAGAGACTTATAAACGCCTGGGTGGCGGACGATTAACTCTATCTAACGCTGCTGATGAATTTTATGATGCCTTGATTCCAGAAGATCAAATCGCAACCCAGCGGATTTTGCTGAAGATGGTCAAGCCAACTGAGGATCTCACGCAACTGGCTAAAGGCTTAGAATTCACCAGTAGTCGTATTTCCCGTCAACTTTTATATCAGGATGGAGAAGCCAAAGATCGAATTGATCGGGTACTCAACAAGTTAATTGAGGCGCGGTTAGTACGGCTGATGGAAGGAGAACAATCTGATGATGCTCAGGTGGAAGTGGCTCACGAAGCCCTCGTCCGAAATTGGCCTCGATTTGTAGGGTGGCTCGATGATGAACGGACAATCGTTCGCAATCGCTTGCAGCTTAAATCAACAGCAGAACAATGGCAGGAGTGGGATCACGATCCGAGTGTGCTTTGGCGAGGAGCATTGCTTCAAGATGCTCGAAATTATCAGAATTTGAGTGAAGTTGAGCAGGAATTTGTTGAGCAGAGTTTAAAGGCAGAACGAGAGGAACGAGAAAAAGAGCTGGCTCTAGAGCAGAAACTTCATAAGACCCCAATTATCTTTATTAGCCGCGTTGATGAGTCTCGTCGCCATTTTAGGAATAGGTGTTACAGTTTTTGCGATCAATCAAAGGGCGAAAGCGATCGGCAAAATAGATCAACTTGAGAGGGATGCAGACACAGCTTGGCATAAATACGATCAGCATTTGTTGCTGGAGCCACTTCTAGAAGCCACGCACGCAAAGGTAATTTTAGAGCGGAGAAAAAAGCTATTAAAACTTGGTCAATCTTTCCTCGGAAATCCAAATCAGATAAATGCTCTCGATCAAAAAATTCAATCAACTTTAAGTCATGTTTTTTCTCATACCAAGGAGAAAGGACGTTTGTGGCATGACGAGTCAGTTTATAGTGCCGAATTTAGTCGAGATGGTCAGTTGATTGTGACCGCATCAGCAGATAAAACAGCGAAGATTTGGAAGCGTGATGGCACACGGGTTGCTACTCTTGAAGGTCATCAGGAATCGGTTTTTAGTGCCGAATTTAGTCCGGATAGTCAGTTGATTGTGACCGCATCTGGGGATAAAACAGCGAAGATTTGGAAGCGTGATGGCCAAGAATGGGTTGAATGGGATTTGAATGATAAGAACAAGAAGATTGAAAAGGTAGCTTTTAGTAAAGATAGTCAATATGCTGTGATTACTATAAATGATGTGGCTGAGGTTTGGAATCTCCAGAATCAGAAGAAAGTTGCAACCCTAGATGGTCATAGTTTTAGGATTTCGAGTGTAGAATTTAGTCCTAATAGTCAATTAATTCTGACAACTTCACGGGATAGAACAACGAAGCTATGGAATCTAGAAGGAGATTTGTTAGCAAGTCTCAGCCATGAGAGTAGAGTTAGAACTGCACAATTTAGTGAAGATAGCCAATCAGTTCTCATCGTTTTGGATACAGGAGAAGTAAAGATATGGCAAATCATCGATTGGACTCAGCTTCTCCCAAAAGCTTGTGACCGAATTAATAACTTTAAGTATTATCTTGAGAATCACCCAGAAATTGATGATGAAAAACGCAAAATTTGCGATGGAGTAGAAGCCTTAGAAGAGTAATTCATTGGGAATGCTACAAATTTGAGCTTGAATATGAGAGCATCTACTTCTGGTTAAACAGAGTTGTAGCCTCTGCTGCCGTTGTCTATCTCATTCGACTCCACATAACCTAAAAATGCTTTTACAGGTTAATCTCAAATCGGGATAAAATAGGATATCAACATGATTCTATTTTGGATCAAAATTGGATCGTGAACTAAAATCAACCATCCCTAAAACCTTTTCTATGAAGTGATTGCAGCGTTTGTGCTTGCTACTCTGGGGTGGCATGATCTCTACTTCAAAACAGTAGCACTCTCATCACAGTTCCTGTAAATAAGATAGATTCTGCGATCGCAACAATTGCCCTAACTTCATAAAGGGATGCAAAATGGGGGCTGTAGCTAGAGGACAATTTTCATTGAAATAGAATCTAATCATTCTCATTATCCTGAGTGTGGGAAGCAATCAGACTCTCTATTTCTGCGGTATGAGTTTGATAATAAACTTGCGCTGCCATTAAATCAAAAGGAGTTAATACCGGAAAGTTCCGTAATAATTCTTGCTCATCCGTACCTTGCTTGTGTAGAGAAATAATCGTCCAAACTGCAATCCGGGTATTGCTCATCCGAGCATAGCCCCCACAAACCCCCTCTGTTTTCTGAATATTTCTGACGGTGAGTTGTTGAGTAAACAGTACATAATCATCTTGAGGTAGAGACTCAATCGCTTGAACTAAAGATTCGACCAGTTTTGGATTCATCAATCAAGTTTCCAGTTCTAAGATTAAAAGTCCGGCTCGATAATCAACAATGATTCGGGCGTGGTTTTGCCACCTCAGTCCTAATAAAATGTCTGGAATCTCTTGTCCGACATGAACAGGAATTAAATAAGTTTTTCCACCAATCATCACCTTTCCCTGATCAATATCAAACCGACTTAAACCACTAGCCGTTGTTAATTCGACATCTGCTGCGTTTAATGCCAAATACCCGTTAGAAAACCCCGAATCGAAAATGGCATCAACGACAATCGGTTCTTCATCCGAAGTAATCAGTTCAATCTCAAAGATCCAGACTCCTCCCGGTCCAAATCGACTTCTCGACAAGCTACGGGCAAGCCCACGCTCCGCGAACGAAGCACCGCCCTGAATAATTGTCATAAGCGACCACAAGTTCCAGTTTCGTTGATACCAAAAATGCAGGTTAAACTTCGGGGAAAATAAATTGAGGCTCGGTAGAGTAAAGCTTCAAAATCCTCGTCTATTAAATACACTCCCGTTTCCGGTTCAATACAAACATAGTCGTTAGGGTAAGATGATATCAACTCAAACTTCAAACGCTCAAAATGTATTCTCGCCCGTTGCCGTAACTGAATCCGCTTCTGTTCGTATTCAAGTTGCTGTGGGGGAACTTCAGTTTCAAAAATTCGGCCTCGTTTTGCGCTTCTTGAAGGTCGCTGAGTAATCGTAGTGGTCATGGCTGTTAAGGGAATAGAAATTCCACGTAGTCCGTATAGTAACTGTAGTATGGACTGCTTCTGAAGGTTTGAATAATGTTCTGAATTTCCTCAATCGTGAAGGGTTTGGGCTTTTGCTTGGGAGGAACTTTGAAACGCTTCACCACATCCACCCAGGGATTCACCTCTACCAACTCTTCCTTGATTCCATAGTCATAAGCTGCCTTAATTAACGACAGATAATCTTTGGCGGTTACAGGGGTCATCTTGTCTCGCAACCAGTGACTAAATGCAATCGCTAATTTTTCGCTGATCTCAGTGGC
>JBCBCI010000139.1:3082-11431 GCA_038530755.1 Cyanobacteria bacterium J06592_8 | reverse complement strand
TATATAAGGCATTTCAGCTAAATCAATCGAATTTTTGCAAGCTTGTAAAAATTAATACAAGCAGCAAAAGAAATTGAGTAATTACAGAACATTATGAATTCAGTCAGCCAGAAATTTCGCCTAAAGTTGTTGCAACAAAGCTTTTCACAATCAAGTAACCTCTATAGTACAAGTAACCTCTATAGTAATGGAGAAACCAGCAATTTCAGAGGTGAGAATCGTTCGTTCGTTTCCTGTTGTTGAACTTTCAGAACGGTCTGAACTCAGATCATCCAGTAAATTAGCGATCGCTTCATCTGTCGCACCGACTGGTGTTCGTTCCTGTAAACGCTGTTCTTCTGCTAATGTTTGTAAGGCTTTAAGGGATTGTTTCATGGGTTGGCGACTGGCTAAAATCAGGATTTCTGCAAAACCGGGTTCATCGGTCTTAGCTTCATACTGGTCTTTATCTGGATCGGGAACAAGAAGAGTTTGTTGAGGAGAGACTTGAGTTTCTGCTTCAGGGATTGGCCCAGGTGGGAATAGTACAACCACTTCTCCACCATAATCAACGCTCAGAACACTAATATAAAGGGGATCATTTCCGAGATTTTTGACTTGGATTTGAAAGGGTTGATTAACAGGTAAAATAGGAACACGTCTTTGCTCTGTTCCCAGTTGATTGCTGCTTCCTCGTACCGTAAATGTTTCGGCGAGTATTTGATTACCTTTTTTGGGTAAAACTAAAGAAGCAGCGACATTGAGTTGAGAAGACTTGGCATTGAGCGTCTGTTTCAAAATCCGAGCCGTTAACAATGATTTAAACTTAGCATTAAGACGATTAATTGCAGATTCTATCGTTTCACCAGGCTGACTAAAAGAACTGGGAATTACTTCTGATATCTCTTGAGAGAGTAAACCTATACTCCCAATTTTTGGAAGGTCTTGAGAGGAAAATTGCTGTCGATACTCATCTGTCATCACACTCAAAATATAGTCAATGGAACCATCATAAAGGTGTTCACTTGACTGATAGAGAATAGGTTCAACTCGTTGCAAGGATTGAAGTAATTGTTGAGCTTCGGCAGTATCATTTCCTAAAGACGGATCGAGACCAATGCGAAGTTGTAAATCTCTCGGAATTGTTCGAGCCGTTTCTCGCAATAACATTCCTTTTTCAACAGTTCCCTGAATTGTTGCAGTTCGGGTTAAACCTTCTCCAGATAAAACTTGAGCTGACCCTATTTTATCACCATTAGGAGAAACAACATCAAAGGTTAATTTAATTCCTTCCTGTAAGTTTTCTCGTTCTATACCTCCTAACCAAACAGTTGCTTGATTGCCTTGCCCCTTTTGAAGTATAATTCCTTCAGCAGCTAATCCAGGTTTATCGAGGAAAAACATCGGTTCTACGCCTCGACTGCGTTGAATAGGTAAATCAATGAATGGGGTTTGTTTGGCAAGATATTTAACACTGGGAGTTAGGGTGACGATCGCATTGTTTGCACTTTGGGTTTCTTGCCAGAGATATTGAGTTAACAGATAGGTAAACGCTCCCGCATGGAATCCCTCAAACTCCATATCTGCTGATTCTTGATGACGTTGTGCTGAAGCAATCACAACACCTTTAGCAACTCCAATACTGCGGAGTTTATGAAATTTTTCTGGGTCAAAAAAGAGTTGATTTAACCATTGTTCTTGATAATCTAATTCAGTTTGATTGGGTTTGAATTTATAACCGCCTCTAGCAGACCGAACCCGAATATTTCCCCGTGTTCCGCCTCCAGAATAGCAACAGTCCAACACAACAGTTACATTCTCCGTCTGCAAAGCTGACATTAACAAAAATAGAGTACGTCCCATAATATCTGGAACGAATTCTATGTCATTGCTGGCATCACTGGGAACAAAGGTACTATTCAGATCATTATTGTTGATAGGTTTCGGATCAAGAACCCGTGAACCATGACCCGAAAAGTGAAATACAACCACATCTCCGGGTTTAGCTTGCTGAATCAGATGAGTTTCAAAAGCTTCTAAAATGTTAGTACGAGTGGGTTTTTGTTGGGTTTCATCAGTTAGGGTGAGAATATCATCTCGATTGAAGCCAAAGCGATGTATTAATAATTCTTTTTGAAGAGCAACATCGGTAATGGGGCCGTTTAAATTAAGAGAGCGATCGCTGTTTGGATATTGATTAATTCCGACTAAAAGTGCTAATTTTCGAGAGGTAGGTTGAGCGAGAACTTGTGCATAGCGATCGCCTTGTTGTTTCAGATTTAGAGAATTGATACCCAAAACAGTAAGAGCTGATCCAGTAAATTGAAGGAAATGACGACGTTTAAAATACATGGTTAATCTGCCTCCCCAATTAACGTGAATGCCGCCCAATTTCTGGGGTTGGGATGTTTCTCTTTAATCGTTAACATCGCTTGACGGAGGGCTTGGGCTTTATCGAGGTTTTTTTCTTCTAAATTGCGATAAAATTCCACCATTAACTCCGCAGTGGGAGTATCAGGAACTTGCCACAAGGACACCAACACACTCGGAACTCCAGCTTGAATGAGTGAACGAGATAAACCAATTACCCCTTCTCCACGAATTTGACCTCTTCCGGTGTTGCAAGCACTCAGAACCACTAACTCCGCCGATAGGTCTAAATCGAATATTTCTCCCGCAGTTAATAAGCCGTTAAATTCGCCAATTTCGGGTTTAAAATTGGGGTCAGGAGCTAATGCGATCGCACCCGGAACACCCAGCCCAAAGTCGTCTAAGAGTCCATGAGTTGCCAGGTGAACCACACGGGCGTTAGCAATCTGTTCCAGAACCGCAGATTTTGTCGCTTCAGAACCAATCATGGCATTAGTATTAAAGAACTCAGCAATTGCCTTGGCTTCCGTTTCTGCACCCTCTAGGGGAGTCAATTGAACGGGTTCTTCTCCAATTTCCTTGGGAACGCTGGGCATGGTAGGATTACCAACAATCAGAACTCCTTCACCTGAAACTCTTTGTCGTTGTTGTTGGGTCAATTGTAAGGTTTGAATGGAAGGAGCGGTGAGAATGGTATGTTTGTCAACCAGATAATTCCCCTCAGCGTCTTGTAATGCTGGGAAGGGAACCAAAAATAAAGCACCTTGGGGCATAAAAATTACAGGTTCATCGGGATTTTTCGGTAGAAACTCAGCAATGGGTTCAATTAAAAGTTGATGGAGTTTTTGTAGTTTTTGTCGTTGTTGAACTTGATCGGGTTCTAGGATGCGTTCTAGTTTAATTACCCCTCGATCTCTGACACCAATTGAGTCACGAGCAATTTCAACTAATTCATTCAGGTTAGCATCGTAATCTTGACGTTGAAATTCAACTTCACCTGTGGGTTTAATTACCCAAGTAAAGATTTCATCATCTAAAACTGAATATAATACTAACGTGGCTTGTTTATCTTTTGAAATTTGCTGAATTTGCTGAATAGTTAAAGGGTCAACTTTTAAGCTTTCAGGATTGTCTGATAATCGAGCAGCGAGTAAATCTACCAAAGCTTTGGCTCGACTTCGTTCAGCAATTTCTAAAGCCTCGTTAGTTTTATTTTGAGCAACTCGAACTTTCTGCAATGTTCTGTAGGGATTGATTTGTGTATCAAAGATAGAAACTTTATTGATATCGTTACCACTGTCTTGGCGGATAGATTCTAAAATCTTAATTCCAGAAAAGAGTGCTTTTTCTGCTTCTGACAGTTTTTCTAAAGCTAAATAAGCATTACCCAAACCCTCCAAAGAATTGGCTTCCACTTCACGACTGCTTATTTCTTGTGCAATCACTAGAGACTGCTGATGAAATTCTATCGCTTTTTGATACTGCCCCAAACGATGGTAAACAAAGCCTAAATTGCCCAAAGAATTGGCAACTCCATTGTGATTGCCGATTTCTTGTGTAATGGTTAATTGCTGCTGATGGAATTCTATCGCTTTTTGGTGTTGACCCAAACGATGGTAAGCAAGTCCTAAATTACCCAGAGAATTGGCAACCCCATTGCGATCACCAATTTCTCGTTCAATCGTTAATTGCTGCTGATGAAAATCTATCGCTTTTTGATACTGCCCCAAACGATAGTAAGCAATGCCTAAATTACCCAGAGAATTGGCAACCCCATTGCGATCACCAATTTCTTGTGTAACGGTTAATTGCTGTTGAAGGTATTCTATAGCTTTTTGGTACTGCCCCAAACTATCATAAGCAATGCCCAAATTGCCTAGAGAATTGGCAACTCCTTGGCGATCACCAATTTCTCGTTCAATGCCTAAAGACTGCTGATGAAAATCTATAGCTTTTTGATACTGCCCCAAACGATGGTAAGCAAGTCCTAAATTGCCCAGAGAATCAGCAACCCCATTGCGATCACCAATTTCTCGTTCAATGGCTAAAGATTGCTGATGAAAATCTATCGCTTTTTGGTACTGCCCCAAACGATAGTAAGCAATACCTAAATTACCCAGAGAATTGGCAAACCCATTGCGATCGCCGATTTCTTGAAAAATCGCTAAAGACTGCTGATGGTATTCTATGGCTTTTTGATACTGCCCCAAATTATCATAAGCATTGCCCAGATTGCCCAAAGAATTGGCAACTCCATTGTGATTGCCGATTTCTCGTTTAATGGCTAAAGATTGCTGATGGAATTCTATGGCTTTCTGGTACTGTCCCAAACTATTGTAAGTATTGCCCAAACTGCTCAAAGAATTAGCAACCCCATTGCGATTGCTGATTTCTTGAAAAATCGCTAAAGTCTGCTGATAGTATTCTATGGCTTTTTCATACTGCCCCAAACTATTATAAATATTGCCCAAATTGCCCAGAGAATTGGCAACTCCTTGGCGATCACTGCTTTCTTGAAAAATCGCTAAAGACTGCTGATGAAAATCTATCGCTTCTCGATACTGTCCTAAACTATGGTAAACAATGCCCAAATTGCTCAGAGAATTGGCAACTCCTTGGCGATCACCGATTTCTTGAAAAATCGCTAAAGACTGCTGATAGTATTCTATGGCTTTTTCATACTGCCCCAAACTCTCGTAAGCAATGCCCAAATTGCTCAGAAGAGACGCTTCCCCCATTGCGATTCCCATTTCTTGATAAATTTTCAGTGCCTCTTGCCAAGATTGAAGTGCTGCTTGATACTGGCTAGCTTTAGCTTGCTGATTTCCCTGTTGAAGAAGTTGATCTGCCTTTGCTTTTCGTTCTTCCTGAGTTTGTGCCAGAACTTGAGACTCATTTAGAACGTGAATTAGATTAACCGGAGGCAATACACCCAACACAACTGCAACTGCTAAAGCTTTTAGGTTCAACATAGCCAATCTCTAGAAGGGGTTACATACTTTATAGTCCATTCCCAATTAAAATAAATGCTGACCAATAATAGGGATGACTCAACCCTGTTGATGCACTTCCAGAACTGCCTTCCTTTGGAACTAATTTAATCACACTGCGATCGCCTTCTCCCTCTACCCTAACCACTTCTCCTCGCAACATTTGTAACTGCGCTTTCTGTAACGCTTCGGCTTTGGTAAAGTTGCCTTGAGACAGATGAGAATAGAACTGTTGCATTAAATGACTGGTACTGCCATCATTCACATTCCAGAGGGAAGCCAGCACCGTTTTTGCGCCGCCATTGAGGAAATAGTAGCTAATTCCGTTAATCTCGATGCCCTCTTGATCTGCTTCTCCTAACGCTGTTTCACAAGCGGACAAGACTACCAAATGGGTGTCATCCATGTAGTCTGTTAACACCTCAATCTCTGGAATGGGTAACTTTTCTCCGTTTCCCAACATCAAGTAGGACTCCTCTCGGCGACCGGGAACGAATTTACCGTGAGTAGCAATATGCAGTAATTTTCGACCGGAAAGGTTATCTCGCAAGGCATTAAAATTAAACTCGCCGTTGAGAAACTGCAACCCTGGATAAACCCCTTGACTGTCTTCGGAATTATTTTCCTCGCGGACAATGCCATCAAGTTCGGTGACAACGTTGGGGAGGGAATTGAAGTCTGCCACCGCATATGATACACCCAATGCCAGAATTGGCGCATTCTCTACCCCTGAAGGCAAACGATCGCGCATATCGGTCAGTTCGGCTGAGAGAATGGTATTGACGGTGTATTTCTGAATTAAATACTGTTTCCCATCAAACAACACTCCCATCGGAATATATCGTGTCACCCGATCTAAGGAAAAGACCAAGTGTTCGGCATCCTGTAATTCCGCTTCTACCGGGGCTATTAACCAGTCGTAGAGTTGTTTAGAAACCTTTTGCAGTTCTTCAATATCCGAGGATCGATCTTGCAGCAGTTGACGCAACTTCAGAACCGCTTCCCCCAGTTGTTGCTGTCCCACATCAATTTCTCGCTTGCTGACCACTCGCCCCTCAACCGCCCACAATAGCCATAGTTTATCTTCTAGAACTAAAGGATAAATCAACACCGTTCCCGGTTGTGCCTGGAGGATGTCTTTAGCCTGTTTGCTGAGGTCATCGGGGTCAAGAAAAGCATCTTCTTCAGTGGCGCGACGGCTACGAATTTCCGCTTCTAAGGTCTGAACAGCCTGCTGATATTGGCGTTTGAGGGTGTCTCGTTCGTCTCGCAGTTGGGAGAGTTCGGCACACTGGGTTTGTTCACAGGCTAGCAAGGTTTGGGCAAAAGCGATTAACGTATCGTATCTTTGCAGAAGTTCTTCTTCTTTGGGGAGTAACGTCACCCCTGGAAGTTTGCCACCCGCCCGTTGATCGTCCAAATAATCCCGAATTTCCTGAATTTTCAACAATTCTAACACCTGTTGGGCTTCCAGAATTCGTCCTTGAGAGAGGAGGAGATCGGCTAAACGACGATAAGTTCCGGCAACAGTTTCCGTGTAGGATTGTTGTAGGTCAGTGGAGAGTCCGCGAATATCCTGACGAATGCCTTCTCGCACATTAACGGATTTCTTGAAAAAGGCAATGGCGAGTTCGGGTTGGTTTTGTTCATCGAGTAAGAAACCAATATTACTCAGAGATACTCCTTCCCCTTCGCGATCGCCGATTTCTTGGTCTATGGCTAAAGACTGCTGATAGTATTCTATCGCTTCTTGATACTGCCCCAAACGACTGTAAGCAATGCCCAAATTGCCCAGAGAACTGGCAACCCCTTTGCGATCGCCGATTTCTTGAAAAATCGCTAAAGACTGCTGATAGAATTCTATCGCTTCTTGATACTGCCCTAAACTCAAGTAAGCATTGCCTAAATTGTTGAGAGAATTGGCAACTCCATTGCGATCGCCGATTTCTCGTTTAATGGCTAAAGACTGCTGATGGTATTCTATCGCTTCTTGATACTGCCCTAAACTATCGTAAGCAGCACCCAAATTGTTGAGAGAACTGGCAACCCCATTGCGATCGCCGATTTCTCGTGCAATGGTTAATTGCTGCTGATGGTATTCTATGGCTTTTTGATACTGCCCCAAACTCAAGTAAGCATTGCCCAAATTGCCCAGAGAACTGGCAACCCCATTGCGATCGCCGATTTCTTGAAAAATCGCTAAAGACTGCTGATAGTATTCTATGGCTTTTTCATACTGCCCCAAACGACGGTAAGCAATGCCCAAATTGCCCAGAGAAGCAGCTTCCCCATTGCGATCGCCGATTTCTCGTGCAATGGTTAAAGATTGCTGATAGTATTCTATCGCTTCTTGATACTGCCCCAAACGACGGTAAGCATTGCCCAAATTGTTGAGAGAACTGGCAACCCCATTGCGATCGCCGATTTCTCGTGCAATGGTTAATTGCTGCTGATGGTATTCTATGGCTTTTTGATACTGCCCCAAACTCAAGTAAGCATTGCCCAAATTGCCCAGAGAACTGGCAACCCCATTGCGATCGCCGATTTCTCGTTCAATGGCTAAAGACTGTTGATGGTATTCTATCGCTTCTTGATACTGCCCCAAACTATCGTAAGCATTGCCCAAATTGTTGAGAGAACTGGCAACCCCTTTGCGATCGCCGATTTCTCGGTCAATAGCTAAAGACTGCTGATGGTATTCTATGGCTTTTTGATACTGCCCTAAACTAAAGTAAGCATTACCCAAATTGTTGAGAGAACTGGCAACCCCTTTGCGATCGCCGATTTCTTGAAAAATCGCTAAAGACTGCTGATAGTATTCTATGGCTTTTTCATACTGCCCCAAACGACGGTAAGCAATGCCCAAATTGCCCAGAGAAGCAGCTTCCCCATTGCGATCGCCGATTTCTCGTGCAATGGTTAAAGATTGCTGATAGTATTCTATCGCTTCTTGATACTGCCCCAAACGACGGTAAGCATTGCCCAAATTGTTGAGAGAACTGGCAACCCC
>JBCBCI010000139.1:0-2983 GCA_038530755.1 Cyanobacteria bacterium J06592_8 | reverse complement strand
ATAGTATTCTATCGCTTCTTGATACTGCCCCAAACGACGGTAAGCATTGCCCAAATTGTTGAGAGAACTGGCAACCCCTTTGCGATCGTCGATTTCTCGGTATATTTTCAGTGCCTCTTGCCAAGACTGAAGTGCGGCTTTATATTCATTCTTGCGATACTGCTGTCTTCCTTGTTGAAAGAGTTGGCTGGCTTTCTTTCCAGGTAAACTTAGGGTTGGGGTTTCTGTAGAAGAAACGGATTTTGTTAGAGAGGGAAGCAGTGGAATTGTTGCACTCCCTACAAGGGGAACCACCAACGAAATGACAGCCCAGGAGGTTTTCAATCTGAACTTTGGAAGACTTACCAAATGGCACTCCTTGTTAATCTATAACCATTTTAATAACCATTCAAGGCAAACACCAATTCGGCTCAATTTTCCTTTCGCCTTACTCTTTCTAGCCACTGTTGAACTACAGTTATGCGGTCTTGATTTCCCAAAACTTGATATTGTTTTAATGCCGTTTCCAACATCTGCCGCGACTCCGCCAATTTCCCCATCGCTGCATAAACATGAGCTAATCCTATCTCAGCTTCCGTTTGTTCTGCTAAGTTCTCAGATTGTTTTGCCAGTTTAATTGCTTCTTGATACCGGATTTCTGACTGTTGCAATTGTCCGGTTAACAGATACAATTCTCCTAATAATCGATACACTACAGACGTTGAATTACCTTGCTGTATCAATATTTCTAGAGATGCGATCGCACTTAATAATAATCCCGGTTGATCCTCTGCTTCGTCTGACAGTCCGACTTCTCGATAAAAATCCACCAATATCAACGCCTTGGCTTCTTCTCCCACTTCCTCCGTTTCAATTTCGGCAACTGTCGCCTGTACTTTCTCGGCTGTGGCTGCATCCAACCGCATTAACCAGAGTTCATAGATAGACTGATTGTCCTGTGCGTTTGCAGGTGTAACCCTCAGTTGATAGTCTATTCCGGGTTCTAAAGCCGTTCCCTCGTAGCGAATTTCTGTTCCGTTGACGTTAGTCTGCCAAATGATATTATCGTCTTTGAGAATCTGCACTTGATAGTTTGTAACGCCTGAAATTGCTTCCCATTTCAACAACGGTTGTGCCTCCAAGACTTGAGTTGCAAAGGCGAACCGACCAAACAGCAAATCTAAGAAAATATCTTCAGCCCTAGCCTGAGTTGAGGGTGTTGCATTGGGGCATATTGCTTTTAATCCTGATGGTACACCAGAATCTGCTTTCTTCAATTTGCCATCTGCACACCGCACCCAAACAACTGTTCCCGCTTGAGTTGTGAGTAAATCTCCGAGTTCTAATTCAGTTCCGACAGTAGCAGAACGTTCCTGTGATTCATCTTTTTTCTTAATCGTTGCTTCCCCTTCTATTTCGACAATTCGATTAGTTTGAGCCTGTACAATTGTTGGAAAGAAAATAGTAATTAATGTTAAAAGTGTTATCCATAAAATCAATTTTTCTCCCCTAGCCCCCCAACTTTGAGGGGAAATTTTTATCAAGGATTGAAAGTCTCCCGCCCCCCTAGCCCCCCAATTCTGGGGGGAATTAGCAGATGCTTCGCTGTTTAACAGATGGGGATTTAGGGGGCATTTAGGTTTCATGGTTGTTTTCCTTGAGTAGCAATCTTCTCACGAGCTAACGCTATCCATTGATACTCATCTGGCTGAAGTTCATCCGCATAAATCACACAATTTTGCCACTGAGTTTGAGCTTCTGTTTGTTGTTTTTTCCCTTCCAAAACTTGAGCTAATAAACAATAGGCTGCCCCTCGTTCGGGAGCTAAAGCGATCGCTTCAGTAAGCAATGATTCGGCTTCGATATAGTTCTTCTGTCCTAACTGTGTCCAACCCAGATTTTTCTTTAACGCATACTGAGTGCTTTTGATAGCTTCATCCGTTTTTGCTTGTTCTTCATCCACTAAATTTAACCCCGTCACTAAAGAAGGTATAGCTGCGGTGTAGTCTTTCTTTAAAATATAGAGACGACCTAAATTATTATGCGCTTTCAGTCGGGTTAAAGCTTCCAAAGCATCGAGATCGCTTTGAAGGGCGAGTTGATATTCTGCTCTAGCTTTGTCATACTGTTGTAAGTCTTCGTAGAGTAATCCTAAATAATAGTGGGCTTCTGCATAGTCTGGACGAAGGGCGATCGCTTTTTCATAATTAGATAAGGCACTATCAAATTCTCTAGCTTGGTAATGTTCTACACCCCAATCGTTGAATCGAACGGCAACTTTTGGTAAACTACTATGAATCGCAAACAAAACGCCCAGTAATGCGACTGATACACCTGCACTCCATTCTTCCCAGTAACGTTTGTCGATGTTGAGACGAGTGAAAACGTATTCTCGTGTTTTTTGTCCCGTTTGAGTTAGCCCTCCACCTCCAGCAACTAGAGTTAGGATGCTTTGAAATGCGATCGCTGATGCTCCGACAAAACCTGGCCCACCTGTCAAGAGTTTAGAAGAGGTATCGAGAACTAAACTCACAGAAATGGTCAAACAAATTAAGTTCACTCCATTCCACACCCAGTCGAACCGTTCCCAGCAACCGAGAGGTTTGGGTAAATCACAGAACCACCACCAAGCGGACTCAGAGGGTTTAACAGTTTCCCGCCACTGTTCTAAGTCTAGGGTTTTAGCGATCGCATCTTTCTGTTGTTTAAGGCGATCGTCGAGTTTCTTTAATTTAACCCACTGAACCCCAGAAAATTTGGCTCCATCTATCAAGGTTCGTTGTACTGCATCACGAGATACTAACACGTTCAATACCTGATCGCGTTGGGGAGAATTCACCGTTTCTAGAGCGAGTAGATAGTGTTCATAACAGTTGAGGGAATGTTCAATTGTCAAGGCTAGATTTTGACTGAATGTTTCCTCTTTTTATATACCATTTTGTTTTGAAAAGCGTCTCTCTAAGCTTGAGAAGATATCGTCTCTGAGGTTTGTTTTGTCGAGTCT
>JBCBCI010000138.1:0-11528 GCA_038530755.1 Cyanobacteria bacterium J06592_8 | reverse complement strand
GTGCTTTTGTGCAAGCTTTCCGAGATTTGATGGGTCAATTGTTGTCAGAGTCGGATAGCGAATTAGAGAATTGGAAACACAGAATTCTGCAAGCCGTGGGAGAAAACGGTCAAGTTTTGATTGAGGTCATTCCGGAACTTGAGTATATTATCGGTACACAGCCAGAAGTTCTTGAACTCTCCGGAAGTGCAGCCCAGAATCGTTTTAACTTATTATTCAGTAAATTTGTACAGATCTTCACGACAAAAGAGCATCCATTAGTTATCTTTCTCGATGATTTACAGTGGGCAGATTCCGCTTCATTGAACTTGTTTAAACTGTTAATGAAGGATTCGGAAACGGGATATTTATTAGTATTAGGAGCCTATCGAGATAACGAAGTATTTCCTGCCCATCCCTTAATGTTGAGTTTGGATGAACTCCGGAAAAATCAAGCTGTTATTAATACAATCACGCTCGAACCCTTAGCATTTAAGCATATTAATCAGTTAACGGCTGAGACTCTCATCTGTGAAGAAGAAAAAGCTCAACCGTTGAGTGAGTTAGTGTATCAGAAAACGCAAGGAAATCCGTTTTTTACGACTCAGTTTTTAAAAGGATTATACGAAGATGAGCTCATTACCTTTAATCAAGATTTAAGATATTGGGAATGCGATCTTTCCCAGATTCGTGATGCGGCTTTGACTGATGATGTCGTAGAATTTATGGCAGGACGGTTGCAAAAATTGCCAGAAGAAACCCAAAAGGTTTTGAAGTTAGCGGCTTGTATTGGGAATCGATTTAATTTAGAAACACTGGCAATTGTGCAACAAACTTCTGAACTGGAAACGGCAACATATTTATGGGAAGCACTCAAAGAAGGATTAATTTTACCCACAACAGAAGTTTATAAATTTTATACAGATACAACAACAGAAATAAATTCAATTCAAAATAGTCATCTTTCAGCTAGTTATAAGTTTTTACATGATCGCGTTCAACAGGCGGCTTATTTTTTAATTCCCGAAGAACAAAAGAAAATCACTCACTTCAATATTGGTACGTTATTACTGGATAAAACACCAGAGGGACAGCTTGAAGAAAAGGTTTTTGATATTGTTCCCCATCTTAATCAGGGGATAGAACTCATTACCAGTAAAGAGAAACAACTTCAACTCTGTGAGTTGAATCTATTGGCGGCTCAAAAAGCCAAATCTTGCACGGCTTATATCGCAGCTTGGGAATATTTAGAAACGGGAATTCAACTCCTGAAGGAGAATTGTTGGCAAACCCATTATCAGCTAACACTAAATTTATATACAGAAGCTGTAGAAATCGGTTATCTCAAGGGTGACCTGGAGATGATGGAAACAATGGCAGAGATAGTTCTCAGCCATACTCAAAACATTCTTGATCGAGTTAAGGTTTATGAAATTCAGCTTCAGCGTCTCTCTGCTCAGAGTCAATATTCTGAGGCTATTGAGGTGGGATTAAACTGTCTAAAACTCTTGAGGGTTGATTTGCCGTTAGAGCCAACGGCTGAAGACATTGGGACTTGGCTCTTGAAGACAAAAACTACTCTGGAGGGTTTTTCCGATCAAGCATTGATTGAGCTTCCTGACATAACAGACCTGAAAATGGCAGCAGCAATGAGAATGCTAGTGCGCCTGGGTCCACCCACTTACTTCTCTAATCCCAATTTATTAGTTCCTTTGATATGTAAAACAGTCTTGTTGTCCTTAGAGTATGGCAGCACCTTCGATACGCCCTTTATTTTTACTAACTACGGTCTAGTTTTGTGTGACCCTAATATCAGTGATTTCTCTAGAGGATATCGGATTGGAAAAATTGGAGAACAAATTCTAAAGAAACAAAACAATAACCCGCGTAAAGCATTAGTGCTGAATAATTTTTATCTGTTTATTTCTCATTGGGTTCAACATTATCGTCATAGCATTACACCTTTTCAGGAAGGTTGCCAAAGTGGTCTTGAGGTGGGTGATCTAGAATTTGCTGGTTATAATTTAAACAATCAAGTGATTGGTAAATACTGCGTGGGGCAAGAACTTAGTGGCTTGATACTCGAATGCAAGCAGTGTATGGAATTCTGTCATTCGATTCAAGTTGAAGGTACAGTAGCAGCTACAACTTTTATATTTCAGACTATTCATAACTTAATCCATATTTCTGAAAGACCTTGGTCTTTGCAAGGTGAGTTCTGTAATGAAGCAGAAACAATTGAGATATTGCGCAAGAGTAATAATGCTGTGGGAATCTCAATTTACACCTTTAGTAAGTTATATATGAGCTATCTGTTTGAAGGGGATTTGGCTGTTGTTTCGCTACTTTCTGAAGTTGAAGACTATCTCGATGCAATGGGCGGACATCTACTTTTGCCTCCTTTTACCTTCATTGGAGGCTTAATTTATCTTTCTGTTGCAGGGGAAGCGATAGATGAGCAAAAAAATCAATATCTCGAACGTGCGAAGAAATGGAGCGATCGCCTTGAATTATGGGCAAGTCACGCGCCAATGAACTATCAGCATAAGTCGGATTTGATGCAAGCGGAAAAATGCCGAGTGCTCGGACACAAATTAGAAGCCATCGAACTTTTCGACAAAGCCATTGCCGGAGCCAAAGAAAACGAATACATTCAAGAAGAAGCCCTAGCCAACGAACTCGCCGCTAAATTTTATTTGGATTGGGGCAAGGAAAAAATCGCCCAAACCTATATGATAGAAGCCTACTATTGTTATGCACGTTGGGGAGCTAAAGCCAAAACAAATCAACTTGAAAAACTATATCCTGAACTTTTAGTCCCAGTTCTTCAACAGTCTGAAATTAGTTTTAATCACCTACAAACTTATATTACACCCAGTTATCAAACTGTGCAAACGAGCAGTACAAGTGTCGGCAATTTATTAGACTTCAACAGTGTAATGAAAGCCTCTCAAGCCTTATCCAGTGAGATAGAACTCAAGAAATTAATTACTCAATTGATGCAAGTGATTTTAGAAAATGCAGGAGCCACAAAAGGTGTATTAATTTTTAATCGCAATCAACAATTAACCGTAGAAGCCATTGCAACTTACTCTTCAGAAACCGAGTCAAATCTCAGCATCATTCAACAAACTTTAGCCTTAGAAGATAGTTCAGATATCCCACTCAAACTCATTAACCTCGTCAAACGTCAACAGCAACCCCTCGTGATTAACGATATTTTCAATCAACCGGAATGGGCAAGTGATGCTTATATCATTAAACAACAGCCGAAAAGTACATTGTGTTTACCTATTTTAAGTCAGGGGAAACTCCAAGCTATTCTATACCTTGAAAATCATCTAATCACCCAAGCTTTTACCTCCCAACATTTAGAAGTCTTAAAACTCTTATGTTCTCAAGCCGCAATTTCTCTAGAAAATGCTGAACTGTATCAGCAGTCTCAGGATTATGCCCATCAGCTAGAACAGTTCTTAACTCAGTTACAAGAAGCACAACTGCAACTGGTTCAGAGTGAAAAAATGTCTGCTCTAGGTCAAATGATGTCTGGCATTACCCATGAGATTAATAATCCTTTGGGATTTGTTTCTGGAAATATTTCTCAGGTCGAAGAAGCACTGCAAGACCTGTTTGAATACATAGAAGTATACCATAAACATCATCCACCTGGGGAAGAAGTCACAACCTATGCTGAAGAAATTGAATTGGACTATGTTTTGGAAGATTTACCGGAAATGGTAACTTCGATGAAGACGGGAATTAACCGTATTAAAGAAATTAGTAAGTCAATGCGAATCTTCTCTCGTGCAGATCGGGATAAAACCGTTGATTTTGACCTACATGAAGGTTTAGAGAGTACGCTATTAATTCTCAAACATCGACTCAAAGCTACAGACAAACGTCCAGAAATTAAGGTGATTAAAGACTATGCTGCTCTACCCCAAGTGAATGGTTTCCCCGGTCAATTGAATCAGGTCTTTATGAATATTCTGGCTAATGCCATTGATGTATTTGATGAAATGAGCCAAGAGCGTCTACCCAGAGAGAAGAAAGCCAATCGCTATCAGATCGCGCTCAAAACAGAGTTGGATGCTGCTAATCAAGTTGTAACTGTCCGAATTCGAGATAATGGCTGTGGTATGTCTGACGAAATTACAGCTAAGGTATTTGAGCATCTTTTCACCACTAAAGCAGTTGGAAAAGGAACAGGTTTAGGATTATCAATTGCCCGTAAAATTGTGGTTGATAATCATAGAGGAAATCTAGAATGTCATTCAACTGTCGGTGAAGGGACTGAGTTCGTCATTCGGCTTCCGATTTGAAATGATTCCTAATTTGAGTGAGGAGATTTTACAGCTATTGACGAATCAAAACACTTGCTGAGAAGATTCAATATTTTCAGGGCTAAATTTTCAGGGCTAAAAATTTCCTTACTTTAAATAGTGTTGGGTTAATTCATTGTTCAGCAACACATGACTCAGGTCGTATTCAAGATTCTCTAATAAAATCGAGAAATTCGTGCGATCATATTCGCCTTCAAAAAAGATTTCTAACAGCAAATCGTTATCTTCATCGAGATAAGCTTTCATAAAGGTAAAATATAAATTCAACTCATTGACATACTCTAGAAGATCTAACCGTTCTAGATCTGATTCAAAAGAATAAACAATACTCACTAAAACCCCTCGATCAGAAATGGGATTTAAAATCAAGTTTGACTTGCGAGGATGATGGCAATAAAGCCGATTTTCAACTTCCTTGACTCGATAGCCATAAAATTCTAGATGATTTCGATACTTAGCCAAAGGATGAGAAGTTGTCTCATTCAAATCTAAATCAGTCATTTTTATCCTCATTTAACCCAACATACATTTATTATAATCTAGCCTCTAATCGTCTTATATTCTTGGCAAAAATCTAGATTCAATCTAAAATAACCACTCAATAAATCGCGATCGCGAATCTTCTCCTCACAAACAATCCATAAAAGTTATGATTAGAACTTGAGTTTTCGTATCATCTGGCTAGACTCTGCCTCGTAGTAATATGGCATCCCAAATTCAACCCTTACCGGAAGATATTATCCACTTAATCGCCGCCGGAGAGGTCATTGACTCTCTCGAAGCGGTTGTGCGAGAACTTGTGGAAAATGCCCTAGATGCCCAAGCCACTCGCATCACGATTTCAGTCTCGCCTGAACAATGGCGAATTCAAGTGGCGGATAACGGCATGGGAATGGATGTGGCGAACCTCAAACAAGCCGCAACTGCCCATAGTACCAGTAAAATTAGTACGATTGCCGATCTCTCGAAAATTACCAGCTTAGGATTTCGCGGAGAAGCCCTTCATAGTTTAGCGCAACTGGCTCAACTGGAAATTCTTAGTCGTCCGCCAGGAGACATGGGATGGCGAGTCGTTTACAACCACCAAGGAGAACCCCGTGAACCTGAAGCTGTGGCGATCGCACCAGGAACGATTGTCACGGTTTCTGAATTATTTGAAAATTGGCAAGGGCGGCGTCAAGCTTTGCCTACTTTCTCTGTGCAACTGCGAAGTATTCACCGCATCGTTAGTCAGATTGCCCTCTGTCATCCTCACGTTAACTGGCAAGTTCGTCAAGGGTCGAATTCGGGGTTACAGATTATCTCTGGTGTCGGCGCAGACTCAATTTTAGCTCAGATTGTCCGAGGGGTGCGTTTGGGGGACTTACAACGGCTTCAGGTTGAACTCACGAACCCAACTCCGGAAAATATTGCTAATTCTCCCTCTTTAAAAGGTGTTTTAGGTTTACCCGATCGCTGTCATCGTCATCGCCCCGACTGGGTTAAAATTGCCTTAAATGGTCGAATTGTGCGATCGCAGCCACTTGAACAAACGATCCTCTCCGCCTTTAGTCGTACCTTACCTCGCGATCGCTTTCCGGTCTGTTTTATTCATCTACAAATCGATCCCACTCATATTGACTGGAACCGTCATCCGGCTAAAGAAGAGGTTTATCTCCATCATTTCAATTATTGGCAGGAAAAAATCACTGAATGTATCGAGAATACTTTGCGCTTAAATCCATCCACTGCATCAACTCAATTCAAGCGTGTTGACCAGCTTTTGAAAGTTTCAGAAGAAAAAGGTCGTTATCAAACTCAACGTTCAATTGACAGTGAGGGACTTGCCCAGAGCGTCGTCGAAGGGAGTCTAACTGTTCAACCTATTAACTCAGAGAAAACAGAAGAATTAAGCTTAATTGAATTAAAAGCGATCGCGCAAGTTCATAATACCTATATTGTCGGAGAACATCCTAATGGATTATGGCTGGTTGAACAACATATCGCTCACGAACGAGTCTTGTATGAACAACTTCTTGATACTTGGCAGCGAGTTAGTTTAGAACCGCCTATTTTACTTCAACAACTTTCCCAAACTCAGCTTGAACAACTCGAACGAATTGGACTCCAAGTCGATCCTTTTGGAGAGGGATTATGGGCTGTGCGAACTGCTCCAAAACTGTTATCGAAGCGAGAAGATTGTCAAGAAGCATTAATCGAATTAAGTTTAGGAAAAGACCTAGAATCGGCTCAAGTTGCGACTGCTTGTCGGAGTGCAATTCGTAATGGTACACCCTTAAGTTTACCCGAAATGCAAACTTTACTCGAACAATGGGTAAGAACTCGCAATCCTCGAACTTGTCCTCATGGAAGACCGATTTTTTTACGATTAGATGAATCCTCTCTCTCCAAATTCTTCCGTCGTCATTGGGTGATCGGAAAAAGTCATGGAATTTGAACCCTATTAACTGTAGGATAAGCAACGCCCACCTTTTACAGTGAGCGAAGCCGAACTGTAACCCTATTCGGAGAAGTTTCTAACGTCTGACTAACTTTTTACTAACTTTGCGTAGACGAATAGATTCTGGTGTCACTTCCACCAATTCATCAGACCCGATATATTCTAAAGCCCGTTCTAAACTCATATCGACAGGAGATTGTAATTGTACCAATTCATCACCCGTTGCAGACCGATGGTTGGTCAACTGTTTAGCTTTGCAAACATTCAAGTCTAGATCCTGGGGACGGTTATGTTCGCCGACGATCATACCTTTGTAGACCTTCGTTCCGGGCGTAATAAAGAAAGAACCCCGATCTTCAGCGTTTTTGAGGGCGTAGAAGGTACTGACTCCTTCTTCAAAAGCCACTAAAACGCCGTTACGACGAGTCTCAATATCTCCTCCCATAGTGCGATATTCAAGGAAACTGTGGTTCATAATTCCTTCCCCACGAGTCATTCGCATGAAATCACCTCGGAAACCAATGAGTCCTCGCGCTGGAACCACAAATTCTAACTGGGCGCGACTATTCGTTCCGACTCGCATATCCTGCATTTCCGCCCGTCGTTGACCCAGAACTTCCATACAGCTTCCGACTGCATCTTCTGGAACGTCTAACACCAGATATTCAAAAGGTTCGTTAGGTTGACCATTCAGTTCGCGGTAAATTACTTGCGGCTGAGAGACTTGGAACTCGTAGCCTTCTCGACGCATATTTTCGATTAAAATCCCTAAGTGAAGTTCACCCCGTCCAGAGACCATAAACCGATCTGGGGAGTCTGTTTCTTCGACGCGAAGGGCGACATTAGTTTCTAACTCTCGCATTAAGCGATCGCGTAATTGACGAGAAGTAACGTAAGATCCTTCTTGACCTGCAAAGGGAGAATCATTCACCGAGAACATCATCTGTAAGGTCGGTTCATCTACCTTAATCAGAGGCAGGGCTTGGGGTTCGTTTGGACAGGTAACAGTTTCACCAATATTCGCATCACTAAATCCGGCGACTGCGACCAAATTTCCCGCCGTTGATTTTTCCAGTTCAATGCGGCTTAACCCTTCAAACCCCATCAGTTTGGTAATTTTGCTTTTAACAATTGTGCCATCTTCTCGAACGAGGGCAGCCTGTTGTCCGGCTTGGATTGTACCATTATGGATTTTACCAATGATAATCCGACCTAAATATTCAGAGTAGTCGAGAGTTGTGACTTGTAACTGTAGAGGTTTATCTACATCACCGACAGGCGGCGGAACGTGTTCGAGGATATCTTCAAACAGAGGCTGCATATCCACTCCGTCTACATCTAGGTCACGCTTGGCGTAGCCTTCTAAGCCCGATGCAAACAGGTAGGGAAATTCACATTGGTCATCGTCCGCCCCAAGTTCGAGGAACAGATCCAAGACTTTGTCTACCGCTGCGTAGGGGTCAGCGCGAGGACGGTCAATTTTATTGATGACAACAATCGGACGCAAGCCTTTTTCTAGGGCTTTTTTGAGAACGAAGCGGGTTTGAGGCATCGGGCCTTCATTAGCATCTACAATCAGGATACAACCATCAACCATTCCCAGGACTCGTTCTACTTCACCTCCGAAGTCCGCGTGACCAGGAGTATCGACAATATTAATTAGAGTATCTTTATATCGAACGGCTGTATTCTTGGAGAGGATCGTAATTCCACGTTCTCGTTCAATATCATTGGAGTCCATAACGCAGTCCGGTACATCTTCCCCTTCGCGGAAAATACCAGACTGTTTTAACAGGGCATCGACTAGAGTTGTTTTGCCGTGATCGACGTGGGCAATAATAGCGACGTTGCGAATGGGGAGAGACATAAGTTAGTGCCTTTTAGCAGAATTTATTAAGATTATCGGCATTCGTTGACGTATCTTAATAATTGTAACGTAAAGCGCGATCGCATAGGATGTTCTCAACAGTATTGCTGTAGTCCCCAAAGCCTTAGCCCCGTTTGAGTTTGCGTTCTGATCCGTTGCGACGCACCTAAGCTGATCCTATTCAAGTCCAACAAGTTCATAATGTTCTACAGTCGGAAATGGATCGTAGAAATGATGTAGGAGCGATTTCCATTCTTGATAAACAGGAGATTGTCGAAACCCAATGGTATGATCTTCTAAGCATTGCCAACGCACTAGCAAAAGATAACGATTTTCAGTTTCTAGACATCGTTGCAGTTCGTGTGAGATATAGCCGGAAATCGAAGCAATTAGAGGTGAGGCGACTTTAAATGCGGCTTCAAATTCTTCAGCTAAACCGGGTTTAATGTCAAGAATTGCCACTTCTAAAATCATGAGTCGAAAGAAGATCAATAGTTTAAATGTTTTTTACACAGCGACACTGAAAATCTGCTGTACAGAGAAATTGAACTGAGGAAAAGTTGGAGAAACAATTAAATCATTCTCTGTAAATGGAGTCATCTGATATTCTCCATCAACTAAATTACAGACAAAAAATGTTGGCTTTTTCGGATTGCCAATAAACTTTCTGGCTCCCAATGCCGCATAATCTACAATCCAATATTCTTGAATTCCCATCTCCTCATAATCTCGAAGTTTATTATAATAATCATCACGCCAATTCGTTGAAACTACTTCGACAATTAGTTTAACAGAATCTGGATTTTTAATAATTGATTCACTTTCCCATCGAGGTTCTGCGCCCAGAAGATCTTGATCAAGAACGATGATATCGGGTTCATAGCCGGATTTTTCGTGTTTGGGTTTAACAATTGATTCTCTTGGAATTGTCCAAATCCCACCTTTCCCCATCTGTCGAATAATAATTAAAAGTTGTTCAATTAGAGAACCTGTGAGAGTAGAATGTTTTCCCTTCGGCTTAGGCATTTCAATAATGACTCCATCATGGAGTTCATAACGGGATAAGGCATTTTCAGGGTACCAACTGATAAATTCATCAAAGCTGTAGAGTTTGGGTTCATTTTGGGCTTGAGTCACAGGTTTTACTTCTTTGCTTCTCTACTTTAATTTTAGTGGGATCAAAAGTGGCTGCCCCTGCGATCGCCAACTTCACCCCAAAAGATCATAGACCCCTGGACATTCCTCAAGGCCATCATGCTGAAAATTGACCAAATTTCAGAGATTGCTGACTTGCTTGTGCTGGTGGGTACCTAATTCTGATACAATTCACAATATCTTAAGGTTGTGTCTTAAGATTATCTCAAGAAGACTGTCTAAGAAAAAACTCACAGACATATATAAAGTTTAGGAGGAGACTATAATGGCGCTCGTACCCATGCGGTTGCTGCTCGATCACGCGGCAGAGAACAACTACGGTATCCCTGCATACAACGTTAACAACATGGAGCAGATCATTGCGATCATGCAGGCTGCTGATGAAACCGATAGCCCCGTGATTTTACAAGCTTCTCGCGGCGCTCGCAAGTACGCAGGTGAAAACTTCCTGCGCCACTTAATTTTAGCGGCGATCGAAACCTATCCCCACATCCCCATTGCCATGCACCAAGATCATGGTAACTCTCCTGCGACTTGCTACTCCGCCATGCGTAATGGCTTCACTAGCGTCATGATGGATGGTTCTCTCGAAGCAGACGCGAAGACTCCTGCTAGCTTTGAGTATAACGTTAACGTCACGGCTGAAGTGGTTAAAGTTGCTCACTCCATTGGTGCCAGTGTTGAAGGAGAACTCGGTTGCTTAGGTTCTCTCGAAACTGGAATGGGTGAAGCAGAAGATGGTCACGGTGCAGAAGGAAAGCTTTCTCACGATCAACTTTTAACTGATCCCGATGAAGCGGTTCAGTTTGTTGAACAAACTCAAGTTGATGCTTTAGCGGTTGCAATTGGAACTAGCCATGGTGCTTACAAGTTCACTCGTAAGCCTACAGGTGAAGTTTTAGCAATCAGCCGTATTGAAGAAATTCACCGTCGTCTCCCCAATACTCACTTGGTAATGCACGGTTCTTCTTCTGTTCCTGAAGATTTAATTGCCATTATCAACCAATATGGTGGTAAAATTCCTGAAACTTATGGTGTTCCCGTTGAGGAAATCCAAAAAGGAATCAAGAGTGGTGTTCGTAAGGTTAATATCGATACCGATAACCGTTTAGCGATTACTGCTGCTTTCCGTGAAGCTGCGGCTAAAGATCCGGCTAACTTCGACCCCCGCCACTTCCTGAAGCCTTCCATCAAGAAGATGCAGCAAGTTTGTGCAGATCGTTATCAACAGTTCTGGAGTGCTGGAAACGCAAGCAAAATCAAGGTTGAAACTCTTGATACATTTGCGGCTAAGTATGCGAGTGGTGAACTCACTGCGACTTCTAAGTCTGCTGTTGCAGTTTAATCTCTGTATTCATTAATTCCGCTTCATTAATATAAGCGAATGAATCTTAAAGCCTGGTTTCTTGATGAAGCTAGGCTTTTTATTGGAGTTTAGACTAAATATTGAACAACTCAGTCATTCCTCAACTCCTTCAATACCTCATCTGTAAACGGATTTTCGCCCGCCTGAAGCTTTTTAATCCAGTCTTGACGTTGGGCTTTATTATCCTCATTTTTAGTCCATTCTATATAAAATTGAAAATCTGCGATCGCCCCTTGAATATCTCCTGTTAACGCCCTCGCTAGTCCGCGACCATCAACAACATAGCCATTTTTAGGAGCAAGATTAACAGCTTTCTCACAAGCAAACATCACCTCAGCAGCTTGTTTGTAGAGGCTACCATACCGACAGAGTTTATTC
>JBCBCI010000137.1:0-11973 GCA_038530755.1 Cyanobacteria bacterium J06592_8 | reverse complement strand
TCCATAGTGACTTGCTGACGGGATACCAAATTAGGCTATTAGTATCTTTGCGCTTTGATTCCCGCTTCAGGGGTTGATGGCTAGTCGCGACCCTGGGGAAACTGCTTTCACTCCTGTACCTGGAGGATAGGACTTGTGTTTTCTAGGATACTCACACTCACCTACAAGATTATGAAGTTGTCATCTGCTGAGGATAAAAGTGCGAACTCTACCCTGAAGTGGGTTACTCAACAGAAGCCAGCCATCCCCCTATTACTAGGTTTCGACTGAACGAATCGCACATTTTTGCGCCGTTGTAGTCGGCATCGCATTGATTGCCACAATTCCCACATTTCAAGTTTTTTCCACTTCGGTAAGATTTCCCTTTGGCTGGATGAATATGAAGGCATTTATGACAAGTTTGGCTGGTAAATGCAGGTGGAATTGCCATTACATTCACGCCCTCTTTAATACCCTTGTATTCCAAGAATTGTCGAAGTTGGTGGAAAGCCCAACTATTAGAACGTCTACGCTCAGTTTTGTTTCTGGGCTTTTCGTTAGTTCTTTCTCGAATTCCAGTTAAGTCTTCGATAGCAATAGATGAATTTGTGGCTAAAGCTTCATTGATAATTGAACTAGAAATGTTGTGATTTAGCCAGGTCTGAAATCTTCTCTCACGTCCCGATAGCCGTTTCAAGGTTTCTCGACATCTTCGTCTTGAACTTCTTGTGCCTTGGGATGCTTTTTTCTGTAGAGAAGCACGAACTCTGGCGTATTTATCTCTGGTGTTCTTAATGTCTTTTCCTGACCAGGATTGACCTGTAGAGGTAACAGCTATATCTCGTCTTCCCAAATCCACACCAATGACATTTTGAGTTTTCTTAGGTTTTGGTACTTCAGATTTAAGCTGAATATGAACATAGAAATTACCGTCTTGATGTTTGCAAACTTGAGCGGAGGTTGGATTATGACCTTTGAGTTTCCCGATATGATAGTTGCTTACTCGCATCGGAACT
Source organism: Cyanobacteria bacterium J06592_8 (assembly GCA_038530755.1). GTDB lineage: Bacteria > Cyanobacteriota > Cyanobacteriia > Cyanobacteriales > Microcoleaceae > Capilliphycus. Next base: position 10,978 of record JBCBCI010000137.1, on the reverse strand, counting down.
TTAACTCTTTTCCCAGTCGTGCTTATGCTAACTAAATACGCGGAACGCGCTCGGCTGTGCAAAATCCGAGGCGACCTCGGATTTGTACCGAGCCCTTCTTCAATAATCCGAAATGTTCTAGCATCACAATCAAAGCTGGTAGGTCTAAAGCCTTTAACTTTCTTCCGTTTTTGTTTGGCAGTCAATCTATTAGCCCCGACTCTTGCACAAGCCCTAACAACATGATTAGCGGTTAATCCAAACTGGGATTTAACATCGTTATAGCAAACAGCTTGTATAGAGTTTCGGTTTGTCAGGTTTGAGTTGACGTTGTCATTTATCCAAGTGCAAGCCGACGCAAACGCTACTGCAGTATCATTCAGCAATTTATACTGCTCTGCGGTAGGTTCAACTCGTACAACTAGCGTTCATACTTGCTTCACGACATCTAAAAACTCACGTGCCGGATATATTAACATACCGAAAGACGTGGTGCGCGTTTTCCTCCACACACGCTCCGCGCTGCTTTCAGTGTGGGCCTCCAACGCACCGAAAAGGTGAGTATGATGGGAGTAGGTTGAACCCACTCCACATTTTTAAGTTCAGGAAACAGTTAAGTCAGAGGGACTTAAAGCGTTAGACAGAAGTAAAGTCATCTTCTGTCAAAGTAGTGGTATCAATACCATTGAGAACAGCAAGAGTTTCTTCTTCGAGCATGATGCTACTTTCGCTGAAGCTGAGAGCATCGAAGCTCAGACCCTCAGCTAGACCGATGAAGTCAGTTCCAACTTCAAAATCAGTGATAGTATCAGTTCCTTCACCCACAGCAAGGATAAAGGTATCCGCACCGCTACCACCAGAGAAGTCATCCCCAGTGAGAATATCATCTCCTAAGCCACCTCGGAGTAAATCATCACCATCATCACCCCAAATTTCATCGTTACCTTCATCGCCATAGAGTTCGTCATCTCCGGCTTTACCACCAATTTCGTCATCACCCGAACCGCCATTGATGGTATCGTTACCACCGTCAATATTTTCTTGAGGATTGGAAGTATTCAAGTCACCTCGGAGAACATCATCGCCGCCACGACCCTCAATTTCATCATTGCCGAGTAAACCTGCAATAGTATCATTACCTTGACCCCCGACTAACTCATCGTCATCATCAGTTCCCTCGATGATTTCTCCTTCAATGATTTCTCCTTTGTCAAGAACCGTCACATTATCAAAGCTTACTCCTTCACTTGCCCAAGAATAAAGTGCAACGGTACCAGCCTCATGGATCTGGTCATCCACCTCCGAGCCAAAGACCTCGACCCCATTAATATAGGGTGTCAGCGTAGTGCCATCCACCTCAATCCGCCAGTCCTGAGCCTCTCCGGGTGTATAGTTATGCCAGCCACGAGCCAGTACAGTTTCATAACCATCTTCGTGACGGGTTAGCTGGATCACACCACGAAGAGGGTCAGCCTCAAGTTTGTAATAGTTGTCCGAATCTATGTAGCGGAACAACAGACCAACTCCTTCATCATTATCACCAGGATTGATGGTCGCTTCAAGGGTATAATCAGTCCAGGCAAGTGCTTCGGGCGCATTATAGACCGCATAGGTTCCATCACGCAGGATATATGCTCCCTCTCCACCGAGTGACCAAGCTCCAAAACCGGACTCCTGCTGGGTTGACTGAATATTGGAGTTTTGACTGAAGGCATCGTTAACCACTGCCCAGTCCGATGGAGGGTCGATAGGACCCTCATCCACAATCGTCCAGCCATCGGCAGTACCATCGTTGAAATCGTCCGCAGCTAGAACAGCAGCTTGGGGAGCAACGCTAACAGTCATCTGGTCTTCAGACACTGTCTCTAACGCATCCGTAACCCGCAACGTGACAGTGGTTTCACCAGGTTCGAGTGCTAAGGCACCCGTTACTCCCGTCTCCACCACAGTATCGTTGACCAGCCACTCATAGCTAGCGATGTCCTCAACGCTGATAGTGGCTTGTGCGCTTAGGTTCACGATAGCAGTCCCATCACCATCGAGATCGACTGCCCACTGCTCCGCCGGGGTTTCCCCTAGCACCCTTGCACTAAGTTCGGCGGTGTTGACTGCAATATTATCAAAGCTTGCTCGGTCCATAGAACGTGAGAGTACACCCACAGTCCCCGCAGCGAGAGGACTCGAATCTGTAACAGGTCCATCGAACAGTAGATCTTCATCCAGAGTCACCGTGATTTGATCGTTTACCACCGCAATACGCAAATCTTGGGGAGCCAAGTGACGGTAAGAGCCACTCTCCTCAGCTAATATAGTAGCAACTCCGTTTTCGACACGGGTCAAGGTACGAGTGTCTTCCTCTTGATTCAAGGCAAGCTCATAGTGATTCTGCTCGTCAACGTAGTAGAAAATTGCACCAACTGTATCATTATCGGCCGCCTCAAGGGTCAGATCGTACACATAGTTAGACCAGTCCTGTGCATCCTCACCGTTCCACAACAGAATCTCATTGGGGTCATCGGTCTGAGCATAGAGAGCAGCCTCACCTTCACCGTTCGGGTTGCCGAAGATGGAACCTTTCACCAGGAAGGAGGTCTCGTTTGGTGTCGAGCCGGGTGCAACCCAACCGTTGAAGTCTCCGTCGTCAAAGGTTTCGCTCAGGAGAGTGCCTGGTGTCTCAACAATCGCTAATTTTTGGTCTTCGCTAACATTGCCCTCAGCATCAGTAACCCGCAGGGTGAGTCGGTTCATTCCAGCCTTGAGAGGAACATCCAAGGCTTCCCCATCGGTTTCTCCTAGTTTTTCCCCATCGGTGGCGAACCATTCAAATACCGTTCCTGCTGTAGCACCAAGAGTCGCAGAAGGATCGAGGGACACTATAACCTCTGGTTCGTCTCCTTGGAACACCATTGTTCCACCTGCCTTGGCAATGGCAATCTGCTCTGGCGCACCTAAATCGACCCCCTCAAATACTTCCTCATGATCAACCCGGTCAAAGTATTTGTCCAGTTCAACAAACTTCGTGTGAGTTGAAATCCGGTCGTTGTCTGGGTCAATCACCACCAGGCGCATTGCACCATTACCGCCACGCCCACCTAGAGTCGGATCTCCTGCACCAGTAATCTCACCAGAAATGCCGTTTTGGTAGTTCACCATAATCTGGAATACTGGATTGTCACCAGCAGCATTAGAGACTACCGTCTCAGCTCCATCCAAGAAATTATGACCGTTGAAAGTGAATGTAATGTTGGGATATTTCGATACTAGCTCGCGCCACATATCCTCGCCATCATTGACGTTACGCGGATCTTGCCGAATCCCGTAACCCCAACCGCCGTTCTCGCCAGTGAGAGGTTCAGTAGTGGGGTCAACGCGCTTGTCACCACCATTCCAGGAGTGTGTGTCAACGATTACGCGATGGTCAAGATGGTCTTCGATAACTTCGGAAGCCCAACGCAGCACATCATCTGGCGCACCAAATTCTAAGCTGAGAATCAGCCAGTTGGTGCCGTCCGGTGTAGTCAGGGTAGTGTAGTTATTGCGAATGCTATCAGTGTAACCTTCGCCGTCGTAAAGACCACCGCCCTGGGCTGGTGTTGCTCCTACTTGCTCCGGTGTGAAGTAGAGATCGATGCGAGAGTCGAAAGTTTCTGCACTCCCAACTCCAGGCACTTGCTGATCGTGGTTGCCAACGTTTAAAGTGTAGGTTAACTGACCATCTAGTTTCTCAATTGCCTCCTCAGCAATTTCCCACTGCTCGAAGGCACCAAACTCAACGATGTCACCGACATGGATCATGTGCTGGATAGCGAGGCTCTCTTGCTGATCGAGCAACCAGTCTGACATTTCGCCAAAGAGTGCGCGAACTTCGCTAGATTCAGTCGAAGTGTAGCTCTGGGTATCAGGGAACACGGCAAAGGTGTAGGCGTTCTCGCCAGCTACAATCGCCCGGAAATTTTCTTCTAAGGGCGCACCATCAGCAGACGTTGCAGTGACAAATAAGTCCGAATGGCCGAGTGTCCCCGATGTCAGGCTCAGGACATCATCGGTAATAGTTGCGTCAACCACCTCATCATTGGAGGTTGTGACGGCAAAATCTGTGGCTTCTTCACCAAATACATTGGTGAGATCGATCTCAGTTGGGGCTGCATCTACGCCCAGTAGCAAGTCATTGATGTTATTGCTACGGATCGAGGGAATCGGGATTTCCGCTTCCCCTTCTTGAGTGAATACGATATTATCAATGGCTAAGTCGGTGTTATCTCCGGCAATATGGTCTAAGCGTAAGGTTAATTCCCCTTGATATGCTTCGCTCATCCCTGTGGTAATGCTTTGTTCTTCATCAGCTACAAGGGTGATAGTTTCCCCTGCGACAATGGTAGTGTTGTCACGAGAATCAATTAATGACCATTCAACGGTATGTCCTTGGGCAAAATTTTTATAATCTACAAGCTCAAAGGATTCGACTAAAACTCCAATATCTCCGTCTGGGGTCAGTTTTAAGTCAAAGCTTTCTGGTCCTTGTAGTTGAGCCACGCCGCCTTCCCATCCATTGACGGGAGGAGCATCATTATTCCCTTCATAGCTATCCCATCGCGAAAATGTATTTAAAGCAAGATAATCGACAACAATATTAGGGGTGGTATCCCAGCGATCGCCGTAGGATTGATCGATGGGGGTATTATGGTCTAATCCGGCAAAAGTTAACGTACTTGTCATATTGCTCTGATTGAAAATATTGGGTTGGAAAATTGAGGTTTTAGGAGTGAGTTGAACCCACTCCTCATTCAAAAGTTCAGCAAACAGTAAACTCAGAGGGACTTAAAGTTAAACAGAAGTAAAGTCATCTTCTGTCAAAGTAGTGGTATCGATACCATTGAGAACCGCAAGAGTTTCTTCATTCAAGAGGATGCTGCTTCCAGTGAAGCTGAGAGCATCGAAGGTTAGACCCTCAGCTAAACCGATTAGGTCAACGCCTATTTCAAAATCAGTAATGGTATCAGTTCCTTCTCCCATAGCGAGGATAAAGGTATCGACACCTTCACCGCCAGAGAAATCATCTCCAGTTAGAACGTCATCACCACTACCACCTCGGAGTAAATCATCACCATCATCACCCCAGATGCTATCGTTTCCAATACCACCTAAAAGTTCATCATCTCCGGCTTTACCCCCAATTTGGTCATCACCTGCACCGCCATTAATGGTATCGTTACCGCCAGATGAACCACCGGGAGAACGGCTATTAGCATCACCTCGGAGAATATCATCACCGTCAAGACCTACAATTTCATCATTACCCTGTAAACCTGCAATCGTATCGTTACTTTGAAGACCAATTAATAGATCGTTATCATCAGTACCCTCAAGTTCTAATGAACGTTCTCCAATCTCCTCCAGGTAATCAACCGCAAGTAAAGGTTCATCCGTTTGCAGAATACTAGCACCTGCATCTACCCAAAATCCGAAAACTTCATCCGGTTCAGTTAAAGCGAGAACATCAGTACGGAAACCATTGATGAAGCCATTATCACTAATTTCAGGATTAGCAAATAGCGTATTGATCCACAGACGAACATCATACTCCGAAGCGATCGCTTGAACGTCTTCAGAAAACAGAAAACCGCCATCTTCTGTTAGTTCTTGGCTATCTCCTTGAGGGCGAACCAGCATTTCAGCCGCGTCAGGTTGAAACTCCTCAAACACTTTGACAATAAACTCAGGATCGGAAACTAAGTTATCGTCAATAATTGGCATGAATTGTACCGGGAAAGGCAATTGGCTTAAAGTATTTTGAACGGCTTCCAATTGCTCATCATTATTGACGGGATTTTTGATGACAATTTGTTCGTCAACACCCATTTCACGAGCGATATTCATTACATTGACTAACTCCTCTACCGGAAGTTTGATGTCAACGTTGAACAGAATTTCTCCATCAACAGCTTCTAAAGCTTCTTCAAGAGTGGGGATTTTCTCGGATGTAACTTCGCCTGTATCTTCAATAATTAGATTCAGTTCTTTGAGTTCTTCTAGGGTAAATTCATCAACCCGACCCGAACCTGTTGTCGTCCGATCTACAGTCTGATCGTGGATAATCACATATTCACCATCTTCTGTTTTCCAGACATCTAGTTCAACCATCTCAACGCCTTCATCAATGGCTTGTTCGATAGTTGCTAAGGAATTTTCGGGTAATGTTGTAACTCCGTTCTCGTAGTAACCTCCGCGATGAGCAACCACTAAGGCATAGTCAATGCTGGCATCTTCCCAAACTTCAAGAATACCGTCAACAGGTTCGACTTCAACTTCAGTTTCGAGTTGAGACTGAATAAAGGTAGAAAGTCCCGCCAGATTATCGGTATTAATTAAATCAATTTCTGCTTCTAATAAAGGACCCCAAACACTCGGTGCATCTTGGGGTAAATTCCAGAATCGGAAGATTTTATCCTCTCCTTGAACTTCAGAAACAATCCGATTTAATTCCGCTTCTGTATCTTCCGGAATTGTACCAATTCCATCCCAAGCTAATTCATCACTGAAGAAATTGTTCCAGTTATCACTAATTAGAGGCATAAAGCCGGGATCGATATCCGTTCCGATGTCATCTTTGCGTCCATCATACCCAGCGTAACGCACCTCTTGGCTTTCCATAAATTCACGAGGGCGATCGCCTGAGATAATCGGAGTAACAGCACCCGGAGTAATGGTGTAGTTCCCAGTTTCATCTTGAGTATAGGTTGTGAATAACCCAGGAGATTCTTCTTGATATTCTCCTAAAACTTCATGGAGTCTTTGATAGGTTGAGAGTCCCTCACTCTTAATATCAATCAACAGTGTGAGTGGTGTACCATCAGCGTAAACACCACCATTATCGAACTCCTCTTTTAAGTCTTGTAAGGGATCTAAATAGAGTTCTTCTAGGGTTGGTAATGTTGTTGGATCTTCAACTGGGTCGTGAGCGACTCGTAAATTTTCATTATCATCAGGGTAAAGCCAAATATCAGATTCTACGCTAATGAACCCATAACTGAGAGCATCAAGTAGCGGAAATGGATGTTCATAGTCATTATGAGCATGGGTATAGGGTACTGATTCACTACTGGGTTCAGGAATTTCCATCAGAAACGCTAACTGTCCACCTTGTACCAAATCTTCCTCAGCAATTACGCCATCCCTTAAACCATGCGCTTGCACATCAAACAAGAAGAAGTTACCATTGTCTCGATTAAACAGTTCCGAAACATCTAAAATACCGGAAGACTCCCAAGCCCCAATTTCCTCTGGAGCCGAATCAGTTTGAGGAATCGGTTCTCCGGGTAACGCCGAACGATCCATCTCCGCTACACGAGTCAATTCTCCAGTCGTGGGATTAATCTTCCAAATCGAAGCTTCTTCGCCTGATTCTAGTCCAAACAAATCAGTTGAACCATCTTCTTGAACATAGATATGACCATCATCAGCCCAATCTAAGTTATCTGGGCTTCGTAGACCAAAATCGGGATGAGGAAACTGTCCATTACCTGCATCATCCCCATCATAAATAATCGTGAGTTCACTGGTAATATTATTCAAATCGCCCAATTCGGTGTCAACTGTGTAAGTCGTTCCCCAAACATCAGAAGGAAAGCGGTCTTCACGTCCGGTAGAAGCCAACACCGCTTCTGTACCATCCATCGGATTTGTAGCGATATCTTCTGGACGAGAAAACTGAAAAGCACCCGCTTGTTCTGCTAATAAGTCTTGTTGGGCTTGAGTGGCAAATCCGAGTTCATCATAACCGAATTCATCTTGAATACTGCCATCGCCGTCTGTATCTTCGACCATTCCAGCTAAGTCGGGGCGATAGTAGTCAATCTCAACAAATTCCCCAGAGAGACTGTTCCCTGTCCCACTAAATCCAGCCGGGTCAGGGTTACTATCTGGGTCTTCTTCTCCCTCGGTATCATCGACTTCTCCATCTGGAACCCAGACGTAGAGACTGCCATCGACAAGACCGTTGCGTTCGAGAAAACCTGCATCAGTGTTGGTATCTTTCTCGCCAATATACAGTAGTAGTGGTGCGGCTTCACGGTCATCACCGACTAAAATTGCCACGTCCTCAGAATTACCTGTATCAATCTGAGTCACATTTTCCCAAGCTGCTTTTCCTAACCACGGAACTGCGTGCAGAGTATCTGTCGCAACATCCAAAGCAAACTCAGTTCCACCGTAGGTTTCCTCCCCAGTGAAATAAATTCCATCGACAAAACCGAAGCCTTCTCCAAACTGGTTGGCGGCAATATAATGAGAAGAACAAAAACGATTCAGTCCTTCAAAATCCAAATCGGAAGCTTCATCAACAATCTCACCTGCGCGATCAATAATCGTATCATAGGCTAGACCTGCATCCACCACTTCGAGGGTATTTTTATCTAAATCAAAATAGCTAACTCTTGCACCAGTGAGTTCGGTGCCATTTTCGAGAGTATAAGCGTAACCGGAACCACTGGTTAACTCGTGGTTGGCAAGAACTCGAACTGTATTTTCATCAAGCTCAAAGGCTCCAATACCGTCTAGAATTCCGGGGGCAATATACTCCCCTTGACTTCCGGAAATCGTTTCACCAATTGTGACTACAGGTTTGACTTCATAGCCGTTGAGACCTGTCATCTGGGCGGGCTGATTCGTGATAGATGCCATTAAGTTGCACTCGCTATTGGGCTAATAAAAAAAGTTACTTTGTTGTTAGTCCATTTTGGAATAATGACCAGAAGTAACCTCTCTGAAAAGATATATTTGCACTAAGAGTTTAAAAGAAGAATATCTCTTGATTAAAGTTTATTTAAGACCGAATTGAGAAGAAAGCAAATCTCAATTAAAGTCCAGAATATTTCTAGAATTCTGTAAAGAATTAAATCTTATTATATATTAATGTAAAAAGTTTCAGAGGAGCGATAGCTAATTGTAGCGACCTGCAATTATAAATCACTCGACCCGCAATCATCGGCATTTTGAGACCACATTATGGGTCTTGGCAACTTTTGGTGATCCTCAGAAATGGCGATACGGCGGTAAGCCACGCTACGCGAACGCCTAGACCGAAGGAAGCGATCGCTGACCTAAACACAGTATCCGGGTTTTGGGCAGGGCGGTTTGGTTCTAATTTAGGCGATCGCGATTCTCCGACAGAAACGCTACGGGAACCCTCACGCCCTAAGTCAATGTACTCAGCGGCACCAGCTTGAAAAGAACGTTACAGAAAGTCATTTTTCAACATTCTTATAATCAGGTGTTCTTGACAACAGTAGATCAATATTACATTGAAAGAAATTGCTCCCAGTTTACTACCCAGCCCTCAGATTCTACAACTAAAAAGGTGGAATTTAGACGAGACAACAACTCACATCACAGTCAATGCTACTTCAATACAAAACCCAGTCAGATGTCCCGTATGTCGGGCAATAACTCACCGAGTTCACAGCCAATACGAACGAACATTAAGGGATTTATCTTGGGCTAACTATCAGGTAACTTTACAGTTAAATGTCCGCAAGTTTTTCTGTATAAACACTCAATGTCAGCGACGAATCTTTGCCGAAAGAATTCGGTAAAACCCTGGCGATCGCACACCCTAATCACCACACTTTGAATATTCAAAGGCAATCGCTTTCCCCAACTTCACTATTAGTGGCGGTGTAAGTTTGTCCCCGATACTTGGCTTCTGTGGCGGTTTCAACTGCTGCGTTGTCAGTATTGTAAGTCTGTCCGCGATAGGTGAGTTTCATTGGTTTGGCTCCCTGTTTTTTTTATCCGTTGAGTATTATCATCCCGGATTTCCCCAATATCAGAAGTGATAACAGTCTCGATATTTGGTGAAGTTATAGAGGCGATCGCGTGATAGAAGCTGAAGAAAAATTGTGATGTCAGGTTGAAGCGTGGGTGAGTACGATCGCGTTAAAGTTCAGTTTCAATCCCTCATAGGGATTATTGGTAATTGCAACTAGGCTCACTTCTGATATTCCTCAAGCGGATGGGTACCGTTTTTCGCCCTCTCTCCACTCCTCGACTTGCTAGGGAAAACCCCCAGGCGTGACGTAACAATCGATTCAACAGAATTCAGTAATTTCACTGTAGGTAATTAAGACGGAGATGTTTAATCTAGAAATGTAGAGGCATATTAATTTCTGTGGAACAATGGCTAGTCTAATGACAGAATGATTCTATGTCTATACTTATTCCTTGACCTCAATTCCTGGTAATGATGCTGAACTTAACAGGTTATCAACAAACAAATCTCCTTTACAGTGGAACTCGTACTCAAGTCTATCAAGCGACCCGAACCTGCGATCAAAAACCTGTGATCGTGAAAGTTCTACGCAACCCTAACCCCAGTTTTAACGAGTTGGTTCAGTTTCGTAACCAATACATCATTACTCGTCATCTCAACTCGCCCCACATTGTTCAACCTCTGGCTCTTGAACACTACAGAAATGGTTACGCCTTGGTTATGCCAGATGAGGGCGCGATTTCACTTGGGGACTATTGGAGACACTCAGAGCATTCGCTCATAGAATTTTTGAGGATTGCAATCCAACTAGCAGAAAGTCTGCACGATCTCAACCAAGAACGGATTATTCACAAAGATATCAAACCGACGAATATACTAATTCATCCAGAAACTCAGCAAATACAACTAATCGACTTCAGCATCTCAAGTTTACTTCCGAAAGAACAACAACAACTCGTTAATCCTAATATTCTCGAAGGGACTCTAGCTTATATTTCCCCCGAACAAACTGGACGGATGAATCGAGGCATTGACTATCGAACTGACTTCTATTCCCTCGGTGTAAGTTTCTATGAATTACTAACTGGAGAACTTCCTTTTCAAACCACAGATCCGATAGAATTAGTGCATTGTCATATTGCTAAAATTCCTCCGAAATTAGGGAAGCAAGAAAAGATTCCAAAAGTATTGTCAGATCTTGTTTTAAAATTGATGGCAAAAAATGCCGAAGAA
>JBCBCI010000136.1:0-12073 GCA_038530755.1 Cyanobacteria bacterium J06592_8 | reverse complement strand
GGAGGCTTAGTCGATAGACAGCCCTTGAAGCAGGAAACTTCTAGTACAGAGTATGTTCAACTTTCTCTATTTTAGAAGCCCCCGCTAGAATCTTCGATTTAGCGGAGGGAGAAATTCACGTGTCTCTCTCAGGGGAGAAGAAAACCTGATCGCCTAGCAGTAATATTAGTAATAGTATCAGACTAAAGTATTAAATAAATAGATAACTGAGGATAATTTTGCTCAACGTTTGCAACTGTTAACTTTTAGTTGGAGGTGCGGCTTTTAGACTCCTATTTACTTTTGGGAGTTTGCCGTAGATTTTCGATGAATCCGAATCAATTTTGGCGGATGTTTGAAAACGAGTGGTTTACTCCCAAATATCGCCTCAAAAAGCTGTTAGGTGCAGGTTCGTTTGCGGCTGTATTTCTAGCAGATGAAGTTTTGCACGATCGCGTCATTCGCCAAGTTGCCATTAAAATTTTTTCTAATGAAGGCAAACAAGAAAGTCAGATTCAAGAATTACAGACAGCTATTTCTCTAAAACATCCAGGATTATTAGAAGGCTTCAGTCCCGAACAAGGCTGGCTAAAAGGGATTGAATGTCTGGGATTAGTAATGGAACTGGCTCAAAACTCCCTCGCTAAACGACTGCAACAGGGAAAAATTCCGCTGTTTGAAGTTCAGACAATTGTGAACAACCTTGCAAGTGCTTTAGATTATTTACATCAAAAAGGTATTGTTCATCGTGATATTAAACCTGCCAATATTATGCACGTTGACGGGCAGTGGAAGCTGACAGATTTTGGGATTTCGCGACTTCTAGATCATTCTACCAGTAATGATACCGCTCCGAGTCACCAGGTGGGAACAATCGCATACGCTCCACCCGAATCTTATACAGGTAAAATTAGTTTAGCCTGGGATATGTGGTCATTGGGAGTGGTTCTTGCTGAAATTTTAACCCATAAACATCCTTTTGCAGGTAATACAATTGCAGAATTAATGGAGCGAGTCAAAACAGAAGTTCCAGACCTTCCTGCTGATATTCCTCCTCCTTTTGCGGCTATTATTGAGGGATGTTTAATGAAGGACTATAGACAGCGTTGGCGTGCGTCCCAAGTTTTAGCCGCGCTTGACCCTACGAGTAGCTTAGGGAAAGTAACAGTATTATTGCCACTTTCGCCGAGTTTTCGTAAGGTTCTTCCTCAAGAAGCAAGTGCGAGGGGATATGTTTCTATTCCAGCGGCTGGTGTTCGAGTTGAGAATACCCCAGCTTCTCCGACAGTTTCGGAACAACCTACTCGTTCTATCAGCAAGGTAGAAAAGAAAAAGAAAACTCCAGGTAGAATAACCATACCAACCTGGCAATCTAACTATCAAGAGTGTCTTCCGAGTGGGGAAGTTTTAGATTTAATTGCAGTTCCGGCGGGAAATTTTTTGATGGGAACAGCGACAGAGGAAATTGAGCAAATTTCACGACTAGAAACTTGGTTTAAAGTTCGAGAAGTGACTCAATGGTTGCGCCCAGAAATGCCTCAACATCGAGTGAGTGTTCCGGGATTTTATATGAGTAAAACACCGATTACTCAAGAACAATGGCAAGCGGTAATGTCAACAAATTCCTCTCATTTTAGTGGTTTAAAACGTCCGGTTGAATGTGTGTCCTGGTGGGAAGCGGTGGAGTTTTGCGATCGCCTCTCCCAATTAACAGGTAAACGTTATCGTCTACCGACAGAAGCAGAATGGGAATATGCTTGTCGTGCAGGAACTCAAACCCTCTACAATTATGGTAATAATAAACAACAATTACGCAACCATGCCTGGTACACTTGGAATGCTCAACAAAAGACTCATCCTGTCGGACAAAAACAAGCTAATACTTGGGGACTCCACGATTTGCACGGCTTAGTTTGGGAGTGGTGTCAAGATCGTTGGCACGGAAACTATAACGGCGCACCGGGAGATGGTAGTCCTTGGATGAACGCCGGACACCCCACAAAGCATACCGTGCGAGGCGGTTCTTGGTACAGTTTAGCCGATGATTGTCGCAGTACCTACCGTTTCTGTTATGACGCGAGTTTTCGATATCCGAGTATTGGGTTTCGGATCGTTGTCAGTTGTTCTGTGATGGTAGATTAAACTGTGAATAAATCTACTTTTTTTAAATGGCAAATTATCGGTATGGCAGATCGATGAGTTGATTATTACTAAATTGCCAGTAATTTGCTGAGTGCGTTTGATATTACTTGCAATCTCCATCAATCCTCAGATTCGATTTCTAGTTGTAAAGCGACAAATTCGCAAGCAGACCCAACACTTGCAATCTCCATCAATCCTCAGATTCGATTTCTAGATATCATCCCAATCGTGTTCTTCGCCCGACTTGGCTTGCAATCTCCATCAATCCTCAGATTCGATTTCTAGGTAAGTGTAGCGGCCAGCAATAAGATCGCCCTCGACCAGCAATAACGATCATTCTGGGCCCGAATTATTTGCAACTAGATTTGTGTTTGAGCCCGGATTATTCTGCAACTGAGCCAGGATTAACTGCAACCAGCCAGCAATAACAAATCTGAGCCAGAATTATTTGCAACCAACAGTAAAGAAAACGATCCTTTTTTTTGACTCAAGCTTGGAACAAGGGATCTTGTGTTGAAATCTAGCTTACAAAGGTAATCCCGCAGCCAACATCCGTTCCTGTAACTCTCTGGCTCGACTAGGTTCAAGTTGACCCTGAAACAAAGAACGAATTTCAGCCGGTTTGGCATTAAACTGCTCTGACAAACTTTTTATGTTGTAGCCATGCCGAGTTAATGTAGGTTCCAAATCATCAATTTGCTTGGAGAGAATTGATTCGGCCACGGCTTCGGTCACTGGTTTTTCTCCCAAGCGATAGCCTTCTTCAAATGCTAAGGACAAGTGCTGTTGGATTTGTAAAGGAGTTCTTAATTTTTGAGCTAAAAGGTCAATGGCTTCTGTTACAATTAATTCAGAAAGGGAGAGATTCTCGGTCACGCATTCGCCTAATAACCATTGGATATATTCTCTCTGATGACCACCAATACTATCAAGAGAGAAAATAGCAGTGCGATCGCCAATTTCCTCCATTGTGGGGCGACGCAAATCATTTTTGAGTTTCGGATGACCTCCTAAAATAATTGAGAGGGTTCCTCCCCCATCTTCAATCACTTCCATAAGCCGCTTGAGTCCGGTTAAGGTACTGTTATGAAGGTCATGGGCTTCATCGACAAACAGGGCGACGGGTTTCTTGCCTTTGCGAAATAATTCCCGTAATTGCCGCTCCCGCTTTTCTCCTGAACTGGGAATTTTAACTTGTTTATCAGAGGATAAATCATAGAATAAAGCCGCAATTAAACTCGATAGGTTGGTGCGACTTTTATCGACTGAGAGCGATTGAGATACCCAAATTTTACCTTCTTTTCTCAAGGCGGATTGTAACCGTCGTAGAGTAACGGTTTTGCCACATCCTATCACCCCAGTGATGGCGATCATTTTTCCAACGTTAATTGCTGCAACAACATCTTTAAATAAACGTTGTAGATGCTCGGTTTCGTACCGGACCTGTCTGCTCAAATTCTTTGATAAAGCCATAACTCTGCATTACTTCAGTCAACATTTTTGTTAAGCCTCCTCTGTTGAAAGTAATGCCGTACCCTCTCAAGAATTACCTGTTTTTCTAGGGTTTCTGCTAACAACTCGTTAATAAAAGCTCGTTCAGAATCAGATAGACGAGCTAGGGGTAATGCTAGGTAGTCAGCAATGGCTCCTTTAGCCGCTAAGACAGTGGGATAGGTAAACTCTTGAAAGGGGTCAGGGTCTTGGAAAGGAACTACTGTTAATTCCGGTGAGGTTTGAGGCTGAGAAAGAAATCGGAATTCGGGATTTTGTCCCCAGGCAGTTTGAGGCAGAACTAACTGTTTGGCTAAAGCCTCAATACGGTCTGCTCGTTGTTGGGTTTTACTTTTCTTGAACTGGCGATAGCGATGTAAGGGAATGGGGCCATTAACAGGCAGGTAGGGACCGTATTTCTGTCCATCTTTTTCAACGTACAGCTCGTTATCAAATCGTCCCCACCACAGGACGACAGTCTCTCCAGCTAAGTCGGGGTTCACTTCATAAGCGACTCCCTCGACTGACACCCTCGCACAACCATCCACTTTTCGTTGTTCTGATTCTCTAGCAAAGGTACAAAAGCGTTCCCAACTACACATTTGTTGTAGTCCAGTTTTGGGGAGGTGTTTGCACCAATCTTCCATACGGGAATGGTGTTCGAGGCGGTGAGATTGATTGTTGTAATTCAGCAGATATTGATGTAGCCAGCAATTAGCTTCAACTTCAGTTTCCGGTTCGTGAAAGTGGTAGAGAGTTTCGTGGGCTTCTTTGATGGTACGAAAGGGACGTTCGACTTTGCCTTTGGAGCGGGCTGTGACTCGTCTGCCATCTTTGCCGTTGGGTAGGTGGGTGACGACTTTAACTCCCAAGCAGTCCATTACATTTTGAAAGACTTGACTCTTAGCAATGGGGCCGTTGTCGGTGTAGAGCATTTCTGGGATACCTTGAAATGTCCATCCTTCCTGGGTTTTGGCACTCATGGCGTTGAATAAAAAGCGTAGGGCGGTTTCGGCATCTTCGCCATAAGCACAACGATATTCCTGATAACAAACCCCACTGCGGTCATCGACCACACTGTAGAGCATCAGTTGGGGTTTTCCGCGTCCGGGTTGTATCCAAGGGGGTTGTTTGAGATGTTTTAAGTCGGAGTGGCTGAGGTCAAAATGCCAACATTCATTACTCTGTTCAGCTTGAAATCTGACGGCGGGGGGTTGTCGAGTTAGGGTGGTGTGGTCGTAACCCCAGGCTTTGAGATAGTAGTTGACGGTACTTTTTTTCAGCAGTTGTTTGGGGGGTTGGATGAAGCCCTCTGGGGTTTCCATGCCATATTCTTCCAATAGTTCGATGGCTCGAACGGTGGAGAGATGTCGCCCTTTGCCATTCAGGGTGCGGATTTTCATCGCCGCGATGACTTCACAATATTGTTCCATTTCACAACGGGACAGTTTGCGGGGGATGCCTTTATCGGCACGTTCAATGGTTTTGGGTCGTCTCTGTTGCCGCAAGCTGCGATAGAGGGTATCAACTGAGACATCGTAGGCAGCAGCCGTTTCTTCAATTAATGCCCGCCGTTCTCGTGAGCGCGGCGGGAACAGTTCTAGGCGTGAACGCAGTTGTACTAGGGCTTCGGAAGGAATTTGTTTGCGGGTCATGTTGTACCTCTAGCCTCCGCAATGTAGCTATATAGGGTCGGCTTGGAGATACCCATCATCCGGCAAATTTCACCAATGGTGTATTGGTGTTCATCGTAAAGCTTTACGGCTAATTGACGTTGAGCTGGTTTTAAGGTTTTAGGGCGACCCCCTGTTCGTCCTCTGGCACGGGCGGCTTTTAAACCAGCCTGGGTGCGCTCTCGGATGAGGTTCCGTTCAAATTCGGCTAAGGCGGCAAATAAGTGGAAAATTAGTTGCCCACTACTAGAGTTGGTTGCAATGGCTTCTGTGAGGCTTTGTAGCTCGATGCCTCTGTTAGAGAGGATTTCGACCATTTCAATCAAATCTTTGAGTGAGCGCCCCAATCGGTCTAATCGCCACACTACTAATACATCTCCGCTGCGAGCAATGGAAAGGGCTTGTTGTAAACCTGGCCTTGCTGAAGAGGCTCCACTGATATGATCTTCGTAAATCTCAGAACAACCCGCAGTCCGCAAAGCATCCCGTTGCAGGCTTAAGTTTTGGTCATCTGTAGAGACTCGCGCATAACCAATTAACATGGGCAAGCTGAGGTAGCGAGATAAGAAACTCGTTATTGCTCATTATATCTTGCCTTTGATAATTTTACTGAGTTATTTAACCCTGAAAGCTTCTATTCTCGTCCTCTGACATGAGCGGAGAGACAGGGTAAAGAAAATGACCCTTTTCTTTACCGCTAGTTGCAGTTAATTCGGGCTCAGATTTATTATTGCTGGCTGGTTGCAGTTAATCCGGGCCCAGTTGCAGAATAATCCGGGCTCAAACACAAATCTAGTTGCAAATAATCCGGGCCCAGAATGATCGTTATTGCTGGTCGAGGGCGATCTTATTGCTGGCCGCTACAGTTAGCTCTAGCTTTGTTACCGGATGCGCTCAAGGAAACGTCCGCTCAGATTACCTTGATTCGCCACGATGAAATTGTGTTAACGGCTCCAGAGTCTCAAGCTAAGAAAGTGGGAAAGATTTTGGGGGACGTGATGAAAGCCGCAGGTTCGCGTGTTACTCCCGATATCCCAACTGTGGCAGAGGTGAGTATCTGCGATAATTTAGCTGGAGAACGATTGAGTCAGTCTGAGTTTTGCGATTGCCGCAGTAGCGGCACTGGCGAAGCCAATCGCGAACAAAAGCTGACTGCCCTCACAACAGAACATCAACCCGTAGAAACACCAGAAAAACCCATCACTGAGTTAAGAACTCACCCCAAACCTAAATTATCTTCAGAAAATACCCTAAGCGATTTTGATATTCGAGATCACGTTAAATTTAGCAATGGTCGAGGGGAATGTCCTTGTTGTTCCTTAGAGGGCAAACCGGGTAATCTCAACCTGAGTATTCATGAAAACGGGCAGTTCTGGTGTTTTCGTGGTAGTGGTGGGGAACCTCCGGGTCGTGATGTTGAACAGTTACACGATGAGAAGGCAATTCGTCAGGCGTTGGGACTACCTGAAGTTGGTGAAGTTAGGGGTAATTCAGCGATTCGAGAATTTAACCGCTCTCAACCTCCCTCGGCTAATCTACTACCAAGAGTCGCCACACCAGAAGACTTAGAACTATCCCAACAGCGTCTACTTTCTCCTGATGTGCATAACCACTCCCTTCAGCAAAAGGCTTTGGACTACCTGGAAAATCGAGGTATCACACCAGAGATGGCTCAACGCTACAACATTGGCTTGGGCTTTGGTTTCCGTACTCCCGATGGGCGATCGCTTCCAGCATCCATTACCTTTCATCACCGGGATGCGGTTGAACCTGAAAAGCTCTATCTCCGTCGCCGTTATGCTCCCTGGCGATCTGAAGACGAACTGGAACCGGGAACTCCGAAGTGGGGACAGTCGGGTGTTCCGCCTTCAGTTTGGATCTTACAGCAACCCGAACAACAAGAAGCCAAGAAGACTTATCTCACTGAGGGGCCTTGGGATGCGGTGAGGTTGGGTGAGGCGGTGCGTCAGTCTGGGGAAAGCATTGCGGTTGCTTGTACTTCTACTGGAGCTAGAGGTGTCCCCCCACCAGAGCAACTTAAAGCCATTCCTGGTGATGAAGTTGTGATTTTTTATGATCGCTTTGATGAACACAACGAGGGACAAATCGGTGCATCTCAAATGGCTCAAGCTTTACGGGATGTTGGTAAAAAGGCTACCGTTGCATTAGTTCCCCATCGAGGAGAGATCAAAAAGGGATGGGATATCAGTGATGCTTTTGATTCCGGGTTTACCCTCAAGGATCTTCAAACCGCAGAAACCGAAGCTAAACAACAGCAACACTGGGCGAAACAGGTAGCTGAAGTTGTTTGCGATTGCTTGAATCAATCTCACACTCATCATCTGCAAGGTTCTCAACATACCGCTCATTGGAGTCAAGGCGATCGCCGTCTGACGTTATTAGAAAATGACACCGAGCAGAAAGTGTTGGATGTGGTTTGGGATCGGGGTTGGGTCAATGTTGATAGTCACTTAAATCAAGATCAGGTGAACTATTTTGTTGAGGAAGTTCAGCCCCGACTTCAAGCCCGAAATCAATCTTCTTCTCTCAAGAAAGAGGTACTTTTAAGATAGCTAGTCTGAGAACTTTTCTTGGAGATAGATAGCAATACTGTTAGTTTCAGCTAGATTTCGTCCCGTTGTTTGAACACAAATTCCTAAGCCTGCATCTGTCCAAGTCAGAACAAATTCTACTTTTCCATCTGGATAGGTTTTGCGAATGGGGTTGAGCTGTTTCGGGTTAAACGGCAGAGAATTAATGATAGATTTCACGTAGGGAGAACGACGAACTTTTTCCGAAAAGGCTTGTAGAATATCTTTTCCATGATCGTCTCTGAGTTTAATTATTTTTTGTTGAGGTTCTTGATCATCCTGGGGAATCTGAGATAGGATAGCTGTGCTTTGTTTAGCAAACTGCAAACGCGATCGCTGATTGAATAAAATTCCCATTGCTGAAAAACTTACATACTCAGGTTCATCTGAAGACAACTCAGTTGGACTAATATCTTCGGATGTGGATTCAATTAAACTCTGAAAATAGGGATTGCTTAAGTCTTCGGCTATTTGAGATTTTTCTATAATATCCTGCGCTTCTAAAGTTTCAAATAGCACGTAATGATTGAGCCAAAATGCTAGATCTAAGGCAATCGGTTGGGGAGGCAGCTCGATTACCTCTGAAAACTTTTCAAAGAGATAGTAGACTGGAATTTCTAGAGCTTGTCCGATCATACCTGAAAAGGAAATCTGAGCTTTGTATCCTCCGGTGGCATTAATAGCGATCGCCATTGGAGACCATTTATTGACTTCTGAACTAATTTCTCGCACTAGATTCTTTAAGCCTTGAGTTTTAAATGCGTAAACATTATCATCTCGCAATCCCTTTAACACCTTGACTTCCACTTGTTCAAATTTTAAAGGGTTTTGATGATTCTCATAGTAAAGTTTAAGTAATGTGCCTGTATTTCGACCATCTTCTGTATCTGAAACTAGAAAAATTAGACGAAAATACTGAGCTAATAATCCTTTTTTACAAATACTGGTAATTGAATTAACTTCAGCACCACAAATTCGTTCAGTATTAGATTTTTCTACAAGCAACAAAGCAAGTTGCTGCCAATTTTTAGCTAAAAGTGCGGATTGAATAGGTTCTTCAGCACGTTTTAAATTATTGAGTAAGCTTGTACCTACAGTACAGATTAATGTATTTCTCATGGTTGGGGAATTGTAAATAGAGAGTCGATCTTTTAGTGATTAGTGAACTCTGAAGTTGGAAATTGGCTCAAAGAGGATGGGTGTAGTCCATCTAGAACCTCCATCATCTTGATGGGGAGGATCGAAAGTCGTCCGACTCCAGAATCGATTGCTGACATTGAGATCGACTGGAATGACTAAAGCCAATAGCAGAATCAATTGCAGCCATTTTAGACTAGATATTCTATTTATGGAAGTCATGGGGATGTCGCAAGTGTTCTCAACTGTCCCTACAGTAACAGTCAATGGAAAAGCTGTTTTCCTAAGTTGCTTAATTGTGGGCAGTAGGCAGTCGGATGTTGGCAGTAGGTGACAGGTGGTTTAGTGTACAAGTTGGAAATCAAATCTTTTCTCCATTGCCTATTCCCTATTGCCCATTACCTACTCCCTATTCCCCATTCCCCAGCTTAAGTAGGAAAAGGGTCTTTCCTGAGAGGACTAGAATTGAACTTACGCTTGTTGAGTTTTTTGGGATCACTCCCACAAAGCTAAAGAATATAAGCTGAGTCATAGATGCAATAATTTTATGAATTCCACATTCACCTCTACGAACTTTATTGAACAGTTTCTCAGTCAAGATAACTTCCAACGTGCCTACGAAAAGGTGGCTTTGAAACGAGGCTGTGCTGGAACCGATGAACAAACGATTGATGATTTTAGCCAGAACTTAAGTCTAAATCTAACTCAACTTCGCAATCAGGTTGCTGAAGGTTCTTATCAACCTCAACCTTGCAAACAGGTTTTTATTCCTAAACTGCGGGAAAAATGGCGAGAATTGAAAATTCCAACAGTACGCGATCGCATTGTACAACAGGCTTTATTAAATGTATTAGCCCCTATTGCTGAACGTCAATTTTCACGGGTGAGTTTTGCCTATCGTCCCAATCGTTCCTATCTTGATGCGGTGCAGGAGGTAATTCGATGGCGCGATCGCGGTTTTCACTGGGTTTTAGATGCTGATATTGTCGAGTATTTTGACCAAATTAATCATGCAATTTTACTGCGGGAGGTGAGAAACTTTATTGATTATCCAGGGATTTTATGTTTGATAAAAGCATGGATTTCTGTAGGAATCTCAACAAATAAAGGTGTGCTTTCGGCGGAAAAAGGAATTCCTCAAGGGGCAGTGATTTCTCCATTACTGGCGAATATCTATCTGAATGACTTCGATCATCGCTTCAGCCAAATTGACTCTTTAAAATTAATCCGGTACGCCGATGATTTCCTGATTTTAGCTCGAACTGAATGGGAGATTTCGGAGGCTTATTCTCGCGTTGAAAAAAGTTTGCATTCTCTGGCGTTAGAATTACATTCTCGTAAAACTCAAATCACTCACTTTGAACGAGGATTTCGTTTTCTCGGACATGGTTTTTTAGAGCAAGCCATCTTTCCTTTAGAGTCAGCCAGTTCAAGCCAATCGGAATCAGAGGAATTGACTGAGAAAACTGTAAAAAAAAACTTCTTCCACAGCCTCGCCCAAATCTCAGAAAAAATCCGAACAAAATTCCCAATCGAAAAAGAGGAAAACGCCGACTCAAGCGAAACTTTTAAGTTCTTCTTTTCCCTGGCTAGCCACTGGTTCAGCCGAGCGAAATTTTGAACCTTTAAGTTCTCAGATTACCCGCAAAATTTGGAACCCAGAAATGGCAACACTCTATTTGACTGAGCAAGGAGCTACAATTTATAAAGAACATCAACGATTTGTGATTTGGATACCAGAGCAGGAAAATAAGATTGAAATTCTCATTCGAGAAGTTGAACGGATTTTAGTTTTCGGGAATATTCAACTCACAACTCAGGCGATTGGAGCTTGTTTACAACAGCCAATTGTGGTTTTATTTCTCAATTCTCTAGGTCAATACAAAGGTCATTTATGGAGCCTAGAATCAACTCATTTAGCGAGTGAACTGACTCAGATTGAGAAGCACAAAAATTCCCGATTTCAATTATCCCTTTGTCGGGCTATTGTACGAGGAAAGCTACTGAATAGTCGTCAGCTTTTGATGCGACTTAACCGCAAAAGACATATTTCTGAGGTTGAAGATGCAATTTCAGGGATTCAAGCCGATCTTCAAGCAGTGGAACGCTGTAGAAATCTGGATAAATTACGAGGTTATGAAGGTATTAGTGCGGCTCGATATTTTCCCGCCTTTGGTCAGTTAATTACTCATCCAGTGTTTGCTTTTTCTCAACGCCATCGTCAACCCCCGACTGACCCGGTTAATTCTTTACTCAGCTTTGGCTACACTTTACTATTCAATAATGTTTTGAGCTTAATTATTGCAGAGGGATTATCTCCTTACTTGGGTCATTTTCACTATGGAGAGGATAGAAAACCTTATCTCGCCTTCGATTTAATGGAGGAGTTTCGTTCACCGATTGTGGATAGTTTAGCTTTAAAATTAATCAACAAACCCTTTTTTAAACCTGATGATTTTGACCGAGTTGAAAGTACCGGAGGGGTCTACTTGAATTCTGATGCAAGAAAGGTGTTTTTGCAACATTTTGAGCAACGAATGAATGAGTTAGTGTCTCATCCGGATATCCAATCTCAAGTCACTTATCGTCAAGCTATTCAACTACAAGTTCGACGCTACAAGCGTACTTTGTGGCGTGGGGTCGCTTATGAACCTTTTTTGAGAGTCGGGTAATTTATAGGCAGTAGGGAGTGGGCAGTGGGCAGTAGGATGTAGGATGTGGGCAGTGGACAGTTGGTAATAGGTGGTTTAGTTACAAGTCCCAATAACATATTTTCCCGATTGCCTACTCCCTACTTCTAACTATTTACTTTTCTCTTTTTCTGCTTAATGATCGAATCAATCCTAAAAGTAATCGACCTACTGTTTCACATTGATGTAGAATGGGCTGGATTTTTTGTATTGTTGTAAGATTAACTCTTTCACAGAGTATTAAGTGAGTTTCTAATTCTTTTAATGAACCTTGAGCAATATACAAAAAGCGGATAAGTAGTCGGACAAAAGTAAACCGTACTGTATTAATTTTTGTAAAGGAGAGCGATCGCTATCAATAATTAAGATG
>JBCBCI010000135.1:0-12219 GCA_038530755.1 Cyanobacteria bacterium J06592_8 | reverse complement strand
TCTACACGGGTGGAAACGATTTCAATTCCGGTTTGGGAGATTATGTTCTGATTCTGGATTTTGTCGCCGATGAGGATAAGATTCAGTTACATGGCAGTCTAGATAATTACCGCCTGGATGCTTCACCGCAAAATCTACCTCAAGGTTTCGCCCTCTATTCTACCATTAACGATTATGATGAATTGATTGCTATTATTCAAGGTACTGCTTCCCTCAGCTTAGACGACAATGACTTTCAATTTGTCTAATTGATTAACCTAGAATCCAATTAATACTGCTTTGGAATCAGTACCCAAAATCCCCAAATTATGAGAATTCCTACGATTGAGTAAATAGCGATTGCCATTGGAAAACTTACCAGTGCAGCAATTGCAAGTTTAGCGATCCAATGAACCGGGATTAGGGGACTGATTATCAGTGCAGTGAGGAAAAAGGCAATCGCCCACATTAGATTGGCAGTTAGCAACATGAAAGCGATCGCTAAAAGCAGTCCGGCAATTGCCCAAAAGCAAAAATTCAGAGAATCTGACAAGAAGCAACTGAATTGATACCGCCGCTTGGAGTTGAAGTCAGGACGATAGGGAACAGGAGTTAGTGCGGAACGGTACTGTCTTTGCCAGGTTTTCCAAGTTGAGTGAATTTCGTCAAGAAGATGTTGCATCTAAGTTCTTCCAAAAGCTTAATACTATTTTAAGATTTTGAGTGATCAGATGCTGGCTAAGAAAACCATTCAAGTTAGCTCCGTGAATTAATCGCCGCAACCTTGATTGCTACAACCGTTAGACCCACTACTGCTAAGTACAGTTTAGAAAATATATCGACGAGCCTTTCTCAGAACAGTGAATCAGGCAATACCATAACCTGTATAGGGGCGTTTATAAGGAGGATGCAAACCCAAAACAATATCTTCAGGGGGAATTCCTCGATTGACCAGTTCCTGAGCAATATTCACCTCCGTCTGATTGCGTTGAATCCAAATTTTATGCTCTTTAATATCAAGATGAATAAAACAGTTATAAACCCGCTTGAGTTCTTGCCATCCGATGTCGAGTAACTGATAATGATCGTGTTCTCCATCAAAAATGAGTTGACACTCTGTATCGGTTTCATTGCTTTCAACTAAACTTTGCTCAGTTAGGAATTGACGAATACATTGACGGTATTGTTCTAATTTATCCATCTTTCAATTTGCTCCTGTTCGGGATTATAAACCAGAAGTTTGAGTTCATACTGCTGGATTGATTCTTGAATAAATTTTTCTTGGAAAAAAGACTCAAAAGCCTCTAGAGGAATCGCTAAATATAGAGTGCGAGCGGGTTCACTCATTTGTAAAGCCAATTTATAATTTAAAAATTGACCTAGAGCTAAGTGAAAATCTATGAGAGCAGAGTCGTTTAAAAAACTTTTAATTTCAACTGCAATTCTTTGGTTGCCTTTTTGGGCTGCTAAAATCTTTTCGGCTGCCAAATCGATAGCAAGTCTTATCCCCTCAAACTTGAGTCGGAGTGGCTCGGCTGTAATCATCCACTGGTCTTTTAAGAGTGCTTTCTTTACTGACTCGTGAAATAAGTCTTTGGCTGCCATTCCTCCTCATACCATTGCTCACTACAATTTAATTTTATCGAATTCTGCTAAACTGTTGAAGCCATCTAGAAAAACGAGGAGAATTACACCTTTGCCAAGCATTGCGATCGCTTAATTATTGGGTAGCGTTCACAATACAAGGTAATTGGTTATGAAATTTTCGTTCGCGTACCATTACAGATCTCAGACTTTTACCGGAAAAGGGAGTTCTGGAATCTGAATAGTCCCATTTTGAATCAATTGACAGTCTTTGGAATTCACTCGAATCTGGGTATCATTTTCAGGACGAGTCAGTTGTAAAAAGATTTCTCCAGACTCTTCAAAATCGAAACCGCTCAATTCCCATTCCAACCCTTCCGCTTTAATAGTTGCCCCTAAATTTAAGTCAAGTGGGTCGAAATGATTCGGTAATTCCATCCCACCTAGAGGATCGTTGAGCCAATCTTGTAATTGCTCTTTATCCTTATCACTACGAGGATATGGAACAAAGAATAAAGCATTTTTAGCTCGTGTGAGGGCAACATAAACTAAGTTCCATTCTTGAATCTCTTGCCAATCTTGAGTGGATTTAAACACAAACGGTAGAAAGTTAGTCCCCACTAAAAAAACTCTCTCAGCTTCATCACCCTTAGCACGATGAACAGTAGAGAGAATGATCCGACGGTCTGGAGCATCATCATCACAAAACAAAGATTCAACTTGATTACAAAACTCCTCAAAATGTGAAAGCTTTTTATACTGACTAAACAAAGTGAGTAAAGCCGTTTGTTGATCTCGGATATATTCAACTGTCGCCTCATCTCCATCCTCAACCGCTTGATTAATTAACGGGGAACAATAACGGATTAAATTCTGTTGAAATTGAGTCGGCCAATGAATACCACAATGAGCATTAACAGCCAGTGAGGTTAACTGTTCTGCGATTGCTCGTCCCCGAACAATAGCCGTTGTCCCAGCAATAATCAACTTGAGACAAATTGAAATCAAAGGAGCGGTTAACCGACAAATAATTAAGTCTCCAGGTTGAGCATGATCCGTAATTTCATCTGGATGTAAAACAGCTATCGTGCCATGACCTGCACTCGGAGACGTTTCAATTTGGGGGACAATCCGACGGGCAAGTTGAAGATGAGAGTCCGGACAACGATAACAGACTGAAAGGGGAAGTTCCTGGGGATGAAACTCCGTTGCCAGATTTTGCCAACTGTTTGTATCTGCCCCACTAAATCCCATGATACTTTGGCGTGGATCTCCGATATAGATAATCTTAGCTCCCTGGTTAACAAAAGCCTGATACAATGCGATTTGAACTGGAGAAGCATCTTGAGCCTCATCAACAATAATGTAGTCTTTTTGCCAGGGAGTAATCCGCCATTTGTAGACTAAAAACAGCATTTCATCGAAGCTGATTACCTGCTCGTGAATAGCAATTTGTTCTCCTTGATGAATGGCGTGTTTGACGGCTCTAATTCCCCATTCAAACGCTCCAGGGACTTCCGGAAATTCCAGGTCGTAATGTTCAATCATCCCCTTCAAAGAGTCCTCACAATCATCAGGGGTTAATGTCTTCATGGCATACTGCGAAACATCCCGAATAAAGCGAATAAATAGGCGCAATTGCATTTTTCCATCCAAAGAAGATTCATCAAACAGAGGAGGTGGAATTGAACCCCATTTTCGTTTCAGGTCTGAAGCTCTAATTTGATTCAACTCTAAACGGAATAGATCGTAATCGTATTCAGCCCGATAATTAATAATCTTTTGAACTAATTCTTTGGAGATATTGTAATATTTGCGAGGGTCAACAATGGGCTGTATTCCACGCCAATAATTGTAAAGGAGAGAATATCCACAGCCATGAGCGGTATTGCAAGTAATTCTTTGAGGAATACAAGGATCTTCCTTAAGCTTGTCAGCAACATGACGGTTAAATGCCATCACCACAATTCGAGCCGAGGCGGGAAGTGCGGCAATTAAACCCCGAATTGATGAGGTTTTCCCACTACCTGCACAGGCATTAATGGCAATATTAGACTGTGCTTTTGAAACCGCTTGGAATAAATCTAACTGATATTGATTCCAAGGAAATGCTGATTGATAGTTGCGTCGCCATTGGGTAGCTTGAGAAGATTTGTTGGTTGTTTTCATGTCGAGATTGTTGTAGCGATGTGTACGATTATACTCAGTATTGATTAAAAAGTCAATATTGAGTCACACTTCCGAAGTCTAGATAGAAACAGATGAATTAAGTAGGATTTTCCCAATTCTTTCATTAACTCAAAAAATTATTGTTAGTGAGTATGAGTAGTTGCTTCCCGACTGATAGCTAGCTCAAGAGGTTTCGATCAGTTTTAAATCAGGAAAATAAGAGACTAACCAAATTCGGATTCCGACTTCCAGCCGAGAAAAAGCTTCTTTGAAAGAGCGTTGGGGATGTCGTTGATGACATTCAACCAATTCCACTACTCTTTCTGGATGCTGACTTTCGCGCGCTAGCGATCAGATTGAGGAATATTGAGATACCTCAAAGCTTCAATCGTTTGGTGCTGCGATCGCACATCTGCTAAAAATCGTTCGCCCCCTAAAGCTAAACCCGCCCAAAGGTTTCGCTGTTTGTCCCTAGCATCTTCAGGGTTGTTGAGTAGGTAGTAGGTTTCCATCGCCGTAACCAAACGTCGATTTTTGACAAACATCTCCAGAACAAAATCCACACACCAGAAGACCGTTTTTTCAATTCCAGGTAAGCGATCGAGAATGGCTCGATGCCGGATGGCACAACGATCCGCCCAAGTACAAGCCCATTGAGCTGCTAGTTCTTCAGCTTCTTCAGTAGAGATATCAACGGCAAAAAAGATGTCTGCTGCTGTTTGTAGATCCACTTGTTGCTTAGCTTGTTTGAGTTGGGTTTTAGCTTCGATGTCCGTTTCAAGAATGACTTCTTTGACCTGATAACCATCAGAAATTAACATCTGTTTGAGGCAATCTCTCAGATGAGATTTTTCGTAATTTTCGATAGATTGAAGTTGACCCCAAGCTTGATAATGAGGATCGTCTGTTAATCCATCAATCGATTGGGAAAAGGCTTGTAAGAATTCCGCTTTCCCTTCTGCAATGGATTCAGCATCCTGGCGAAGAAAATCTTCCAATTGACGAGTTACCGTTTGAGCAAAATAGGAATTAAAGATTGAACTTTTCAATCCGTATTCTTTACACCACACATGAAATCGAATTGCTGGGTCTCGGAACCGACCTAGAAATTGCCTCAAAGCATCAACACCTAAGACTCCATGAAACAGAGCAAATAGATCTTTGAAATAACCTCGAATTGAAATGTCACCTCCTTCTGCAAAAGTGGGAGAGATTAGCAGATAATCGGGTTGATTGTTAAAGATCCACCGATCTGAATTCTCTAGAAAGCTTCTAGCGGGGTGATATTCTTCAGCAATGGTTTTTGAATCGACCCTCAACCCTTGCAACCCCAGAGATTGTAGGGTTTTCTCTAGGGCTTCTAATTCCCGTTGTGAATCGGAGATGACTCCAAATTTCGAGGAGGAAAAGATCGCCTCAGTGAGTTGAGAATAGTCATTGATATTGACCTTAGCTTTGTCAGAAAGCCAATTAAAATCGCCGTAGATAGGAGCTTCCACAAATGCAGAATGCGGGGAGGCTGGCGACTGAGAGTTTATATTCCAGTCGTTCCCCAACTCGGTGTCTATTTTCATTACAACAAAATCGGGATTTTTGAAATCCCCATTAAAGTGTTGAGCCGGAACGCAAGCTCCGGTTAAAAACTCAACAGTGGGCCGTGAAGGTTTGTGGAGGTTTTCGAGTTGAATGAAGGGGTGTCCTTCTCCTAAAAACCGCTTCAAATAATCAATCGCCCAATCCGCCGAGTGACCATCAAGAAAGATGCGACGGCTGGCACTGGTTAGACAGCTCACAAATAGGTCAATATATTCTTTGCGGTTTTTTCGATGGGTTTTTGACAGCAATAAATGCTTAATGGTTGACATGAATTCATCCAAAATCACCGTTTTTCCAATAAACCACCGCCGATCTAAAAAGTAATGCAAAGAATTTGTGCAGAGTGCGATTCTACCTTTAGGATCACTGAGTTGGTCGAAGGCTTGATGTTTGTGAAGGTGTTTGATGGCAAGGCGATCGCAAGTTTGAATCAGTAGGGAGTTGCGCGAACCGATCACAATTAATCCCTCGTTGTTGGCAAGCAGACTGGGCATGATTTGACGTTTTAAGGTTTCGGTTTTACCTGTCCCCAAACCGCTTTTGACAACTAAGCTAGAGCCGATGGGAGGAATGGAAAAATCGACGTATTGCTGCTGTTGGGTGATGGTGGGAGTAAATTGCTTGGCTTTTCTCCAAGACTTTTGGGCAATGACATCTCGCTGTTCTTCCCAAAGTTGGTGTTGGCGATCTCGCTCTACCTCAACGGGAGTTTCTAACTGTTGAAGTTGTTGTTGATACGCTTGATATTCAACGGGGTTAGGTTCCTGTGTTTCAGAGAGTTTATAGCCACAACTTAAAGCAAGTTGCAAGCCAGATTGATAGACTTGTTTGGTGTCGCAACCACACCACAGTTTGTATTCTCCGGTGTAGAGATTCACCCGAAAACTGGTTAGGGAAGTTCCGTTGTGATGGGGACATTTGGCATATCCCCAGCCGTTACTTTTCTCGGTATATCCTTCAAAAAAGGTGGCAAAGTTCCGAATGTCCCAAGGATTATCCTGCGGATTTGTCGGAGTGTTGAATGTCTCTTGAACTTGTGTATGAGTTTTAGCTTCCCGTTTGCTCTTTCGCTCAAGTGTTGCGACTTCATCTTTAGCTGGATAAATCCCAACAGCAAGCAGTGATTCGATTTCGACTGGATTTGACCATTCCAGACGTTGATAGGAGTTGCCGTTCGGGTGAATGCTTGGAGCCAGTACAGTGAAACGCCCATCGTTTAAGG
Organism: Cyanobacteria bacterium J06592_8; assembly: GCA_038530755.1. Taxonomy (GTDB): domain Bacteria; phylum Cyanobacteriota; class Cyanobacteriia; order Cyanobacteriales; family Microcoleaceae; genus Capilliphycus. Next base: position 5,669 of record JBCBCI010000135.1, on the reverse strand, counting down.
CTTCCCCAACGTGCTGACCTCCCGACGTGGTGGCAAAGTTTGTGAAAGTTGGGGTTTGTTTGGGCTTGAGTGCGATTCGATATCCACCACTACCCGTTTGCTCTACCCAAGTTGTACCGGGTAGTTTGTCTCTAATTCCTTGGACAGCGCGATCGCAATCTTCCTGGGTGGGGTAATTCTTGGCATCAAAGTCAATCCAAACGACTCCGCCATGACCTCCCAAGGTGCCAATCCCATTGTTGGGGTGGGCAAACCATTTCTTCAATTCCTGGGGACTCGGCAAGCGATTCTGATATTCCCCATGATGGAGAATACGAGGGATGCCATTTTTGTCGAGGTAGGATGGATTTTTGCCTGTAAACCGAGGGATGGGTTGCAGATGTTCGTCCAGTCGAACGTAATCCCCTCGAACGCTTGCGTCAACACCTTGAATTTTGGTATGACTAATCCGGCAAAATTCACCGCTTGCTTGCACCCGTTCGCTATCAACAATCACGGTTTTCGGTTGATTGGGGTGATGCCACTCCCGAACACGATGGACATGATGGGCATAAATGGTTCTACTGTTCCACTGTACCCAGCTTTTTCTGGCATCCTGTTTTGGGGCGACGGGTAGAGGAGGATACCCCAATGCCAGTAATGCTTCTAATGTTTCTTGAATTCCCTTGTTGGGACTGTAAGAGGCTATCATGTGCGATCGCCTCCCTTAGATAAGTCAGAAGTAAGAGCGGATTGATCAACGTGATATGATGAGTGATGTTGAACCATGTTTCAACTCCATGAATTTTACAACATGGAGTCACAGGTTCACCGGATTTGAAATCCGGTGCTTGCCTGTGACCGCGGAAGGCGGTCACTCGTAAAAACGGCTCAATCTCCCAGTTTGACAAGACTTTTGAGGTGTTGGGGTCGGTGTAGATCTACCCGTTTCTTCCCTTAGCCTGTTAAGTTGTCGATATGTAAGTATTTTGTTTGGGGGAGATTGGCTCGTTTCGGCGAGTGGCCCCTATTTTTAGATGTCCAGTGAGAAGGAATTCAGTCGGTGAAAGAGCAATTGAATTAAATTCAGATTTGGGTACATCAATTCTTCCTCCAATCAAGACGAATGGTTAAAGCTAGACTTTCTGGAAATGAATCAAATCTCCATCAAAAGAATCCCCATAGCGATCGCCAAAGAACTTAAAGAAATCATCCAAGTTGTCAAACCCATCTGCCGTTGCTAATACGATTGCTTCTTGTTCCGAGAGTTGCGATTCATTAATAACAATCTGACGTGAGCTTGATTGAATCACAATAGAGTCCTTAGCTGTACATTTAGCATTGAACAGTTTCTGAGATTCTGTTGGGCTTCTCTGCTTCCAATAAATTTGAAGTAAATCACCCACTTGAATCGGATGTTTTCTCCGTTGCCGAATCGTTTGAGTTTTCTTCTGAGAGAGCAACTGCTCTTTGAAAACTGAAAAACTGATAGCAGGCATTGTTAATTTCCTCAACTTAAAATTCAGTGTTTACGGATTTTAACTGACTCAAAATGTTAATCAATTGTCGAATCTCTTGGTTACTCAATAAGTTCAGGCTGGATTTCCCAAATAGTTCCTGAATCTTTTCCTGAAACTTATGCTTGTTCCAGCGATGATCATTCAACCATTGACCTAAAATCCTCTCCAATTCAACCCTTTCTTTTTGCTCAGATGTGGAATGATTTGCTTTATTCCCATTGGTTGCTGTTGCTTGATGTTGGTGGCGAGTCGTTGTGCTTTTAACGGTTTTGCCTTCGATTCTGACATCAAGTTGAGGAAATCGATTTGCGATCGCCTTAACACCAGCTTCAACAGAAAGAGAGTTATCCCAATCGAATTTCACCACAGAACTGCCTTGATAAAGTTTGCAAGCGATCGCATCATCCCCGACTGCCTCACCTTCTCGAATAGAAAAGCGCTCGACAGCGATAGTTAAAGGATGATTGAGTCGATCCGAATCCAGAGACAAAAGACCTTGAATAAATCCTCGACTAAAAATCGTTTCAACACCCGATTCAAGGATAAATTTTTCTTCCTCGCAATCTACACCGATATTAAGTTTCTGCTTGGGTTTACCCCTTCTTTCTTTAAACTGTAGAGATAGGGTTTTCACATAACCACATAAAGCTTGTTGTGGGGGTGCAACTTGTTGGCTATCCTGCACAAAATACCATGATGAATCACCACTTTTACCAATAAATAGATACTGGGGACGGGGAATCGGTACGAAACCCAGTTTAAGCATGATGGCTACTCCTTCTTCTGAATCTTGGTGTTTCCCTTCAGCTTTTCTGCATCAACTCTAATGCAAAAAGCTGATAGGATTTATGGAAAAATTTTGATGCTTCTCTGAGGTTTTAACAGAAACAATCTGCTGATATTTTACCAAATAATCAATCAAAACTTAAAGCGCTTCGCTTCTAAGGCAGAGGGCAGAGGGATAATATTTGTTCTTCAAACTTATCCTTTTTGGCTTTAAATTGGGGTGACATCTCGGATTTGAAATCCAGTGAACGGGAACGTCCGGTGAACGGGACGACGAGATGCAAGCCCCCAACGCCTTCCGCGTTTCCGACTTCTATAAGTTGCCTTATTTTAAGAGAGGTAAAAATCCACTTTTAAAACCTTCTGCCATCTCTCTTACGAACTTCGCTCTCTTGGTGCGCGTTCCCTAGGCGATTACGAATCGCCGGGGTCGCACCGCTCTCGACGGAAACCGCCAAGTCGCGAGTTCGCGCTGCCTCCTGCCTTCTGCCTTCATTTAAAGCTGCTTTTCAACTAATGCTTTCGGATGAGCGTGTTCGTAGCCAGTTCCCGATTCTGCACTCATCACGATGCAGTTGATGATGTCTTGGCGACTATCAATTTGATCTGCTTTGAGAGTGGCTTTGAATTGCAAATAATTATCACGGTAATCAATGAGTTGAAAAGCGGTGAAATGAATTTGTTCGACGATGAGGGGATAAACTAATCCTCCTACAGCCAGAATACTAGATGCTATTTCTTCTGGTTGACTGAGATTTATAGAGTCAAATCGAGAGCGATCGTACACAATATCAGCTAAATCAATGTAGGTCATGCGAATCATAATCCGGCTCCTTAATTGATGAATGAGTTGAAAGCTTTATTCACTAATTTGACAGCCATGTGTTTGTTAACTTTCTTTTCTTTGATGAAGACTTTTCTTGTTCTTTCATCTATATCCCATAGGGAGAAGCGGGAACCATCCATCTGACAATGTCGATGGTAGTTTCTCCATCCTCTGACGACCGATGATAACTTTTCAGCCTTTACTTTTGCACCATAAGTAGAGTTATTGACGATGAATTTAACTTTCTTCTTGAAAGCTTTGAAATTTTTCTCAGATGGAACACTTCTAAATTTAGAGTTATTTTTCTGAACATAAAAATGCCATCCGAGAAAATCGAATCCATCTGTCGAATGTACTAGCCTTGTCTTGCTCGGCTTTGTTTCAAGGCCCCGGATTTGTAAAAATGATTGAACTTCCATCTGAATTGTCCGGGTGATATCACCTATTGATTCAAATGATTTGTATTTCTTAGGGTCAATGATGAATACTAAGTCGTCTGCGTATCTGATACAATTGCCTAATTTTTCGATTCCATCAAGTGATATATTGGCAAGTAATGGAGATATCACCCCGCCTTGTGGTACACCAAAACTATCTTCATAATCTTTGAAAACTTCTGGATTTACACCAGCTTTAAAACATCTCCATAGACACATTTGTATTGACTGAGGACAGATGACTCTGTTGAGTAAATCTTTTTGGTCAATATTGTCGAAGCATTTGGCGATATCCATTTCTAGGATATATTTACGATGTCCGTTTTTGAGGCTACTTAGATTATTAAATAGCATCTTCTGACAATCGTGGGCTGAACGTCCGGGGCGGAACCCATAACTTCTTTCGTGAAAATGTGCCTCGTGTGGGGGTTCGATGGCATATTTGATTAAACATTGCCATGCTCTGTCATTGATAGTTGGCATCTTGAGTATCCTTTTTGTCCCATCAGATTTAGGGATAGGACATTCTCTTAAACCTTGATGTTTCCAATTGAATACATACTTTTGAAGTAATTCAATTAACTCAAATCTTTGTTTAAAGCTCAAGCTTTTCTTGCCATCAATTCCAGCAGTTTTCTTACCTTTATTGAGTTGAGTCACTTGACGAACAGCAAGCATTCTAGCCGCGAGACTTCTCAGTACAAGCTTTTGAAGATTTCTGACACGTACATTGTCACCAACTCTACTAGCTTTCCAAATCCTGTGTTCAAGGCGAAAAAGATTTTGCTGGAATTTCTTCCAGTTTTGGCTTTTCCAAAGTTCACTATAAAAATTGCTTTTCATGTGTCTAACTATGCTCTCCTTGACATTATTTGTTCTGATTGCCTCAGAGCAATTACGCTCTGTCCTACCCGACTTCTAAGAGTTCCGCATCTCGTCTTGCCTACTAGATTTTCGACCTTACCTAGACTTAGAAGTCGTTTTTCTTCGTTCCCTCTAAAGGATTGTTTTGACAACTTAGAGCGGTTCATTTTGCCTATCATCTTCTCAGGGTTGCTAGTACCAAGGCTAAAAATCTAGCGAGAATAATCGATGATGTGGTCTGCATTTTGTTTTTCAGGTTACAGCCAGGGCATAAGACACTTTTAATGAACCTGTTTACTCGTATTGCCTTCCTATTAGCGGCAGTGTTGACACCTGCTTATTTTTCAACTGATTCCGCCCTGCTACCCGCTTCAGCCTGTAGAATTCCGAGTCTACTCACTGGGGTCAGATCAGGATTCACGCCACCCCTGGCGGGAAGGACTTTCACCTTCATACTTTAGAGAGTTAGATGTACTTTGAGGTACATCCCTAAGTCATACCCCGCTAGTTTCTAGCGGCTCCTACCTAGAACGAATCGCACAACCTTCTGCCCTCGGCCTCCTGCCTCCTGCCTTCGGTTAATGACGAGGAGTTACGCTTGTTTAGAATCGTCTAGATCGTAGCAATATTGATTGACTTGTTCGGAAGTCATGGTGATAAGTTGATTCGAGGCGAGTTGAAATCCGAAAGTGTTGTTGTAGAAGATAATACCTTCAATTTCCGTTAAGCTTACAAGACGTTGAAGATCGATGCTAAGGATTTCGGCTGCAAGTCACGCCAATCACAGAGGATTTTTTCAGGATAAAAGACTTTAACGAATGTTTGAATTTCCTCCTCATTCATTGGAGATGGAGAGTCAATTTTGAGTGATTCTCCGAGTAAGGTGCGAGAAGTTTGATCGAATTCCACCAGTTCGAGTTGATAGCAATATCCGAATGAGGTTTCAAATTTAAGCATTGCCGCTTGGATTTCCAGATATGCTTCTCGTTGCTGGTTAATTTGGGTTGCCAATTCCTCAAGTTCTGCCATAACTTCTGCGAGTTGGCTTTTGAGTTTGTCTTGAGTTGGGACAAGTTGTTGAGATGAGTGTTGATGAAGTTCAGTGGTTTGTGTCATGGTTAAAGTACGATATTGTTTTTGTTCCCCCTCACTGGCTGCAAAGAGCGGTTTGAGGGGATGTTTTTTTGCTTTCTGTTATTATCACTCCAGCATACTATTTTGTCAAGATGTTAGTGATAATATTTTGGAAGTGATATT
>JBCBCI010000134.1:0-12602 GCA_038530755.1 Cyanobacteria bacterium J06592_8 | reverse complement strand
TTAAATATCTGAAACTATTAATTACTCCCCCTTCCCAATCAAAAACTTTCTTCCTTTTGCATCTCTACTACTTCCAAAGAGAATATTTGCTCTCTACCTCTCCCCCAACCCCTCTCCTAGAAGGCGAGGGGAGTATTTTTTTGATGATTAAATATCTGAAACTATTAATTACTCCCCCTTCCCAATCAAAAACTTTCTTCCTTTTGCATCTCTACTACTTCCAACCTTCTCCTGAAAGCAGGAGACCTATGGTTCCCTCTCCTCGTAGGAGAGGGTTAGGGAGAGGTGAGAGGGCTAGGGAGAGGTGGAAAGGGCTAGAGAACAAACTATTCAATTTGTGCTTGTACCCAAGCTCGAAATGCTTTCATTGTCGTATTTCTACCTTCTATTTTACAACGTTTTAGGTATTCTGGAATCACATTTTTGAGTGGAAAATTGGGAAAGTTTGGACTCGACTCGACTTCTGTATATTTCCCATTTTGTAACACATTAATTTGAAGATTTCCCTTTTCAAAACGCCAGAGTTCAGGAACTTTCAGTTGTTCGTAAATATTGGAATGGCTGCGAGATGTCACCTCAATTTCTAATCCTAAATCAGGCGGTGGATCGACGGTTAAATCTAATCGATCTTTGGCTCTGACCTCTGCTTCATGCTGAATATAAAAACAATTATCAGGTTCAATCCCTTGTGTCATCTCTGGATTTTTAAACGTGGTAGAACCCAACGGACAGAATTCTATATTGAGTTCTTCTAAAAGAATTTCGATAAAATTACTAATAAAAACTTTGGCTTTTTCATGTTCAGGTAAAGGAACCATAATTTCTAAAACTCCGTTTTGATAAGCGAGTTTTGATGAACGATGTTCTCCTAACTCCTCTAATATTTCTTCAAAATTTTGCCAACTAATATTATTTAAAATCAGCTGACTTCCAGGGGGAATCGTTAATTGTTCTAACTTTAACAACATCTTTAACTCCTGCATCATTGAATTTAATATAGCTAATTTCTGGTATCTCGTTAATTCTAACGCCAATCCCCCACTAAAATATAAGGTGCCCAAAACAAAGGAGCATCATATTTATTTTTCTGTTGAAGAAATGCAAGTTGAGCTTGACGAAGTGCTTCCGCTCTTGATTTTCCCTGAATTAAACTGGTATAAAAGTAACCCATAAATTCAACGGCGGACTCATCACTCAAACTCCATAATGAAGCAACTGTACTCCTTGCTCCCGCTCGAACTGCAACTCCAGCTAACCCTAAAACGGCTCGATTATCCCCCGGAGCGGTTTCACAAGCACTGAGAACTAATAAGTCAATAATCCGGCTTCTATTCTGCTCCCGACTCCGAAACAGATCTTCCAGTTGCTGAATATTAATCGGCCCATCTGAAGCCAGAATAAATGTTTTTTCAGCCTGGGAACTAAACTGACCATGAGTAGCGAGGTGAATCACTTTAAAGGAATTAGAACTCATCTGTTTTTCAAGATTATCACGGTTAAATTCTTCATTCAATAATTGTTGACTATCAACACCTACATCTTGAATTTTCTGTAATTCTTGAGGAACATTATTCAGTGCAGCGAACTGTTGACGAAATTCTTCTGGAGGTTCGACTAAACCTGCACTCAAAGCATTTAAAGGTCTATTGATGGGTTTAGGATCTAAAAGTTGTAGTCCCGGTTCAATCACAACTGGATGCTTTTCGACTAAATATTGCTGACCATCATATAGAACAGACATTGGTAGATTTCGCAGTTGACCATCGAGAACAAAAACTAAAGTTTCATCTCCTTTTAATTGGGATTCTAGAGGCTGAAACAACCATTGATACATTTGCTGTGATAATTGCTGAATTTCTTGATAGGCGTGAGGTTTTTGCAGTTCAAATCTAAGTTGCTTTTGAGTATTTTCAAGCTCAGTTTTTGCGATCGCGATTCTATAATGAAAGAGTTGTTGATTAGGAAAACTTGCGATTACTTCCAAACGATTACCCAAAATAATTTCATAAATCACCACTGCATTCGGATCGATTTGATCGATGGCTTGCGGTTGCGTGTTTAAGCAAGCATCCTGAAAGAAGTTATCAAGTTCAGCTAACTGAAGATTTTCAATCACATCTCTCGCTTGTTTTAGATTTTCCGGGGAGGGATTTTCTGGGGTTAGAAGTAAATCAACTAATTCCCGATAAACAGGTTCAACGCGATCGCGAAAATCAAACTGTACATCTTGACGAACAGCAACAAGATCCTTTCTTAAAGATTGTAAGGTTTGAACGGCTTCCTGATAAGCTGCAATTGCACTTTCTTGATTGGGTTTAACTTGATCTTTTAAAATTCTACCGAGTTGCCATTGCCATTGATAGCTAATTTCATCAGCTTGCAAAGACTGAGATAAAAGCAAAGCTTCCTGAGTATAGATTTTAGCATCCTGCCATTTTTCCTGCTGTTCATAGAGTTGACCTAAAGAACCCAGCGCGTGAGACTCAACTCTCGGATCTGCAAGTAATTGTGCTTGTTCAGTTGCTGTTAATAAAAGTCGTTCAATTTCTGGGTAAAGTAAAGGTTGATTTGCGGCTAATTTCATCAAGCTTTTCGCTAAATCTATTTTTGAATAAGTCGCAATTCGACCTAAAGTCAGACTCTTAATTTTTGACTCAATATCTTGCCAGTTTCCCTGTTCAAATTCTATTTGAGCTTGAACCCGATCTTGAAACACTGTATCTTGTTCAGAATCAAACTTGTCTGTTAACTCTAATAACAAACTCAAAGAATTAAGTCTAGCTTTAATTTGAGTTATTATAGTCGGAGATAGAGCCGCTTGTTGATAGCAAGTTAAAGCAGTTTGAGCTGAATATTTAGCAACTTTAAGGTTATCGAGTTCTGTCTGTTGTTGATAGAGAGCGCGTGCAGTATTCGCTAAACTTAATTGAGCTTTCCGGATATCTTGGGGCGACTGTAATTGTTGTGCTGTTTCTAATAACTCTAATGATACGACTCCGGCTGAGAGTTCAGAAGAATCTAAATTATTAACCGAATAACCTTCAGAAACTTGACAGGAATTTAATTGAGTATAATCAATATTACCGAGCTTTCCTAAAACACGCAAAATATTGCTGAGGTGACGGAATTGAGACACTTTTAGAGGAGAGTTAGGTTGAGTTTTAAGAGATTGATGAACATCAGTTAATAGTTTTTCTGCGCGACGATAAAGCCCCAATCCTTGCATAGCTTGAGCTTGATTGAGTAAAGTTTGAATTCTGGCGTTTTGATTTTGAGTTTCTTGATAAATAGTTTCTACAGCTTGCCATGTTTCCAAAGCTTGACTATATTTTCCTTGAGAGAAATAGAGATTTCCTTGAATGCTGAGAGCTTGTGCTTGTGCTGTTAATATCGTTAGATCATTATGAATAGAAAGAGATTCTAACAGTTCTAAACTGTCTTGAATAGATTTATTTGCGGCTTCCCATTGTCCTAACTTTTGTAAACTGAGCGATAAATTTCCTAATGCGGCGGCTCGTCTTAAGGGATCGGTTTCACGAGCGATAATCTCTCGCCAAACTTGGACAGATTTCTCAAAGTTCTCCGTTTGATAAAAGTCTCTTCCCTGTTGTTGAAGTTGAGGAATTGATTGCTGTGATTTGGGAGAATTATTGACTGTTAAAGACTCAGCACTGATGCTAAATAGTCGAAATGAGGAGAATCCCACAGTGAAGACAAAGCTGAGGATTAGCCAGAGGATAAAGGAAAGAATTCGTTGATAGAAAGACCAGGCAGACTTTTGATTTGTCATAGTGACAGCAGGAAACTAAATGCGATGAGTGCAGAAGCTGGCGACAATACTCATATATAAATACTATCAATTTCCGATTGGTCTTGGTCGTTCAATTTAAAACTGATAGTTTCGTTATAAACTCTCATCGGCAAAGATCGGCTATGATGTAATTGAATGACCCTAGCCTTTAATCTGAATCCCAATCGATGAAAAAATTAACAATTATAAAACTTGATCATGTTAAAATACCTGGAATTTTACAAGAGTTAGCTGAGGAGTTGCGTTTACGTTTATACGAATATAAAGTGGGTATTTTAAAGCCAAGATGGTTTGTGATGCGACGTTTCGGGCGGTTTATAGCTCTACGAAATCTGATCCAAAGAATTCAGAAAAAAAGAACAGCTAATGTTGATTCATTTTCAACAGAAACTCAAGTAAGTCCTAGTTTATTCCCTGACTTGAATTGCCAAACTATTGCAGAAAATTTAGCGAAGGATGGCTATCATGCAGGATTTAAGCTTCCTGAATCTTGTATACAAGAAATCTTAAGCTTTGCTTATGGAAGTCCCTGCTGTGCTAATCGAAACTCACAGTTAAGTTTTCGCTATTTTGAACATCGAAAAGCCGAAGAAAAGTTTAAGACTTCAGTGGTCACTGCTGATTATTTTAACGCCGAAGCTGACTGTTCTGCCATTGAAAAAATTGCTCAGGATTCTCAACTGATAGAAATAGCCGCTCGATATTTAGGAACAAAACCTGCTTATTTGGGCAGTCGATTATGGTGGAACTTTGCAACAGAAGCCACTTCCTATAAAAGACGTAAAGCGGCACAGTTTTTTCATTATGATTTAGATGATTATTGTTTTCTGAAATATTTCTTTTATTTGACCGATGTCACCTTAAGAAGTGGCCCTCACGTCTATATTGTGGGAACTCACCATCAGAAAAAACTTTGCCATCAATTACTCCGAAAAAGATATCCAGATACCGAAATTTTTGAAGCTTACCATCAAAATAATGTGCGTGTTCTCTGTGGAAAACAAGGATTTGGGTTTGTGGAGGATACCTTTGGTTTTCACAAGGGGTTGCCCCCGGTTACAGAAGATCGTTTAATCCTTCAACTTGAGTATGCAGTTCACAACTATGGAATGTAAATTATAAAGAGAACGATTTATTTTTCCATCTACTCTCATCTAAACTCCGTATGTCAATTATTGTCACTCAACAGTTGAGTAAGGTCTATCCCGTTGCTATAAAAGAGCCAGGACTTCAAGGAACTCTTCGTCATTTTTTTCGCCGAACTTATCGCCAAGTGCAAGCAGTACGCGAAGTATCATTTACTTTAGAAGCTGGAGAAGTTGTTGGTTTTTTGGGTGCAAATGGAGCGGGAAAAACAACAACTCTAAAAATGCTGACGGGACTGATTCATCCTTCAAGTGGTTCAGTGAAAGTTGCTGGCTATACGCCATTTAAGCGAGAATCTTCTTTTTTACAAAAAATCACTCTAATCATGGGGCAAAAGCAGCAATTACTTTGGGATTTGCCTGCGTTGGATTCTCTAAGAATTAATGCTGCTGTTTATGGGATTTCTGACTCTGAATTTCGCACTCGTTTGGGAGAATTAAGCGAGATGCTCTCTCTCAGTAAACAGTTGAAACAACCTGTGCGAAAATTGTCTTTAGGGGAACGCATGAAGGCTGAACTTTTAGCGGCTTTGTTGCATCGTCCTCAAGTATTATTTCTAGACGAACCAACATTAGGTTTAGATGTCAATGCTCAAGTGGCAGTCCGAGAATTTTTAGCGGAATATAATCAACGCTATCAGGCAACAGTTTTACTGACTAGCCATTATATGGCTGATATTACCGCGTTGTGTAAACGAGTGATATTAATTCATCAGGGCGAGTTAATTTATGATGGCAGTTTAGAGGGATTACTCGAACAGTTTTCGCCCTATCGAGAAGTCAAAATTGAACTCGCTCATGCTCCCCAAAAACAGCCTGAAGCCTTCAATGCTTTGCTCTCAAAATATGGAGAAATCGAATCTATTCAAGGACAATCTGTGCGGTTATTAGTGCAGCGAGAAACACTCACTCAAACTGTTGCTCAAATATTAGCGCAAATGGATGTGTTAGATTTAACGGTGAGTGACCCTCCTATCGAAGAAGTGATTGGTCGGGTTTTTAGGAGTGGAACAGTTCAGTGAACTGATAATAATTCTCATTCTAATTGATTGTAGTCATTACCGAGTTCTAAATGTTTCAAGATTTGTACAGCAGAGATATATAGAATCTCAAAGTCATGGTAAAGTATTAAAGATAAGTTTTAAATATGATGCGTTACAGCCAATAGATAGATGAATATCCTAAAGAAAATGTTTTCCCTTCTAATGGGATTATTGTTTGCGATCGCGGTTTGGGGTTGTGAGCGAATTAATGATGCTGAATCATCAACCGCTCAAGCTGATAACGAAAATCAAATTGTTGCTGTTGCTGAGATTAAAGGCGCACCGGATTCTCAAGTATCTGGAACAGTAACATTAATTGAAAATGAATCCTCAGAAATTTTACCTACAGTAGAAGTCCAAGCCGAAATTAATGGTTTACCTCCTAATACTAAGCATGGATTTCATATTCATCAAACCGCTAAATGTGAACCGGATTTTGGAGCAGCAGGCGGACATTTCGATCCGGGACCTTTTGGAGAAACAAATCCCGATGCGAATCATCCTTTTCACATGGGAGACTTACCTAATTTAGTCGCTGATGCTGAAGGAAAAGCAGTATTAACTCATCGAACCAGTCGTGTTACCTTGTCGTCAGGGCCATTAAATTTATTTGATGAAGATGGCAGTGCTTTTATCGTACACGTTGATGAAGATCAAGGAACAACAGGTCTTAAAGGGGGTGCTGGTGGAGGTCGTTTAGGCTGCGGTATTATCGAGAAAAAAGCATGAAAGTCTTGACAGCCTTGAATTATGGCAGTATACAGATATAGGAATAATATTTGATTGCTAAAATTCACTTTCTGCGGTATATTCCTGTGTTAGCGTTTGCGAAGCGTGGCGTAAGCCCTATCGCGTTGGCGAATGATTTAGATTTGCTACAGTGATTAAATTTACGCTAATTCTAGCCGGATTGGTGAATAATTCTGATTTCAATGGAGGAGTGCAGTGGCTCGAATTCTCTTATCTCGGCAGGAAATACAAGCAGTGTCAGAAGAATACGGCACTCCTCTGTATCTGTACAATTTTGATAAAATTGGCAACCAATATGCAAAGTTGCGGGAACACCTACCCCAAAATTTTAGTATCTTTTATACTCTCAAAGCCAACAGCAATTTAAGCATCTGCCATAGATTAGCTGAATTAGGATGTGGGGCAGATATCAGTTCAACGGGAGAGTTGAAGGCAGCACTGAAAACAGGATTTTCGGCCCCACAAATTGTGTTTACCGGGCCTGGAAAAACCAACTCAGAACTAGCAACAGCAATAGAGGCCGGAATTGGTATTATCGTACTAGAATCCGTAAATGAAGCTCGTCGTTTGAATGATTTGGCTCAAAAGTATGGTAAAAATCAAGATGTTTTGATGCGGATTAACCCCTTATACAGAACAAGCCAAAGTTGCGAGATTCGGGAGCGTTCAAGTAGCTGTGGAAGCAATGATACTAATGGTGGAGAAGCTAATCTAAAAAGTCAGACAATCGCTAGTAGCTCCAGTAAATTTGGGGTAGATGAAGATAGAGCATTAGCAGAAATTGGAGCGATCAACTCTTTATCTAATATTAACTTAAAAGGTATTCATATCTTTACTGAAAGTAACGTCCTAGACTACAATCAATTACTAGCTTCTTGGACAAATACCATTAGTATAGCTAACAAAATTAATGACCAAGGTTATCAGATCTCCCTATTAGATTTTGGGGGTGGAGTGGGTATCCCTTACAATTCTATTGATAGTGAATTTGATATGGAGTCTTTTGGTCAGGAGTTGCAAGAGATTTTTGAGAATAATCCTTATCCCTATCATTGTATTGTGGAAATTGGGCGTTACTTAGTTGGGGAAGCTGGATGTTATCTAACGGAGGTTGTAGACATCAAAGAATCCTTGGGTCAAAAATTTATTATTTTAGATGGGGGAGTCCACCAACTCTTAAGACTGTCCATGAAACCAGCAAGTAAATATATGGAAGTGCTGGGAAAAAATGGTAACTATACCCAGAAAGCAACCCTGGGAGGAAAACTGCCAACACCTTTAGATATTATGGTAGAGGATGTCATGGTTCCAGAAAATATAGAAATAGGCGATCGCCTGGTAATCTATAATTGTGGAGCTTATGGGTTTAATCATAGTCTGACCAACTTTGCCCTACACAATTATCCTGCCGAAGTCGCTTATCGTAATGGAGAAATGGAACTCATTCGCGAACCGGGAAACATAGAAGATTTTTTCTTGAATCAACAATTACCCTTTGCGAAAAATCTAGAAAAAGAATTACTGACTTCTATTTAATATGAAACAAGTTAAGTTTACCGCCATGGAAAATGGCGATCAACAAGACTACAATTTATTATGTGAAAGCTTTGAAGAATATACATTAAACTTGCCAAAACAGATTTTAGATAGCCTCATAGAACTTAAAACAGCTTATGAAGGTTATCAAATTTCCCGTTATGAACATTCTTTGCAAACGGCAACTAGAGCCTATCGCAATAACGAAAACGAAGAAACTATTGTAGCAGCATTAGTTCACGATATCGGCGGAACTTTAGCACCTTACAATCATGGTGCCCTAGCTGGTGCTATTCTTAAACCTTACGTCTCCGAAAAGGTTTGTTGGATAGTCGAACATCACGATTTATTTGTCAAGTATTACTGGGGGCATTATCTAGGTTTAGACCGCTATGCTAGGGAAAAATATCGCGAACATCCCTATTATCAAGCGACTGTGGATTTTTGTCATAATTACGACCAAAATAGTTTTGACCCCAATTATGATACACTTCCTTTAGAGTTTTTTGAACCAATAGTCTACAAAATTTTTTCTCAACCTCGTCATCATAGTCCTTACCTTGAAGATCAGACAAAAAAATAGGTTTTAACCTCATTAAAATGTTATGCCACCTATTCCAATTTTAGTAATATGTCCCAGACAAATAGATTACTTGAACTGTCAGACTATACCCGAAGCAGAAAAGTATGAATTTCATTTTCTGGATGCGCCCTTAGAGTTAAGTGGTTTTAGTCAGGATTTTGATGTGATAAAATACTTGGAAAAGTGTCGTGAATATATTAAGCAGCATGATATTCAAGTTGTATTAGCAACTCGCGATATACCCAGTTTATTACAAGCACAACTGAGCCAAGAGTTTGCACATTTACGAGGCCCTAGTATCGAATCTTCTTTTTTCTGTTTACATAAATATTACACCCATCAAAAGATTGATTTTCCATCTAGTCAATATGCAATTTGTTTATTAGAAGAAGAAAAGAATTTATCTACATATATTCAGGAACTAGATATTCCTTTTCCTTGGATAATGAAACCCTGTACGGGTGCTTGTTCCTCATCAATCTTGAAAGTTAATAATCCTGAAGAAGCTGAAAATGGAATAGAATTTTATAAGGAATTTGTAGTAGATAATCTGAATTATTTATCACCTTTTTTAGAAGCTTATTTGAACTCAGATCAATATCCACTCATTAAAAGTAATTCAATCTTAGTTGAAGAGTACATTGACTTCCCCTATAAATGTTGTGTGGATGGTTGTGTTAGTAATGGAGAAATATTAATTTGGGGAATTTCTGATAGTCATTACTATTCTACTAAGCCAGAATGTTTTGCTGATTATACGTTTCCTTCAACTTTACCCCGATATATTCAAGAAACACTCAATCAAGGGTATAAAAAAATAGTCGAAATATTAATAGAGTATGGATTTAACAATCAGTTTGTTGATGTAGAATTTTTTGTCAGCGAAAAAGGAGAAATTAAAGTTATGGAAATTAATGGGCGGATGATACCAATATCTGCCTCTCTATATCGTCAATGCTTAAATCAAGGCGATCCTTATACTGCTATAATTTCAATTGGCATGGGGGAAAAGCCTAAAAATCCTACTCTCAATGGATTGGTTGGAGGCATATTTTATATGACTACTTTTGCCAAAGATATTGCTAAAAATTTATTTGATTTTGAACTAGCTAATCAATTTTACAATCTGGAAATAAGGGCAAGTCCCGAACAGGAAATAACTAAAATTAGTGCGAGTGGCTTGACTTTGGCAACAGTAAATTTAGTCGGAAATAGTTATGAAGAAATACATCAACAAGCAAATGATATTAGACGAAAACTTTTGAAAAAGCCAGAGTTTTCCCCTTGGAATTAATTCAGTGAACCTTAGTCGAGGAAAAATTACATGACTAAAACTAAAACCAAATCTTTTATTACCATCAAAAATAAACGTTTTCACTATATTTGGTTACGAGAAAATTGTCCGAGTTGTCGGTATGCAGCTCCTTATCAACAACTCTACGATCCAAATATTAGCGATCGCCCAGAACACCCCCTACCTTTATCAGTAGAATTAAACGAGGAAACTTTAATTATTGACTGGGATGAAGCTCCCGCTCACCGCAGCGTATTTTCTGTGGAATGGTTACTTAAAAATAGTTACGATCCTCAACCAGAAGTCGAGTCTGACAGCTACATTTTATGGGATAAAGCAAAACTAGAATTACGATCGCCCCAAACATACAACGCTCAGACTATTAATAATGATGCTTGGATGGATCAATTATTTACTCTGGGATTTGTCATTCTAGAAAACATCCCACCTGAAAAATTGGAATCTTTTCTTGAATCTGTCGGTCCAATTTATAATGTTGATTACGGGAGAATATTTGCTCTAGAAACTAAAGCCAAAACTAAAGAATCTATACCTCCCCGTGATGGTTGCCCTTTACCTCCTCATAACGATCTAAGTTACTGGGGAGGACATCGCCTCGCTCAGTTTCTTTATTGTGTAGAAAATCACAACCCAGGGGGTGAATCTACCTTAGTAGATGGTTTTCGAGTAGCTGACGACTTTCGCCAAGATTATCCACAATATTTTCAACTTTTGCTCGAAACTCCCGTACAATTTTGGCTACTAGACCAAAATCATCAATATCGGTTTTGCAATACCGCAACGATCTTGGAATGCGATAGAGAGGGAAACTTGACTACAGTTCGTTTTAGCAAAAGAAACTGTAGACCCCATTTACCCTTTGAACAATTAGAAGATTTCTATCAAGCGTATCATGCTTTTTTCCGCTACCTGAAAAAACCTGATTATAAATATCAGTTTCAGTTGAAATCTCATAACTGTGTACTCTTCCAAAATTTCAGAATTTTACACGGGAGAACAGCTTTCGATCCAGCACTAGGAAATAGAAAGCTCAACTCAGGATATATTGATTGGAACTTCTTTGTGGGAAGAAGAAATTTTCAACACTAATAAATTTAATTATAGGATAACCCAAAAAAATGAAAATTGCCTATATTAAACCTAGTTTCATTAACGAAAAAAGAGTCGGTTTATTACCCCAACATTTATCCGACTGTAGCTCAGAAGATGAACGTAGATTTGAACAAGGTTATGGGGAAAGTTTAGATATTCCCGATGCAGCTTATGGAGAAGGTGCTGGTTATTCTCGCGAAAGTTTATTTGCTTGGGCAGATGTAATTTACTGCATTAAAGTTCCTCAACCCCAAGATTATCAATACTTTCGAGAAAATCAAACTCTTGTCGGTTGGATTCATCCCTTTGGTGCATCAGGAAGACATTTTCGAGAATACTGTGCTGAACCGAAAAATCTCCAGCTATTTGACGTTACGAATTGCATCTCTATTCGTGTTACTCAAGGAAAAAAAGAAACTTTAAATATTCCAAGAGATATTACCAAAAAGAATAGCGTATTAGCGGGTTACGCCTCTATGATGCAAGCTATTATATTGCGAGGCGGAATTACCCAGAACGATCAAGTAGCAGTATTTGGCTCAGGAAATGTAGCTTATGGGGTCTTAAAATATTTGATGAGTAAAGGAATTGAGCCTTTATTACGTCGCCGCAGCAATATTAATCTAATGCGACAAGAATTTAAAGACTATGATATTTTTATTAATACAGTAGAAATTGCTCAAGGAGATGCACCGATTGTGACTTGGGAAATGCTTGATTCAATGAAATCTACAGCTTGGATCATTGATTCAGCAGCGGATACAGGTAGAGCAATTCAAGGGACTCGTGCAACTAAAATAGAGAACCCAATCTACCAAGATGAGCAAGGTCATACATTTTATTTGGTTGACAATTCCCCATCTCTACTGTACAGAGAAAGTAGTGAAGCCGTTAGCGAAGGCTATGCAAAATATTTTTGGTTTAAACCTATGAATTATTGGTATAGTGATTTCTGTATTCTGAATGAAAACTTGTCCTGTTAATGATTTTTGAATAACAAAATGGAGTGTAATTAAAATGAGTCAGATTGATTATCAAATTCGTTTTCCAGAAGATAGCAGCGATTTAAGAGAGCAAGAGTATTTTTATGTTGTACGAGATGGAGCTGAAGAAAAGTTCGTGATACAAAATTACGCTGAAGTATTTAAAGTTCCCCTACTTTATGAAAAGTTCTGCTCAGAGACTCGTTACCAATCACCAGAAACTCTAGCAATGCTGCTAGTATCTCAGCTCGTCAAGTCTAAGATAGATATGGAGTCATTAATCATATTTGATAATCAATCTGACTCATTTTAATTACACTCCATTTTGTTATTCAAAAATCATT
>JBCBCI010000133.1:0-12812 GCA_038530755.1 Cyanobacteria bacterium J06592_8 | reverse complement strand
TTTGAGGTTAGATAAATTAGATAGAACGAGATTTAAATTTTCACTGATGAATTCAATTTGGCATTTACCGTCAGAAAAATCTAATTTAGTTCCTGATGAAGTTCAGGTTTGGCTAGTTAAATTTAGAGAACTGAGTGAACAACTGACAGAATTTGAACAGATACTTTCACTGGAGGAACGAGAACGAGCCTATCGATATCGCCGACACCAAGATCAAGTTCGCTTTATTGTGGCGAGGGGAGTTTTGAGAAGAATTTTAGCGGGATATTTGGGTTTATCACCGTCTGAGTTAGAGTTTAGTTATAGTACACGAGGAAAGCCACAATTAAAGACAAATTCGTTAGGAATAGAGTTTAATATTTCTCATTCTGAGGAATTAGGATTATTTGCGATCGCACTTAACCGTCAAGTGGGAATTGATGTTGAGTATATCCGAACAATTGAAGTTTTGTCACTGGCGGAACGTTTTTTTCAAGCCTCTGAATATTCTGCCTTGAATGCCTTGCAAGATAATCAACAACTGCGGGGATTTTTTCAGTTATGGACAGCAAAAGAAGCTTATGTGAAAGCAACAGGAGAAGGGTTAAGTGGCTTAGAATCTGTAGAATTTTCCTTATCTGATTTAGAATTAGCTAAAAGTTCAATTGTTCAGCACTTAAATTCAGATTGGTTTGTGCAATCTCTCGATTTAGGTTCAGAATATTGTGCAGCGATCGCAGTTGAAGGAAAACAGTGTAGTATTAAATACTGGAAATTTAAAAACAGGGAATAGGCAACCCTTCGACTACGCTCACGACTCAACGGTCGCCGGGTCGAAGGGTTCACTATCTAACGACATCCTAATGAATATCGAGTCAAAACACCTGTTTTTGAGTTCGTTCCCGTTGCTCTTTGACAGAGTTGTCGCAGTTGTTCACCATCTAAAAGCGCATCAGTAAAATCTGCACCTGTGATTTTAGTCTCTTTAAAAGTCGATCCAAAAAATAAGACTTCTGTAAAGATAGAATCACTCAAATCTGCATTACTAAAATCCACCTGATCGAGCATGGCATAGGTTAAATCAGCACCGCGCATGGTAGCATCTTTCATAATCGCTCGGCTAAAAACCGATCCAACTAATTGGGAATGATCAAAGTTAGCAGATTGTAGATTTGAGTTAGCAAATTCAGCCGCCGGGAGAGATTGTTCTGAAAAATCCCGTCCTTGTAAAAGACTATGATTAAAAAACAAACCCGATGGGTTTTCCTCTGCCAGTGCTGTTAAGGGCCAGCAGAACAGCAACAGTGTCGCTACAATGGTAATAAATCCTCGAATCATCCGAAAATCTCCGACTTAACTGAAATCTATTCTTCCAGCATAGCGATTCTTGAAGATAAAAATCGAAAAAATCGACGAATTTGCTAAAATTATTGGGTAGTGATGGAGTTCAGCTTAGGATGCTAAATTTCTTTCTAACGTGGTTACTCGCAGCGATTTCTCTTGGGATTACTGCTTTTCTCGTTCCGGGCTTAACGATCACCAGTTGGCAAGCCGCAGTAGTTGCTGTGGTGGTCATGGGATTAGTCAATGCAATCGTTAAACCAATTTTAATCTTGTTTACTTTACCGTTAACTTTACTAACATTGGGTCTATTTCTACTTGTAATTAATGCGATTTCACTGTCTTTGGTTGGATATTTAACTCCTGGATTTACAGTAGGTGGATTTTTTCCCGCATTGTTGGGTTCGATTGTTCTCTCCTTAGTTTCGAGTTTCATCGATAAAGTTTTTGATCGCACGAGTCCGGAAGTGTAGAATTTTTTAAAATTCTGACTAATATTCTCCTCACACCAAACTTTATTGACCTTAGACCCAAAATTTTTGAGGAATTGATGGCTAAAAAACAGGTTTTGAAATGAGGCTAGAAGTTATGATGAATAATTTAAAAAGAGAGTAAGGGTGATAGGCGGGTTGATTTGGGTTACTGTTTAGAGACATACAAAAAAGGCTAATCCTCTCCTACAGTATTGGTGAGTGTGAATAGAGTGTCAATCTCTAGAATGAAGCACAACCATCAAGATGTGGGAGATCGTTATCAATAGCAGATGATAAAAAAGGACTCAAATTCAGGCGTTGTTTTGGTCGTTGATGACTATCCACTCAATCTCGAAGTTTTCTGTGCCTGTTTGTCGAGAGCTGAGTATCAAGTTCTAGTTGCTCACACCGGAAAGCTCGCTTTAGAAATCGCAGCCTCTCAACAACCCGACTTAATTTTACTTGATATCCGAATGCCGCAGATGGATGGATATGAGGTATGTCAGCGGCTCAAAGCTTCAGCATCTACTCAAGATATTCCGGTTATTTTTATGACGGTTCTCTCTGACACTGATAATAAAGTTAAAGGGTTACAGTTGGGAGCCGCAGACTATATTACAAAGCCAATTCATCCTCAAGAAGCGATCGCTCGTATTCGAGCCCATCTGACTCTACGTCGCCTGAATCGGTTACTCGAAGAACAGGTTGAACGTCTTCAAGCTGAGGTTAACCGACGCCAACAGGTCGAAGAACAACTTCGTCAAGTCAATCTTCTTTTAGAACAACGAGTCGAGGAACGCACGACGGAACTCTCTGTCGCCAATACTCAACTTCAGCAAGAAATTCAAAATCGACAAAATATCGAAGAAGCCTTAATTCGAGAAAAAGAACTGGCTCAAATCACTCTAGAATCGATTGGTGAGGGCGTGATTACCACTGATGAACAGGGTAATGTCGAGTACCTCAACCCCGTTGCTGAACAACTGACAGGTTGGAAAAATGATCAAGCTCATGGACAATCTTTGCGAGAAGTGTTTCGGGTCATTGATGAAAATACCCAAGAACCTGTTCCTCATCCCATAGAACGGGTGTTATCTCAAACCCAGTCTCAAACTCAGATTGAACCTCAAGCCAATCATACGCTGCTGATTTCTCGGAATGGGGCAGAATATGCGATCGAAGACTGTGTGGCTCCGATCAAAGATCGTAGGGGTCAAATGCGAGGAATCGTCTTGGTGTTTCGTGATGCCACTCAATCTCGTTTACTACGCCATCAACTCTCTTGGCAAGCGAGCCACGATCATCTGACGGGATTACTCAATCGACAGGCTTTTGAGCAGAAAGTCTTAACAGCGATTACCTGCGCTCAAACAGAAGGTCAGCAGTCTGTATTTTGCTTTTTAGATTTGGATCAGTTTAAACAGGTTAATGATAGCGCTGGTCATCCGGCCGGAGATGAACTGCTTCGTCAAGTGACGGCATTGTTGCAAACGCGGGTTCGGACAGCGGACTGTCTGGCTCGTTTGGGTGGCGATGAATTTGGTTTATTACTTCAGGGGTGTTCTTTAGCGGATGGTAAAGAAGTTGCAGAAACGGTCAGAAAATTAATTCACGATTTTCGCTTTTATTGGCAGGATCAAGTGTTTGCCATTGGGGTGAGTATTGGTTTAGTGAAAATTGATGCTCATACACCGGACTTGGAGAGAACATTAAGTGCCGCAGATGCAGCTTGCTACACGGCAAAAACATTAGGTCGTAACTGTATTCATGTTTATCAAGTTGAACATCAGGAATTAGTTCAACGACACAAAGAAAAACAATGGATTGCAGAGATTAGTCATGCTTTGCGAGAAAACCGTTTTCGTTTTTACGCTCAACCGATTATTCCGCTTCAAGATGTAAATTCTACTACTAATTGTTATGAGGTTTTATTACGTTTAGTTGACGAAGACGGAAATTTAATTTCGCCGATGGCATTTTTACCCACGGCTGAACGTTATGACTTAATGGTAGAAATTGATCGTTGGGTTGTGCATCATTTTTTAGAATATTATGAGCAGTTACTGAGCCAAGCTAGTCAACCTTTACACCCAAATTTGTATATGATTAATGTATCTGGAAGTAGTATCAAGAATGAGGAGTTTATTGATTTTCTCAAAGTACAACTCACTCAACATCAGATTCCACCGGATACGCTCTGCTTTGAAATTCCGGAAACAGTTGCGATCGCTTCTCTGTCTCACACCGTTGAGTTTACTCAAACTCTTAAACAGTTAAAGTGTTCCTGTGCGATTGAGCATTTTGGAGGAGGGACACATTCACTGAGTTATCTCAAACGTCTTTCTCTAGATTATCTCAAAATTGATGGTAGTTTCGTGAATGATATTCATCAACAAAATCAGGTTGAGTCGGCGGTCATTGAAAGTGTGAATAAAATTGGTCATGTGATGGGACTAAAAACGATTGCTGAGTTCGTCGAACAGGATACAACAGTAGAAGAATTAAGAAAAATTGGAGTGGATTTTGCCCAGGGATATGGCATCGCCAAACCTCAGCCACTTTAGAGGTTAACCTGTCGGAAAATTGACCTTGCCTCGTGAACAAACTATCGGATAAACGACAAGATATCCATCATCAACTTTCTTAGTTTAGTCCTTCGTCCTCGGCGATCAGGGCCTTTATATGTTTAAAATTGTAAGATGAGTGGAGAATGATATGGGATCTCAAGGTAGATTAATTGTAATCACAGGGCCAAGCGGTGTCGGTAAGGGAACTTTAGTCCGAGAACTTTTACAACGCCATCCTAAGTTGCATCTGTCCGTTTCGATCACAACTCGTTCCCCCCGTCCCGGTGAAGTAGAGGGCGAACACTATTATTTTGTCACGCGCGATCGGTTTGAACAGATGATAGAACGGGGAGAATTGCTAGAATGGGCAGAATTTGCTGGAAATTACTATGGGACTCCCCGACTTCCAGTTGAACAACGGATTCAAAATGGAGAGTCTGTTCTGCTTGAAATTGAGTTAGTTGGGGCTAGACAAATTCGAGAACGCTTTCCCCAGGCTCAACAAATCTTTATCCGCCCTCCCTCGATGGTAGAATTAGAGCGTCGGCTCCGGAAGCGTGATCAGGATTCAGATGAAGCGATCGCCCGTCGCCTCAAACGAGCTAAAGAAGAAATTGATGCTGCCAATGAATTTGATTTTGAGTTGGTCAATGACAATCTCGATGAAGCCATCAAACAACTGGAAAATGTATTATTTGCAATGGTTTGAGGAAAGGAAGTGTCAATCAATTTGAACAGGCAATGTACTGGAATCCCAAATTTGTGAAAGGATATAGGTAGGGGATCATGCTTACCGTCTGATCCGAACCGGGAGAAGAACACATAATGCCACATACCATAGTGACCGATGTTTGCGAAGGCGTTGCTGATTGCGTCGCCGCTTGTCCAGTCGCCTGTATTCACGATGGCCCTGGCAAAAATGCCAAGGGAACTGACTGGTACTGGATTGATTTTGATACCTGCATTGATTGTGGGATTTGTCTGCAAGTTTGCCCTGTTGAGGATGCGATTCTCCCAGAAGAACGACCTAGCTTGCAGAAAACACCAAGCTAGTTTACTCGTTTAATTTGCCAACATAATGAACTGTAGGAGCGTTAATTTTTGCGCTCTTCTTTTATTTTAAATTGAGTCTGAATTAACAACAGGTAAAACAACTTTTGAGGGAAAACGACCTCCACAACGGAGAGTGTATGTAATCAGTTGGGCATCTATTAAGCGAGTTTGACTCGGTGCTTGACCTGTTCCTGCGTTGACTGGATAAGCCGGAAAACAAGAGCCACTTAAACTTAAACGAATTGCATTTCCCTGCGGTATTTTAATACAAGTGGGTTGCAATTGAATTGAAATCGGATTTTCGGGTGTCTCTACTCGCAAATAACCCTGAGTAAAGTTATAAACACAGCCATCTGTTCGTACTTCACAGAGAACTGCACATAAATCAAAACTGGGTGTATCTGCTTCACAATAAACCACAACAAATACATCACCTGCTAGATGTAAATCTTCTTCCAAGGGTGCAGAAGTATAGGTTAAAATATCACTGCGACCGTCTAACGCTGAACGTTCAAAACTACCAGCGGGAAAGGTTGCATGACCTCCTAACGCCGGAACAGGTCGCCAAGGATCGTGAACCCAAATATCAACCGCTTCTGACTGAGTGATTTCAAGATTTTCTGACTCTAATTCGGAAAGTTCTAAGGAGTTAGAAACAGATAAATTTTCATAAATTTTAGTCGTACTATCTTCTATGACTTCCATTAATACTCCCGCATCTTCTCTTAAGCTAGCGAGTCCGGTACTCATCAAGAAATAGGATTGAAAGTTTTGATCTTGAAAGTTTTTACGGGGCCAGGAATCAAATTCACGCCACTGATTACTTCCCATTTCAAATAAAGCGATGGGAGATTTATCTAAAAGTCCCGTATCAATTCCTTTCAGAAACTGATCAAACCACCGAATTTGCAACTCATCAATCGGAGTATTAGCTGCAACTCCATAGTCAATTGCACCCACTTTTCTCGCCCAGGGAAGATGCGCCCACGGCCCCACAATTAAATGCTGAGGGTGTTGACTTCTGTTCGCTATTTCTTGATAAAAATTCAGCGTTCCGCGTAAATAAGTATCAAACCAACCCCCGATATGTAACATCGGTAGATCAACTGTATCCAAACTTGGAGAAAGAGTGTTCCAATAAGAATTATATTGATAATTTTGAATCCAGTCGTGATAAAAAGAATCGGGTGCAAGTTCTTTTAAAATTTTAGGATAAGCTGGGATAGAATCAAAAAAAGGTAAATTTCGAGAAGCTTGATACAAGGCTTGATAAGCAATTTCATTTCCTTGAAGTCGAGCCGTTTCTGTGGCTAACTGTATCGCCCATCCTAAATTTGCTTGTAAACAAAAAGCTCCTCCTTCATAAGCCCAGTCAGCATATAAGTTCCGGGAAATCATTGCAGGACAAATCGTTTTTAATGGTTTTGGATGTGCCGAAGCTGCATAAAGTTGAGTCATTCCTTGATAGGAAAACCCATACATTCCCACATTTCCTGAACTTCCGGGTAAATTCGCCGCCCAATTTACACTCTCTTCTCCATCTTCTACTTCAGTGGAAAATAGTTGGAATTTACCTTCAGACGTTCCGCGCCCGCGTACATCTTGAATAACAACAATATAGCCCTGTTGAGCATACCAAATAGGATGAGCATAAACAACCGTTGAAGCAATCGTTCTTCCATAGGGTTGTCGCATCAATAAAACCGGAAATTCACCCGATTGTTCAGGACGATAAATATCCGCATCCAAACGCACACCATCCCGCGTAACCATTGATTGAGTTTCTTTAATAATCCTCATTATAGAAAATTGAAGTATACTAGACAAATAATGCTGTTTAACAATCAAACGTAGAAATTATTATGGTACTCACTTCTGGTTTTTTAGATTCTCTCCCGGCTTGGTTTGGAACCAATGAGGCTGATAACGACACTCTCTCCTCCGAACAGGCTTTAACCTCAACAACGGTTCTGGCTTTTCAAGGTGATGATACCATGAATGGATCGGAGAATGCAGATGTTATTTTTGGGGGTCAAGGAAATGATGAATTACTCGGACAAGCCGGAAATGATACATTACTCGGAAATAAAGATACTGATTTTTTAGATGGAAATACCGGGAATGATTTATTATTCGGGGGAAGTGGAACAGATTTAATTGTGGGAGGAGAGGGTGATGATATCATTACAGGCGATCTCGATGTTGATATCTATAAAGGTGGTGAAGGTGCAGATACTTTTGTGTTTCGAGTCGATCAAGCTGGAGAAACACAAGAAGTTGATACTATTATCTCTTTAATTCCTGGAATTCCTGATGAAGTTGAACTTCCTGATGCTGTGATTACTGATTTTGATCCAAACAGCGATCGCATTGCATTAACAGAAGGATTAACCCAGGAAGATCTTACCTTTGAAACCTTTAATAGTGAAGAAACATTTGGTGTTGATTTTGACTTTGTCCTTCCGATTATTCTTGATGCAGTACCCGATGGTCTTGAGTTTTTGGAAAAAGGAGATATCTCCATCGAAGATATTGATCCAGATGGCGATGGCGTTGTGACTGGAACTGCAATCAGAATCGCTGCTAGCAATGAGTTATTGGGATATATTTTGAATGTAGAACCTGAAGTTTTAGAGAGTTTAGGAAGTGATCGGTTTGTGTCTACCGATGGACTTTTTTAGGCTAAAAATTAAACTGACAATAAGTTACCCCTTGAAGCCGTCGCTAAACTATCAACGCGAGTCAATACCTTTAAATCTTCCTGATCGAGTTCCACAGGCGTTCCCCGACGAATTAATTCTGCAAAATCTTCATTTGGAACCATAATACAGAGTGCGTATAAGCGAGTTGAACCTGTATTTTCAATCGTATGGGTGCCCGTTGGGGGAACTAAAATACTATTTCCCGCTTTAATTTTGACTCGTTTTCCATCACAAGTTGCAATTCCTTCTCCTTTGAGAATAAAAAACATTTCAACAGCCAGTTGATGTCGGTTGGGTGGTGTCTTTCCACCCACATCAAAGATCTCGACGCAAACTGTGATTGAAGTGTTGGCGCTATCAGGATCAAAGACTAACGCCAAGCGGTTCGTGTCGTGAGGACTAATACGATAAGCTTGGTAATCAAGGGGAGATTTGACAACGGGAATCATGCAACGTTCGTTCATCTTTCGTTCTCCTGATTTGAATTCGCTTTTATTGATATTGTGACCGATCGCAAATCAAAATTATATGTAAAAAATCTAAAAACTGATCAACCGCTTAACTTGCTATCAGATATTCGCAATTTGCTATAAGCGCAGCCTTTCTGAAGGAAATACGTTTGTTAACTATTTTCCTCGAAACTTAATTAAAAATAATATTGAGGAGACGTTATTCCTCACTCAAAGATCGAATAGAAAAGTAGAAATAGAAGAAAAGGCAACTACTTTAATACTACAATCTAGAACAAGCTTAACTGCTGGAAGTTCGACGTTGCGGCTTCAGGGTATTGGATGTAGATGCTTCTCGTTATATTACAGATTGTTGCATTTCTTCATAAAAATGAGACGTAGCTCCCCAAGATCCCCTAATCTGATGAATGGTATAGTGATGCCAATATACTCCCTCTGTTATCGGGGGATGGCGACCAAGCCATAAAAGTTGATAATCAACATTAACTTTGAGATTAAGGAGATTTTAGAGTGGCGATTCCTTTATTAGAGTACAAGCCCGTCAGTCAAAATGTACGGGTTTCCGGGTATGAAGTACCTGGTGACGAGCAACCCAGAATCTATTCTGCTGAAAATTTACCCAGTGGAACGGAGTGGGACGAAATCATTTGGGCGGCTTATCGCCAAATTTTCAGTGAACACCAGTTACTCAAGAGCAACCGTCAGAAGTTCTTAGAGTCTCAACTGAAGTTTGGTCAAATTACAGTCAGAGGATTTATTCGGGGTTTAGCAACTTCCGATCCTTTCCTGCGCTTAAACTACCAAACCAATAGCAACTACCGTTTTGTCGAAATGTGTGTTCAACGCATTTTAGGACGGGACGTTTACAGCGAACGTGAGAAAATCGCTTGGTCTATCGTTGTTGCGACTAAAGGGCCTGTTGGATTTATTGATGCTCTTCTCAATAGCGATGAGTATTTAGAGAACTATGGGGATGAAATCGTTCCCTATCAGCGTCGTCGGGTTCTACCCCAGCGCAACGAGGGAGAAACACCCTTTAATCTGAAAACTCCTCGTTATGGCGACTACCATCGCGCTCAACTGGGTTTCCCTCAAATAATCTGGCAAACTTCTGTTCGTCGCTTTACTCCCCAAGAGAAGCAAGCCAAAGCGGGCGATCCGTCTATGTTCTTGGGTATGGCGCGAGAAGTTGCTCCCGCTGTTAATAATATCGGTCGAGTGAATGTCGGTAATATTAATATCGAAACGATGGTTCCTAGAAGATAGAGTGTTTCCGAACGGATTCATTTTTATCTGCTTTACTGTTGCCTAATCTGTCGCTGTCAGGAGTTGGATTTAAGGGTTGATTGTCTCAAGCAAAAAACACTTAAGGTTTAGCACTCGACAGCGACAAGTTAGCGACAAGTTAGCGACAAGTAAATGTTATCAACGCTTTAAAGGAAAGAACGAACAATTCCGTTCAAATCAGACTCAATGGGGTTTCCCAGGGCTTTGAATTTCCACTGTTGATTCTCTCTATACACTTCCCCCATCAGCATCGAAATTTTTCCAGTATAGGAGTCTTCTCCAGATAAACTATATCGGGCAATTTCTATATTCGACGCATCCACTGCCCGTACAAAAGCATTTTCAATCATACCAAAATGTTGTTTTCGAGCAACTCCTTCATAAATATTCACTCCTAAAACGATGCGTTCGTAGACATCCGGAAGACTATTAAGGTAGAGAAAAATTTGTTCGTCGTCACCCCGTCCTTCACCTGTCAGGTTATCTCCAGAATGAACAACTGTTTTACTCGTAGACTCTAAATGAGCATAATAAATAACATCTTCTTTGTAGTTTTTTAACTTGCCCTGTCGGTTGAGTAAAAGCGCGTATCCATCTAAATCAAAATCAACAGTTTTTCCGAGAAAACCTTCAATAATACCTTTCGGTTTTGCCACATCCCAGCCTAGTCCCATCGTTAACTTCGATAAATCATATTCACTTTTATCGAGAGTGATGCTTTGCCCTTTTTTGAGGTTAATAGCCATTGTTCTGGAAGTAATCTGTTGACGCTAAAAGAATGAAAGGTTGAGATAAATTTGGGTTGGAATTGGAATTAAAGGTACTTGTCTACAAAGCTTTGTAAACCGGCATTATACCCTTGTCCAACTGCCTGAAAACGCCATTCTCCATTTTTTTGATAAAGTCTGCCAAATTCAACCGCCGTTTCTCTGGAGAAATCTTCCTCTAAATCATATCGGCCTACTTCTGTATCTGTTTCTCGATCATAAATTCGGATAAAAGAGTTGCGAACCTGTCCGAAATTTTGCCGACGTTGTTCCGCATCGTGAATGGTGACAACAAAAATTAATTCTTGAATTACAGGATTGATCTGAGTTAAATCAATCTCAATATTTTCATCATCTCCACTCCCCGCACCTGTTCGACTATCTCCTAAATGTTTGACCGCACTATCGGGTGATAGTAAATTGTTGTAAAATACAAAGTATTCGTCTTGGGGAATTTTTCCATTTTCACCTAACATAAATACCGAAGCATCTAAGTCAAAAGCTGCTCCTGTATCTGTGGCGTTCACATCCCATCCTAGCCCGACCCCAGCTTTTTGAAGTCCAGGAGCTTCTTTGGAGAGATTAATTCGTTCCCCTTTGTTGATATTAATTGACATGATTTTAGCTACACTTTCACTCTACACTATATAGTCAGAGAGTTCTAGATATTTTATGACGGTATTCGGGGGTTAAGTGTATTGAGCAACAAAACTCTCTAATGAGGAGTTATAACCTTGTCCAACGGCTTTGAATTGCCATTCATTCCCAGACTTAGAAAGACGACCCATTTCTAGAGAGGTTTCGCGAGAAAAGTCTTCTTCTAACTCATAACGAGTAACTTCCGTTTGAGTTTCTTCGTCGTAAACCCGAATAAAGGAATTTCTCACCTGTCCGAAGTTTTGACGACGGGCTTCGGCTTGGTGTATTGTGACAATAAAAACAATCTCTTGAATGGTCGGATCAACTTTTTCTAAGTCTACTCTAATCACTTCGTCATCTCCGCTCCCTTCTCCGGTGCGGCTATCTCCAGAAGACATCACTGACCCATCACTCGATTCTAAGTTGTTGTAAAAAATGAAGAATTTATCATTAGGAACTTTACCATTTGCTCCTAACATAAACACTGAAACATCTAAGTCAAATTGATCGCCTGTATCCGAAGTATTCACATCCCAGCCTAGCCCCAAACCTGCTTTCTTGAGGCCTGGAGCTTCTTTGGAGAGATTAATTCCTTCGCCTTTTTTTAGGTTGATACTCATTATTTCTACTCAATTCAATACCTATTATTTTACCTAAAATTGGATTCAATTGACTGAAAAACGAATTAAATTTACGATGAGATTGTTAACAAAATCAATTATTGTGGTCAGTATTTCAGCTCATCTATTTTACAGCATCTTCGGGTTAATCTACAATTGAGTTAACTATTTTGATCTCTCGATCCTAATTTTGCGATGTCGGGGCAGAATCTTGTAAAGCTTGATATTCAGCCTCAGAGATTAAATCCTGCTTGTCCTTCACCCGATCTACAAACACAATTCCTTCGAGATGATCGTATTCATGCTGAAAAATACGGGCGACAAAATCTGTGAGTTGCTGTCGCTGTAACTGACCCTGTCGATCTAGATATTCAACCTCAACGCTTTGATAGCGAGGAACCAACCCCCGCACACCCGGAACACTTAAACAGCCTTCCCAGCCCTTCACCTGTTGCAGAGAATGACCCATAATTTTGGGATTAATCATCGCAGTTGGCTTCATTTTCGGGGCTTGAGGATAGCGAGGATTAGGACGAGAAGCAACAATAAATAGGCGATCGCTTTGGGAGACTTGAGGGGCTGCAATTCCTACACCGTTAGCTTTCAAAGCCGTTGCTATCAAATTATCGATTAAGGTCTGAATGCGCCGATCTACAACAT
This sequence comes from Cyanobacteria bacterium J06592_8, assembly GCA_038530755.1. Lineage (GTDB taxonomy): Bacteria > Cyanobacteriota > Cyanobacteriia > Cyanobacteriales > Microcoleaceae > Capilliphycus. Next base: position 254 of record JBCBCI010000133.1, on the reverse strand, counting down.
CTACAACAGGTTGAGCCTGACGACGCAAGATCTCATCGCCTAATTGAGCTACTTTTAAAATATCCACCATAGATTCGCTTACTCTATTCCAGAGATTAAAATCTCTGTCTAAAATCTCAAGTCCTTTGAAAAGGACTCAGCTACCACAAACAATAACAGATCTTTGATAACTGTTCACTGCTATCGAAAACTGATACAACACGGCATAACCCGTATCAACGTTCCGTTCCTGCTTCTTTCCAAACGAGCTTCGC
>JBCBCI010000132.1:0-13167 GCA_038530755.1 Cyanobacteria bacterium J06592_8 | reverse complement strand
GCGAAGCTCGTTTGGAAAGAAGCAGGAACGGAACGTTGATACGGGTTATGCCGTGTTGTATCAGTTTTCGATAGCAGATTAGTAGATGCGAATTTGTTTTGTCGGTGATTCTTTTGTTAATGGTGTGGGTGATCCGAGTTATCTGGGATGGACGGGTCGAGTTTGCCTGGATGCTGATCAATATCAAGATGAAATTACCTACTACAATTTAGGGGTTCGTCGAGAAACAAGTGCAGATATTCTTCAGCGTTGCTTTGGTGAAGTTTCTTGTCGTTTATCTCCAGAATATGATAGCCGAGTGGTTTTTTCTTTCGGCGTTAATGATACCACTTTAGAGCAGGGAAAAACTCGCGTTCAGGTCTCCGACTCTCTCCAAAATACCCGTAAAATGTTAACAGACGCTGCATCTACTTACCCCGTCTTAATGATCGGTCCGCCACCAATTGCAGATTTTGAGCAAAACCAAAGAATTGATCATCTCTCGCAACAAATACAGAGTATTTGTGAAGAAATTAATATTCCCTATTTGAATATTTTTAATTCTTTAATCTTTTCGCAAGTTTGGATAGATGAAGTCAAAAATTATGATGGCGCACATCCCCGTTCAGAAGGGTACATTATATTGGCAAATTTAGTTAAAAATTGGTCGGCTTGGCAAAACTGGTTAAATGAGTGAAATTAAACTTGATCTGGATTAAGGTATAATAGAATATTTGAAGTTGTAATATTTAACAACTGTGTCTATTCAATCAAGTTCAAAACTTCCAACGGCTGAAGAGGTGAAAGCCATTGACGATCGCCTATCCCAACGTTTCATTAATCTCGATCCGGCAGGTTACTTTATTATCTATATAGATCGGGACGCAGGTTTGATTTGCGCTGAACACTATACAAACGATATTAATGAGCAAGGACTTGCTATCGATCCTGAAACAGGTGAACCTTTCCCCTGTACCGGAAATTTAAAGCGTAAACCCACAGCAATCTTTCACGGAAGAACCGCAAAAGAATTAGGAATCAAAATTACAGAAGAAGCTGATCCTTCTCCATTAAGCTGCTTCGATCATGCACTCTATCTGGGACGAGAGTTTGTTCGCGCCGAAACTGCATTGATAACAGGAGTTGAATACGTTCAGGACTGAGGTTTGAACCTGTATCGCTAAACTGGGGAGAACAAGAGAAACGCTAATGGTTCCTCTAGTCCCCAGAACTTAAATTTACAGGTCGCCCCCACGAAAAGCCAGCAAAACGATGACCACAGGGCCTGCGACAACAATAAGTCCAAGCATTGTAAGCTGTGCGATTAGTTCAAAGTCAATGCTGCCGAAAAAGTTGGTGATAAAGTCCATTGTTCCTCCCAAATATTGCCAGTCTATGCGTGCAATCAGTCAATATACCAAGAATCAACTGTTAATCTTACAGGCGATCGGATGGTTATTTTAATAATTGTTACAAAACTCAATATACTAGCAAAATATATTGACTTCTCCAGAAGAGTACAGAAAAGTCTCCTTGTCCCGGAAGCGTTGAGCTGTGTTAATATTGGTTAAATGCAATAATCGCAACAATCGTCAATGGGCAATGTTCTAGTATTGAACGCCTCCTATGAACCGCTAAATATTACCAGTTGGCGGCGGGCGGTGGTTTTGTTACTCAAGCGCAAAGCTGAACAGGTTGAGCATAATGGAAAGTACCTTCTCCCGGACTTTCCTCTACCAACGGTGATCAGACTACTCCACTATGTTCGGGTACCTTACAAAGACATTCCTCTCACCCGCAGGAATATCTTGCACCGAGATGGTCATACTTGTCAATATTGTGGCTATACCGGAGATGAACTGACCCTCGATCATGTGATTCCGCGATCGCGTGGAGGAGGGGATACCTGGGAAAATCTCGTGACGGCTTGTGTTCGCTGCAATGTCAAAAAAGGGAGTCGCACGCCAAAAGAGGCTGAGATGATACTCCGTCATCCCCCACGAAAACCCTACAGCAGTCTTTACTTTGAAGTGACGAAACATCTAAAAAGCGGTATGAATCAAGAGTGGCAAAAATACATAATTGGACTTTAACCCCTGTTTGTTGTGAAAGCAGGGGTTTTTGATTTCTACAACCCGTTTCTTAAGCAGGAGCGGGAATATAGCCTTGTTGAAAACACAGAGTAGCGATCGCATTTGAAATAACCGTCCCACAAGATTTCTAAAACAGCTTCGGTCATCTATCTCTTAATTAAGACAAACTAACAGGCGCCAAACCCCAATCAGGCCGTAAATCTTTTGCACCCCGTAAATAGGGATGATGAATTTCGGTTTGACTGGCGGGTAAATTCACATGAATCAAAAACCGAATACACTGCTCTAAGCTCCCTGGAACATACATCTGCTGTACATCCAGTAACGGAACATTATCCCAGTGAGGACGCTGACGAGCAATAGCCGCAGGAAATATCGCATCAAGATCGCGAGTTACAGTGAAGGTTGTGCTGATAATCTGTTCAGAATCAAGGTGATTTCGCGTTTCCAGTTCATCAAGTAGTTCTGTTACTGCTTCAGTCATGGCTTCAACAGTATTTTCTGAAACGGTTGTTGCTCCACGAATTGCTCGTACACGCCACTCCACGAAAATTCCTCCAGTTCCTTTTACATTAATTGAGATCGCTAATCCCATCTCTTCAGGAGAATCAATCACTCACTCATCCCAGTTTACTCTAAATTGCTAGTCTTTTTGAGAGAAGCGGTTCTGAAGCTAGGGGCGATATAACCATAAGGGTAAACCACTGGTCGAGAGTTCAAATTCTAACCAATTCTTAGCTGAGACTAACCCTGATGTATCGAGGTTATTATTACTCAAAACTCGATTTAACAAAGATTTTGGTTTTTCCAAGGTATCGCACTCAGTTTTATCTGGATCAAGCTCAACTAATTCCGCCGCCCAACGTCGGGCGTCTTCTTCTGTTCCTAAACGATCAACAACACCCAAGGATACAGCTTGTTCTCCGGTGAAAATGCGACCATCTGCAAAGTTTCTGACGGCTGTTTCTTCTAGGTTACGAGATTCCGCAACGGTCTTCACAAACTGATGGTAACTGGTATCAATTAATTCTTGCAAAATTTGCTTTTCGGGTTCAGTCAGTTCTCGATCAAACGCTAAAATATCTTTATAGGGGCCAGATTTAATCACTTTGAACGAGACTCCAACTTTTTCTAACAGACCCTCTATATTGTTTCCCCGTAAAATCACCCCAATACTTCCGGTAATCGTTCCAGGATTTGCCATAATATGTTGGGCTCCCATACCGATGTAAACTCCCCCAGAGGCGGAAATATTGCCAAAACTCGCGACAATTTTCACTTGTTCCTGTAACTTTTTGAGAGCGGCATAGATTTCCTGGGAATCTGCAACCGTTCCACCCGGACTATCGACTCGCAGCAACAAAGCTGGATATTTGCGTTCTTCGATAGTTTTCAGGGCTTCAAGAACCCGTTTGCGAGTGTCACTAGCAATCGCACCAGTGATTTCTATACGAGCAATTTGTTTACGATAGCGCGGTTTAAATGGCCAGATCATGGGTTATCTAGGAGCTTGAAGCTTTATCTTTGAGATAGAACCTCTTATTCTATCAAATTTTACCATTCAATTAAGATTTTATTGAACAAAAAGGAAGTACCATGTCTACTCTACTGACTCTAATTATTGTTGCTGTTAGTTCTATTCTCTGTGAAGTGTTTGTCGTCTGGCCAAGTTACGGATTGAGTGGGTTACATTTTCCCCAATGGCTAGGTTTAGTCTTGTTGGGATTAGTGTTATCTTGGCTGATTGCAGAATAGCAGTTAGTGAAGTCATCATTATCCCTGACAATTGGATCTAGTTGTCCGATGGGATCGACCCCAAGAATCTAGACTATCCGTCAGAGTTTGACAGGGGGAAGTTATCAAATCAGTACAACGATATAAAACCTCTAATTCCTGTAGCCAGAGACAGTGGACGAAACGTGATCTGACCTCACAATTCTTTCTCTACGCAATCAGATTTTTATCTTCCTTTTGTCTGTAAAGATACCAAAATTTAATCAAACTAGACCGGAAATTCTATTTATTCCGGATTTACTCAGATTGCTTCGGAGTCAATCCTAGTAGAGGTTGTACGGAGGATTGTGCTTTCCATTTTTATGGGGGTACTATCGGCTAGGATTTTTGAAACCCTTATAAGCTTGACAACTATTGGGAAATTAAAGCGATCGCGCTCGGTCAGCTTCAACAGTTCCACTTTCGGAACCTAAACAACTTTAATTTCTTCCTTAAAATAGCCAGGGTAGAGTAATAGTGAAGTCAAAAGCTATTCTAATAGACAAAAACTGCCGTACATAATGTCTTGTAACCCAACAAGCTGAACAGGACCTAAGCTGCCTCTATTGGCTGATTTTATATTTATTCAAGGGAGATTCAATCATGTTTTTTCGCAATAAAATTCACTCCACACCTTCTGCTTCTAAGTCGATCGCAGTCATCGGTGAAGGAATTGTTTCTGAAGAAATTCAACCCTGTCGTCAAGGCCGAGTTCGATTTCGGGGGACTTGGTGGAATGCTCGTAGTGATGCTAATACTCCATTAAGACCGGGAACAGTTGTTCATATTGTCAAGAAAGAAAATATTACTTTGTTTGTTGTCCCTGCACCTTTTGAGTCGATTTGCAGGTAATCACAGTATCCAATCAAAGTTGGAATCTAATGTTTTTTGAGGATTTCATCAAAGGCATCTTCTTCTGAAGGGGAGATGCAATTTTTTTTGTCTACTGTTACGCATCAGACCACAGCTTATTCTTAAGCAAGAATAGCTCATACAACAACAGCATCCGAACTTGTTTTCTGGGTGATTTCCTCATCTAAAATACTAGATCTAGAGTTGAACTAAATATAATCATCTAGTTGCATTGCTCTCTAAAAACGATTAGAGGAAATATCAGAAACCTTTGTGGATGCTGTTATTGATGTTTGACGAGACAGATGTTAACTTAAACAGCTTTTGTGACCTCCTAATTTTGCAGATTGACTTCCTCATTACATCCCGTTAAAATGGAGTTACATCTTCAATTAATTTCAAGGTGTGGCTCCCGAATCACCATTAGAGGAATGGTCTGCAACTCAAGCAGGTGATGCTGTGTAAAATGACAGACTTCTGTTGAAACAGTGGATTGACCTCCTTATTTCTAGGTAGACTGCGATGATTAACTTGATGAATTGAGTTCATCTGAACTCGGAAAACATCGCTTGCTGATCTGTCAAATGAAGCTTGATTAGCTTCTATCTATTACTGTAATTCCTTCTCTATTAAGGTGCAAGTGAATTCAACCAAAGTTTACAACAATAGATGCAAATACTTTCTCGGATATTAACTTAGGTAAACTGATTATTTTTATTGGTTTCAACCGTTAAAAAATCCCCCGTTCAGTAACGAGGGATTCTGCTTGTATTAAGTAAATTTAGCCAATCATTAGATTAACCAAACTTACCTGAAGTCGAAGCAATCAGGAAGGCTGCGTAGGTTAGAACATAGCCAACGGTGAAGTGAGCTAAACCAACGACACGAGCTTGAACGATGGATAGAGCAACAGGCTTGTCCTTCCAGCGAACTAAGTTAGCTAGAGGAGTGCGCTCATGCGCCCAAACAATTGTTTCGATCAGCTCTTGCCAGTAACCCCGCCAAGAAATTAAGAACATGAAACCTGTTGCCCAAACGAGGTGTCCGAATAGGAACATCCAAGCCCAGACAGAGAGGTTATTGGTTCCGTAGGGGTTGTATCCGTTAATTAACTGGGAAGAGTTCAACCACAGATAATCGCGGAACCATCCCATTAAGTAAGTTGAAGACTCATTGAATTGAGCCACATTACCTTGCCAGATACCGAGGTGCTTCCAGTGCCAGTAGAAGGTCAACCAGCCCAGAGTATTCAGCATCCAGAACATGGAGAGATAGAACGCATCCCAAGCAGAGATGTCGCAAGTACCACCCCGACCAGGGCCGTCACAAGGGAAGGCATAGCCGAAGTCTTTCTTGTCGGGCATTAACTTGGAACCACGAGCATCCAACGCACCTTTAACTAAGATTAAGGTGGTGGTGTGTAAACCTAAAGCGATCGCGTGGTGAACTAAGAAGTCACCAGGGCCAATGGTTAAGAACAGAGAGTTCTTACCAGAGTTAATCGCATCTAACCAACCGGGTAACCAAACATTACCGTGGTTAGGCCATGCAGTGGTTGCAATACTATCGGAGTTCGACAGCAAGATATCCATGCCGTACAGTGCCTTACCAGAAGCGGCTTGAACGAACTGAGCAAATACAGGTTCGATCAAGATTTGCTTTTCAGGTGTACCGAAAGCAACGACAACGTCGTTATGAACGTAGATTCCCAAGGTGTGGAAACCGAGGAACAGAGACACCCAACTCAAGTGAGAGATAATTGCCTCTTTGTGTTCAAGCATCCGAGCCAACACATTCCCTTTATTAGCTTCAGCATCATAGTCACGAACGAAGAAGATCGCACCGTGAGCAAAAGCACCAACCATCAAGAAACCTGCGATGTACTGATGGTGTGTGTACAGGGCAGCTTGAGTTGTGTAGTCCCGTGCTATGAAAGCATAGGGTGGCAAAGCGTACATATGCTGGGCAACCAGAGATGTGATCACACCTAAAGCAGCCAACGCCAAGCCTAATTGGAAGTGTAAAGAATTATTGACAGTGTCGTATAACCCTTGGTGAGGTAGGTTGAACTGACCTTCCTTCAAACCGAACAGAGGTTGTTTGGAATTGAGCATTTCTTTGATGCTGTGACCAATTCCAAACTGAGTCCGGTACATATGTCCAGCGATGATGAAAATTACAGCGATCGCTAGATGGTGGTGAGCCATATCTGTTAACCACAGAGACTCAGTCTGAGGATGGAACCCACCGAGGAAGGTTAGAATTGCGGTTCCCGCACCTTCAGAGGTTCCAAATACATGGCTAGCAGTATCTGGATTCTGAGCATATACGCCCCAGTTTCCGGTGAAGAAAGGAGCCAAGCCTGCCGGGTGAGGCAGAGTGCTGAGGAAATTATCCCAACCCACGTGTTGTCCGCGAGACTCAGGAATGGCAACGTGTACCAGGTGTCCTGTCCAAGCTAAGGAGCTAACCCCAAACAGACCTGCCAAGTGGTGGTTCAAGCGAGATTCTGCGTTTTTGAACCAGGAGAGGCTGGGACGATATTTGGGTTGGAGGTGTAGCCAGCCTGCAAAGAGGAAGATTGCAGACATCAACAACAGGAAGATAGAACCTTGGTAAAGATCACCATTGGTTCGCATTCCGATGGTGTACCACCAGTGGTAAACACCAGAATACGCGATGTTAACAGGGTTAGATGCACCTGCTTGCGTAAACGCATCAATTGCAGGTTGTCCGAATTGGGGATCCCAAATCGCGTGAGCAATAGGACGAACATTCAGGGGATCTTTAACCCATTGTTCAAAGTTACCTTGCCAGGCGACGTGGAACAGGCTGCCAGAAGTCCAGAGAAAGATGATGGCGATGTGACCGAAGTGGGAAGCAAAAATCTTTTGGTAAAGATTCTCTTCCGTCATGCCATCATGGCTCTCAAAATCATGGGCTGTGGCAATCCCGTACCAAATCCGACGAGTGGTCGGATCTTGAGCCAATCCCTGGCTAAATTTTGGGAATTTAGTTGCCATAAGTCCTAACTAAATTGTTTTCTCTTGCGAAGTTGCGTCTTGACGGAAACCGCCTAAATCGCACTTCATGATCTCTTGCAAAAGTCCGCTTAAGGAGTTAGAACCTGGTTTGATTACCCTACCCTAACCCTCAAGCGGGGGGCGATCATCCGACAGAGATGATCCGAGCCAGGAAGAATGCCCATGTTGTGACGATTCCTCCCAGGAGGTAGTGTGCGACTCCAACTGCACGACCTTGAGTAATACTCAAAGCGCGAGGCTGAATCGCAGGAGCGACCTTGAGCTTATTATGCGCCCAAACGATCGACTCGATCAGTTCTTGCCAGTAGCCACGACCACTGAACAGGAACATTAAGCTGAATGCCCAGACAAAGTGAGCTGCCAAGAACATCAAGCCATAAGCGGATAATGCTGAACCGTAGGAGGTGATGACCTGAGACGCTTGCGCCCACAAGAAATCACGCAACCATCCATTAATGGTAATGGCACTTTGAGCAAAGTTACCATAGGTGATATGAGAAACCGTACCGTCTGCTCCGACTGTTCCCCAGACATCTGATTGCATCTTCCAACTGAAGTGGAAAATCACAATAGACAGGGAGTTGTACATCCAGAACAGGCCTAGGAATACGTGATCCCAACCCGAAACCTGGCAAGTACCACCCCGACCTGGACCATCACAGGGGAAGCGGAAGCCTAATTCACTCTTGTCAGGAATTAGACGAGAACTGCGGGCGTACAAAACACCCTTGAGAAGAATTAAAGCTGTAACGTGAATGGTGAAGGCATGGATATGGTGAACCATGAAGTCCGCCGTACCCAATGTCATCGGCATCATCGCTACTTTACCGCCGACCGCTAGAACATCACCACCAAAGATGGGGCTAACACTCGCTAAAGCGTTGGGAGCGGTACTACCCGGAGCCAAGGTGTGGAGGTTCTGAACCCACTGAGCAAAGATGGGCTGAAGTTGAATCCCCGTATCTGAGAACATATCTTGAGGACGACCAAAAGCACGCATTGTATCGTTGTGAACGTACAAGCCAAAGCTATGGAAGCCAAGGAAGATACAGACCCAGTTCAAGTGGGAGATAATCGCATCCCGGTGACGAATCACCCGATCCAAAACGTTATTAACGTTCTTCGCTGGATCGTAATCCCGGACCATAAAGATGGCAGCATGAGCGCCTGCACCCACAATCAGGAATCCACCGATCCACATATGGTGAGTGAACAGAGAAAGCTGGGTGGGATAATCGGTCGCAATGTACGGATAGGGCGGCATCGCATACATATGATGTGCCACGATGATGCTCAAAGAACCCATCATTGCCAGGTTGATCGCCAGTTGAGCGTGCCAGGAAGTGGTTAAGGTTTCATAGAGACCTTTGTGACCTGTTCCTCCGATTAAGAGGGGATCTTTATGCGCCTCTAGGATTTCCTTCATGCTGTGACCAATACCCCAGTTGGTGCGGTACATATGGCCAGCAATGATGAACAGCACAGCTAGGGCTAGGTGGTGGTGAGCAGTATCAGATAGCCACAAGCCACCGGTTTGCGGATTCAACCCACCTTTGAAGGTTAGGAAATCTGAGTAAACGCCCCAGTTCAGAGTAAAGAAGGGTGTTAAACCTTGGGCAAAACTGGGATACAACTCTGCCATTAAGTCCTTATTAAGAATGAACTCATGGGGCAAAGGAATATCAGCAGGGGCTACTCCAGAATCCAGCAGCTTGTTAATCGGTAAGGACACATGAATTTGGTGTCCAGCCCAACCTAAGCAGCCTAGACCTAATAAGCCAGCGAGGTGGTGGTTCATCATTGACTCCACATTCTGGAACCATTCCAGTTTGGGAGCGCGTTTGTGATAGTGGAACCAACCTGCAAACAGCATCAAGCCTGCCATTACCAGCCCACCAATTGCGGTGCAGTAAAGCTGGAATTCATTGGTGATACCGGATGCACGCCAGAGCTGGAACAATCCAGAGGTGATTTGAATTCCGTGGAAGCCGCCTCCCACATCTCCATTTAAAATTTCTTGACCAAAGATGGGCCAAACCACTTGAGCACTCGGTTTGATTGCTGTCGGGTTGGCTAACCAAGCTTCATAGTTAGAAAACTTTGCGCCGTGGAAGTATGCACCACTCAGCCAGATAAAGATTACGGCTAAGTGACCAAAGTGGGCGCTAAAGATTTTGCGCGAAATATCTTCTAAATCACTGGTATGACTATCAAAGTCGTGAGCGTCGGCGTGAAGATTCCAAATCCAAGTGGTTGTATTTGGGCCCTTCGCGAGGTCGCGGCGGAAGTGACCGGGTTTTGCCCATTTTTCAAATGAGGTAGGAACCGGGTCGTTATCGACTACGATCTTCGCCTTCGCCTCCGGCTCTGGAGGACTAATGGTCATTGAGACTCTCCTCTCTCTATGACAAAAACTCTACGTGTTGCTGATTATGAAACAAGTTGTCAACCTATTTCAAAATCCTTAGCAAAAGTTAACATATTACTAACAGTTGCTAGGGGGCAACACAACTCCCCTTTACTTTACGACAAGAGTAGAAATTTTAACAAATCACTTAACTCATACCCTGACAAACTCAAGCTTCTACAGCTAATCAATGCACTTTGTCTGATTGCATAGATTTATCTGTTTCTCAAAGCATAAATTTGTCAGATTTTGAATCAACTCACTTGTTGGTCAATTTCATACTCAACCCCTCTAAGTAGCTCTGGAAATTAACCGAGCCGCTTTCAAGGGGCTGTTGTACCTAAATGATATATCATCTTTACCAATCAGAGGGGAATGGTTTGTTAACAATAATTAAAAGTAGCTATAAGTCTTTTATAACAAGGATTTGAGTTCATTCTATCCCTCAAATACGATCCCTTTTTCTCCAAAAATGTTACAAAACTTAAATTTAATGAGAGTAAGCTATTCAAATCAAAATCTTTTGATAATCTAAAATTTGCGATCGCTGTTTAGGCGATGATCCTTTTGGGCTATAGTCCATAGTGAAGCCTATTATACAAAATTGGATTTGGGAGTTTTAGGAGAACAAACGTGTTGAACAGCAAATGCGGTCAGACCCCCCTCAAAAAACGGTTAATCTCAGTCCTCGCGGTGATTCTGATTTTCAATCTGCTGGGATGTCAGCAATCCCAATTACCCGAACCGACATCTCCGACTTTATCAGCCCCTCAACGCCAAACACAGATGGGTGAAGTCTCTCCTCCTCAGACCATCCAATTACTCCATCCTTCTCTAGATATCCATCAACCCCAAGTTTCTATTCTCAGCCCTCAATCCGATGAAATTCTCCAGGACAATACCATTGATGTCCAAGTCGAAGTCCAGGACTTACCCCTATTTCGAGATGAAACCTTGGGTTTAGGGCCACATTTACAAATAATTCTAGACAATCAGCCCCTCAAGAATATCTACACCCTTGATGAACCCATAACTTTATCCAATCTCGAAGCCGGAACCCATACATTAAGAGTATTTGCGGCTTATCCTTGGGAAGAAAGCTTTAAAAATGACGGAGCTTATGCTCAAAGCACCTTTCATGTTTTTACCAAAACCCCAGATAACAACCCTAATCCAGAACTCCCTCAGTTAACCTACAACCAACCGAGAGGAACCTACGGGGCTGAACCTGTCTTGTTAGACTTCTTTTTAGCGAATGCTCCTTTACACCTCGTTGCTCAAGAAAATCCAGAAGATGAAATCGTAGATTGGCGAATTCGCGTTACCCTCAATGGCGAATCCTTTATCATTGATCGATGGCAACCGATTTTCATTGAAGGGGTAAAACCGGGTAAAAACTGGGTACAGCTTGAATATCTTGACGAACTGGGCGAACCTGTCACCAATGTTTACAATAATACGGCTCGTGTCTTTACCTACGACCCGAATTTTCAAGACACATTATCTCAGCTAATTAAAGGAGAACTGAGTATTGCTGAAGCTCGTCCAATTGTAGATTCTGGTTTTGATCCAAGTATAGTTGTTCCTGTTGTTGAAGAAACTCCGGAAACTGAAGAAACTGTTCCCTCAGAAGTTGAAGAAACTTTAGAACCAGAAGAACTAATTCCCCCAGAAATCGAAGAAACTCCGGAAACTGAAGAACCTGTTACCTCAGACATCGAAGAAACTTTAGAACCTGAGACTATTCCAGAAACCGAAGAAACTTTAGAACCAGAAGAACCTGTTACCTCAGAAATCGAAGAAACTCTAGAACCTGAGACTATTCCAGAAGCAGAAGAAATTCCAGACGCAATAGAATCTGACATTTCGACAGAGGTTGAAGAACCAGTAGAAACGGTAGAACCCGAAGCAATAGAAGAAAATATGGCTCCAACACTGGAAGAAACAACAGAAACAGAAGTTGAGGAAATTCCAGTTGTTGAAGAACCCGAACCTCTTCCGCAAACAGAAGAAACAGAACTGATTATTCCGATTCCAGTTGAACCTAAAACTGAACCTGAACCCGAATCATCTTCTCAAACAAATCAATGGTTTAATCAGATTAAAAGTAAAATTCAGCAACTTCCTATTTTACAGAGAAATAATTCGGAAACCTCTTCAGCCAGTATCTCTTCTGAAGCGGATAGTTCTGAAAACCCCTCTGAAACCAACAATTTCTTCCAAGGAATTCTCAATCGTTTTCAGCAAATTCCATTCTTTCAAGCCAAAACCTCTCAACCTCAACCTGTAGAAACATTACCCGAAATCGTTGATGAAGTTCCTGAACCCACTGAACCTGTAGAACTCGAAACCTCTCCAGAACTGATTCCCTCAGAAACATTAGAACTCACTCCTGAAGCAGTAGAACCCGAAGCAAAACTCGAAACCGATACGGAAGAACCTGTCATCATTACGCCAGAAATTGAACCAGAAACTCTTCCGGAAATAGTAGAGGAAACGCCTATCGTTGAACCGGAAACTCAGTTAGAAGAACCTATTGTCAATCCTCTAGAAACTGAACCGGAAACTCTCCCGGAAATAGTAGAGGAAACGCCGATTGTGGAACCCGAACCTCAGTTAAAAGAACCTGTTGTCACTTCTCCTGAAACATCTGATGAACCTCTAATCAATAATTCTGAAACAGAATCTTCAACTATTCTCAAAACCGAGACTGAAACTTCCACCGTTACCCTTGAAAGTAAACAATCATAGAGGTCTCTCAAACAACTGATTTGTACAGTAGGGTGCGTCAGTGACGCACCTTAATATTATGTTTAATCTTATGCTTAATCAAACGCCAATAATCAAAATTGTAATTGTGCTTTAGCACCGATAAAAAGTTTCTAGACCTGTTGTAAGAAAGTTAATAATATTTTGAGAGAAATGTATTAATAATGAACAGAAAGTAATTAACACCTATTTGAATTAAGGATATTTTTGAGTTAAGTATAAAATAATTTGAGTCTAGACTGAAATTCTT
>JBCBCI010000131.1:0-13596 GCA_038530755.1 Cyanobacteria bacterium J06592_8 | reverse complement strand
CAGTAATATTGCTGTTGTTTTCTGTTACGGTAACTGTGGCTGTGTCTTCTCCGCCATCGCTGATAATTTCTGGAGGAGTATTCTCGGCTTCATCTTGAACCTGAACATTGACAGTTTGAATATCGCTTAACCCTTCGGAGTCGGTAACTGTTATTTCAACTTCGTAGTTATTGTCTCCATCAACATCCGCCGGATTTTCAAAGTCAGGAGTTTCATTGAAAGTTAATTCGCCTGTTTCAGAATCAATATTAAATTGTTCGCTGTCATCTCCACCAGTAATATCGTAAGTTAAGCCATTTCCTTCGCTGTCGTTGTCGTCTCTAGTCTCAACATCAGTAATATTGCTGTTGTTTTCTGTTACGGTAACTGTGGCTGTGTCTTCTCCGCCATCGCTGATAATTTCTGGAGGAAGATTACCGCGAGCAAAAATTGCACCGCTGGGAATCAAATCTAAACCACTGAAATATTGTCCATTTTGTTTTTCCGGTGTGTCAGTTGGAACATCACTTAAACCAACTAAATCATTACTTTCATCAACATCCGGTGGGAAGATAGCAAAACCGTAGAAAGTTTGCTCGGCGGTAATTCCTAAGTCAGCGTAGCTAATAAAGACACCTGCAATAGATTGAGGTTCGAGATCAATTGTAGAATGAGGATTATCTTCTCCTACATCTTGTAGCATCACTTCTGCGGTGACTTCCTGAGAGGAGGTTCCCCAATCATCTGCGGTGACTTCTCGTAGAGTTGAACCAAATTCTGTGGGGTTTCCAGCTTCGTCAATAGCAGTAATTGCGGCAATTTTAAAGGCATCGTTTCCGCCTCTTTCCATTACGAGGAAGCCAATATCATCGAGGTAATTTTCAGAAATTGATAATCCTTCTGTGGAGATATAGTCAACTCGTTCAATATTATTGTTATTGCCTTGGTTGTTGTTGGAGTTAACGAAGAGATTATCAGTCCCTCGGTTGATAACTGTGCCGCTTAAAGCTTCTTCTGTGGTTTCAACTGCTGTGGATTTGAGGTTGATTTCCGTTTCAGTGCGGCTGTCTTGTTCATACCAGATTAGGTGTCTTTCTCCTGCAACCAAGCTATTATCTACACGCTGAACTTGAACTTGATTAATAGTGCCTACTAGATTGTATTCTTGTTCGTTATTATCAATGAAGCCTGTAATCTGAAGGTTGTTTTCATCAGAAACTTGAAAGTTATGTTCGTAGGTCTGGTTAGGTGAATTGACTTCTGTTGCTGTGTAGCTTTGGTTGTTGTCTTCAGGTAAGTTGTTATAAGATGCAGTGATTTCTTTGAGAGTTACAAAAGTGTTGGTTTGGTTTTGAGTTGTGTTTGACATTGCCCTGATATAATAGTCTGAGTGTTTGTGAGTGAATGCAACGGAAATTAAATATTTTCTGTTGCTGATATTCCTATCAAACCTCTTTTATTAACTAATCACAGTGAGTTAATGTGGGTAAAAGTAGGGTATTTTCCGTATTTTCTCGGATGTCACTAAACCTGATATTTTTGAGTCACTCAAATCCTGTGACAGAAAACACAATCTCTGTAACTTTTAGATTTGATCTTTTCTAATCACTCAAATCCTGTGACCAAGAACACAATCTCTGTAACTTGTCGTGAAAATCTGGTTGTACTCCGATGCACAACTTATATATAGTATTTGAAAATAATTTGTGAACAACTGTTGACTAACCCGATCTAGTCAGCAAGCAAGATACCTGCACTAAAGTTCACATTGCTAGAGGGAAGCCAAGGCTGCGATCGCCTGTCGGATGAAAACGAAGTGGGACCCAGGGAAAATAGCGGATGGGGCGATTTGCGTTTATCGCTACTCATGGACTGACAAATATAACTGACAAATATAGATGAACATTTTTGCGTTGTCCTGTGAAGCTGTTAATTTGTTGTTAAAATAAACTTGGCATATAATAGTCCTAACAAGACTTAGAGATAAATCTTGGGGAAGGGTGTCAAACTATGCTGGGAATACGGGTATTGCTTAAAGCATTAACCCACTAGGGTAATTTGAGATTAGAGTAGAGCCGAAACCCTTCTAAATAAAGGAGGACAGAGGATATGGTTTAGACACTCTATTCAAAGCATCTGAATGTGAAAGCTGTTATATTTCAACTGTTTTTCAGTAAAGCTTCATGTTTTTGTCGGCAAAAGTATTCCTAAAATAAAAGTTAAGAATTTAAAAGTTAAACAACTGAATCAAATCGTAATATGGTTACTGCATCTGCTGAACAATCAACTCAGTTTCTACAGACAATCGAAGTAATCTCTAACTGGCTTTCACATCAACTCAATGATGAACAAGTCGCTTGGTTAACTCAAAAGCGGTCTGAACTATTAAAAGAAGCCACACAGAGATCATTTTTCATCGCATTTAGCTTGGTTCCTCGTCGTTTGGGTAAAGCGAACTGGATATCAACCTCAGAAGACTTAAAAATCGCGACAGAACTTTGTCCCGGTTGGCAACCTCAGAACTGGCGAATTGACCAACTCGCCCGCACTTTCCTGGTTTTATCCTTAATTCAAGGCAACCCTGAAAGCGCACAAGGGATTCTCGATCAACTGTTTTCAGCGGCGGATATTGATGAACTCGTTGCCTTATATCAAACTTTACCGCTTTTACCGAAGCCAGAACAGTATCAAGACCGTGCAGCCGAAGGCATACGCACGAATATGTCAGTCGTTTTTAAAGCCGTTGCACTGGATAATCCCTATCCTAGCCAATATTTGAGTGAGGGAGCCTGGAATCAAATGGTGCTGAAAGCGATTTTCATTGATTGTCCACTCTACGACATTATGGGTCTAGACGATCACACAAATCCGACTTTATCTCAAATTTTACTAGATTATGCCCATGAACGTTGGGCAGCAGGTCGTCGCGTTACCCCCGAACTGTGGCGAGCAATGGGAGCTTTGACAACGGATGAGATGAGCGAAGATTTGCAGCGAGTTTTAGATGATTCTGACCCCAAACAGCAAATCGCAGGCGCAATTACCTGCTCCAAGTCTAATTCACAGAAAGTACAATCTTTACTTGAATCTCGTCCTGAGTTAAAACTGATCGCCCAACAGCAAACCTGGGAAACCTGGACTCAGAAATATCTATCCTCCAACTCTGTTAATTTGTAATTCGTAACCTTTACTGACAGCATCTATCCACCATGAACTCAAATAATCTGATCTTCATTGACCCCCATATTCACATGAGCTCCCGTACCACCAACGATTACTTGATGATGCAAGAATCTGGTATTGTAGCAGTGATCGAACCTGCTTTCTGGCTGGGTCAACCTCGCACTAATCCTGGCAGCTTCAAGGATTACTTTAGCAGTCTCATCGGTTGGGAACGCTTTCGAGCCGCTCAGTTTGGAATTGCTCATTATTGCACCATTGGCTTGAATTCCAAAGAAGCGAATAACCCCGCAGTCGCTGACCCTGTAATGGAGTTATTACCTCTATTTGCGTGTAAGGAAGGAGTCGTCGCCATTGGTGAAATTGGCTACGATGACATGAGCGAAACGGAGGATAAATACTTCCAAGAACAGCTTGCTTTAGCCAAAGAGCTAGAAATGTTAGTTATGATTCATACCCCTCACCGCAATAAAAAAGCAGGGACTAGCCTTAGTATGGATCGTTGTATCGAACATGGTTTAGATCCAGCTCAAGTTATTATCGATCATAACAACGAAGAAACGGTCGAAGAAGTTCTTTCTCGTGGATTTTGGGCTGCTTTTACTATTTACCCAATGACAAAAATGGGAAATGCTCGGATGGTAGAAGTCGTCAAAAAATACGGAACTGAGCGCATTATTGTTGATAGCAGTGCAGACTGGGGACTCAGCGACCCTTTAGCTGTACCAAAAACTGCTCAATTGATGCTCGATGAAGGGATTTCTGAAGAAGATGTGCGAACCGTGTGTTATGGAAACGCCCTCAAAGCCTACAGCCAAAGCGGTCAAATGAATGAAAGTGATTGGCTCAAACCTCAAGAAGTCGATCATACTGCCCAATTTAATGGCAATAGCGTTTTACGTGGACAAAACCCCGATTCTCAAACCATACGTGATGCTCTGATCATTCAGTAGAAATCGGCTTTTCAGAGTTATCCAATTTTTGAGGGGCAGATTAATCATTAATTGATTTTTTTAAACCTGCCCCAATCATCCAAAAATAGAGTTATCCCAATTTTAGGTCACATTGTTTTGAATACCACTATCCTCAACAACCGCACAATGGGCTATTTTCAGCTCTTGCGCCCTCCGAATATTCCCACCGCCTGGGCCGATATCTTAGCCGGATATGCCATCGCAGGTGCCAGTGCTTCTGTGAGTTCTTTGTTGTGGCTGATCCTCGCAACAACGGGACTCTACGGCGGGGGTGTCGTTTTCAATGATGTTTTCGATGCCGAACTTGATGCCAAAGAACGCCCAGAACGACCCATTCCGCGTGGTGCAGTTTCCCGTCAGGAAGCGACAATCTTAGGGAGTTTGCTGTTAATTGTGGGAGTTGTAGCCGCAGGTCAGGTATCTGTAGTGAGTGTAGTGTTAGCGGGTTTAATTGCGATCGCAACTCTCGTTTACGATAGCACCGCCAAGCATCACACTGTGTTCGGGCCGCTGACAATGGGATTTTGTCGAGCGGGAAATTTATTACTCGGTATTAGTATTGTCCCGACAATCTTTACAAGCCTGATCGCAGAAGGATTTTCCCTGATTCATCCAACTTATCTGGCAATTATTCCAATTTTATACATTGGTGCAATTACAGCAATTAGTCAAGGTGAAGTTTACGGGGGAAGTCGTCGAACTGGGCAAATTTCTGTGGCATTGATGGGAGTTGTGATCGCGATTTTATTAGGATGTGCGATTGACGCGGTAGCGTCAGTGGCGAAGCCAATCGCTTCTCCTGATCAAATTAGCGCTTTACTCTTTGTTGCTCTTTTAGCTTGGCGAATTTTTCCGCCATTTATACAAGCCGCAGCCAACCCAGAAGCTGACTTAATTCGCAGTGCAGTTAAAGCCGGAATTCTATCCTTAATTATTGTTAATGCGACCCTTGCTGCTTGTTTTGCGGGCGGAATTTATGGTGTGTTGGTATTGGCTCTTTTGCCTCTATCCTTGGGATTAGCACGGCTATTTGCCATGACTTAATCAACAGTTTGATAGTACACAGTAAACAGTACACCCTTCGACTTCGCTCAGGGTTAAGTATAAAAGCTGAACAACTGTGAGCTGTACCTCAATTTACTCTTAACTTCCTTTTTGCATCTTCTCCTACCTGATTTTAAGTGGTGTTTCTAAAAAAAATTTAGTTTTTTTAGTTTCTATTTTGTAATAAATCCATGACTTTCACTGTTTCTAAACCTACTTTTTCAAATTCCGTATTATCCAATCCAACTTTAACAAACTACACTCCAATTCAACAGGAGGTTAAAGTCACATTTAATTATGGTGTGCATTTCACTCGTGACTTATTTAATCCCCAAAATCCTTTACTTACTGAGGTGTTACTGGCAACCGGAGAAGGTGTAAAAAATGCGATCGCGTTTGTCGATCATGGTCTTCCTCAAGCCACAGAAATCTTGAGTCAAATTCAAGCTTATAGCAACTTTCACAGCTATGCTTTAAACCTGAAATCGGGTTCAAGTTTAATTGCGGGAGGAGAAGCCGCTAAAAATAATCCTCAACTGGTTGAAAATATCCAAAAACTCATCCATGAAGCCGAAATTTGCCGTCATTCTTACGTGATTGCTGTCGGTGGCGGAGCGATGTTAGATTTAGTCGGATATGCCGCAGCAACGGCTCATCGTGGCATTCGATTAATTCGAGTTCCGACAACAGTTCTCGGTCAATGTGACTCTGGAGTTGGCGTAAAAAATGGTATTAATGCCTTCGGTAAAAAGAACTTTTTAGGCACTTTTGCACCTCCAACTTTAGTTTTAAATGATGCTAATTTTCTCACCAGTTTAGATGATCGAAATTGGCGATCAGGTGTAGCGGAAGCGGTAAAGGTTTCCCTAATTAAAGATGCTGCTTTCTTTGATTTTATTGTTGATAATGCACAGGCATTAGTTGAACGAGATTTAGATGTAATGCAGCGAATTGTTTATGATTGTGCCAAGCTACATCTGGATCATATTGCAGGCGGAGATCCCTTTGAAATGGGGAGTTCTCGTCCTTTGGATTTTGGTCATTGGGCAGCCCACCGCATCGAATATCTCAGCAATTATCGCCTATATCATGGAGAAGCCGTCGCGATTGGAATTTGTCTCGATAGCACCTATTCCTATCTGTCAGGTTTAATTACGAAAAAAGAATGGCAACAAATCCTGAGTTTGTTTAAAGCATTAGGATTTAGTCTTTACGATACTGAACTGTCTTCTCATCTAGACAACTCAAAACATCCTCGTTCTTTATTTCGAGGACTGAGCGAATTTCAGGAGCATTTAGGTGGTAAACTAACATTAATGTTATTAACCACAATTGGTCAAGGTTTAGAAGTTCACGAAGTTGATTTCGAGATCTATCGCCAAGCTATTGAGATGTTAAAAGAGGCAGATTTTTAATGCAATTCACTGAAAAGGGTGTTCACCTAACCTACTGTACAAATGTTCATCCGGGAGAAACATGGCTGGAAGTTTTTGAAAATCTCAAGCAATATATTCCGGCTTTGAAAAGTCGCCTCCAAGTTGAAAATTTTGGGATTGGTTTACGCTTATCTCATCAAGCCGCCCAACAGCTTAACGTTGAAGAACTGAATCAGTTTAAAGCATGGTTAGATGAACAGGATCTCTATGTATTTACACTGAATGGATTTCCCTACGGGGGCTTTCATAACCAAGTTGTAAAAGACAAAGTTTATGCCCCCGACTGGACAACACCAGAACGAACTAACTACACCAAACATCTTGCGAATTTATTAGCAGAATTATTACCAGAAGGAATTCAAGGAAGCATTTCAACGCTGCCACTTTCTTATAAACCTTGGTTTCAGAACGTTTCTGAGATGAACGAGGTTTTAAAACAAAGTACCTTGAACTTAGTTGAAGTGGTTGTCGAACTGGTAAGTTTACATCAAAAAACCGGGAAATTAATTCACATAGACCTTGAACCCGAGCCGAATGGATTAATCGAAAATGCAGCCGAAGTGCTTGATTTTTTTGAGAACTGGTTGTTACCAAAAGGAGGAAAAGAACTAGCAAAGCAGCTTAATATTTCTGTAAGTGCAGCCGAAATTCTACTTAGAGAACACATTCAAGTTTGTTATGATACTTGCCATTTTTCAGTAGTGTATGACGAACCCAAGAAAGTTTTTCAGCAGTTCCAGCAAGCCGGGATTTTTATCGGAAAAATTCAAATTAGTGCAGCGATTAAAAATCAGCTTCCCCAGGATAAATCTGAGCGGGAAAAATTGGGTAAATATTTGCTGGGATTTGCCGAGTCAACCTATCTGCATCAAGTCGTAGCCGATCATGGTGATGGTCAGTTTCAATCTTATCAAGATTTACCCGATGCACTTCAGGATTTAACAGAAACAACAGCTCAAGAATGGCGAACTCATTTTCATATTCCTATTTTTAATCAGAGTTATGGTCTGTTACAGTCTACACAGGATGATATTCTGAAAGTGTTTGATTTGCTCCAAACTAATCCTTGTCCTCATCTAGAGATTGAAACCTACACGTTTCAGGTTCTTCCTGAACAACTGAAAACTGATTTACTCTCTTCAATTCAACGAGAATATGAATGGGTACTTCAGCATTACAGTTAACAGTTAACCCTTCGACTACGCTACGACTAACGTCACGCAAGCGCGTTCAGGGCAAGCAGAGGACAGGGGACAGTGAAATAAGTGTAATTTAGTCCTTTTGAAAGGACTTCAGATTTCAGACAGGGATTTCAATCCCTGGATACCAAGAGATTAATACTCAGAAATAAGCGATGCAAAAAACAGTAGTCATTAACGTTGTGGGTCTGACGTCTGCATTGTTAAAAGCAATGCCAAAGTTATCAAAATGGGCAGTTCAAGGTCAAATTAACACAATCGATCCGGTCGTTCCGGCGGTGACTTGTTCGGCTCAGACGACCTATTTGACAGGTAAATGGCCGAGCGAACATGGAATTGTCGGTAATGGCTGGTACTTTCGAGATGAAAACGAAATCAAATTTTGGCGACAGTCAAATCGTTTAGTGCAGGCTCCGAGTATTTGGGAGATGGCGCGAAAGATTAATCCAGACTGCATAACCGCCAATTTGTTTTGGTGGTACAATATGAATTCATCTGTGGATTATGGGATTACGCCTCGACCCATGTATCCGGCTGATGGTCGCAAGATTCCTGATATTTATACTCAGCCTCTAGATTTGCGATCGCCGATTCAGTCAGAGTTAGGTCAGTTTCCCCTGTTTAAATTTTGGGGACCTGCAACTTCAATCGCTTCTAGCCAATGGATTGCAGATTCAGCCAAATGGGTTGATGCACGCAAAAATCCAACACTGACTCTGATTTATTTACCGCATTTAGATTATGGTCTGCAAAGTGTTGGGACTCAAGCTCAAGATATTCAAGCCGAATTAAATGCGATCGATCAAGTTTGTGCGGATTTAATTGACTATTATACTGCCAAAAATACTAATATCGTAGTATTGTCTGAATACGGGATTACTCCTGTTTCTCAACCGATTCATCTAAATCGATTATTTCGAGAAAAGGGTTTATTATCAGTGCGAGAAGAACTGGGTTTAGAACTACTAGATCCGGGAACAAGTGAAGCGTTTGCAGTCGCCGATCATCAAATTGCTCATATTTATGTCCGTTCAGAAGCTAATCGATCAAAAGTGCGATCGCTCCTTGAGAATATTGATTGTATTGCTCATATTTTAGATGAGGAGGGTAAAAAAGAATTTCATCTTAATCATAGTCGAGCGGGTGATATTGTCGCGATCGCCAATCCTGATGCTTGGTTTACTTACTATTACTGGTTAGATGATCAACGCGCCCCTGATTTTGCTCGCACGGTTGATATTCACCGCAAACCCGGCTACGATCCGGTAGAACTTTTTATCGATCCGAAAATCCCATTTCCTAAGCTGAAAATTGCTTGGACATTGTTACGGAAACAGTTAGGATTTAGATATTTATTGGATGTGATTCCTCTGGATGCTAACCTCGTTAAAGGGTCTCATGGTTGTATTCCGCCGAATGCGGACGATCATCCGGTTTTCCTGACTCAGCAGACAGAATATCCAGCCGGAAAACCTATTATTCCCACACAAGTGAATCAACTGATTCTCCAACAAATATTTAGTGAACAAGCACTAACTCTTACTTCTTAAATGATATTAGTTTTGTAGTTGCAGGTTTGTAGTTGCGCTGAAGCTCCCAAAAAGAATTTATATTGTGCTAAAGCACAACTACGAGCTTAATTTTTAGTTAGATTTCAGCGTCAAAAAGAGTTGATATTGTGCTCAAGCACAACTATGCTTTTCAATGATTAATTTCTAATACTCCATTAGTATGGAAAATTACGGTAAACGTGTTATGAGGAATTAAAGGATTAGAATTGGATTGAGATCGAATTAAACTCGCCAGAGGAATGTCATAAAGATGGGTTTTAGCAACTTGATTTAGAGGCTTAAAACCGATAATTTCTCCTTGATGACTCACATTCACATGATAGAGTAAACTCTGAGTAAATGTAGGATAGGTTTGCCAAGTTGTGTTGAGGGTTTGATACAGTTCCTCTTTCAAAGCTTCTCGCTTTTCTAAGCTTAGTAAGTTCACCTGATGTTCGGGAAAGTTCTGAATATTTTCTAAAGAAGAAATCGGTTGAATTGGAATAACTTTTACTCTAGCAATGTTTTGATTTTTCTGACTGGGTTTTTGACTCTCTTCCAGACTCAAAGATTTCATGGGAAGTCCGGAAAATTTTTCACTCCGACTAACACGCCAGTAAGCAATAGGAAAAGTCATAAAAAACAGCACAATTATGCTGACTAATCCCAAAACATAATGCTGCATTCTTTGAATTTGTTTATCTCTATTATTCATGATCAAATCTCCGTTTTCATTTGATTGATAACTTCATCTTACTTTGGCATTAAGGGTAAGTAAGGGAAAAGAGGATGCCAATTCATTACCGTTGCCGCCGCCATAAATATAAATAAATAGAAGAAAATTGTCTGAGTTTTGATTGGCTTATTTTTCCAAAGTTGATGCAGAATAAGCCAGCTTACTAACCAACCGATTAACATCACAGTTTCTTTGCCAGAATAGCTACCAATTTCACCATAAAGCGGATCGGGATTCTTACTTCCAGGTATCCAACTTCCCAGATCCCAAATAATTTGATTCCAAGCTTTGAAAATGGAGGTTAAATGTTGATTTACCATTAATAAAAAACAACTAAATGCAGCACTAATAATTGCGGCTGCGGCCGGCCCTGAAACTTCAGGAGTTTGACTGGAACCTTGAGAAAGTTTTTGCGGGAATTGTCTGAAAAAATTCCAAACTTTACCATAAATAGTTTGAGATGCAGAAGACCTCGATTTTGTCATCACTTTCACCCGATAGAAGAATAGAATAAATAGGAGTTATAAACTGTGGATTTTAGCAACATTTAAGCCCGTGACAAATCCACCGATCGCGAAAAACATCATCGCCATTAATCCCATACAAACTGCTGTTAAAACCGGGCGATTTTTGGGTTCAAGAATCGAATCCCCGTATTTCCATAAAATCCAGGTACACGCCACCCCTAACGGAAACGTAAATAACACAGTAAATTCGTGATATTCCATAAACAAATAATGAACCAAAGGCGTGTTTTCTCTTAACCAAGCCCTCGCACCGCCTTCGGGCGCACGATACCGCATATAAACCCAATTTCCAGAGGCGATCGCAAGGAAGGATAAAATACTTGCCCAAAATGCAGAAGTTCTGGCTTGAGGTAATATTTTTTTATTACCTTTTAAGAGTGGAAATGCAATGTGTCCAGCGTAGGCAATCACCACTGTTGCGAGTAAAGAAGCCATGCCATGAACTGCGCCCATTGTTTGCTGCCAAGGACTCGGACTTAATAGATTTGCTAAGGGTAAAAACAGAAATAAACCCGCAGATAAAAAGCTTAATCCATAAACACAAACCGTTGCAATATCTGCCTGTCTGGGAAAGTCAGAGTCTGGGGAGTTTTCCAACTTGTCAAAATTAGAGTGAGTCATTTTTACTGTGTGCGAGTAATATTCGGAGTAGGTGGGGTTGAGTCTACGAAACCCAACAAATATCGAGATTAAAGTTGGGTTTCATTTCATTTAACCCAACCTACGTTAATTTAGTTCAACAATTAAACAAACGGATCGGCATCTGCCATTGCAACTGCATCAACACCACTAAAGATACCGAGAACTTCATCACCCAAACTGATAACAGTATCAACACCGACTTGTTCAATGCTGAGGTCGTCAACTGCTAGACCTTCAGCTAATTCAACCAAGTCAATACCCACTTCAAAGTCAGTAATGGTGTCAGTTCCGGCACCTTCAGCTAATACAAAGGTATCGACACCGTCGCCACCTGTGAGAACGTCATCGCCAACGCCACCTGTGAGAAGATCATCTCCGGCATCACCGAAGATAGTATCATTACCGATATCGCCAAACAGAACATCATCGCCGCCTTTTCCGCCAAGTTGGTCATCACCTTGACCGCCATGCAGGGTATCATCACCACCGACAGAACCACCCGGAGAACTTTCGTTCAAGTCACCCCGGAGGATGTCATCATCATCGTCACCTTGAACCAGGTCATTTCCGAGACCACCTGCTACTACATCATTACCAGCCAAGCCGCTGAGGACTTCATTTCCTTCTCCACCTACGAGAGTGTCTGGTTCTTCTGTCCCGACAATTTCACGAATTGGGTTGGATGTATCTAGGATTAATTCTCCAGGTCCGATAACGTAGTCTAATGTATCGGGGTTAATGACTTCAACAGAAATCTCATCACCGTCAATGTGGAATAGAGACAAAGCGTATTGAGTGGTGAAATATTCGGTGTCAGGAGTCCAAGGCACCTCACCCTGGTCATAGTAGGGCGCACCCGCCGCACCGTTAATCATTTCAGTGATGGGACGGAAACTGGGATTTTCGCGGATATCTTCACCTGTCCAATCTTCAGGATAGATTTCACTGTCTTCGGTAATAGTCGTAATATTAAAGTTGTGTTCGTCTCCAGCCAGAACGATACGAACTTTCTCACTCTCCATTAATTCGAGGAGATAATCATCCCGACGTTCGATAATTCCGACATCAATTAGGTTGTTTCCATCTTCACCCTGAACGACTGGACGAGGATTATTGTTACCGTGATACCACATATCATCATCGATGTGGCCGCTATTGGGGAAAATCGGAGTATGCTGAGTCACAAAGATGTGATCGACGGTTGGGTCAGCATCTAACATATCTAAGGTATCACTCAACCATTCCATTTGAGCATCCATAATATAACCATGCAGACCCCCAACAATATCCCCTTGAGTTGGGTCATCTTCTACAGCTTCTTTTAATCCGGGGTTGTACCAATAGTCGGAGTTAACGTTAACAACTGCAAGATTACCGTGAGTGTAGTAGAAAGCGTTTTCGCTGTAGGACGGGAAGTCCATTGTATCAGGGTTGAGGTCGTAGAAGGTGCCATCTTCACTGATCGGGCCGTTTTCGGGGTTAACGAAAGCTTCGGCGAAAATTGCTTCTCCTGACTGGGTTTCAAAGGGGAATTTATCAATCGAGATACCGAAATTACTACCATCATCAAAGACATCGCTTAAAGCCGCATCATGGTTCCCAATTCCCGCCACAAAGGGAAACTGACCTGCGAAGGGTTCAATGGTTCGCTTCCAAGCTTGGAGTTCAGCTTGATGGGTTTCGACATCGCTATCGTAACCACTGATTAAATCTCCACTAAATTGGAAGATATCAGCCCCTTCGTAGGCAGCTAGGGCTGCGGCTTTTTTCAAGATGTAAGCATTAATAGACTCAGCCAGGAAGCGTTCGCCCCCTAAAATTCCACTGCTACCTGTACGACCATCACTGGTGAACGCGAAGGTAATGGGTTCATCGCTACCTGGGGCTGGGGCGGTTTCAAATTCATAGCGAAAATCTTCAATACTGGTGCCATCATCTGCAAGGAGTCTGGCTGAGTAGTTATCACCATCAACGGTGCTGGTCGCTTCGATGGTATATTCGTATTCAGTGCTGGGGTTGAGTCCGGTAATAGCAATTTCGTGCTTTGTTGCCGCTTCAGTGCTGTTGAAGCTTCCAACTAATTCACCGCCTTTCTCGTAGACATCAACAACGGCATCAGTTTCTGTTAACGTATCAAAAGAGATACGCGCACCATCATCTAAGGTAGCACCTACTTGATAGTTAACAAACGGACCCACGATAATCGATCCATTATTCACCTCGAAGTCATCGGAATCAATACCCCCGATTACGCCTAGCTTTCCTTCATAGAGGGGAATGCCTTCTGCGTTGAGAACTCGATAACCAAAAGTCGCCTCGCCTACGATAA
>JBCBCI010000130.1:0-14024 GCA_038530755.1 Cyanobacteria bacterium J06592_8 | reverse complement strand
TCAGGCGTTTGTTCGGCTTGGGTTTCAATTAGTTGATGTCAGGCTAGTTTTTCAAAGCTTTGTTGGGTTTGATTCCATTCTACTAATAGTTTGTTTTTTTCTGTTTCTGAAAATAATGAGAGTTCAGAGACTTTTTGTTGGCAATTTTTAGAAATTTCTTGTAGTAAGATTTGAAAGTGGGTAATGATTCGGCTAATAGTTTCAGGCTTGAATAAATCTGTATTGTACTCAAATACTCCAGTCAGTCCGGATGGAGTTTCATACATATCTAAGCTCAAATCAAATCGAGCAGTTTTATTTTCAGGATTAATATAATTAAACGTTAAATTAGGGAGTTGAAAGGTTTGTGTGGGAGTATTGTGGAGAATAAACATCACTTGAAATAGAGGATTATGGCTTAAGTTGCGTTCGGGTTGCAACTCCTCTACTAAGTATTCAAAGGGTAAATCTTGATGTTGATAGGCTTCTAAAGTGACTTCACGGACTTGTTTAAGAAAATCTGGAAAGCTGGGATTTCCAGATAGATTTGTCCGGAAAACCAAGTTATTAACTAATAAGCCAATTAGATTTTCTAGTTCAGGACGATTCCGATTAGCAACAGTTGAACCGATGACAATATCTTCTTGTTGAGTGTAGCGATAAAGTAACGTTTTCAAAGCCGCCAGTAATACCATAAATAAGGTGACATCCTCCTGACGAGCCAGATTTTTTAGAGCTTCAGAATGTTGATAAGAGAGAGAAAAAGACTGAGTTTCACCTCGATAAGTCTGCACCGCAGGTCGCGGATAATCTGTAGGTAGCTGAAGGACTGGAGGATTATTTCCTAATTGTTTTTTCCAGTAGGTGAGTTGAGTGGAACGAGCGTCACTTTGTAGCCATTTTTCTTGCCAAACGGCATAATCTACATATTGAATATTGAGTTCCGGTAAAGGGGTATTTTGATTTTCAGAGAAAGCTTGATAAATGGCCGCTAATTCTTGAATCAGTACCCGCATTGACCAGTAATCTGAAATAATGTGGTGTAGGGTAAAAAGCAGTACATATTCATCTGTTGAAAGCTGTAATAATTTGGCTCTAAATAAAGGAATTTGAGTTAAATCAAAGGGTTCTGAAGCTTCCTGACTAATTATATTTTTAACTTGAATCTCCCGCTGAGATAGAGGAAGTTCCTGCAAATCAATTACTGTAATTTTTAGATTGAAAACCGGATAAACACTTTGAACAACTTCACCTTTGATTTCGGTAAAACTTGTTCGCAAGATTTCATGTCTTTTGATAATTTCGTTAAGACTTTTCTCTAAAGCCTCAATATTGAGCGAACCTTGCAAACGCAAAGCCGCAGGAAGATTATAAACTGAACTTCCAGGCTGTAGTTTATCGAGAAACCAGAGCCGCTTTTGAGCGAATGACAACGGAAAAGTTAGAGGCTTTTTCGCCTTTTTTTTCATCAGTGCTTTGAGGAGTTCGCGCTTTTGCTCTGGCGAAAGTTTAGATAGATTAGATGGTGTTTGAGTCATGAGTTTTCCTCCTCTAACATTTTCGCGAGTAAATCATCAAGTTCTAGCTCTGAAATTTGGTCGAGATTATTTAAGTCTTGTTCTGTAAAATCACGGTTAAGTCGCTCTATTTTAATTTCTTCAGTTTGAGAACCTTGATGATTATTTTGGTTGATATCGGATTCTAAATCCGCAATTGTTGGTGTTTCAAAAAAGCGACGAATTGAAATCTCAACTTGTAAAGTTTGACGCATCTGAGAAAGAACCTGAGTGGCTAAGAGTGAATTTCCACCTAAATTAAAGAAGTTGTCTTGTATTCCTATTTTTTCTAGGTTAAGCGCTTTTTGCCAAATTGCGGCTATTTTCTTCTGTAACTCGGTTTGAGGGGCGATGTATTCGGCTTGAGTTTGAGAAATCATACTCTCAGGTTTCGGTAAGCCTTTCCGGTCTATTTTTCCATTCGGTGTGAGGGGAAGTTCGTCTAGAATTATATAATTTTGAGGAATCATATATTCGGGTAATTTCTGACGTAAAAACTCCCGCAACTTTTCTATAATTGATTCCGTTTTTTGAGGGGTTTCAGGGGATAACCATTGCTGTGTCCAAGCCGCCTCAATAGAACCACCGACAAAGCTATGCAATAAAATTTGATTGGGTTCGAGGTTAAATAAATTTTCTATACTTTCAAACTCTAAAGTACCAATGGGACAAAGACCTATCTTATGTTTGGGTGCAGCTTCCATTAAAAGTTGGCTGATGTAACCCGCTTCTAGTAAACAGAAGTCTTTGGCTTTTTCACCATAAATTGGAGTAATCGCGTTTAAGTTTCCAATCAAAAATAAGCCAAAAGAGGACTCGTTAAAGATGGATTGATTAACGCCGTATATCTGGCTATCAATTTGTGAGTTTTCCTGAATTAAAATTAAGCGGTGTTCGGCTGGATGGTAGTAGTAAATTCCTGGGGTTATTTCTGAACTAGAATTAGGCTTGAAATAACAATAGGTTTGAACGGGGTAGAGACTTCCGGCGGAAGCATATCGATATTTCGGTAAGGGTGAGTTTTCGAGTTGAATTTGCATCAAACAGCTTATAAACTGACTAAACTCTTGTAACAATATCGGCTTTTCTAGGAATTTTCGATAACTCTGACGTTGTAAATAAGCCTGAGTAAATGCTTCGTTTAGTTGCGGTTTTTGTAACTCGATACTCGGCTGTCTTGCTTCTGGGCGGCGTAGTCCGGGTTGTTGTAGCTTGAACTCAATCTGATTAACACCTGACAACTTCTGAGATTCTTTGGGAAGAATATAGGCGACCAGTTGTTGATTATTCCCGGTTTCTCCGATGGCTGTGACGATTGCTTCTTGGATGGCTGAATGTTGTTTCAAAGTTGATTCGATTTCTCCCAGTTCTATCCGATATCCATTAACTTTGACTTGAAAGTCTTCTCGACCCAAAAATTCAATATTTCCATCGGGTAAGTATCGTCCTAAGTCACCCGTTTTATACAATCTTTCTTGAGTTTTAGGATGAATAATAAAACTTTGATTCGTTTTTTCAATATTCCGCCAATACCCCATAGCTAGTGCAATTCCACCGATATAAAGTTGTCCAGTTACCCAGACCGGACAAGGTTCTAATACTTCGTTAAAAACATAAAAACGTTGATTCGCCATTGGACGACCATAAGGAATACTTTTCCAACTCGGATTAACAGTTTCAATAGGATAAAGAATTGACCAAATCGAAGCTTCTGTTGCTCCTCCTAAACTCATCACTTCTGTATTTTTATTCAGTTTGCTTTTAATCCGGTTTGGTAAATCTAAAGGCAACCAATCTCCACTGAGTAAGACTAAACGTAAGGAATTTTTAATTTCCGAGTCAGCGTTTAAATGTTCTAATAGCATTTGCATTAATGCCGGAACCGAATTCCAAACGGTCACTCTTTTTTGATCTATTAATTCTATCCAATGGGCTGGGTCTTTAGTCGCTTCAGCATCAGGAATTACCAGGGTTCCTCCGGCTGCTAATATTCCGAAAATATCATATACGGAGAGGTCAAAGTTTAATGCCGATAGAGCTAATACTCTGTCATTTGAGGTGATATTAAAACGCTGGTTAATATCAAGAATTGTATTGACCGCACCTTGATGATTAATCATCACCCCTTTTGGTAATCCGGTAGAACCTGAAGTATAGATAATGTAGGCTAAATCTTGAGGTGAATTCTGAGTTTGTACAGCTACGTGATGAGCGGTTTCTGAATCGATTTCAAGGGTATCGACACAAATTTTTGTAAGATTTTCTGGGAACTCTAAATCCTGATTCAGCCCAGATTGTGTGATAACTTGTTGTACTTTTGTTTCTTGTAATAGGTGTAACTGTCGTTCTTTTGGGAGTTGAGGGTCGATAGGAACATAAGCTGCACCTGCGGCTAATATTCCCAAAACTGCGACCACTTGTTCCCAACCTTTCTTCATTAAAACAGCAACTAACTGATTAGGACGAACACCTAGTTTTTGAAGTTGGTTCGCTAAGTTTAGAGCGCGATGACTTAATTCTTGATAAGTAAGTTGATATTCTCCACTAATAACAGCAATGTTTTCAGAGTTTGTAGAGACTTGCTCAAAAAATAACCTGTGTAGTAGTTGATTTTGATTATTAAAACAGGTTTCGGTTTGATTAACTTCTCTAATTTTTCGTAGCTGTGATTCAGGTAAGAGTTGCCGAGTTGTCTTGTGCCAGAGTTCTTCTTCGTCAGCTAAACACTCTAAAAAGTGAGAGTAAGCGGCAAACATTTCATCTAATAATTCGGTTGGGAAAAGTTCGTCAATTGTATCCCAATTAAAGACTAGAGTACCCCCGACTTCAGACACTTGATGATCGAAATAAACTTGAGAGGTTTGACTGAGGCTATAAACGACTTCTGTTTGCCAGTTTCTCTGAGACATTTCCGGAGTATTTTGAGTTAAGGTACTGGTGAAGACAACAGGCATCAAAGCCCCAGAAACTCGCCCTCGAATTCGTGCTAAATTTCGTAAAACTTCTACCCCACTGACATAACGATGATCTAAATCTTCCCAAAGTTGGGATTGAATATTTTTAGCGCGAGTTTGAAAGTTATTTTGTTCGGTATTATCGATTTCTAATAATAGAGATGAGGTAAAATCACCAATAATCTGATTAACTTCTGGATGTACAGGCAAACGATTAAATAGAGTTAAATTGAGGGTGAATCTTGAACCTTTACTCCAAGTTGTTAAAATCTCGGCAAAAGCTGCCAGTAAAACTCCAGAATGCGTAATTCCAATTTGAGAGGCTTTTTGTTTAATACGTTGCCAAGTTTGAGGTGCTAACTGTCCGGTGCGACGTACAAATCGAGGGTTTTTTATGGTAGCTAAATTTTGCTGAAGGGGAAGTTCTGGAGAAGGGGGTAAGTTGATGAGACGGTTCTGCCAATATTGCCGAGAACGATGATAAAGTTCAGACTCCCGCCAAGTGTTTTCAGCGATGACATAATCTCGGAAAGAAAGGGAGAAAGGGGGTAATGAAGTCTCTGGATTTTGAATCAGTTTTCCTAATTCGCGTCCGATTATTTGCAAACTCCAAGCATCACCAATTAAAACATCAAAACTCACACAAAATCTAATTTTATTCTCTCCCAATAAGGCGGCTTGAATTTCAAATAATGGCCAGCGGTCTGTGAGTAAAATTTGGTGAGAGAGGCGATCGCGCATTTTTTCTAATGTTGTTAGAATACGATTAGGAGTTTCTCTCTGCAAGTCTACAACTTTTATTTGATAGGGCGGAACCTCACTTAATATTTGCTGTTCTCCATCAGCTTTTACAATCACCCGTAGCATATCATGATGTTCTATTAATCGTTGTAATGCTTGTTCGACTTGTTCGACTTTCAAGCCAACTGTTTCGATTTCACGATAGCCATGAGTAGCGATATTTCCTAACTCAAAAGCTTCACTACGACCCATTAAATAGGCTTGCTGAATATCGGTAAGCGGAAAGGGTTGATGACGTTCTTCTGGATTGGGAATAATTTCAGGTAAAGGAGAAACAGAGAGTGTTTCATTTTGGGTTTGTATCTGTTCAGCGAGTCCAAATATTGTGGGTTTTTCAAACAGTACACGCAGGGGAATTTGTACGCCAATGGCTTCACTCATTTTGGCAATCACTTTAATTCCTAACAGAGAATGTCCACCCAATTCAAAGAAGTTATCATTAATTCCCACTGACTGAAGATTGAGTTCTTTTTTCCAAATTTTGGCGATAGTTTTTTCTAATTCTGTTTGAGGTTCTATATAAGCAACGGCTAACTCAGGTCTGAAGGTATCAGGAGTAGGTAAAGATTTTCTATTAATTTTTCCATTCGGAAGACGAGGTAAAGCTGCTAATTTTACAAAAGTAGTCGGTATCATGTAACTGGGCAACTTTTGTTCGAGGAAGCGTCGCAGGTCATTCAAATTGGATTGTTCATCTGCTTGTAAAAAGACAATATAAGCTACTATTCGTTTACTGTTGGGTTCATCTTCTCGCACCGCCACAACAGATTCACTCAAAGCCGGATATTGACTTAAAATAGCTTCAATTTCTCCTATTTCTATTCGATACCCTCGGATTTTGACTTGATGATCTATACGTCCTAAAAATTCTAACTTTCCATCGGGTTGATATCGAACCAAATCTCCAGTTTTATACAGACGATTTTGTTGGGGATTTTGAGGTTCTAAAAATGGATCTGAGATGAACTTCTCCGCCGTTAATTCGGGTCGGTTTAAATAGCCTCTGGCGACTCCTTCCCCGCCTAAATACAGTTCTCCTTTTACTCCCAGCGGAACAGGTTGTAAATATTTATCTAATATATAAGCTTGAGTATTATTAATGGGTTGACCAATGGGGACGGATAATTTAGAACGACTTTGAACTTCAGCATAAGTTGAATAAGTTGTATCCTCAGAAGGGCCGTATAGATTATAAATTTGCTGAATATTTTTTTGTTGTTCTAGCTGTTGAACGAGGCGATTTTGTAGGGCTTCTCCTGCTAAATTCACTGTACAAACAGAGGGCGGAATTCCCTTGACTTGAAGGAGATGCGCGATCGCACTGGGGACTGTATTTATTAATGTAACTTGATTTCTAGCGGCTAAATTCGGTAACTCTAAAGCATTTTCAGCTAATATTACTTTTCCTCCCCAACTCAGAGGAACAAAGAGTTCAAATACGGATAAGTCAAAACAGATAGATGTAGAAGCGAGAACACCTGCTAGACTTTCTAAGCTAAACACTTTTTTAGACCAGTATATTAACTGTATTGTACTCCGATGTTCAATAGCGACCCCTTTCGGTTTACCTGTTGAACCTGAAGTATAAATCACGTAAGCTAGGTTATTTTCTGTGACTGTAGATATGGGATTTTCTAAACTTTCTTGAGTGATTTTATTCCCGTCTTCATCTAAATTGATTCTTGAATTTATTTTGCTAACTTCTGTTAAAATATCTGACTGAGTAATTAACACAGAAACTTGAGCATCTTCTAATATAAAAGAGAGACGTTCTACAGGATAAGCTGGATCGAGAGGAACATAAGCACCACCTGCTTTTAGAGTTGCTAGAATGGCGACAACCATCTCCACAGAACGATTGATACAAATTCCAACTTTTTCTTCTGGTTTTATTCCTTGTTTTTGTAAATAATGAGCGAGCTGATTCGCCTGTTTATTCAAGTCTTGATAAGTGAGAATCTGTTGATGATGAATTAATGCGATCGCATTGGGTTCTCGTTTAACTTGTTCTTCAAATAAATGATGAATAGATTTTTCTTTTAAGTGATTGACTTGGGTATTATTCCATTCACATAAAAGGGTATTTCGTTCTGTTTCTGTGAGGAGTGATAATTCCGATAAACGCTGTTCCGGGTTAGTAACAATATTAAAAAGTAGAGTTTGAAAATGTTCAACTAAACGAGCAATGGTTGATTCTTTAAATAAATCCGTGTTATATTCAACCTGTCCGGTTATGCCCTGTTCGGTATCTTGAAGATTGAAACGCAGTTCGTATTTAACGGTTTTGCTTTCTAGAGGTAAACGTTCTATCGTTAGTCCTGATAATTCTAATGGTTTTACGGTCGCCAGTTGCAAATCAAATTTCACCTGAAAAAGCGGCATCATTTGGCTGAGATTCCGCTCAGGATTTAGCACTTCCACTAACTTTTCAAAGGGTAAATCTTGATGTGCATAGGCGGCTAAGGTGACTTCTCGAACCCGATGCAAGACTTCACGAAAGGAAGGATTTTCAGCAAGATTTGTCCGCAGAACTAAGGTATTAACTAAGAGTCCAATTAAACCCTCAAGTTCAGAGCGATCGCGATTGGCAATATCAGTCCCGATAATGATATCATTTTGTTGAGTATAACGATGAAGTAGAACTTTGAAACTTGCTAATAATAATGTAAATAAGGTGATTCCTTCTTGGGCTGCTAAGGCTTTTAATGAATTTGATAAAGATTGAGAGAGAACAATCGGATAATGTTCGCCTTTATCAGTTGAAATTGCAGGTCTTTGAT
Source organism: Cyanobacteria bacterium J06592_8 (assembly GCA_038530755.1). GTDB lineage: Bacteria > Cyanobacteriota > Cyanobacteriia > Cyanobacteriales > Microcoleaceae > Capilliphycus. The sequence goes on along the minus strand of JBCBCI010000130.1, from coordinate 5,954 downwards.
AATCGAGAGGTAGTTCTAAAACAGGTAACTCATCCCCCAGTTGCTGCTGCCAATAATTTACCTGTTTTTCTAAAACTTCACCCTGAAGTCTTTGACGCTGCCAAATCGCCCAGTCTGCATATTGAATGGGTAATTCTGCTAAAGGAGAAGCTTGCTCTGTTACAAAAGCTTTGTATACAAGACTCATTTCTCGCAGAAAAACCCCAATTGACCACCGATCTGAGATAATATGATGAGTAATCATCAAAAGGATAAAATCGGCTTCACCCAACTGCAACAATGTTAATCGGAGTAGGGGAGAATTCAGGTCAAAAGGATGCCGAACAAATTCTGCAATAATGCGTTCAATTTCTGCCTGAGTTGCTGTTAGCTGAGTCAGGTCAACAACGGGAAGTGAAAACGGTTTAAAGGGTGAAATAATCTGAATGGGTTGTTTTTCAGCGTTGGTTGCAAAAGTCGTTCGTAATGTTTCATGTCGCCGAACAATTTCATTCAGCGTTTTTTCTAAGATTGTCACCTTGAGCTGTCCCCGCAGACGCAAGGCACTGGGGACATTATAAGAAGTATTCCTGGGGTCAAGCTGCTGAATAAACCAGAGACGCTGTTGAGCAAAAGACAAGGGTAAGGGGTCAGAGGTCTGTCTGCGAGGAATAGCCTGCGCTTGAGGACGTTTTAAGCCTCTCTGCTGAAGTCGCCGCTCAAACAGCTTTCGTTGTTCTGGAGATAGACTTTCAATTTCTTGAAATATTTTTTGAGATTGATTCTTCATTATTTTTAGATTTTTAGTTCTAATTTTAAAGATTACTTGTCTGTGTCCAGGTGCTGCTGAACTTCGTCAGGCGAGAGGCGTTTAACTTCAGCCAAGAGTTCTGCCATCTCTTGCCATTCTTCGGGTTGAGGTTGATTTTGAGCAATCACTGTCGCAATCCCCGCTACCGTCGGTGTTTCAAATAATAGATTTCGCAGCGGTAACTCCACCTCGAATCTCTCTCGCAGACGAGAAATGGCTTGAATCGCCAGCAGAGAGTGTCCCCCAAGCTCAAAGAAGTTGTCATTCACTCCAACTTCCTCGATCCCTAGAACTTCTTGCAAGATTATAGCAATAGCTTGTTCAGTTTCGTTACGAGCTGCTACATATTCTTGAGATAAGTTAGGACGAGTATGACCCGAAGTCGATGACTGGGACTGAGTTGAGTCGAGATTATCTGTCTCCTCTGATAACGGTTTGACCTTAACCCATTGCTGAATACGAGTCGATAAATCTCCCTTAGAAACAATCACTTGAGTGGGCGCAGGCAGTGAAAGTATTCGCCGACAAGCCGTCCAAACTTCATCAGGTTTCAGGGTAAATTCTGCTAAATTTGCACCCAGTCCAGTAACAGTTTGCTGTTGAATTTTTGAGGCGATCGCATCCCAATTTACACTATACCATGAAGTCGGATTTTGAGCCGAAATATTTTGATGATTTTGATAATTGGCAACAGCATCAATCACCTGATTCGCAGCAGAATAAGCCGCTAAACCAATTCCGCCAATAATCGATGATAGTGAAGATTGCAGCAGATAAAAATCAAGCGGTTGATCTCGTAATACTTTTTCTAATACATACAGTCCTTGCAATTGTTCTCGAAAGTTAGATTCACATTTTTCGGGCTGCATTTGCTGGAGTAAATCAATCGAGTTCTCACTACTCATCGGTGTAGAATAGATGACACCATGAAGTTCGCAAAACTGTTGATCTATTTTTTCTAGAATCGCTTCCATTTTACTTTCGTTGGTAATATCAGTTTGGAATTTTAAGCAATCTAAATTTAACCATTCTGAACTATCTGTAATTGCTTCTGAACTAACTAAAATCAGTTTTGCTTGGACTGTCTGAGCTAAATATTGAGCTAAAATCAGACCAAAACCGGACTCAAAATCACCAACAATTAAGTAAACTCCATTTTCTCGTAATTGTATATTTTTCTCTTGCTTGGCATCAATACGAAGCGGTTTATAGGTTCGTTTCCAGCGATAAGAGTCTCGATAAGCAATGGTTAATTCTGTCGGTTTATCTAAAAATTCTGCCAGTAAATTATCGCTCAACTTTTTATAACTCTCTTTAGAAGGGGGAAGCATGACATCAAGATGACGACAGGTTGTGTGAGGATATTCTTGTCCAATACCCAAACATAACCCTAAAACTGTTGCTTTCTCTGGATTAATTTCTTCTGAACCAATCACAGCATTGATTGGATTTGTAACTACAAAAATTTGCAGAGGATGAGTAGAGTTATTGGCAATGGCTTGAGTTAAAAAAAGTAAGTTGTAAAAATCTTGCTCTTGAGGAGTATTAGACCTTGAATTTGATTGAACATCTTCGATTCCCCAAAGATAAACAATATAATCTGGATGAAATTCTCGTAAGCTTAAATCTTCTCCCAAAGCTTGATAATCTGGCTTTTGCTGAGGATTAATTTCAAATGTGCGATAACCCACTTCATCAAAGGTTTCTCCCATACTAACAGTGACAACCTCCTGACCTGCATTCGTCAGTTTTTGAGCAATTTCTGTCCCAATTCCCAGAGAATCTGTAAAAATTAACCAGCTTGTCTTCAGTTGACTTAAGTCATTGAAATTAACCGGATTGGGTAATAGCATTCTTTCCCAAGTTGGAACATAAAACCAATCGGCTAAATCTTGTTTTTTATTAGACTGTTGCTGAGGTTCTGAGGAAGGTTCAACCCAATATTTTTTACGTTCAAAAGGATAAGTAGGCAATGGGAGGCGGTAACGGTATTCATCAGCATAGAATCCCAACCAATCAATCTTAACTCCTGCTAACCAAAGCTTCCCTAAAGTTGTGAGTAAAAAAGCAACATCAGATTGATTTTGTTGAGGGTGACGAATAGAAGAAAGTACAGGCTGTTCGCTCAAATTAGATTGCTGTTTCGTCAGAGAACTTAACGTTCTTCCTGGTCCAACTTCTAAAAATATCCGACTTTGATCTTGAACTAATTCTGCCATTCCTGATGAAAAGAGAACCGTTTGACGCAGATGTTTTGCCCAATAATTCGGATCGGTTGCTTGTTGGGAAGTGATCCAAGTTCCAGTCACATTAGAAATCCAGGGAATTTGAGGAGGATTTAACGAAATTTTTTCGACAATTTCAAGAAATGCAGTTTGAGCTGAGTCCATCATCGGAGAGTGAAAAGCATGAGACGTGTGTAGTCGCCGATAAGTAATTGCTTTATTTTCGAGCTGTTTTTGTAAGTTATCAATAGCTGCGATTGAACCCGATAATACCGATAATTGAGGAGAATTACTTGCTGCAATTGCAATTTCAGAACTCAGCCAAGGTTGTAAATCTTCTTTCGATAAAGCAACAGAAATCATTGCACCTGGAGGTTGCTGCTGCATTAATTTTCCTCGATTTGCAATTAGAAATAGTGCATCTTCTAAGGAAAAAACACCCGCCAAACAAGCGGCTACATATTCACCAATGCTATGACCAATCGTGGCTTCGGGATGAATTCCCCATGACATTAATAGTTGAGCTAGAGCGTATTCAATCACAAAAAGAGCAGGTTGAGCGTAGAGCGTTTCATTAATTGAGTCATTAGTTTGAGGCTGTTTTGGGTAGAGAATATCTCGTAAATCTAAGCCTAAATTCGGTTTAAGATTTTCACAGCAATAATCGACTATTTCTTTGAATATTTTCTCAGATTTATAGAGTTCAAGCCCCATATTTACATACTGCGATCCTTGTCCTGGAAACATGAAGATAACAGAATGATGACTCGGTTCTTGGAGTTGGGTAAAAACGCGATCGGGTTCTAAAGATTCTAGAGTTTTTATGCCTTCTTCCCGGGTTTGACAAACCATCATGCGACGATAATTAAATGCACGACGCCCGACTTGCAATGTATAGGCGATATCTGCTAGGTTTAAGTCGGTATTTTGCTTTAAATAACTAACTAAATTTTCCGTCGCTGTTTCTAAAGCGGTGTTAGTTTTAGCTGAAAGTAATAATAATTGCCAAGGACGAGAAGAACTAGAAGGTTGAGCTGTTGGGGCTTCTTCTAAAATAACATGAGCGTTTGTGCCTCCAATTCCAAAAGAACTGATGCCTGCTCGCCGAGGAAAATTATCCGTTTTCCAGTCTGATAACGTTGTATTCACATAAAAGGGACTCTCCTCAAAATTGATTTGCTGATTTGAGTTTTTGAAGTGGAGTAAGGGCGGTATTTTTTGATGTTTGAGAGCCAGAACTGTTTTGATTAAACCTGCAATTCCTGCCGCTGCATCTAAGTGTCCAATATTTGGTTTCACAGAAGCGATCGCACAGAAGTTTTTCTTCTCGGTACCCGCACGAAAAGCTTGAGTTAATGCTGCAATTTCTATCGGATCGCCTAATGCTGTTCCTGTTCCATGCGCTTCGATATAACTAATTGTTTCTGGTTCGACTTCTGCTGTGACTTGAGCCGCTCGAATAACTTGGGCTTGAGTATCAATTCTTGGTGCCGTATAACTCACTTTAAAAGCACCATCATTATTAATCGCCGATCCTTTAATTATTGCCTGAATTGAATCTCCGGCACTGAGGGCATCTTCTAAACGTTTTAACACCACGATTCCGACACCATTTCCTCCGACTGTTCCTTGAGCTTCAGCATCAAATGTTCGGCAATGTCCGTAAGGTGAGTAAATCCCTTCTTCTTGATACAAATAACCCGCTTGTTTGGCGATCGCAACTCCTCCCGCTAAGGCGATATCACAATCTCCACTTAACAAACTTTGACTGGCTAAATGAACAGCAACCAATGAAGTAGAACAAGCCGTTTGAAGATCAACACTTGGCCCGGAAAGGTTCAATTTATAGGAGACTCGTGTTGTCAGAAAATCTTTATCACTTGCTAAGAAAAGCTGATAGTTACTGACTGAGTTTCTAACTCTAGGATTCGTATAAAGATTAAACAAATAACCATTCATTCCCGCCCCACCATATACGCCAATTGTTCCTGAATATTTTTCGGAGTCATAACCCGCATTTTCTAATGCTTCCCAACTCACTTCTAAAAACAGGCGATGTTGAGGATCGAGAAGTTCTGCTTCTTTAGGATTAAACCCAAAAAACTCAGCATCAAATAAGTCTATATCCTCTAATTTTGCACCCGCTTTAACATACTGAGGATGATCAATGAGATCGCGATCAATTCCAAGTTCGATCAATTCTTCATTTTGATAAAAGTAGATAGATTCTACCCCCGTTTTCAAATTCTCCCAAAATTGATCTAGATTGGGTGCTTCGGGAAAGCGACCTGCCATGCCAATAATTGCTATTTCTAAACCGTTATATTCAGTAGTCATTTTTTAGTCCTTTTGATAATAAATTTGTGAAATAGTGATAATTTTAAAGATTATTGGCTTTCATTCTTGTCTGTCAAAGCCTTTCGTTTCCGAAGTTGAGATAACCTTTTCTTACCGACTGTAAGCTGTTCTGTTCTTGCCTCAAGTTGATGATTAGATGAAGATTCTAATCTAGAGTGACTAAAATAATCAGCTAAAGCATGAATAGTTGGATAACGAAACATTTCTACTAACGGAATATCCGATGAAAATACAGTTCTTAATTGGCTATGAACCCTAACCATTAGCAGAGAATGTCCCCCTAAATCAAAGAAGTTATCGTTAATGCCTATGTTCTCCAAGTTAAGAGCTTTTTGCCAAATCTGAGCAATTGTTTTTTCAATTTCAGTTTTTGGCATTATATAAGTGGTTTCTAACTCTGGGCGAACTTGTGTGGGTTCTGGAAGCGCGCGTCTATCAATCTTTCCATTCGGAGTCAGAGGCACAGCATCCAACTTCACCCAAGCCGAAGGAATCATATAATTGGGTAACTTTTCGGCTACAAACTGGCGCAGTTGGCTTTCATTGAACTCCAGTTTTCGTCAGACACAATATAAGCAACT
>JBCBCI010000129.1:0-14595 GCA_038530755.1 Cyanobacteria bacterium J06592_8 | reverse complement strand
AGGTTGCTAATTCGTCCACTTCAATACTAAGTAACTTCTCTTCCTAATTTTCTCACATCTCATTTGCGATCGCTATAGAAGCTCAAGCCACTCAGAATTTACTTGATACTTTTAGTTGAATTGATACAAACCTATGGACTGACTTCTTAGAGAACAGTTTCTAGTAAAATGAAGGAATGAAATCAAACAAATACTCAAATATTTGGTGTTATGATCGACCCGACTCAGTTCTGGAATCGACTTCAGTTCAAGCTTAGAAAATTATTGAAGGTTTTTGTTCAACCTCAATTTGATCGCCGTTCAATTTTGATTCCGATTATCCTATTTTTTTTCTCCTTAATCTTTTCGCCAATTATTGCCCATTCTCATTCTGACTTGAATATAGCTTTACTAAATTATCATTCAAAAGTTGCTCAAGTTTCTGAACCCAATCTTGTTGAACAAGCCCAATCTCTTTACAGCCAACAGCAGTACGAACAAGCTGCGATTGCGTGGAAACAAGCTGCAATCTTCTTCAGAGAACAAAAAGATCCATTAAATCAGGTTGTCGCCCTGAGCAACCTATCTTTAACATATCAAAAACTCGGACAATGGAACGAAGCAACTGAAGCAATCACCCAAAGTCTTACTGTATTAGAACAATTTAAGAAAAATCAAAAAATAACTTCAGTTCTCGCTCAAACCTTAGATATTCAAGGAAGCCTCGAACTTGCTAAAGGGAATCCACAAATGGCTTTAGAAATATGGAAAAAAGCCTTTGAGATTTACCAAGATATCGGCAACTCAACAAATCTAATCCAGAATCAAATTAATCAAGCTCAAGCATTGCAAACCTTGGGGCGTTACAGTCAAGCTAGAGCTATTTTAGAACAAATTGCTCAAGGTCTTCAAGATCAGTCAGATTCTGCCGAGAAAGCGATCGCCTTTGTTAGTCTAGGAGACATTTTTCGAGTCATTGGAGAACCTAAAGAATCTCAAAAAAATCTCGAACAAGGAAAAAAAATATCTCAACAGATTAACTTACCGGAAGTTCAAGCCGCAGCTTTAATTAGTTTAGGAAATCTTTTCCGAAGTCAGATTCCTTTCCAGGATTTAGACTCACCCGAAGAAGCCCAGGAATTTGACGAATATCGACAAGCACAGCAATCTTATCAAGAAGCCGTTGACATTCAAGGTTTACCAATATTTGCTAAAATCCAAGCTCAACTCAACCAATTTAACCTATCAGTTATTGCTCAAGACTTGATTAATCTCAATAACTTACAAACATCAATTCAACAAAAACTTCAGCAAGTTCCTCTAACTCAAACGAAAATTTATAATAAGCTTAATCTCGTCCAGAGTTTAATGTGTTGGGCTGAATCCGGAACTGATCCAGCTCAAAGAATGGAATTCTCACCTTTACTTCAAAGTTGCTTTCCCACAGATAAATCTACTACAAATTCAGAAAAAAAGAATTCAATTTCTATTTCTTGGGAACAAATTAGAAGCCTAACCCAAGAAGCAATTCAAGAGGCTCAACAACTTCAAAATACTCATGCTGAAGCTTATGCCTTCGGCTACTTAGCAGCCACCTACCAACAAAATCAAGACTTCAGCGAAGCTGAAAAATATACTCGTCAAGCTTTAGAAATTGAATCAATTTCATCCTATGAAACAGGTGAGATTGCCTATTTATTACAATGGCAATTAGGACGCTTACAAAAGGTATTAAACAATCCTGCAAAAGATCCTCTCCGAGCCTATAATCTTGCGTTTAACACCTTGGGATCTTTGCGCCGAGACTTGCTGGAAATTAGTTCTGATGTACGGTATTCATTTCGAGATAGTATTGAACCACTTTATCGAGAATATGTTGATTTACTCTTAAAACCCGAAAAGCCAAGTTTAGAAAATTTAAAGCAAGCTCGAACCGTAATTGAAGCTCTACAACTTGCAGAAATTAATGACTTTTTTGAAGATGCTTGTACCGAAGCAAGACCTAAAGAAATTGATGCTGTCATTGATACCACAACAACTCCCACAACGGTTATTTATCCGATTATTTTAGAAGATCGGCTCGAAGTCATTCTGAAACTTCCCGGCAAAGATAACTTTTATCACTACAGAACTCAGGTAAGAAAACAAGAGGTTGATGCGGCTCTTGTTGATTTTAGACGCTCCTTAGCTAATCCTGTAGAGCGATCTATTGAATCTGAAATTGTCTACAACTGGCTAATTCGTCCGGCTGAGGAAATTCTCGCTGAGACTCAATCAACAACCTTAGTTTTTGTTTTAGATGGAACCTTACGAAAGATTCCGATGGCAGCCTTATATGATTCTAAACAGGAGAAATATTTAATTGAAAAATATGCGATCGCTTTAGCTCCCGGTTTACAACTTCTCAGTCCAGAACCGTTTTCAGAAATTAGTTTAAATGCTTTACTTGCAGGTGTGGGAAAAGAACAGATCATCAATGGACAAGAATTTACACCTTTAGAGCAGGTTAAACAAGAATTAGACGATCTGCAAACACTCATTCCCCTCAATAATCAACCTTTATTAGATGAAAACTTCAGCATTGCTAACCTTGAAAACCAGCTTGAACAAACTGACTTAACCGTTATTCACATTGCCACTCATGGTGAATTTAGCTCAAATCTTGATGAAAGTTTTATTGTCGCTTGGGACGAGTTGCTTACTGTTCGAGAGATCGATCGCATTTTAAGAGAGCAACGTTCACAGACCTCGATTCCCATTGAACTCCTTACCCTCAGTGCTTGTGAAACCGCCGAAGGAGATGACCGAGCCGTACTGGGAATTGCAGGAGTTGCAGTCCGAGCAGGAGCGCGTAGCACATTCGCTTCCCTATGGCGAGTAAACGACCGCTCTACCGCAGAATTTATGAAACGACTCTATCAAGAACTCCTCACCGCCAATGAGAGTGGAACTGTTAATAAAGCTAAAGCAATGCAAAAAGTTCAGCTTGACTTTCTAAATAATTATCCAGATACAGACTGGAAACAACCCCACTACTGGGCACCATTCATTTTGATTGGTAATTGGTTGTAGCAACGGGTTATAGCAACTGCATAAGTGCTACTCCCTAAAAATATATTTTGACTGGCGACACTGGAAATAACTCTTTCTTTTTCTATCAGCTTGATGGTCAAACCGATTAGATTACAGATTTTGAAGCTGGAGTAGATAGCATCGTTGTATTAGGCGATAATTTGGGTGAGGATTTAACTCCTGGTGCAGTTTCTGAAGACTAATTTGTAATTGGAACTGAGGCAACAGATGAAGGCGATCGCTATATCTACAACGAAGCCACAGGGAGTTTGTTCTTTGACCCAGATGGAACAGGGACAGCCCCTCAGGTGACATTGGTTACTTTAGATGCCAATCCTACGCTCAACATGACAGATTTGTTGGTAATTTAGTCGTGAGTTGATGAAAAAATTTCCCCTACGGTTTTAGAGCAAAGGGGAACCCCAAAAAGCTTTTTATATTTAACTTAAGGAGGTTTCTACCATGGCAGAAATTCTTGGTACCCCAGGCAATGATGAATTAAGTGATGAAATTTTAGTTGCTGAAAATGATTCCATTTTTGGTTTGGAGGGAAATGACACAATTATGAGTTGGGCAGGAAACGACTCCATATTTGGAAACCAGGGAAACGATAATCTTTCAAGCTGGTTGGGTGATGATGTCGTTTTTGGGGGTAAAGGAGATGACACAATTACAGGTTCGTTAGAAACAGGAAATCATCAATTTTTTGGCAACTTGGATGCAGATTGGTTATCTGGAGGGGGAGGGAATGACTCGTTATTTGGTGGTCAAGCAAATGATGTTATTTTTGGCGGAGAAGGTAATGATCTAGTCTCTGGAGATAAGGGAGACGACACAATTTCAGGAGATCAAGGCAATGATTTTGTCTCTGGCGGTGAGGGAAACGATCTGCTGCAAGGCGCCGAATTTTTTAATTTTGGATTCGGTGAAATTGATACGCTAGTTGGCGGAGCGGGACTAGATACTTTTATCTTGGATGATCCAGATTTTTATGTAGGTTCAGGCAATAATGATTTTGCATTAATCGCAGATTATAATCCCACTGAAGATACAATTTCAGTCAGCTCACTTGAAGATCTTGTCATTAGTGACATCGACCTTGGCTTTGGAGTGGGAGCCGGAATTTTTAATCAAAGTAATGACTTAATTGCTTTTTTGCAGGGGATTAGTGCTGATGAACTCTAGACTCAATAAAATTCAAATAAAGAGTAGTGTAATTTTACAATTTTTAATCTCACGAGAGTTCTTGAACAGGTAAAATACAGATCGATTAACGTAAGAAATCAATCCAACTTTGTACAGTGGATTTAGACTTTTTTGCAAGGAGGTGCTTTGATGCGCTTTTTCACAGAAAGATTGCCAGGTTTAAACCTTCTTCCTATCGGAATCACAATTGGGTCTGTCTGGTTTACCTTGCAGTTTTCAGTCCAGGCTCAAATTGTGCCAGATGCGTCTTTAGGAAATGAAAACTCTGTAGTTGTTCCCAATCAAAATATTCGAGGAATTAATAGCGATCGCATTGATGGCGGTGCAGTTCGAGGCGGAAACTTATTTCACAGCTTTCAAGAATTTAATATAGACGAAGGACGAGGAGCCTATTTTTCAAATCCCGATAATATTATTAATATTCTCACTCGCGTTACAGGCGGGAATATTTCAGAGATATTAGGAACATTAGGTATTTTAGGGAATGCGAATTTATTTTTAATTAATCCGAATGGGATTGTATTTGGACCGAACGCACGATTAGATGTTGGGGGTTCATTTTTTGCCACAACTGCTGATAGCATCTTGTTTGAAAATGGTGTTGAATTTGCAGCAAGTAACCCGGAAGCACCACCTTTATTAACAATCAATATGCCTTTGGGGTTGAATATTCGCGAAAATCCAGGTGCTATTATTAATCAGGCGGCAACAACGAATAGCAATGGCAACGTTACCGGATTAGAAGTTTCTCCAGGAAATAGTTTGCTGTTAGTGGGTGGAGATGTCACGCTTGATAGAGGTGGCTTAAATGCTCCTGAAGGTCACATCGAATTAGCTGGAGTCTCAAGTGCAGGAAGATTAGGCTTAAGTGTTGACGGGAGTCACCTCAGTTTAAGTTTTCCAGAGAATACTCAGTTTAGTAATGTTACTCTTGCCAATGATGCTAGAGCAAGTGTTCTAGGAAATGGGGGTGGAGATATTGTTGTTAATGCGAACAACTTTACAGCTACAAATGGAGGTCGATTAGTCGCCGGAACTGAAGGTTTAGGTGATGCTGGAGATATTATTGTCAATGCAAGCGAAGTTAGTCTTTTTGGTATAGGAGAGTCAGATAATGGGAGTGGTTTATACAATGCTGCAACGCAAAACAGTCTAGGAAATGCAGGAAATATTCTGATTCGTACTCAGTCATTTAGAGCAACATCTGGTGCGACTGTTTTTTCTCTAACAGAAGGAGTCGGCAATGCCGGAAATATTGATCTGATCTCAACCGAATTCGTTGAATTATCAGAGGGTGAAATACAAAGTCGTGCTGTTGAAGATTCAACAGGTAATTCTGGAAATATCGTGATTAATGCTGATTCAGTTAGTTTATTAAATGAAAGTGATATTAACTCTTCAAATCAGTTTGGTTCTGGCAATGCTGGAAATATTGAAATTAATGCTAGAAATGATATCAACGTTTCAGAAGAAAGTTCTATTGATGCTATATCTTTTAGTCAGGGAAATGCTGGTCAAGTCACCTTAGAAGCTAGTAATATCCAATTTAATAATAGTAATATTTTCACGGGTGCAGCCTTAGCTTCGTCTGGAAGATCAGGAGACATTAATATTACAGCAAATTCTGTTGTTTTTGAGAATGGCTCTACCATAACAGGATTTAGCACTGGAAACTCAGGAGCTGGAAATATTACAGTTAGAGCGATGGATTTTGTCACATTAGGAAATGACAGTGAGCTATCTGTTTTTGCCTCTGGTGATGGACAGGGAGGAAATATTTTTATTGAAACCGGAAGATTAAGTATTCAAACCGGGTCAAGTTTATTTGCAAATGTTTTTGGAAGTCAACCTGCGGGTAATATTACAATTAATGCTTCTGAATCCGTAGAAGTTACAGGAATTGATTCAACTTCAAGTATATCTGCACCAAGTCGCATATCAGTTGATACATCAGGAGATGGAGATGGTGGAGGTATTTTTATTAATACTCAGAAACTACTTGTTAGTGGCGGCGCTCAAATATCAACCGATGCTTTAAGGGGAAACGGATCGGGCGGAATAATATCGATTAATGCAGGTGAATCTGTAGAAGTTTTAGGGACAACGCCGGATAGCTTAGGGATTAGTAGTGTAGAATCTAATACCCGTGCAGGAGGAAATGGAGGAAGGATTAGAATTACAACGGATCAATTAAGAATTCGAGCGGGAGGAAGAGTTTCAGCTTTTACAACTTTCGAGAGTAGCGGTCAAGGAGGAATAATAGAAATCAATGCAAATGACTTTGTAGAAGTTGGTGGAACTCGACCCATTAGTAATTTTCCGAGTGCGATTGATACTGGATCGGATGGAATAGGAAATGCAGGAGAAATTACAGTAACGACAGATCAATTAGTAGTTCGAGATGGAGGACGAGTGAGGGCTTCTACTTCTGATGAAGGAGAAGGTGGAACATTAAGAGTTAATGCAGAAAGCGTTGAACTTATTGGAGGTGTAATCGCATTTCCCAGTCAACTCGCAACTCTCACAAGAGGTAATGGAAATGCCGGAAACTTAACAGTTAATGCTCAAAACTTAACCTTACGAGAAGGTGCCGTCATCTCAGCAGAAACATTAGGAAGTGGTCAAGGCGGAACCTTAACTGTAAATGCTTCAAATTCTGTTAATCTTGTTGGCACAAAAGGTTTTGAAAGAAGTTCTCTAACCACTGCTACACAAAATGATGGTGCAGCCGGAAACTTAACAGTGAATACTCAAAACTTGACTTTACGAGAAGGTGCAATTATTTCCGCAGAAACTTCAGGAACAGGTCAAGGGGGAACTTTAACCATAAAAGCTTCAGATTCTATTAATCTAATTGGTACAGATTTCTTCGACGCGAGTTCTATCACAACGACCAGCAGTGGCGCGGGAAATGCTGGAAATTTAACCCTTCAAACTCCACGACTAATTGTTCAAGAAGGTGCTAGCGTCTCTGCATCAACCACCAACTCAGGTCAGGGGGGAACTTTAGAAGTTAATGCTGATCAGATAGAACTCTTGGGAACCTCAATTTTCAGGTCGCCTAGCTCACTCCAAGCCTCGGTGAATACTTCAGACGCAACCGGAACAGGCGGAACATTAGTCATCAATACTCGCCGTCTCAACGTTCAAGAGGGAGCAAGAATTTCAACAACGACTCAAGGAATCGGTAATGCAGGGGATGGCGTCATTAATGCGGGTGAAATTAATATTAATGGAATTTCAGCGAATTCCGAAACTCCCAGTGGAATATTTGCCGATACTACCCAAGGTTCGAGAGGGGATGGCGGAAGTTTAACCCTTTCTGCAACCGAGTTGAATATCAGAGATTTGGGTCAAGTTACTGTTAGTAGTGATGGCACCGGAGCCGCAGGAAGCCTTGAGGTGAATTCCCCCTTTGTCCAGCTTGATACACAAAGTAGTTTAAGAGCAGAAACAGCAGCCGGAGATCAAGGTAATATTATCCTGAATACATCAGACCTCAGACTCCGCAATAATAGCCAAATTACAACCAATGCAACTGGAGTTGCTACAGGAGGCAATATTGAAATTAATACCGATAATTTAATTGCGATTGAAGATAGTGATATTTCAGCAAATGCTCAACAAGCTTTTGGCGGTCAAGTCATTATCAATGCTAACGCTATTTTCGGAACTCAATTTCGTCAACAACAAACAGGTGCAAGTGATATTACCGCGACTTCAGAACTCGGCCCTGACTTTAGTGGAACCGTTGAACTTAATACCGAAATTGACCCCAGTTCAGGATTAATTGAGTTGGATGCTAATGTAGTCGATCCAAACGATCTAATTGCTCAAAACTTCTGCGAACAAGGGAAAGATAGTCAATTTATTGCCACAGGACGGGGCGGTTTACCACCGAGTCCTAGAGATTTGCAAACTGTGAATTTATCTCGTGTTGGACTGATAGAAACTGTTCCTAACAACACCGCCCAAAACTCGGAAATCAACTCACAACAATACACCATCAGCCAACAACAACTGTTTGAAAATTCTCAAACTTCCAACAACAAAGAACAAATCAACAGCGAGACAATTATCCCAGCACGAGGTTGGATCAAAACCAAAGATGGGGAAATTATTTTAGTGAGTTATGACCCAACTCAAATTGGAGTTCGACGACTCCCCTACAACTTCAATCCTTGTCAACCTCAACTCCCTTAATTGTCCTGCAACCAACGGGTCAACTCTGATAATGTAGAAAAATCCAATAACACCTCTGACAAGGCTTCCAACTGTTCTAAGGATAGGGATTCGACTTGAGAACGAACTTGAGGACTAAGTTCACCGAACTTCCGGGTTAGCAAACGTAGAATTAGCGATCGCCCTTCCTGTTGGCGACCATCTTCTAAGCCTTCTTGATAAACTCGTGTTTGCTTGGAGTTTGTTGCTAATTCCAACATTTGAATAATCTCCTGACGACTTAACTGGGGAAATTTGTAGACCATTGTAGTTTCAATCAATTCCATTATGACAGCTAGAGGAAGCTCTGAGCCTTGTTGTGCTTGAGATAACAACTGCTTGGCTTTGTTGGTTGCTGTCTGCGGGGGTTCGAGAATTAATTCCACAATTCCCAACTCCACCGATGAACTGGAAAGTTGATTGAGATAAATACGCTGAACCTGGGAACTCGCTAATAGGGTTCGGTAGAGATAGGTTTGTTCGGGTTCTAAGTTTTGGTTCGGATAAATGGCTACTGCTTGCCAGTCTACTGTATTTGGGTTCTGCTTGAGAAAGAGAAACAGTTCAGCGAAGAGACGATGGTAGAGTAGCGGATCTTTCTGAAACTGAACTTCTACGAAATAAACTGTTTGATTTTCGGCTTCGGGTGGAGGTAAAAACACTCCATCAATCCGAAATGCTGTTTGTTTGAGTTCAATCGATTGAAATTCATAGCCTTCAGGAGTCGGTTGACCAATCAACTCGAAGAAAATTGCAGGTGCAGTTTGGAAGATGCGGTAGAAGAGGGAGTCTGTTTTCACAAAATTGCAGGAATAGAGGTAAAGTTTCCCCAGTTTATCAAGCGATCGCGATCGCTTGTTGTTTGTAGACAAGCTAGATTAAAAAAAAAGAGGGGAAATCCTCAGATTCCCCCTAATAATTTAACCAATATTTAGCCAATTATTCAATCTAACTGAGTTTGTTATGAAAGCTTTTGCAACCTAGACAAAGATAAAGTAGTCTTCTGTCAAGTTAAGGGAAGACACATCTTCAATCACTGCCACTAACTCATCAGTATTCTCAGTATTTAAGTAAAGAGCAGTTCCTTCTGGTAAGCTAACAGGTGTAGTATCAAGGCGATAGTTATTAATATCTCCCCGCAGTTGAATTGTGTCATTACTGATCTCAAAATCTTGAATGAGAGCATAATCTGCGAAACCTAAATTACTGAGATTTTCATCATCGTAATAGTATTGAAACTGATCAGCTAAAACAAATGTATCTGCTCCCTGACCCCCAATTAAAGTATCAATTTCTCCAATTCCAGGATTGATAACATTTGGATCTACACCATTCAAACTATCGTTGCCGTTATCTCCTTGTAGGCGATCGCTTCCGCTTTCTCCCTCTAAGGTATCATTTCCTCGACCTCCATAGAGTGAATCATTTCCGGCTCCTCCTTTCAGAATATCGGAATTTTGATTACCGTTGAGCCAATCCGCCTGATTTCCGCCATGAAGTTGATCTTCATCTAAATTTCCAAAGAGGAAATCTTCACCTGTATGACCCAGTAATGTATCATTTTCTTGACCTCCAAATAGAGTATCATTATTGTTATTTCCTTCTAGGAAATCATCATTCTCGTTACCGAAAATTAGGTCATTTCCATTGGCTCCAAATACATTATCTTCATCTGAAGATCCGAAAAGTGTGTCATTCCCTTCTAATCCTCGCACAATTTCACTTTCATCTGTGCCAACGAGATTTTCACTGTCACGACTTCCGAAAATTGTTTGACCAAAAATTGGAGGAGGAGTGGGTATTGATTCAGATTCCGGTAACAATTCGGGTTCAAGTTCAAATTCCTCCTCTGGTGATTCTACATTCTCAACTGGCTCAGTTGGCAACTCTATCACAATAGGATTAAAATCACCGATATTACCGCCTGTATCGCCACCCGTACCGCCACCCGTACCGCCTGTACCGCCTGTATCGCCACCCGTATCGCCACCCGTACCGCCACCCGTACCGCCACCCGTATCACCTGTAGTGCCACCTGTATCACCTGTAGTGCCACCTGTATCGCCTGTAGTGCCACCTGTAGTGCCACCTGTATCGCCTGTAGTGCCACCTGTATCGCCTGTAGTGCCACCTGTAGTGCCACCTGTAGTGCCACCTGTACCGCCACCTGTACCGCCGCCCGTAGTGCCACCTTGCGGTTGTTCAACAGACTCTTGAACTGTCAAATTGTAAGCCCCTTGACCTGAAACATCAAAAGAATTAACAAATACCGTGTAGACTCCATCAGCAGGTAAGGTAACAATAATTTCAGAATTAAAATTCTCTAAGCTAATATCATCGTTTGTTTCTAGAAGCTGACCATCTGGAGTAAAGAGAATTAAAAAGGTGTCGAAGTCATCACTTTCTAGGGTCAGGGTTAGTTCTTGATTTTCACTTCCCTCGAAGGTAAATTCATCGAACAAACTGTTATCATCTAGAACTGAATCACCTGTTTCTAACACTCCGTTCTCATCTAAAATCAGTCCAGAAGTGGGTTCGGGTTCTAAGATTGCAGCAGCGGTTTCAAAGATAATTTCATCTGCACTAGCTCCTGAAACAAATGCAATTAAATCATCGGCTTCTGAGTTACTACCTGTAACGAATAGACCAACTCCATCTAACCCGTCAATAGTCCTTAATTCAATGTTATCAATAGAGTTGACAACAATAGTATCTCCACTTTCAGCAGAAAAATCGACGATTGTGGCAAAATCCTCGTCCCCTGAACTGGTGTAGAAAGCCTGTTCAGAATCACCTACAAAGAAAAAGTCAGCGTCATTTCCACCGACTAAAATATCAACCTCGTTTGCTCCAGGGTTTTCTAGGGAGAAATCAACCCCAAAAAGAAAATCATCTCCTTCATCTCCAAAAACAACATCACTCCCTAAACCACTAACGAGGATATCTCCATCTCGTCCACCCGAGAGCAAATCATTACCATCTCCTGTTAAGATGACATCAGCCCCAATATCACCGAAAACTTGATTATTACCGGATAAATCGATGATTAAGTCACTCCCTAAATCTCCAGATAAAGTATCATCTCCAGCATTACCGTCAATATCATCAATTCCAGCACCGCCGAGGATAACGTCATTGCCTTCTAAGCCTCTTAGGGTATCATCTCCACCGAGTCCATCAATGATATCGTCTTCTGTGCCTCCTTCGATAACATCATTATCATCAGTTCCCGTTAAACCGGGTGAAAGTTCGGTTTCCGGTTGCAAAGGAATTACATTTCCATTAGGAACAATTTGATCTGTACCAACCCCATTGATGAAAGCAATGAGTTCACCTTCATTCAAATTGCTGGCAAAAACACCCACTCCAATTGAACCTTCTAAATCCAGTTCTACAAATTGATATTCATCAGCGAAACTAACAAAAATTTGGTCTTCTGTTGGATTAAAATCAGTAATGAAAGCTAGATCTGCATTACCCGCACTGGTATAAAATGACTGAGTTTCGTCACCAATAAAATAGAGATCTGAACCCAATCCACCGGATAGAATATCAAACTCATTAGCCCCAGGGTTATCTGCAACAATATCTACCCCATAGATAAAGTCACTTCCTGCTTCTCCAGACACAATATCACTCGACGCGCCACCGACGAGGAAATCACTTCCGTCTCCTCCAGAAACTAGATCGATACCATCACCTGTAACAACTAAATCACCGCCTTGATTTCCGAAAGCCTGATTATTTCCCTCTAAGTCAAAGATAATATCGTCTCCTTCTCCTCCGGAAAGAGTATCATCTCCAGCATCTCCAGAAATGTCATCAAAGCCTTCACTTCCAAACAGAAAATCATTTCCGTCTCCTCCAGAGATCGTATCATCCCCTGCGAGTCCATCAATGAATTCATCTTCAACTCCGCCAATAATAGAGTCATTTTCAGGCGTTCCAGTGGGTTGTTCAGAGCCAGAATCAGCCTCAATAAAGCTGTTACTATTCAGGATTTCATCAACATTAACTCCTACAGTAAAGGCAATCAGTTCACTTGTACCTGTTTCATTAGTAAAGATATTAACGCCACTGGTTCCATCATTGAATACCTGATCTTGTAGCGTAATATTACTGATAGAATTGACGCTTATAAAGTCTTCAGTCGGATTGAAATCAGCAATGAAGGCAAAATCAGAGTCACCAAACCCTGTATAGAAAGATGAAAACTCATCTCCAATTGAAAAAATATCTGCTCCTTCTCCACCGAAAAAAGTATCAACCTCTCCCGCTCCTGGACTAACCGAAATTAGATCGACACCAATTAGGAAATCATCTCCCGCTTCACCAGATAGAACATCATTTCCCAAATCTCCGGAAAGAATATCTGCTCCTTCTCCTCCGAGTAAAGTATCGTCTCCATCTAAACCTAAAATCAGATCATCTCCGGCTAGTCCATCAATCTGATCGTCCTTGAGTTCTCCAACTAAACCGTCTGCTTCTATTGTTCCGACAATTACTGAAGTCATTTAAATTTCTCCTGTGGTAGTGCAAAAAAGTACAAAAAATCCCCGACTCCCTATTCAGAGCTAGGGAATTCAAAGCCAAAATGATCACTGATTATACAAACTTCATACCATTTCTAGAAATCTAAAGTTTTCTAGGTCTCAGATGAAGCTAAACTAATTAAAACCACTGACTAAACTGATTGTTTAGCAAGGCAGTATCTTGAGTAATAACTGCTGCAAATATTGCATCTTGAGATAGAACTCCTTGAGGATTGTTGAAAGCCGTACTCACATTAACAATACCTGGATTATTCAACGGGTTTTGAACATTGAACTGACCTGAAACTAAAATCTCATCAATACTTGGGCCACCCTGAAGAATTCCACTTTCAATACCCATTGACTGATTAAGGAAAATATTATTCTGTGGAGGGATGTATGAAACTCCCTGTCCAACTGGCAACCCAATATTCTCACCGTATACAGTTCCGAAACTGTTGTTAAAGTTGGTCAAAGTATCTGGAACTCCAGGTGTTGTTGGGAATGAATTAACTGGCAAACCTGTGATGTCAACTGCACCAAGCAAAGGGCCAAGATTATTCACACCTACACCCGGTTCAATCCAGGGTTGAGGCGTAAATCCACCAAATGCAGGTAACGAGACCGTATTAAATGAGCTAAAAGTCATAGTTCGTTTCTTTTGTACTAAAGGACATGGAGGAGATTGAGAGTGCGTTTTGCGAAACCCCCTTTTGAGTAAGGAAGTTTTAGAGGTTTAGCGAGAGTATTTGTCTCTGCTGCTGTCACATATTTTTTGAGGGGTTGAGCTTATGCAGTGTTAGAGAATATTTTTTTTAATCTGTGAGAAATTGCTTTTGGGTGTGTTGATGAAAAGGGCTTCAGGAGGCGGATCGGACGATCGCACCTCCGTTGAAAGAGTTGGGAAACTAATCTGGGCTGCTAAAATAACACTGGTAAATCTGCCAATCCGCGAAGCCCGAACTCTGTTGAAAGTAGATTATTGTTTATTTCTGCTAAAGCGAGTCCATCCAAACTAGAAAGGCCAGGGCCAATAAGTTGAGATTGACCAAATGGAGAACTTAAGCCAACGGGATTTAAGATATCCTCTCTAGGAATACCTAAAGCTTCTAAATTAAGAGGATCTGATAAATTAATGCTGCCCAGATTGCCAGTGTTAATCTGATTCGTGAGATCAAATAATTGTTGCTCAAACTGATTCACTAAGGGCTGAGTCTCCAGAACGATTGTATTAGCCTGGTTTAATAAGTTATTGAGCAAATCCGTATTGCTTGGAATACCGCTTGTAACAGTGTTAGTGGCTCCCAGCAGACCATTTACGGTTGGATTTGTTGTTAAATTTCCTGACGAAATCCCCAGACTAGCAGCAAAGTTATCGAGAAAAGGATTTGGAGGTAATCCAACACTATTAAGAGGCTGACCTGTCAAGGGATCAAAGCTTGAAACCTGATTGGTCAAATTCAGTAAGTTATTTACAGATGGGTTGGTTGTGAGTCCTCCGCCGAAACCAAAACCGGGAAACGTGACCTGGCCGAATAAGGGATCGAATATTAGCATAATGATTCAACAGACCTCAGTTTGAACG
>JBCBCI010000128.1:0-14643 GCA_038530755.1 Cyanobacteria bacterium J06592_8 | reverse complement strand
ACTCATATTATTTAACTCATATTATTTAACTCATATTATTTAACTCATATTATTTAACTCATATTATTTAACTCATACTATTCAACTTCGAGAATGATTTCATAATTAATTGGCTCTTTGGCATCAGAAACGACAATAATTTCATAGTAGCCTGTTGCATCTAATCGTCCTGACCAACTTTGTAGTCTAGCATCTTGTAGGAGAATGTCAGCATTTCTCCGCCGACTCGGACTATAAAGGGAGAGAAACGTAGATTTAGGTGGAACTTCCAACTTGAGTCGTAAACTTTGTCTACGTCTTAACCAAGCAATATAGGCTTTCCCTTCACCTGGTTGTAAAACGCCTGATATGACTTTCCGACTTGCATCTTGATCAAATAAGATCTCTTTAAAATTCTGTCCTTGCTGCAAGAAATGTAATTGATCCGCCATTAAAGCCAGCCAAACTTGACCAATGGGTAATTCAATTAAATTTTCACCTCTGAGATCTTGCTGTTCGGGAAATAAGTCAAAAAATCGAGCGTCTGATAAATCTTCTAAAGCGCGACTACTTAAATTTAACTCATTGACAGCTTGCGACCAGGTTTTGATATCTTCTACACTATATTCTCCTAAGTTCAGGCGAGATTCCTCCCGAAGAACAGCCAACCGATTAACAACATCATAAGCTGTTTTATCCCAACGTTTTCGCCAGGAACTATCAGCGGAATCTTGGGTTAAGATTCTACCACTTTGACTAGGATAGCGATGATAAAACTCCTCATTCACTAATTCAATAAAAAATCGATAATCCACACCTAATTCTTGACGACGATTTTGGATATACTGCTGACGTTGCAGTTCTCCCATTGACACAAATTCTCGATCTTCAGCTTGCAAAAAGGGATTAATCCAGTAAGATCCAATCATCCAGCCTACACCTCCCATCAGCACCATTGAAATACCCACGAGTAATAGGGTTTTCCAAAGGGATGAGCGATTCTTAAAGGGAGTCAGAGTTGTAGAAGCAGGAGTTTGTAAAGTAGTCTGAGGAGTCGCTGTCACAGCAGGAGAAACCGGGATAGGTAGAGGTTGAGGTGGAGTTAATAACGTTGGGGTAGGTCTGGGAGTCTCTGTGGGAGTCTCTGTGGGAATCTTTGTCGGAATCTCTGTTGGAGACTGTATCGGAGACTGTGTCGGATGTAGAACCGGAATGGGTGGGGAAGAAGAGATAGGCGTTTCCTTGAGGACTCTGAGAACTTGCGAGGCACTCTGATAGCGATCGCCAGGCTTACCTGCTAACATTTTATCTAAAATCGCGCCTAACTTTGGACTGACAGAAGTGTGCGATCGCCAATTCCAGGTGAGATGATAGCTATCAATTAGATGTTGAGGTTCTTTCCCAGTTAACGATGCTACCACTGTCGCCGCCAAACCATACAAATCACTCTGAGGCGAGACAATTCCCATTTGCATTTGTTCTTCGGGGGCGTAACCGAGTTTTCCCAAGCGGGTTGCAGGAGTTGAGACAACATGATGGACACCTAACTCCGAATCAACCTTAGCTTTGATTTGTTTGACGCCACCAAAATCAATCAGAACAGGTAAGCTATCCGCTTGACGGCGAATAATATTATCGGGCGAGATATCGCGGTGAACCACACCATGGGAGTGAATATATTCAAGAACAGGAAGTAAATGCAGCAACAGTTGCATCGCTTCGAGTTCACTAAAAAGAATCCCTTGATTTTTGTATTGGGTAATCAGTTCGCGGTAAGTTAACCCTTTAACGTAATCTTGAACAACAAATATATAACCTTTATCATCAATTTTTTCCCGAAACAGTTCTCGAAAACAAGGGATTTGGGGATGTTTGAGTTGGTAGAGAATTTGGGCTTCTCGTTCAAAGAGTTCTTGAGACTTTTGCAAGCTATAACTTCCCTGAACTTGCGGGGCGAATTCCTTCAACACACAAAGTTCGTTAAACCGATGCTGATCTTCTGCGAGATAGGTGCGCCCGAAACCACCATGCCCTAACTGGCGCATAATATGGTAGTGGTTTCGCAAAATCATGCCCGGATAAATGGAGGTAGTCATGGGTGTGAGAGATTAAACTCTGAGTTTAGGTGGAGTCGAGTACAGCTTGCGGTATTACGCCTGTCGATTTGAGACTTGAACTCAATCAACAGGACGAGGGGTATCTATATTTGAGGGTATACCATCACAGACGTATGGAATCGGGACTGAAGCAACCCATTAATGGTATTTTAAGCCTTATCCGGCTAATTATCATGGATCGCCGAGTCAAATGATTAAATTTGAGTTTAGAACTTGACTCAAGCCTTGCAATTATCACGTTTAGAGTTAACTCAGGTTTGACTTTTCTGGGACTTTGTTAGTTTATCCTAGAATGAAAATTGTTGTTGTCAAAAATTAAACGTTGTTCGTTTATGTTGGGTTTGAAGAAGTTGTTTTTCTAGGGTTTGCCAATCTTCTTGTTCTATAATGTCAATAAATTGATCTAGACAACTTCGGTAAGCCTGCAATGAGCGTAATAAAGCGTCTCTATTATACCGTGCCATCCAGACTCCTAACTCCGGATTTCCGCCCCCTACACGACTGGTATCTCGAAATCCAGAACTTGCTAATTGTTGTGTGAGTTGTTGAACATTCTCATCGGCTTCAGCGGTTAAAGCCGCAATTAAACTCGCACTAACGGTTACAGGTAAATGAGAAATCCAAGCTACAGCTTGATCGTGATCTTTGGGTGAACATTGATAAACTTTTGCTTGTAACATTTCAGCAACTTGGGTAACAACTTCTAGAGCAAATTTTTCGGTTTTATCTGTAGGCGTAATCACATAAGGTTTACCTATAAATAAATTTTTTTGCGTTGCTTCTATCCCACTTTCTGCTGTTCCTGCCATCGGATGTCCGCCTACAAAATAAGGCCAAATTTGAGAGAGTTTTTCAACAATAGGCTGTTTAACTGAACCCACATCCGTTACAATTGTATTAGATTTTAAATAAGGAATAAGCTGTTCAAGCGTCGAAGCGATCGCGGCAATAGGAGTACAAATAAACACGACATCTGCGTTAGCCATCAAGGATAAATCAACACTCGCCTCATCAACAACACCCATCGCGATCGCTTTTTCACAGGTACTTTGACGACGACTCACCCCCAGCACACGATAGTTGGGTTCGCCCGTCTGTGAAGAATCAACCGATGACGGAAATAATCGGGGTTGAATTGAACACAAATCCAATCCCATAGAACCCCCAATTAAACCTAATCCAACAATACCAATATTCATCTGAAGCGATTTAGATCTGATCATCAATTTATATATTTTAATTGAATCTGTATTCTGATTCAATTCTCAGAGAATAATTTTAGATTTTAGTTAGACTGTAGACAAGGAAAAATTTTTGATATAATAGACACCTGCTTACCCCCTGTTTTTTACTCGGAAAACTTGAAGGCATGAATGCCGAAGAACTGATTCAAAATTATCAATCTGGGACAAGAGATTTTAGTGGGATCCTGCTTTGCGAAGCGAATCTCTCTCGTGCGAATCTCTCAAATTCCAACTTCTCACAAGCGGTCCTCAGTATCACCAATCTTAGCGGTGCGGATCTCTCCGGGGCGAACCTAGAAGGAGCTAAACTCAATGTTGCCAAATTAAGCGGTGCCAACTTAAACAAGGCAAATCTTAATAATGCCGTTCTCAACGTTGCCAATTTAATTCGCATCGATCTCACCGATGCTAGCATGATCAATGCTTCTCTGATTCGTTCTGAACTAATCCGTGCCAATCTGAGTCGGGCTATCTTAACGGGTATTAACTTTAGTGAAGCCGATCTGCGAGAAGCCACCCTGCGTCAAGTCGATCTACGCCAGGCGAACCTCAAAAGTGCCAATCTGCGAGATGCAGCAATTATCGCGAGTAACCTCGAAAACGTTAACCTGCATGGTGCCGATCTCAGTCGTGCCGATCTGCGGGGTTGTAATCTCGCCAACGCTGAACTCCGCCAAGCCAACCTCTCTCAAGCCAACTTAAGCGGTGCTAATCTCAAAGGCGCCAATCTCCGTTGGGCTGACTTAAACGGTGCAGACCTTAGCGGGGCAAACCTAGAACAAGCGAGGCTCAGTGGAGCCAGTTTATACGGTGCCAACCTCTCTCAAGTCAATTTCCTCGATACAAACTTAATTCATGCCGATCTAACAGCCGCGAACCTCGCAGCGGCAGATTTAACGGGAGCCGATCTAACAGGTGCCGCTCTAACAGGAGCCAAACTCTATAAAGTCTCTCGATTTGACGTGCAAGCAGACGAGATCACCTGTGATTGGATTGATGTCAGTCCGAATGGTGATGGCTCTCAAGTGGTTCGCTTTACTCCTGAAGAAGCTCACCAATTTTTTAACGCCACCTCTCCAATGGTGGAAATTACCATAGATGCGCCCCTTGATGCGGATGCTCACTGCGCCCTTGCTGATGCTTATCGCCGTCTTCTGAGTCAGACCTCAATCATTGAAAGTCCTCCCAGTATAGAAGTCAGCTTTCGCCGAACAACTTTATCGTTTAGGATAGAAAATGACGAACAACTGTTTCCCACCGCTTATGTTGTCATTCTTCCGTTTATAGATGCCACTCTCACTCAACAGGCAATTGAAAAGCTCGTTGAGATGTTGGAATCCGGAAATTTTACGGAGTTCAATGCTCAACACGCGAGTCAAAATAAAAAATTAGCGACTGATATTGGGCAACAACTCCAAGCCATCAAGACCTTAAAATTATGTGTCGAACTTCCCTCGGATAATGAAAGTACAAAAGCTTTCTTTACTTCTCCCACTCGAACAATCCTGAGTAATTTTCATAATCGAACCCTTAAAATTTATAGTCATCCTCAGTTCGGACGAAGCCTCCTGAATTTGCCGGAACTGATTAATTCTTCGGGATATTCCCCAGAAAAATATTTGGAAATGATGGCACCCTCGTTAGACAACCTCGCAGACTTTCTGATGATCTCAGATTAAACTGTAATCAATGATTACTCATTAACTCGAACCATTGACAAGATTAATACGGTAAATTTTTAACTCATTTAGTATCACATGAAAGGGTGACAATGACACAGGAACTCGTAAAAGTCTATAAATTAGTCACAAAGTACAAGCACGGAGAACGGAATTTTACAGGCGTTAATCTCAACGAAGCAAATCTTAGCCGAATTAATCTCTCTCAAGCCAATTTGAGCGATGCGTCTCTCTGTGTGACGAACCTGAATTCCGCCAATCTCAGTCACACTAACCTCAGTCGCGCCAATCTCAATGTCGCTCGGTTGAGTCAAGCTGATTTAAGCGGAGCGAACCTGACTCAAGCTACGCTGAATGTCGCCAATTTAGTTCGGGCGAACTTAAGTAATGCCATCCTTCAAGAAACCTCAGCCATTCGCTCAGAACTGATTCGAGCTAGACTCGATAACGCTAACCTCACCAAAGCAGACCTGAACGGAGCTGATTTACGAGAAGCCAGAGTCGGACAAACGAACTTTTCTCACGCTAATTTGAGTGGGGCGAATTTGCGAGGGTTATCTGGAGCATCCACCAATCTTGAAAGAGTCGATTTACGGCGAGCGAATTTGGTTAAAGTCAATTTACCGCAAGCCAATTTTAGCCACGCAGAGATGCGACAAGCGAACCTCACCTACGCCGATTTGAGGCAGGCAAACCTCAGTGGTGCAAATTTACGTTGGGCGGATTTACGAGGGGCGAATCTCTCGGGAGCGGATTTATCGGGAGCGAATCTATCGGGGGCGAACTTATCCGGTGCCAATTTACAGCGAGCCACCTTAACCAAAGCCAGCCTGGTTCACGTGGATCTGACTCAAGCCAATTTAATTAAAGCAGATTGGATGGGCGCAGATCTATCAGGTGCCACCTTAACCGGAGCTAAACTCCATGAAGTCTCGCGATTTAACCTCAAAGCTGAAGACCTGACCTGTGAATGGATCGATATCAGTCCCAATGGCGATCACAGTGACATCTATCAATTTACCCCCGAAACTCTCGAAAAGTTTTTCAACCAAGTTCTCCCCACGATTCAAATTATTGTTGATACGCCTTTAGATCTAGAAGCCAACTTAGTCCTCGCCTCAACCTACCATCGCATGGCTCAAGAGTATCCATTACTCAAATCTCCGCCCAGTATTGACATTGATAAACGCCGTACTATCATAACCTTTCGCATAGAGCGCGAAGAACATCTGTTCTCAATGGGCTGCTTGGCAATCTTCCCCTTTGATGATGCGAGCAAAACGCAAAAAAATATTGTCAATCTGGTTCGCAATTTACAAGAACGGGAGAACAAAAACGAAAAACAAGTGCGAGTCTTAGCCGCAATGGGTGAGATGGTTTCCAGAGCGCAGGATCTCAAACAGATTGTTAAATCAGTTCGTCCTGAGCAAGTGCTACCCTTTTTTCAGAGTCCGACGCAGATGCTGCTCACCAACACCAGTCAAAAAACCTTAATGGTTTACAGCCATAGTGATTTTGGAAAACGGTTGAAACCTTCCGCTCTCGATCGAGAACTCGAAAATCATCACAGTAAAGTTCTCGAACCGACTCCTGTCGATGGGCAACAGGTGATTGATTTTGTGGATAGTTTTGATTATCTTAGTTAAAAGTCACGGTTGATGGGTTTGATTTGGCAGTTCGAGAGACAAGGGTTATCGGTTCTTAACTCAACGGTCTACCTCTGTTGCCCACTCACTAAGCGCGAGTTCTTCGAGTTCCGTCCTTGGGTTAAACTCTCTTGATCGAAGTAGAAGCTCATAATTTATTGCAAAGCTTTCTGCGTTCGCGCAGTAGCGGTCAGACCTCCCATGATCGGCGATCGCAAGAGGAAACTGACCAACACAGCGCGGTGAGCTTTAGCCAATCACAGAGCGATCGTTCGGCTGCAAGCGTTTCATGGCCTCACTATTTAACGATGGCTCGGTTAGTGGCGCGAGCATTACGACTTGGACGCAGTGCTTTAATTCAAACAGGTGTTGCTCCGGTTAGCCATTACCATCCCTATTGCTTCAGTTATCTGATTCCTGTTTTAATTTGGTCGAAACCCACCTTAATTGTCGCTCCTCAGTGGCTCTTAACGGAACTCCAACAAGAGGTTATTCCTCAACTTTTTGAGTCACAAGCCGTTGAAAATTACTCGCATAAATCGATTATTCAAAGCGAAGTCTGGCCGGGTGACTCGAACTTTCAGGGTATCCTACTCACCACTCCTGAAGCCTGGTTAAGCGATCGCCTGAGAAAAAAACAACAATTCCCGCTCAATATTCCCACCATTATTGATGGCGTTGACGATTTAGAAACCTGGACTCGTCAACAATTAACCGCCTGTATTCAGCCTGAAAATTGGACAGATCTCCAGCAACAGATTCCAGATTATAGCAACATTATCCGCGAAGCTAAAATTCATCTCACCCAAGCGATTTTTCAGCGTCCGGTCAATCCCTACAACTGTCATTTACTCGAACAGCGAGAACAAGCAATTCTCGACCAACTCTACCATGATTTAACAGAGGTTGAATCCTCGATCATTCCAGACGAGTGGCATCAATTTTGGCATCAATGGCAAGCTCAAGAACAATTACGATGGGTGCAAGTTGAACGAGAACAGGGAACCTTCTCCCTGCATTGCAGTCCAACGGAAGTTCATTCGACCTTAAGTGAGATTTGGTCTTTACAACCTGTTGTCCTGATCGGAAGTGCCTTAGACTTACAGAAAACCGCTCCGACCTATCGCCAGTCCGTCGGCTTAGAGGAAATCACCTGTGTGAAGTTTTCACCTGATCGCAATTCTCAACTGATTCAACTCTATCTCCCTTCTCGCCTACCTTTACCTAATACCCCTCGATTTCAAGCTGCATTAATTGAAGAACTTCGGGGTTTACTCTGTATGAGTACAACCATTGAGGGATTAACAGTGCTATTAATCGAGGATACACCTTTGAGAACTCAAATCGGAGCAGTCTTTGCCTCTGAGTTTGGTTCGCGAGTACAGGTCGAAACCACAAAACTCGATCCGCAGAGTATTTTAGTCACAGGTTGGGAATTTTGGCGACAACACCAGGGAAAACTCCCACCGCCTCACTTACTCGCGATCGCCACTTTACCCTTACCTTCATTAGAACATCCTTTAGTTGCCGGAAGAGTTAGCCATTACAAGCAAAATCATCAAGATTGGTTTCGACTATATCTACTCCCAAGCGCATTAAATGAGTTACAACGAGCCGTTGCACCTGTACGAAATTCTCAAGGTGTTGTCGCACTGTTCGATAGTCGAGTTCTGCATCGCAGCTACGGTGAGCAAGTCTTAGCCGCATTAACTCCTATGGCTCGGATTGACTATTTAGACACCACGTGGTTCAACAGTTAGGATACTTCGTATCAGGAACAAGTATAAATCAATTAATTCATAATTTTGTCAACTTTCTTGCTTCTCGCTCAAGTATACTTTTAAACTGCGCTGCCAAGTTCGACCCAGCCATAATGCACTGACTAAAATAATCAATTCCTCCAGAAAATAGATTCCAAACGTAGACAACATTTTGAGAACAGGACGACTTCCAAATAGAAAGAAAAAGTTAAACGCTAAGAAAGTACAAAGGGCAAATATTTGATTCTGAATCCTTTTCAAGCTGAGTTGAGGATTCCGCTTCAGTTGATAAGCTTGATACACTTTTTCGAGTATTCGTCCGCAGAAATATCCTCCCCAAGTAAATAAGCCCAAAATCAGAGGAACAGCAACCAGCTTCGGAATTGGACTAGGATTTCCCAATAAATAGAATCCCGGTTTCATCACTGTCGCCATTTGATCACTCTCGTGAACCCAAATTCCAGAGAGATAATAATCCCAGTTTCCTGCATAGAGATAATAGTACAAAAAATAACCAATCACTAATCCGACATAACCATAGTAAATAAATTTTCGTTTCGGTTGATTAATTCCTACCCAATAAGATTTTTCAGCATCAATATCAATACACAGAGGTTTGCAACCCACACAAGCTTTCTTCTCTTCGTTGCCACTAGAAACCCGACACATTGATTGTGTAATCGGTTGTACACTTGTATGAGCCTCACTCGTTAATAGTCCTCTCGGTTCACCAAAAATTTGTTGAACAGGCAACATCGGACAGAAATATTGACA
This sequence comes from Cyanobacteria bacterium J06592_8, assembly GCA_038530755.1. Taxonomy (GTDB): domain Bacteria; phylum Cyanobacteriota; class Cyanobacteriia; order Cyanobacteriales; family Microcoleaceae; genus Capilliphycus. The sequence continues at coordinate 5,444 of JBCBCI010000128.1, read as the reverse complement.
CCAGGATTTTCCATCATAGAGATATCCCACAATAATTGCTGATAAAATGATCATTAAACAAACAAATCCTAATGCCCACCGATCTGCATTAAAAAATAGAAGACGACCACATAAACCGATGTAAAGCAACCCAAACTGGAGATAGGAATGATTTCGAGCTAACCAGGAATTTTGACGAACTGTTACTACAACTTCGTGTATTTTTCCAGTTCTAGAATTTATTTTCTGATGTTTTCGTTGTATTCCCAAAGCTCTCGGAATTTGGGAGATAAATGCCAGCGGGCAAATTCGTCGCCAGAGTTCATGTCCAAAAACCAAGAGTAAAAAAATCACACTCGGAAGCACAAAACACCAGAAAATAGTTGTCCCTAAAGGATAGGGTTTTTGTTCCAAGCACACTCCTTGGACTTGAATACAAGCATCTAAATTCAGACGAAAAGGACTCCAAGGATGATCGGGACTCGTCAGTTGAGGTGAAATGGGATCGTAAAATAACGAGAGAATCAGTAGTAACCAACTCAAAGTTAGTAGCCACCGAATCAAGTGCATCTGTCGTTCAGGGATTTGATGGAACATTGAGGATATATTCTAAAAGGATATGACTTCAAGTTAAACAATTTTAGGTGACGATCGCTGATTACTTTAGAATATTTTGTATTTTTAAATGCAGAGCAACGGAGAAAAATCCTTAAAGTTCACAACTAAGCAGTTAAGAGCCTCAATGTGAGCAGTTCAAAATCAGACTAATTGCAGCGATCTACAGATTCAGGTTAATCGGCTATTCTGTTGTCTAGGGGAGGTTTAATCTAGTGCATGATTAGCCTCACTTGGAGTCACTTTTGGATAGCTGGCGGTACGTGCGCGTTGGCTGACCAACAGACATAGAGCAACATATGCCAGGTGTGCGTACTCTTTATAGCGTACTTCGGTTCAGACTCCTAAAACCTCAATTGCCAATAATCACGCTTGTTCAGCACTCCTATTGCAGGTATACTCGGGTATACATGGGTTAGAACATCTTCACATCAATGGCTCCCAATCACTCATATACAACAAAACTCAAGCTCAACAACCGTCAAAAAACATTGATGGCGAGACAGGCTGGCTTTAGTCGTTGGGTGTACAACTGGGGTTTGGCGATCTGGAGAGATGCTTACAATCAAGGATTAAAACCCAATACCAAAACCCTCAAACGTTTATTTACCAATCACGTAAAACCGGATTACCCCTGGATGAGTACACTATCATCGAAGGTCTATCAGTATGCGTTCATCAATTTAGGAGAAGCATATAAACGGTTTTTTAAAGGGTTGAGTAAATATCCAAAGTTCAAATGCAAAGGCAGAAATGATAGATTTACTCTCGATAATTCAGGTAGACCGATTCGATTAGGTGGACTCATTCAGAACTTACCTTTCATTAAGCAGGTTAGAACCTTTGAACCCATACCCGATTGTTTAACCAAAAAGGTGACAATCTACAAAAAAGCAGGGGACTGGTATATGAGCTTCTCAATGGAGAAGACATTTGAAACCACACCTAAAGAACGATTGAGAGTGGGTGTGGATTTTGGAATCAAAACCCTAGCTGTATTAAGCTCAGGTGTTAAGTTTGAAGGACTTAAGCCTTACCGTAACGCTCAACGAAAACTAGCTAGAGTCCAACGAAAACTGGCTCAAAAAGTTAAAAGCTCTCAGAATTACTCAAAAGCCTTGCTTCAAGTCCAAAAACTTCACTGTCGTGTTGCTAATCTCCGAAAAGATTATCTTCACAAAATGACCACTTATATTGCTAAAAACCACAGCGTAGTTGTCATAGAAGATTTAAATGTTTCTGGGATGATGGCTAACCATAAATTAGCTGCATCTATCGGTGATCTAGGACTGTACGAAGCCCGGCGGCAACTTCAGTATAAATGTGAACGTTACGGTTCCAAGTTAGTAGTAGCTGACAGGTTCTTTCCCTCTAGTCAATTATGTTCATCATGCGGCAAGACTCAGCCAATGCCTCTATCACAAAGGATTTATGATTGTTCTTGCTGTGGAAACAAAATTGATCGCGACTGGAATGCCTCACTGAACCTAGAACGCTATGACGAGTACGGCTCGACTCGTAAGCCTGTGGAGGGTTAAGCGCTCCCATGCCCCCTTTGAAGCAGGAAATGAACACACAAAGTATCGTTATGTGACGCTTTGTACACGTTTCATGGAGCAGCATCACCTTCCTGACCCCGAAGTCCACAACTCCAGAAAATGAGATAATGAAAGGCCCAACGGTGTTGCAACTCTATGCTCAAGGTCGCAGAGACTTTCGAGGCCAAAACCTCCGCCATCAATCATTTAAAGGTCAAAATTTGTCCGGTGCTGACTTTAGCTTTGCTGATATCCAAGGGACAAACTTTTACGGTGCAACGTTACAACAAGTCAAGTTCCGAGGTGCAAAGGCTGGACTTCCCAAAGCATGGGTTTTGATCCTCTCAGGAGCGGCGTGGTTGTTCTCCGTTTTATTAGGACTCGCTCTGGTATTGGTGACTTACTTTGTGTTGTTGTTTTTCAATATGTCTACTCCTGAAGAAGCGAATACAGGTTGGGCGGCTTTGGCTTTGATGCTGGTATTAGTGTTCATGGGTGGATATCGGGGAATTGAACAGGGTTGGAGAGCTTTTATTGATGTGAGTGTACTGGCTGTAATTGGGATTATCATTGGGGCGATCTCTGGACTTGCAAATGTGGTTACGCTACTTGGAACTTTAGCCATTGCAGGTGTATTAGCGGGGTTTGGAGGCGGAATTCTGTTTGCGTCTGCGGTAGCTTTTGGGGTAATATTTGCTGTCACTGAACACGTGGCTTGGGTGATGAGTCTCGTTAAAGTGTTTACAGTCGCGGTGATTTCGAGTGCGATCGCAGGTTATATTTCAGGTGGAACCAGTGCTATTGCGATCGCTTGTTCTGTTTTAATTACAGTTGGATTTGACTACATTGGTTGGCGAGCCAGTCGAGGCGACCAAAAATATCTCCTCATTCACAACTTAGTGGTGAATTTAGCCGCGACGGGAGGAACCAGTTTTCGTCAAGCTGATTTAACGGAGACTAATTTTATTAACGCTTATCTCAAAGCCACCGATTTTCGTCAAGCCAAACTCACCCGAACTCGTTGGCGAGGTGCAAAAGAACTAGAGCAAGTTCGAGGCGGAAATACTTATCTAGAAAATCAACAAATTCGAGAACTTCTGCAAACAGGTCAAGGACAAAACCAGAATTTTAGTTTTCAGGATTTACGAGGACTCGGCTTACAAAATGCAAATTTAGCTGGAGCTAGTTTTGTGGGCGCAAATCTCAGTTCTAGCAATTTACGCGGAGCGGATTTATCAAGAACGAAATTAATTAAAACAAAACTCAGTCAAGCTAATCTCAATGGTGCCACCTTAACCGGAGCTTATATTCAAGATTGGGGAATTACCTTAACAACCCAACTCAGAAATATTACTTGTGATTATTTATTTCTAAGGCTTCCCCCTGAAAATAGTAACGATCCGAATCCCTACCGTCAACCCCCAGATTGGGATAAAACTTTTAAACCCCAAGAATTTACCGCTTTAATTCGTTCGTTTCTACAATCTCAACAAAGTTGGTATTCAACTGTTCTCGATTTGAATAAAAATCGTTCAGACTTTTCGGGCAAAATTTCCCAAGTCTCTCTCAAAGGAGAAGAAGAATACGAAGAAGTTGAGAAACTTAAAAAATCTCTGAATTTATCTGAAAATCCCGAGTCATCGCCTGTTGTAGCTGAACCTCTTTCTCCCTCTGAAAAGTTAAGATCCTTACCGCCTAATTTATCGGCAATTGTTTTAGTTATTGAACAGTTTATTGCCGAAATTGAAGCTGTTTCTCCCATTGAGACAACTTCTGACCAAATGAAGGCCGCAGCAGAAATTATAGAACACCTTGAAAGCGATCCAGTTTTAAAGGAAAATTTGATGGAAACGATAACGGCAGACAATTCAGATAAAATGAAACAAGCGATTAGTCGTTCAGTTGGTGATTTTATTATCGCGGCTATTCAATCTTGGCGAACAGTTAATACAAATAACTCTCACAGTCATTCCCCTTCTTCTGAAGATTAAAGTTTAACGACTCGAAAGAACCTGAAATTACTCAGCTAAATCATAAATGACTTCGGCTAATCCAGCGACAATTCTTGTCAATTTATTAAAATCAATTTTATCAAGCGTATCTTCTTCTGTATGATAATAAGGATAACGAAAAGGCGCAGTATCCGTAATCATAATTCCTGGATATCCTTGTTGCCAAAATGCCCATTGATCTGACCAACCCGCACCCGGCATCCACTCTGGAAGAGCCACTCCTTCAGATGGAAATTGAGCATGGCGACGAAATGATTTGATCGCTTGGCGGACTAACTTTCTAGAGTTAAGGTTGCTAACAAAACCGATAAAATTGCCTTGATTGGGATATAATAAGCTGAATCGATTTGACTTTGAGGATTGATTTCTCATAATCAATTAATTTCAATGAAGCAGCCTTAAAAATAAACTGCTTCACACTTAGAGCTAATATTTTTGCGTAATTCTGAAAACAGAATAACGTTTAAAGGCTACAAGACTTGATGAGTATAACTATGCTGTTTAACGTTATCTTCTGTACTGACAATTCGCTCCGAGTTTAAAACTCGTTTCCGCTCTAAGGAATGGTTAAACTCTTCAAAAACAGTTCCTAAAGTCAGATGAGATTGAGCATTTGGACGGCTTTTATAAGTGCGAGCCGCTGCGAAAACGCGATCGCTAAATTCATCCGCAAGCTGAACTTGAGCCGGAAACTCAGTCGGAATTTGAACATTATCCCCTGTCAGTACCGCCCCAACTGTTGTGGCATAAGCTAGCTTATAGGAAGTTGGAATTCCTTTTAGTAAAGCTTCCAGAGCAGCCGAGGGAATGGGTTCAATAATTTCTACTTGATGAACTTCTCCTTCTTGTTTGATAAAGCAGATCGCTAAACCCAAAATCACATAGTCATCTGTCGAAATATCTGGAGCGTTTGCATAGGTGGAGGTAGAGGTCATAGGAGTTAATGAGATTTCCAATAATTTTGATCTGAGTAAATTTTATTAATCTGGCGATTACTAAACTCATAAACTGCATTTTACCAAGTTTTTGAGCATCTGGAGTTCAAAGATGGAGATAGGTATAAACTTCGATACAGTTGGAATTGGCTTAGAATTGGCAAAACTGTTTATTGCAGAAGGAGCGCGAGTGATCATCACAGGTCGTAACGAAATCCGACTCGCCGAATGGGAGTTGTCATTTTCTAATCCGCTCTCTGAGATCTACAAAAATCCTGAATAATCTGGAATTATCTGGATTTTTAACTCAGTTCTTGCTTCTACTTGGTGATGTCGGCATCTACCAATCCACAAGCTGACACGGG
>JBCBCI010000127.1:0-14748 GCA_038530755.1 Cyanobacteria bacterium J06592_8 | reverse complement strand
GGTTCTGTTTCTGGGGGTTCAGGTTCAGAAAAATCCTCTTCAACAGTCGGTTCAACCGCTTCAGGTTCGAGAACTTCAGGTTCAGTTTCTGGGGTTTCAGGTTCAGTAACTTCAGGTTCAGAAAAATCCTCTTCAACAGTCGGTTCAACCGCTTCGGGTTCAGTAACTTCAGGTTCAGAAAAATCCTCTTCAACAGTCGGTTCAACCGCTTCGGGTTCTGTTTCTGGGGTTTCAGGTTCAGAAAAATCTTCTTCTGTAGTTGGTTCAATCTGATTTTCTAAATCTGCTTCTGAGGGGGTGACCGCAGGAGTAGAATTATCAGGACTCGACTGGGCATTTTCGGGTGTTGCATCTTCAGGAGAACTCACCTCTCCACAGTTGTTACTGTTAAAGTCAAAAGCATATTGATAAGCAGTGGGATTTTCTCCACCTACAGCTTGAGTTGAGACAAACTCATCCACTTTCTGAACGGCGTAATTATCTAAAACTGGATATCCTGAGTCTAACAACAGTTCTGGTCCCGCTAAAATCTCCCCATTAGACCCGATAACCACTCCCACTAAAGCCTCTCCAGTCAACTGTCTTTCACAAGCTTCCAAAGGATATATATCAGAAAAAACCATCGGGCTAGCAGTCCGTAGATTCGGATAACTTTCGAGTATGGGTAAAACCCAATTTACAAAAAGACTTCCTCCTTCTAACATCGCTGTTTCTCGATCTGAAACCTCTCCTTCCGGAGGTGGAGGCTGTGTTTCAAAAACGGGAGAATTACTCTCAGAATTAGCGGTCTGTTCTGTATTATCCTCTCGGTCCCGCCCTGCTTCTAATTTAGCCAGAAGCGAACCTCTAAATTCTTCCGGTGGAACAGGCGGATTGGGTTCTGGATCGAAATCGGGATTAACAGCCAGATTATTATTAGACTCTGGTGGTGGTGTAAAACGAGGCGGTTCACTACCCGGTTCATCGGGAGTAATCCGATCTGGATCAAAGATATCAGCCCCAGTCGGATTTGGAGAAAAAACAATCTGTCCTCCATCTAACTGTTCGTAAAATTCTCTCGCCCGGTCTAATTCCTCTAAATTTTTATCGGGAAACGTGTTGATTTCAGGACTAGAAGGCAGTTCTGGTGGAGTGTAGATCGGTATATTCGGTGTATAGGACGGAATATTAACCGAAGGAGGCAAAGTTCCTAGTGATAGGTTATCTGGAGAAGTATTAACAATTGGTGGTAAACTCGTTCCGCGACTGCGACTGGATGGAGGAGTTGCAGGAACTGTAAATCCCGGTGAAGGTGTCGATGGAATGAATGTCGGCGAGGGAGGAGGAGGACTCGAAGGAAATGGGGGAACAGTCGGCCCACCTCCCAAAATTGAAGAGAGAGAGGATGGAACAGGAACTTCACTCAAAGCTAACTTCTGAGGTTTCGGATAAATCCCCTCGACTTGATCGGTCGATAATTCTACTAATTCTACGCTAGGGGGAAGTTGGGCGGTTTGGGGAAAAAGTGAAATCCTCTCAAGATTCAAGGCAAATAACGCATGAATTCCAACGGAAGCCAAGACTGCTATGGTCGCAGGTTGACGAAAGTTCGCCCAGCCAGACTGAATGAAGGGTGTAGAAGAATCCATAATAATGATTTTAGAGGTTAATTTTCGACGGTCGATGTTCCCTGCACGATCATTAACGAAAAATAAGATAATTGCAAGTTTGGGCGATCGCTTAACCCCGCATAGATTTTTTGCTGAGGCAACGTCGCCCATTCTACCACGTAGGCCCTATCGAGTAAGTCTCGTTGTTGTAAGACCTGCCAAACTTGAGAATACACCGAACTCACTTTCATCAACACCACAACATCCGCCTGTTCCAGAAGGGTTTCTAAAGTTGCCATCGTGTACAAAGCAGGTAACACGACTAACCGTTGATCCCTTACTGTGAGGGGAAGTCCCAGACTCGCGATCGCCGCCAGGGGAGAACAAACTCCGGGGATAACCTCCACTTTGACTTGCGGACGTATTTTCTTTAGTGTTTGTGCCAGGTATGTAAAGGTACTATAAAAACTCACATCTCCCTCACAGGCGAATGCGACATTCTGTCCACGTTCGAGGTATTCCCAAACCTGTTGGGCGGCTTGCTGCCATGCTTGAGTTAAGATGGCTTCATCCTGTACATAAGGAAAGTCCAAGGGAAGTTGAATTTGTTCCGGACTCAATTCCGAACTAATAATTTTTTCTGCAACTCCTGATTTCCCTCGAATTCCCATTGGAAACGCGACAACTGGGGCTGTTTTGAGAATATTCAAGCCTTTGAGGGTAATCAGTTCCGGGTCTCCTGGCCCGACGCTAACACCATACAGAATAGCAAATGAGTCGTTCACGATAAATAATCAATTTTTTCTCAATTGCTTACAGATGAATCACCGATTGACGCAGTAGCAGCACGGAAATTTTCAATCGTACTCCTAATCTTCCAAATTGTATCGCTCTATCAGTTCTCTTGTATCACTTTCTTCTAAATAACGGTCAATTGCCTCACCGACAACTTTATTCATGGAACTGGCTTTGACCCCGGCAAGGCGTTTCAGCAAGTTATAGACATCTTCCGACACTGTGATTTTTAACTGCTTCTGATCTGCCTTCCTAGCGTTCATCTCTTAACAGGGAATTGACTCTCTGTCATTTTCCGGTATATTGGACTATTAGTGGTGTATATGCACCACTTTTGAGAAATACGCTTTAAGGATTAACCGATGCTTACACTCACAGATGATGAAGTTGCTTTGATCAAGTCAGTTCTGATCGCCCCAAGCGCCCAGCCGCGTAAGTTTATTCAAAAAGCATAGATCTATCCGTTCTTAAGTCCAAGAGTTCACTGAATTCAAAAAGTATAAGTTTAATCCGTTTGAACCGTCAACTTCATTCAATTGACAGAGGTTGAATTCGTTTTTAAGATGGGTTTTCGAGTGCTTCTTTAACTCGTTTAATCAAGAGTTCTAAATGGGCTTCGCAAAATCGTTCAGCTTCGGAAAGAGTCATTCCTTCTTGCAGAAAAAACTCCTCAAAAGCGTTATAAATCATAGCCTCGGAAATTTCTTTTTCTTCTTCGGTCATTGCCCAACGGTGTTCGATACAGCCCCAAGCAATTAAACGAGAAAGCCGAATTTGTTGGCTGAGTTTTCCGACTAACCGATCCAGATCTCCCATAGCAATCAAACTCCTCAAGTTTCTTCTAAAGCGATTAAATTTAATTTACAGTGTGTCCGGATCAATATTCAACTCTCGTAACTTCGCCGCTAATCTTTCATTTTTTTGACGTTCAGCTTGAGCTGATTCTTCCGGAGTCGGAACTAATACTCCCTCCGGTGTAAAAAATCTCAACTGTTGTTGATAGATTCCTAGAAATAATTGTAACTGTTGACTCCAGAATTGTCCTGGTTCATTCGGTTGTTTTTCCTCGTATTTTCCGTGAATCATCTCAAATCCCTGAAATTCTATTGTGTAGAGGCGATCGCTAATTTATCAATTTATAATTGAGGAGACCGATTAATTCTGATAACTAATATATTAACTTCCCCGTAGATTTTTAACTTGCAAGCGATCTACGGGGAGTCTACAAAACTCTGAAACGTTTAGAGTCTTGCGAATGTCGAGTTAATCATCTAAACTATCTAAACTCAGGGGCACTAAATCTCCATTGGTCGTAAATCCTAGTAGCATCGGTTCTTGTGGTCGAATTATCTTGCCTGTGAGGACGCAGCGTTCCTCCTGTTGAGCCACGCCTGATAAACTGGCTCGAATCTCTGAACGCGAAAATTGAGGTCGATACTCGCCTGATTTTTGCTGGACATAATTCCAGAGAATGTCTCGAATTAATGCTTGATAGCCTTGGTTTTTTGCGAGTCCTTTCAATCTCTCTTTGAGTTCCCGCTCCAAACGGATACTGGTAACTTCCATGTCAGTTGTTGAAGTTCGAGGTAATGTATACATCATTTTTTCTCCTATTCGGGTAGACAGTGCTGTAATACTTAGTGTAGTATAAATAAAGTCAGATTCAAAATAGCTCTAACGGAGGTATAGCCTGATAGTGACATTATCCTTAACCCGATTGACTGGCATCTTCACTTCCAACTGGTTTGGGAGATTGAGAACTCCAATGCGTTGCCACTTCGGCGCGATTGCAATTGCACAGAGTCAGTCTAGTCATGGCAAGGAAATTTACAAAAATTATAGAAAGCGGGTGCATCATTGTTCAAACCTTCAAAACCTACTGATAGAGGCAGAACTGGATCGACATCAACAAGCGCGGGAGGTACAGATATGAAAATGCCGTACCACAATCAAAACAAAAAGGACAATTTTTGTTACCCCCGCTTCAGGACTCGGCCAGGCGGGGGTTTGTAGTTTAAAGTAATAAGAAGACCCAATCATGGAGGGAAAGCCGTGACCAGTACGAGTGATGTATTAAGGCAATCTGTCGTGGTATTTTCAAGAAATTACTTACCGATGAGCCGGATCAATATTAAGCGAGCGATCACACTGTTAGTGGCTGGGAAGGCGGAACCTCTAGATGCCTCCAAAACAGATTCTGGGTGGTTTGTTCGTTCCCCTAGTCTAGTCCTGCACGTTCCAGAACATATTCGGTTGACGATAGCAGGTAACGAACGCCTTTGGAAAGTACCCCCTGTAAATCGTCGAGAAATTCTGCGTCGAGATCATCATAAATGTCAATACTGCGGAAGCACTAAACGTTTAACCATAGACCATGTTCTTCCTCGTTCTAGAGGAGGAACCCATCGCTGGGATAATGTGGTCACCGCCTGCGAACGATGTAACTCGCTCAAAGGCAATCGCACTCCAGAAGAAGCGAAAATGCCGCTCAACCGTTTACCAAAAGCACCTTTACATCCCGTTGTTGCCTTTGCTGAACAGTTCTGGCGCGATCATCAACTTGAATAATAGCCGTCATTTGTTAAGCCCGATCTGCCGCGTTTGTACTCAATATAACTCCAGATAACGCATAACCTGGAAGTGACGAGCGATATGTAGAAACAGGCAGTGAAAGGGGACTCGATTACCCATGTTAAAGTTAACCTACACTGAAACCGCTTTCCACATGGAGCGTCTGACTCAATCTCCAGAGCAACTTGTCTCTTTACGAGTTCGCTTGGCGATGCGAGTCGGTGAAAGCATTCTGGTTGAACCCAGTTCTGCTGCATTCTTACTTCCCCGTCATTCGCCTCTGTTGCCAATGTTAGAGGATGCTTTGCAGCAACACAACAGTGACGCGATCGCAATGTGTGTCGCAGATCAAGAGTCTGTAGAAGTCAGTTTAACCGGAACCTGGATTACGATGGATCTTAATGCAGAGGAAGAAAATGGTGTCTTCATTACAGTTTTAGAAGAATACACAGAAAACCTGCTGTTTAAATTGTGGCAAGAAGCCTATACGGGTGCATCCGTTATGAAGGAAGCAGGTGAATAATTTCATCACATCATCAATTACCTAGTTTGTAGAGGCGGGTTCTTGCTAATTTATAAGCTTTTTGAATTCGTCTCTACTGAAGAGAACAGGTTACAGGTTACAGGGGATAGTAGACAGTGAAGTTAATAGAGATTTTAGTCTTCTTGAGAAGACTTGAAATATTAGACAGCGATTTCAATCGCTGGTTTACGGTGGCGAAGCGTAAAGCCCCTATTTTTAAATAGGGGATATAAGCGAGGGAGACGAATTTATTCGTCAGTGAAATGCTAGTAGTTATGATGTGATTTATGTTATCATAAATAACTATGAAATCACTGAAGTTCAAGCTCTACCAACACAAAAGAAATAGATATCTTAAACGGACTATTAATACAGCCGGAGTTATCTATAATCATTGCGTTGCCTTGCATAAACGGTACTACCAGATGTGGGGGAAACACTTAAACTGTGCAAAGCTTCAAAAACATATTGCCAAGCTGAGAAAGCGTAATAAATTCTGGCAATTAGTCGGTTCTCAAGCTGTTCAGGATGTCTGTCAGCGCATTGAAAAAGCGTATCAACTGTTCTTCAAGCATAACAAGAAAGGAGTCAGACCACCTAACTTCAAGAAGGTTAAAAAGTACAAATCATTCACCTTAAAACAAGCTGGGTATAAATTCCTTGGTGGCAACAGAATTAAGATTGGTAGTAAAATCTATCAGTTCTGGAATTCTCAGCCCATCGAAGGAAAGATTAAAACTGTAACGGTTAAGAGAACACCTTTAGGTGAAATATTTTTAGTGGTTGTTATTGATAATGGCAGTCAAGCCGAAATCAAATCAGAGACAGGTCTGCGTTCTCTCGGATGCAAGCTCCGAGAGCTGCGCCGACTGCGTAAAATTGCTGGGTTTGACTTCGGATTAAAAACATTTCTCACTTGTTCTGAAGGGTTTTATATTCATTCACCACAGTTTTTAAAACAAGCTATCAATGATGTTAAGAAAGCTTCTCGAAACCTGTCTAAAAAACGGAAAGGTTCCAATAACTGGGATAAGGCGAGAAAGCATCTAGTCAGACAACATGAAAAAGTTGTAAACCGTCGTCGGGATTGGTTCTGGAAGTTAGCTCATCAACTCACTGACCAGTTTGATGTACTCTGCTTCGAGACTTTAAACCTGAAAGGAATGCAGAGACTTTGGGGGCGGAAAATAGGTGACTTAGCCTTTGGTGAATTCATTGAAATCCTTGAATGGGTTGCCACTAAGAAAGGAAAATTAATTGTATTTATTGACCAGTGGTATCCCTCAAGCAAAACTTGTTTTCACTGTGGTCATGTTCTAGAAAAGCTGGAATTAGATATTAGAGAATGGCGTTGTCCGTCATGTTCAAGTATTAATGGACGCGATGAAAACGCTTCTTTAAATATTAAAAGAGTTGGGGCATCAACTCTTAGTTTAGACAGTATAAGACAGGATTTTCCTGCAACTGTTGTTTGAGGCTAGAATCCCCGTCATTTCAATGCGGGGAGTATGTCAATCTCTTAATTCCTTCTCTTTTAATACCTGATCTATCCAACTTGTATCGATTTCTGATAAAGGCGGTATGGGTTCTAAGGTATAATCAAGTTTGAGGTCATAGCCGGCGCGATCGTAAACTTGATTTAAAAGAAACTGTAGATCGAGAAGAGGTTCGCGATCGCCTGAACGCAAAGGAATCGGAAAAGCGGGTATTTTTTGTGGTAAATTAAACGCATATAAATCTGCACTAGGACGACAATCTCCCCGACTGACTAAAATCCGATAGTCTGATTCAATTCCATTCGCAAAAATTAGCATCGGTTCCCCCATTCGCAGAAAATCAATTTCGACAAAATGAGTGCGACTTCCAAATATTTGTTCTCGTTTATTGTTGTAGGTTTCTCGTCCTTTTCCTGAACGTTTGTTTACAGGGGAAAGAAGTTCGATAACTGTGACTACTTCTTTTGTCGAAACTTCTCGAATTTCTAAATAACCTTTTCGGCGTACTTCTGGAACAGGAATCTCTACTTTCAGAGGTTGAGTCATGGAAATATCAGAAACACTCATCAAAACAGATGATTCTATGATTGTTTTATAGTTTTGAAATTCAAGATAAACTGAATACTTTGGTCGAAGTTCAGATGTAATAAATTCTGCTATCTTAACAACAAGTACAGAATGAAAACCTCGCCAAATATCAGGATGTTCGAGGTAGGGATTCATTCCAGGGAAGGGGGAAGGCATAAGATTTTACTTTTTTTAATAATGGTTTTCTCTTATTTTATAAAGATTATCGCAATATCTTCAAACTTCTACTTAAATTCTACAGCACCTAATGCTTTTAATGTGGCTATTTGTGCATCGGTTAAACCCATTGCTTGGGTAATATTCATCCCTTCATATAATCGAGTTGTTCTCAATACTTTCACACATTTTCCTGTTTCCACTTCCCATAATCTTACGGTTTGATCTTGAGAACCACTGAAAATATATTTCCCTTCGTGACAAAATGCGACTGAAGAAACGAGGTGAGTATGTCCGCAGAGAACCGCTAAACATTCTCCACTTTCTACATCCCAAACTCGAATGGTATGATCGTGAGAACCAGTAGCGAGTAGTTGACCATTCGGACTAAATGCAACAGAAAAAATCCAGTTTGTATGTCCGTACAATGTTTTGAGACATTTCCCTTCGGCGACGTTCCATAATTTTATAGTATGATCGATACTGCCACTAGCAAGGGTTTGATTATCGGAGTTGAAATCAACTGCAAAAACGCGATCGCGATGTCCGCGACAAATTTTAACGCATTCTCCTGTATTTACATCCCAAAATCTTACAGTTTTGTCGGTACTTCCACTAATTAAAATCTGACCTTCTTTGTTAAACGCGATCGAATAAACCTGATCTTCGTGTCCGTTAAGGGTTTGCAAACATTGACCTGTGCGCCAGTTCCAGAGTTTAATCGTATTATCGGCGCTTCCACTAGCAAGAATTTCTCCACCGGGACTAAACGCCACAGTTCTCACCCAGTCGCTATGTCCGGTTAAAATTTGAAAACAACGACCTTCAGAAATATCCCACAGCCGAATAGTTTGATCGGAACTTCCACTGGCGAGAATACCTTCACAATTAAAACTGAGGGCGAAGATTTGATCTTCATGTCCGCTGAGAATTTTCAGACAGTCTCCGCTGTAAATATCCCAAAGCCGAACCGTTTTGTCGTTACTCCCACTGGCGAGAATATTATTATGATGACAGTCTACCGGAAGTGACCAGTCTGTGTGTCCGGACCAAGTTTTCAAACATTGACTGCGGCGAATATCCCAGAGTTTTACAGTTTGATCGAGACTAACACAAGCAAGGGTTTCATCTAGAGGACAAAAAGACACGCAGAAAATTTGATTTGTGTGTCCGTGTAGAGTTTTAATAGTTTGATTACTTTGACAATCCCAAATTCTGACGGTATGATCAGCACTACCACTGGCTAAAAGATCGCCTTGATGACTAAACGCCACTGAATAAACGCCGCCTGTATGTCCGCTAATGGTTTTGAGATATTCTCCGGTTTCTCCATTCCAAAGTTTAATGGTGCGATCGCTACTTCCACTCGCCAGTAAACGACCATTTTGATTAAATGCAACTGATCGTATTCCGGCTTGATGTTCGTGACAGATGTTCAGAGTTTCTCCTGTATTCACATCCCATATTCTCACTGTTTGATCCTGAGAACCACTGGCGAGAATATCAGCTTTCGGACTAAACGCCACCGATCGCACCCAGTCGGTATGTCCTTCGCAGGTTTTGAGACATTTCCCGGTCTGAGTATCCCATAATTTTATCGTACAATCTCCGCCACCACTAGCAATTTTGCTGCCATCGCCACTAAACGCCACTGAAAAGATTTCTCCGGCTTGTCCGCTATAGGTCTTAATACAAGCCCCAGTTCTGACATTCCACAACTTCACCAACCGATCCGCCCCACCACTGGCTAACATTTCCCCGTCAGGACTAAAGGCGACTGTTCTTACCCAGTTGAGATGACCTTGACAAATTGCGATCAGTTTCCCCGTTTTCACATCCCAGAGGCGAATATTGCAGTCGGTGTCGCAGGTGGCGAGTATCCCGTTGGGGCTGAAGGCGGCGGAGAGAATATTTCCTAACGTTTCGGTAAAAACTGTTCGAGACAGGTCACACTGACTAAAATTGACGTTATGGAGAGGATAATCTTGTAAATAGGCTTGCCAAATGGTTAGATGAGAAAAATCATAACCTGTAATGTCGCTGTTGAGTTGACGGAAACAGTTGAGGAGATTTCCGGCTAGATATCCCATTTCTGGAGTCTGCTGCTGTTGGTATTGAGTTAATATTTCTCTTAGATGCTGTTCAACGGCGGAAACTGAACCCAAATTCGCGATCGCTTGATCGAGAATCGGTTGTAAAATTAAACAAGTTTGGGCTTCTCGCAGATAGTCTCGCGTTTGGGCTTGTAGAAAAGCGTAGGATCGCCACAAATTAATCTCGCCTTTGAGTATTTCTTGAACACTGCGATCAATTAGTTCATCAACAGCATATTCCATCACCACAGGTTGCTGAGTGAATGCGTTCTCAGTTTTCTCGACTAAAGATCGACGTTGCAGAGAAGCTAAAGCCGGGAGAAGTTCACTCATCGACACTGGACGAACAATATCTTTTTGTAGCTTTTCTAGAGAAATTGGTTCTCGTTCAATCGCTAACCAATACATTAATTCTCGTTCAAGCGGACTAAGGCGATCAAATTGACTGGCGAGTAACTCTCGAATACCATCAAAAATGAAGCAACCCTGTTGTTGGAAGACGTCTAAAAAAACCGAAAGATTCCCGTCAAAAACTTCTTCAATTGCAGAGGCGACAATATTCAACGCCAGAGGATTTCCGCCATACTGTTCATTGAGAGTTTGCCATTGTTTTTCATTTCCTGCAAAAGATCCCTTAGCTTCTAAAATCGCCTGTCCGTCTGTTGTCGGTAAACCGCTTAACTGAAGATAACGAACAGGTAATTGTTGACCTTCGAGGGCGGCGAGTCCGGCGGGTTTTTCTCTCGATGTTAAGATTAAACAACTTTGATGGCGACTTTGACCAATTAATTTCAACAGTTGACCATAATTTTCGTAACCTGAACGATAACAGCCTGTGTGTCGCGTTAAATGTTCTTGATAGAAATCACCGCTTTGCAGAATTGATTCAACATTATCGAGTACAATCAAACATCGAGTATTTCGCAGATAATCCAGTAAATACCGCATCCGTCCATCAAAGTCTAGAGGCAGATCTTCGGCTTGTTGACTGCTGATAAATTGAATCAAATCTGCAATAATATCATCAGCCGTTGGCGCGTTACGAAGACTCCGCCAGATCATACAGTCAAATTCAGTCTGTAGGTTTTGGGCGAGTTTAGCGGCGAGGGAGGTTTTGCCAATTCCACCCATTCCCAGTAAGGTGACAAGACGTATGCGATCGCCTTTTACCCATTGTTCTAGAGTTTCGAGTTCATCGTTGCGACCATAGAAAATATTAACATCTGGTGCCTCTCCCCAATCTTGTCGAGAAATATTAGCTATTTTCAGAGAAGAAATTTGAGGTTCTGTTGGAGGTTCAACGGTTGAGGGTTCATCCGCCTGAGAAAGACGTTCGAGGGTAATGCGGAAATTCTTTTTCGTAATCTTCTCTGCTATAGCCTGGGAGAGAAGTTCCCACAGTTGCGATCCGACGATGCGAATATGAGTATCTGAACAATAGCAGTTGCGGGCGATCTCGTCATATTTTTGACCCATCCAAGATCCCCGAAAGATATCCGCCTGTAGGGTAGTGAGGTGTTTCCCTGTCTTCGCCACAATGAGGTTATCTACTATTGTCAACGCAGTTTCCACCTCGACAGTGACTTTTTGACTAATGCTTTCGGTTTCATCAGCGGCTATTGACATTAACTCAACCTCCCAGTTTTTGTAGACACGAAGTATTCCTTCCTTAATCATACTTTTTTAAACATTTCTCTAAGCTTGTCAAGGAGAAATTAAGTAAGTTCTCACAAATTTGGGATGACTTGACTGATTCTGTATTTGCTTGTGTTTAAAACGTAACAGAATATTACAGTTATGCGATCGCTTGGCGCAGTTGAATCTAATTTCTCAGCAAATACTCAGACACTATTCAGAACAATTTTAGTTTGTATTCATCTAATTATTAGTTTCTTTAAAATTAGACTTATTTTAATCAACATCATACTTTTCCAAACGTTTTCATATTGTTAGGTTTAGAGGAATTGCTTATATTGGTGAATAACAAGGCAAACAATCAATCACTGAATTGCCCAAAGTCACCCACTCTTTTTAAGGAGAAAAGTTATGAATCTGTTCGCTTCAAGGTTTAGAGAGAAATGATTTTATTAACGGGGGTTTAGGTGATGACTCGCTTAGTGCAGGTTCCGGTGATGACTTTGTCATTAGAAACGGTAAATAGCACATAATATTGATTTCCTAAATATCAATGGGATCAATTGGGATTTTGCATCTTTTGATGAGGTTAAGATTGCGATCGCATTTATTTATAAAAGAACGAAAGACACCAAATTTGGTATGATTTGGTTGAAAACCTCGATCTGCAACTCTATTGGAATGGCCCTTAATCCCCTCTCACCTGCGATCGCAAAAACGCTAGTCGAAAATATCCATCTCATTGCGAGTGATGTGGATGGAACTTTAACTCAGCAGGGAAAATTTACCCCAAAATTAATCACCGCTTTTGAGACTTTAACCCAAGTTGGAATTAAAATAATATTGATTACGGGTCGTTCGGCGGGATGGGTACAAGCTTTAAATCATTATCTTCCTGTTGATGGGGCGATCGCAGAAAATGGAGGACTCTTTTATTCGAGTCTTGATGATACTCCGGAACTGTTGGTTTCTATTTCCAATTTGACAGAACATCGCCAAGAATTAGCTGAAGTTTTTGAGGAATTAAAAGCTCAAATTCCCGATCTTCAAGAATCAACTGATAATCCCTTTCGCCTCACTGACTGGGCGTTTGATGTGGCAGGTCTCAGTTCAGCTCAACTGCAAATTTTAGCAGAAACTTGTCATGAAAAAGATTGGGGCTTTACCTACAGTACCGTGCAATGTCATATTAAACTCAAAGCTCAGGATAAAGCTAACGGGTCACGAAAAGTATTGTCCGAACATTTTCCAGAACTATCAACAGAACAGATTTTAACGATGGGTGATAGTCCGAATGATGAAAGCCTATTTCAACCCGATGAATTTCAAAACTCGGTTGGAGTTGCTAATATTTTACATTATCGCGATCGCCTTAATTATCAACCGAATTATGTGACAACAGAAGCCGAAGTGAATGGGTTTTGTGAAGTTGTAAAGTTACTAGAGTCTCGACAGAAATTTTAATTTTAAAGTTGAAAAGACTAAATTTATCGCCCCCTAAATCCCCCAACTTTGGGGGACTTTGATTAATGAGGGTTCTCGCTAAATTTCTCTGCTCAAAAGTGAGGGACTTTGAAAAACCTCTCGCTAAATTTCTCTGCTCAAAAGTGAGGGACTTTGAAAGTATATTGTTTGTAATGCTGGAGGGTTGGGGTAAAATAATGAGTGAAAGAACCTCTCTCTAAATTTCTCGCCCCCTAAATCCCCCAACTTTGGGGGACTTTAAAGAAGAACCCTGAAAGAATAGCTATGACAGACTCAGAACTGATTCAATTTTCTTTTACAGTTGATGATCCTGAACTTGATGACGAGGAACGCAATGCGATCGCTCTACAACTACTCCCACAACTCCAACAAATTGATGAAGTTGAAAGTATCGAACGTACAACAGTCAAAGATCCGCAAGTTGGGAGTCGGGTTGGACTCGAAACCTTAATTGGTTTTCTGACAATTGAAATTAGCCGAGAAAATCTACAAAAAGTTCTGGGTTGGCTGCATAATCGGGTCAAGCCGAGAATTATTGAAATTGTTGTAGAAGACGTTAAAATTAAGGTGCAAAGCAGCGAGGATTTGGCACAAGCTGAACAAACGGTGATCAATATCCTCCGCGAGAAGAAACGGAAGTAATGACCAAGAACGCTCTTTTAATTGGGGTGAGTGGATATACTGATTTACCGCCCCTTCCTGCCGTTATCAACGATGTCGAAGCAATGCGACAGGTGTTGGAAAATCCGGATATCGGTAGATTTGACAATGTAGAAGTTTGCCTCGATCCCAGTTTAGTAGAAATCCGTCTGGCAATTGGACGGCTATTTAGAAGTAGCAAAAAGGGAGATTTAGCCCTACTATTTTTTTCGGGTCACGGAATGACAGATAACAGTAGCCGACTTTACCTGACGACTCGGATCACCAGTAAAGAAGAATATCAGGAAACCTCTGTTCCAGCTAGCTTTGTTCACGACATGATGAATAGTAGCTCCTGTAAGCGTCAGGTTGTGATTTTAGATTGTTGCTACAGTGGTGCATTTGCGAAAGGTTGGCAACCGAGAGGCGACATTAATCTTCAGCCACAGCTAGGCGGTGAGGGACGAGCTATTTTGACTTCATCGAGCGCTATTCAACTTTCCTTTGAAGAAGAAGGCGCAGGAATTTATACTCGTTATTTAGTCGAAGGTATCCGAACGGGAGCGGCTGATCTTGATCAGGATGGTAAGATTTCCATAGAAGAACTGCATGAATACGCACAGGAACAGGTAAAAATCGTTAAATCGGGGATGAGTCCGAGAATGTATGCTGATCAAAATGGTCGTGATATTTATCTGACTCAAGCACCTGTTAATGATCCAGAATTAGAATATCGTCGGGAAGTTGAGAAAAGAGTCAAACAGAGTAAAGGTGAACTGTCTTGGATCAATCAGCGAACTTTAAAACTACTAGCGACTCAATATAATCTCACTCCAGAAACAGCAGAGAGAATTATTAAAGAAGTTCTTCAACCCTACGATGAACATAAAGAACTCCTGAAAGAATATCAAGAAGTTTTTGAGCAAGCCATCCAAGAAGAATATCCTCTTAGCGATCGCATTCGTCGAGATTTACAAGACTTTCAGAAGACTTTGGGGTTAACTGATGAAGATGTTGAACCGATTAAAAAGCAAGTTCTGGAGAAAGCTAAACTGCCGATTTCTACGCCGGAACCTGAGTCAGTTCAACCTACAAATGATAAAGATGTTGAACCGATTAAAAAGCAAGTTCTGGAGAAAGCTAAACTGCCGATTTCTACGCCGGAACCTGAGTCAGTT
>JBCBCI010000126.1:0-15631 GCA_038530755.1 Cyanobacteria bacterium J06592_8 | reverse complement strand
CCAAAGTCCCCACCATCGCTTCTTTTGCAAACACACCGGTGAAGATTCCTACGGTTGCAGGCCAATTTTCTTGGGTGATGCCCATCGGTGCAAAGACGGGAGTAACCGCTTTACTGGTGACACTCAGAACGGAGTCTTTACTGTCTTGATTTCCGAAGGAACCATCTGTTCCGAGAGAGTTGAGGAGTCCTAAAATCATCACCATTAATACGATAACTTTTCCGGCTTTCCACAAAAACGCTCGCAGTCGATCCCAAGTTCGCAGCAATACGCCTTTCATTCTAGGCAAATGATAGGGCGGTAACTCCATCACAAAGGGCGAAATTTGTCCTTTTAATAGCGTATGCTTCATTACCAGTCCGGTAAAAATTGCTGCGAGAATACCAATTAGATAGAGTCCAAAAACAATATTCTGACCACCAACGGGGAAAAACGCCGCTGCAAACAAGGCATAAACAGGCAATCTCGCCCCACAAGACATGAAGGGATTCATCATAATGGTCATTAGGCGATCGCGTGAATTCTCTAAGGTTCGAGTTGCCATGATCGCCGGAACGTTACAGCCAAACCCAACTAACATCGGAACGAAGGATTTTCCGGGGAGTCCGATAAATCGCATCATTCGATCCATCACAAATGCTGCCCTCGCCATGTAGCCGGAATCTTCCAATAATGACAGAAACAGGAACATAAACCCAATGACGGGAATAAAGGTAGCAACGGTTTGAATACCGCTTCCTATACCATCAGCCAGAAACGCGATTAACCATCCAGGTGCCGCAACATTATTGAGAACGTGTGCTAAACCATCGACAAAAATTGCTCCGGCGAGGATGTCAAAGAAGTCAATAAAAGCACTCCCAACGTTAATCGTAAACAGGAACATCAAGTACATCACCCCTAGAAAAATCGGGATTCCGAACCAACGGTTGAGAACGACTTGATCAATTTTGTCTGAGAGGTTGGTGCTGGCTTCTCCAACTCGTTCGGTGGTGTCTCGGGTGAGGTGTTGAATAAAGCCGTAGCGACTATCCGCAACCAGAATATCAATATCTTCTCCCAACATCTGATGAATGCGGTGACGGTGTTGGGCGACAATTTGGGTGAGTTCTGGGGTGGCTAATTCTGGGGCGACTCGCTCATCGTATTGGAGAAGATTGATCGCTGTCCACCGAGGTTCAACGCTGCGGACAGGGCTATGTTCGGTAATATAGGGAACGAGTTCGCTGAGTGCATCTTCGATAACAGCAGGATAAGCAACGTAGTGAGGCGATCGCGTTAAATGAGACAACTTATCACCAATGGTTGCGATCAGGGTTTTTACGCCCTTACTTTCAGCCGCAACAATCGGAATGACAGGTAATCCCAAATGTTGACCCAAACGTTCCGGATCAATCGTAATGCCTCTTTTTTCGGCAATATCCATCATATTGAGGGCAATGACCATCGGTAGGCGCATTTCCATTAACTGAGTGGTTAGATAGAGGTTGCGCTCTAGGTTTGACCCATCGATAATATTGATGATCAGTTCCGCTTCTCCCGACAGCAGATAATCTCGCGCCACTAATTCATCCATTCCTGATGCGGTATCTTCTGCATCGAGAGAATAGACTCCCGGTAAATCCACAACGGTAATTGTAGACCCTTGATAATTGAACTGTCCTTCTTTGCGATCGACTGTGACTCCCGGCCAGTTTCCGGTGCGTTGGTTCGATCCAGTGAGTGCGTTAAATAGGGTCGTTTTGCCACAATTGGGGTTGCCAATCAGGGCAATAATTGGTTTTAGAGTTGCCATGTGAAACTCCCTCAAAGTAAATAATAAAACTCAAGAGCATTTAGCTTGGGAGCAAATTTTTTGAATTCGAGTTACCCAAAAGCTGATTGCTGACAACAAATAGCAAATTGCTAACTGAGAATTAATTCAAAACTTCAACAATTAAAGCATCGGCTTCTTGCTTCCGCAGGCTGAGGTTGAAGCCTCGAACGTTGATTTCAATCGGATCGCCTAATGGTGCAACCCGAATGACGGTGAATTCAGTACCGGGTGTTAGTCCCATTGAGAGGAGTTTGCTTTTGTAGGAACGATAAGCTTTTTCATAGCCTAAGATTCGCCCAACCCCTCCAGAGGGCATTTGCCGTAAATAAATAGATGTGTCTTGAGTTGACATAGTTTGTTGCTCCGGTTGAGTATTAATAGGGTTGTCCGTGACGATAATTTTTTCTGCCATTCCTGCGCCCAAGCCCAGACGGTTATCTGCGATCGCCACGACGACAGAACCATTGTTTTGACTGCTTAAAACCTGAAGTTCTATACCTGGAGTCAGCCCCATTCCCAATAACCGACTCATTCCACCTTTGCCCCGAAAACCGACGACCCAGACTTGCATTCCAGACTGGGCTTGAGAAAGGGGAAAAGAAGAACTTACAGCAGGTTCCTTTGTGAATGAGGAGTCTGTTGATTCTCCGAAGTACCTGAAACTCCAGCTTTTATCGGTTTGAGCTTGTTGAGGCTGATTCTCATTTTTTTTCAATCTGTTCGACTCCTACCAATCTAGAGTTCGCACCCATTTCTTGAAAAAGCTTCTTACTTAGCTTTATATCTTAGGTTAACAGTTCTGTATTTATACTCAATTTTTTGTTTAGAAAAATTTAGCTTTTGCCCAATTGCGGTTTGCCAAATCAAAAATCGTAGTTTTACATACTGTTTCTAGACACTTAATCTGCTTTAATCTTTATATTAAGAGAGTTTGAGCTATTTTATTTAATATTAAATTTTGTATAAAAATCCCATTTTTTTTCGAGAAAATTTATGAGGTTCTCTCTGACATACTCTGAAGAGATCGCACAATCTATCTACGATCATTCTAGGGTTTAATCGTTATTTATTGAAAAATATTCTCAATTGTGTTAAGGTGTAGGTAGAAATGCTTTTAGCATGACTCAACTCTTAAAAACTCTAATCAAACGGGTTCTACACTGATGAAGAGGCAGTAGGAATCCGTTTTTTGTCTCTTTGCTGTATGGGCGCGATCGCTTCCTTGAACTACGCTGAGGAGGATGTCAACCAAGCAAGACTTAGACCAAGGCTAACCCATTATTGACTAACTTCCTGACGAGGACTTGATACAGCTAAATAAATACCGAATAAGATAGTAAACTACCCAACGCCAACGCAAAGCTTTTGGCGTGGGCTTTAGCTGAATCTGGATTTATACCTATCAAAGCTTTGAGTAGGGTGCGTTAGGCATTCCACCATTTGGTTTTCCTTTTCCTGATGAATAATTAGCCGTAACGCACCGCAACCTCTGTGAGAGTTTTGATTTATCCAGTTTCGAGGGAAGTTGTAGGAGGTTCGCTTTCTCCCAAAACTTCAATATCCCGTGGGACTAGCTCGAAACCAAAGCAGGATTTTCTCTCACTTCAGCCACTACTTCCCGCACTATGTCGAAGAGTTTAGCAACGATATATTCCACAAAAGGAGTGCCGTTTAAGTCTTCTGTAATCCACGGGTCCATGATAGTTGAGCGCATAACTGAAATCCGCGTCTCCGCAAGATTGTCTGGGGCAGTTTCCGGTAACTTGAGCAAGCGGTTCCGGTAATCGTTGAAGAAGACCTCGCCATAGTATTCCTTAACGAAATCGGTCGTACTCAAGAGGATTTCGTAGTTATAAATGTCGCGACCGTCGGCTTTAACGCTGACGTGATCGTAAATTAGCTTATTGAACGCATTCACCTCAGCCAGATTTGAATTGAAGACACCGTTGACCTTGTAGTTAAAGGCATAGGTAATCAGGTTCAAATCCGAGCCAGTTTGACGCAGGGCATTGAGCAACGCGCCGCTGCTATCGTTCAGGATTTCTTTCGGAGTTTTACCTAGCAAGGGTTGTATCAACGAAAGTTCGATTTTGGGGGTCGGAACGACAATAAAACCATCCTTTTCTTCGCTCTCCAGGCTGGCTTTACACAAAGCCAAGTGGAACGCTTTGCAGTTAAAAATCGTGCGACCGAGAATTTTGCCGTAGCCCTGTCGCGTCAGAGGAATTGCAGCATGGCTGAGATACACTCCAGCAGCAGCAGCACCGGGCTTCGACCCTTCAATACCGTAGGTGCCCAAAACCAGCTCGTCAGGGGTGTCGTTGTCATCACCTGTATTGATGTAAGGGGCTTCAAAAGCAATCAGGCTGCGCATAGTCATATTACGATAGCACAATGCACCTGCTGGATAGGGCAAATAACCGGTTTTGTGAGGATCGATCGTAATCGTATCCGTTTGGCCTAGACTTTTGTACTGCTCAATAACGTAGTCACTCATGGGCAACCCGGCTTCCGCACCTTGGGAGGAATCGTCGTTCGTACCATCCCACAACAGGGCAGCAAAGTAGCCACCCCAGGCTCCGTCGGCGTGGACGGCAAATTCTAAGTTGTTTTGAGAACGATTTTCGTTACGCAGGTCTAAGACATCCTTTAGGGAATCGACGCAGCCCTCTTCTGTGGTCCCAAAGACGGCAACGATGGCAATGATAGGTCGCTTTTCGCTAACGCATTTAGCGATCGCCTTTGTCAGTTCATCCACATCCATGCGACCGTGTACATCCAAAGGCACGGTCAGCATATTATCCGCCCCCAAGCCCAGAATGGCAGCACCTTTGGGTAAGGAGTAATGTTTGGAAGCAGGAACAAGGATAACTGGGTTGTCTAAGTTGGGATAGTTGGAGTTTGTGAGGAATTGCTTGGCGTAACCCAGGAAACCAATGTTTTGGAGAGAGTAGGGAGCAATTTTGTTGTTGAGTTCGACTGGATCGACCTTATATGCACCGTTTGGGTCTACCAAGCGATTGTACAGGTCTAATACCTCATCTACAGGTAGATTCAGCATCTGCCAAATATCCAAGTCCGCCATTTTAGCTATGGTGCCATCGGGCAAGGTGACTTCAAATGTGGCAGCTACGGTTGCATCTACCTCCTTGAGACCTTCGTATAAGGAGGGCGGATAGAACTTGAGATTGCGGGCTGCCCACAGGGCTTCGATGTTTGCGGTGGAACCGCCACAGGTCAAGTGGCCCCAAGGCTTGGGTGTGGTCTCACGATAACCCAACATCCGGCACAGGTCTTTGCAGGCTTCCACTTCCAGGACAGTAGTAATGGGGGAAGCTTCCAGAGCTACGTTGTTCTGGTTGTAGAGCATGGCGGCAAAATAACCAGCCATACCAGGCATAGTCTGATCCCAGGTCATGTGTCCCTGGTAGCGCATACTGGCAAACGGGCCGGATTTTTTTAGCTCTGCCAGTAGGTTGTAGAATTCGGTTTTCAGGAGATCTACAGCGTCGAGATATCCCGGTTCCCGCTTCATGTTTTCAGTGATGGGAGAGGGATCACTGGGGTGAAAGTTGCGCCGCCAAAAGACATGATCGTTGAGAGCTACGGAAACGAGATCGGCAAACAGATCCACGTTTTCGCCACGCGGCCCCAGGAACCAGGCGGCTACCGCGCGATCTGTTTCGTTTTCGCCGCCGAGGATGTCCTGGGTCGTTTTGTCGGTTGCTGGTTTTTTAGCTGTTAGTTTGGCACGGACGCGATCGCCTAGCAATTTGCCGATGGTTTTTTTGAGGCTGAGTTGCCCTTCGCTAGCATAGTCGGAGGCTAGTTTAGAACGTAGTTTGGTCATGGAAAACTCCTGTGGGAATAGTTTGTTTTTTTTGGTTTGTTTTTCGTTGTTTGGCGATCGCGGAGCGAGCCGTAGGCTTATCGCTTCTGAGGAAAAAGTGATCACGCCCGTTCCTGGACTTACACTCAGTCAATGGGTCTGGAAACTACCAAGCCATTGTGAGATGCCAGGATTGGATTGTAGTGAATTATCTCAACATTTTGAGTCATAATGAACTGCAACTACCTCAAAGCATGACTGTGCATCTTTTCTAGAGTTTCAGAAAAGGTGAGCAATTTCACATTTTTGTCATTTAACCAATCTTGATCGTAAATCTGATCTAGATAGTTAACACCAGTGTCTGGTATTACAGCTAGAGCTGATGTAATTTGAGGTTGATGCAGATATGTTAGAGCAGCACTTACCACCACTCCTCCAGAACCGCCGAGTAATATACCAGTTTCTCGTGCAAGCAGGTGACACATAGAAATGGCTTCCCGATCGCTGATTTGACATTGATAATCGAATACTGAAAAATCAGTATTTCGAGCACGCCACCCCAAGCCAATACCATTGACTAAATATGGTTTAAAAGGGGTGCCAAATATGGCAGAACCTTCAACATCACAAGCTAATACTTGTACTGATGGGCGATTGTTTTTAAACCATCGAGCGATACCACTGAGATGTCCACCTGTACTCACTGCTCCTACTAATAAGTCAAAGTCCAAATGACTAATTTCAAGAGCTGTGTGATTGCAATGAAATGCAGGATTATCAGGATTATCATATTGATTAGGCCAGTAAGCATCGGGATGGTGTTGTATGATTTCCTTAACCCTTGCAATACGGGCTTGTTGGTATCCTCCATATTGATCTGGAGTTGTTACCATCTCAACTTGCGCTCCATAAGCTCGATACAAATTAAGTTTTTTAGTGCTAACTTTTGGATCGACAACAATGATTACCTTAAAATCCATCGCTGCACCCAACATTGCCAGAGCTTTGCCTAAATTACCCGAAGTTGACTCTACAACGGTTCCCTTGGGTTTAAGTTTTCCAGTTTCAAAGGCAGCTTGAATAAGTCCTAATGCAGTTCGATCCTTGATACTTAAAGTAGGGTTGAATTGCTCTAATTTTAGATAAAGTGTTTTTCCTTCTGGCACAAGTCGATGCTGTAACGAAACTATCGGTGTGTTACCGATGGTCTCAAAAATATGATTAACTACCTGTGTATTATGATTAAATGTTTTGATCTGCATTTTATTCCTCTGTTGAATCTAGTATTTTTAGATGAGCTGACTAACCATTGATGTTCTGGAAATAGGCACTATTCCTAATAAAAAATAAGATTAATTGAGAGCAATTAAGTTCTCAATACTATCGTTGGTGAGCAGATGATTTTCCTCATTTCCAATCAAAACTGGGTCTTCAATATGAAGCGCACCAAACCCAAATTCGTAGAATGGAGTTTCTACAGAAATGACCATACCAGCCTCAATAGTTTCTGTTTCATTCGGTGCAAGAATAGGACGTTCGTAGGGTTCTAATCCAATACCGTGACCTACATGATGTCTACGATATTCTCGAAAACCGGCTTCATGAATAGCTGCCATTGTCAAGTTAAACACCTCACCTCCTGTCATACCGGGTGAAATTTCTGAAATTGCGGTTTTCATTCCTACAGCCAAAGCATGATAACGTTCCCTAGCTGCTGGGGGAACTTCACGGTAAGCGTAAACCCTGGCGATATCTGACCAAAAGCCTTGATACCAGGCATCGGAATCAAACCATAATAAATCTCTGGGTGCTAACCGAATATCTTCTCTTTGACGGCGTTGTCCACCCACTGCATGGCGACCAATTTTTATCATGGTTAGGGATGGATAAGCCCCTTGTTTCACCAAGGCAATTTCAAATAAGCGAGAGATTTCGGTTTCGGGAATACCCTCATAAAGGTTATCCAAAACTTCTGCGATCGCCCGTTCATTGATCTGGGCTGAACGAGTTAACTGCTCAACTTCATAGGACGTTTTAACACGACGGACAAAGCGTAAAATTTCAGAAGATTCAATAAACTGAGCTTTAGAAAACATAGACTTCAGTTCTGCCAAAGCAATGTCTGAAAAACCATTTTGGTCATATCCTATTCGACTCTCCTTTGCATTTAGAGCAGTTAGTAAAGCCTCAAGAGCCTGGACAGGAGACTTATAAGCATCTTCAACAATCGACCACTGCTGTAACAGCTTTTCTTCATTGGTTAAAGCTGTTTCTGATAGATACTCTCGGTAAAAGCGACCATAACCATAAACTTTACCCAGGGGGGTAATTGCATCAATAAGTTGGTCAATTTCTCCGATAGAATGAACAACATTAATCTGGTCTGGGTTGTCACGGGCGATCGCTACATAGCATTGCCCATAGTAGGGATTCAGTGTTTTAATGACTGGATCAAAACCTGTTAGATAAAGAATATTTTCACGGGTTGCCGCAATGATAATATCCAAATCATGGGTCTCGATCTGTTGCTTTAAACGTTCAAGGTTGTAAATCATAGATCAATTACTCTGTAATCATTTCACAATATTTTGATAAGTCAGTATTAAGCATTGGGAAGACAATAATGAAAAAGTCCCCACTGCATATCACCCTTTTGATAAAAATCAATCCAGGGTTCAATACTCTTAAGTGTTTTATCTATTGCTTCTTTTGAAGTTTGTTCAAGTATCTCTTCATAGCGTTTCAAAATATCATCCCTAAATCGAATATAGTGGGTGCTAACGTGCTGAGAAAGATCGATAACTTGTATTTCTACAAAGCCTAATTCTTGTAAAGTGCTTTGATAAAAGTGAAACGATCCAGCATCTTTAATTTGCAATCGATTAAATGCAGGCCGTAACTTTTCTGGCGAACAATTATGATTGCGTAAAGTATCTGTAAAGATGAGTTCTCCTCCTGGTTTCAATATCCGGCGAATTTCCTGCAGAACCTGACGACGGTTCCCGCTGTGTATCATGGCATCCTGAGACCAAACAATGTCAAAGGAACGATCGTCGTCGGGAATGTTTTCAAAGATACCTTGCTTGACCTCAATTCGATCGCTTAAATTTTGGGTTTGATTCAATTCGCGATTCCGTTGATTTTGCAGTTCGCTTAAATTTAGGCAAGAAACAAAACAACCATAATTTTTTGCCAGATAGCGGGCTGAACCTCCATACCCTGCTCCCAAATCAATTACCTGACAGTTTCGATCGATTTTTTGCAACATGGTTGCCATCATTTTGACGATTCGCTGAGAAGCCTCCGATATGGAATCATCTGGTTCGAGATAAATTCCAAAATGGATATGCTCTCCACCCCAAATCATCGTGTATATCCGATCGATCTCAAGGCTATCGTAGAAAGTTTGAGCAATTTGTGCTGCTTCTGAGTATTGATTGTTCATACTATTTCAATATTTTCTAATAGGTTCACTTTGGGCTGCGAGCTTTACCCCGATCGCTTCTGAGGAAAAAGTGATCACGCCCGTTCCTGGACTTACACTCAGTCAATGGGTCTGGAAACTACCAAGCCATTGTGAGATGCCAGTATCTTTTGGTCTATTTCTTTCTTCAGGAATTTCGTTTTTTGGAGCATAGGTTGAATAGGCTCCGAATTAAAATTCCTGTAAGATGAATTCAAAAGTCCCCAAAATTAATGCTTCCGGTGTTGGGTAGTAGAGTACACCCTTCTGTTGTATAGTCCATTTCAAACGAAATAAAAATTCTTGCCAAGATACATAACCATTACTGTCAACATCTAACAAATTGCGAATCATCTCCCTTTGTTTTTCTGTGACATGAACACCTGTGAAAATATCATCAAGAAAATTATTGATGGGGATCTCTGCCATCGTTTCAGGAATCTCTGGATTTTGCCAGAATATACTAGATTTTGAAGTTAGTTCTTCTAGATTTTGATGAGATGGCGAATTAATTTTTTCTGACAACTTTTGCCATCGTTGCTTCAGACTAACGAGCAGTGGATGTTCGTCAGGAATATCGCTATCTAAGGTGATAATTTTCAGCATAGACGATGAAATACATCCTCCGCTGTATTCGTATAATTGGGCTAACCCAGTAATAGTATTGTAGTCAAAGCTTTGTCCGAGAATTAAGTGTTCATCAATTTTTTCTTCCATCTTTTTGCATAAGTTTTCATCCCATCCGGTTTTTTCAGGTTCAGCAAAGCGTTCAATCATAGCTTGACCTATCATTTCGGCATTGGCAAAATCACTGATTCTTACAGTCTGCTTGACACCAATCATGCTAGCAACAGCGCCCATTTTATCTCCCATGAATCCATGCCATCCACCAAACACGAGATCAAAAGCTTCCTTACCATAAACTTCCTGATCTCTAGGGACAACTTCTTTTGATGCAATTTTATGTACTTTGCGTGCAGCTTTAATAATGGCTGGTAGGTTGTATGTACGAGTTACAAATTTATTACCAAGTCGGGCTAAATTTGTTAAGGTAATACTTGAGCATGAATGACCCAAAGCAGCCCCAGCCTTGCAAACAGCACTCCATATTCCATCAGCACCATTTGCCAATGCTTCTAAAACGGTTGACTCTGCAAGACCAAAACCACAATGTACATGCACCAGTAGTTTACCATCTGACCAATTTGCCAAAATCATCGTTTCACGAATAATACGAGTCAGTTTGCTTACTGTTTCTGGCAGCAAAAAACCAGTTGGTTCTTCAATCATCAGTCCAAAGGGACGCTGATCGCTAGGCAGATTACCCAAAGCTTCAACGAGATGGAGCGCTCTTGTTAAACCCTCTGTATCAGTTTCAAAATTTGCGAAATCTCTCAAATTTACCAGAACACGTGGAGGGAGTTTTTGTTCACCCCGTGGAGTCAAATTTTTATTCGCCCATTCCACTTGGTTTAAAATAAATTGGTTAAGATCGAACTGCTGATAATTGATAGCAGGACTACACAAATCTATTTCGATAATCGCATTACTCATCTTATGATCGTTGACCATTTCCAACAATCCATCTGCTGGCTCATCAATGGGAACTCCATAGCTATCTAAAGCACTGTAAGCTTCGCTAAATCCCCACATATTCTCTAAGGTTCCACCTAGATCGATCCAATGTTTAGGAATTTGGTCATCAACATTTCTGTTAGATCCATAAGTGCCAAGAATCACTTCTTTGAGTTCAGTTTCGGCAATAGCTTTTAAGATATTTATTTTATCTTCAAGAATATGACCACGAGCAGTTCCCACAGTGGTTTCACGAACAGAATTATCTAGAACAAAGATTTCAAGATCCTGTAGGATTTTAAGTTCCTCATCTGCCTCATGGCTAACCCGGTCGATGATAGCTTTGAATTTGTCCATTTTGATAACATCCTCTACATTTTTTTGACCACAACAATCGTGTTAGTGATACTAGATACTTAGTCGCCACGCCGTTTCCACAAACTGACCAAGGTGACTACATACTGAAACTTACGAGCGTGTTCCCGAATTAGGAAGGGCATATCCTGTGTTTCGAGCCATTCAAAATCTCCCTTTAGCTCGGCTTGCAATACCGTAAAGGAATCCTCACCATCATGGCCACCCAGCCAAGCATCCCGTGGTGTGAAACGCTCATCCCAAGTGAACGGTGTTGCTAGTACCAATAGTCCACCTGGCCGTACTAGCCCGCGTGCGCCGCACAACCGACCGAGAAATGCTCTAGGACTGGCTAGACGACAAATAAGATTAGCCGCTAACACCACATCGAACCCAACCAGTTCGGGGGGTAACGCACAGGCATCCGCACGACGGAAATTCACCCGACGGCAATCGATGCCTTTTGGTAAGCAAACTTCAGCTTGGCTGCTGTTTTCCCCTTCATCGGGGTGACGATAAGCTAGTCTGCCTTCGCGACCTAGGGTCTCGGCAGCTTCAATAAAGGTGGCACTGAGGTCGATCCCTAACACTGACTCGAATCCCCTAGCCAGTTCAAAGGTTGAGCCACCAACGGAGCAACCAATATCCAAAGCCTGTTCCTTCTTAATTCCCAGGCTATCGGCTTTCTCCAACGTTAGTTTAGCAATGCGTTGAGGAAATCCCACGGCATCCTTGGGACCGAAATTGTAGGGCATCGCTTCATCAGCCGACCCATAATGCAGCATCAGGTTTTCTGCTAGAATTTTATCGCCTTCATAGGCTTTAAACCCACTGTTTTTATTACAAATCAGTACCGCATCGCAGCTTGCGTCGCCATCATCTGCTCGCACCAACCTAAATCCAGCGTGTTGGAAGAAGTGAGGCCGGAAGTGAAACCTTGCCCACTGGGTGGCTTCATCTCCCGTACTGATAAAAGAGCCACCGAGAATCATCTTATGTTCGCCATCGAAGCAAGGGGTACTAAAGTCATCATAAATCCGATGGACACGGAATCCTTCCAAGGGATTAAAGTCATCCTCACACCAATGCCAGACATTGCCGAAGACATCGTAAAATCCAGCTTCGTTAGGCGCGAAAGCATTCACTGGAGTTTCCGATCCCCAAGTTAAATTCAAATTAACGGGCTGATTACCTCCGCCCAAGCAATGGTGTTCGGCTTCCGTTAAGAGTCTGTAGGGTGTAGGGCTGTTATCCTGCTCAGTCTTCCAGGCACAGTAGGCTTTCGCTTCATACCAATTGACAGCGACAGGCCAAGACCAAGGCATATTTACTACCTCAAATATTGTCCGCAGTCGGTATTGGTGCAGTCCTGCTGGTCCATCAGCCACCCAGAAGGTCGGCCATTTAATATTGCGATTTTGCTTCCAAGCCCAGCCCTCTTCTGTCCAATATTTTGATTTCTGATATCCGCCAGCAACAACAAACTCATAAAATTCACGATTAGTGACTAAGTATTGACTGGCTTCAAAACTCCGAACTCTTACTTGCCGTGATCCATACTCGTTGTCCCAACCAAAACAGGGTTCTTGCCAAGGCTTACCCAGGGTGACAGTCTTGCTGGAAACGGTGATTAACTCGTTCTCAACGGTTTGATTCTTGGTCAATGCGGCAGGATATAGCTTGGGCCATACTTCTGGGCGACGCAAAACTGACAGGGGTAACTCCCGTAATAGAACACTGGAGGTTTCGATATGGATGCGTTCGTGTTCAAATCCTAGGAATAATGCCCATGCAGGATTGTCCATCGCGATCGGTGGATGGCCGTCTTCGAGGGCGGGTAGGGTTTCAATTAATTCTCGGACAATTTTGTAGGTGCTACGTCTGTACTCGACGACTTCACGGACAGATGGCCAATCCATTTCATTCTTGGACAGATCGTCCCAGGACATCTCGTCAACGCCTGTTTCAAATAATTGCTCGAAGTATGGATTAATCGACTTGTGGATGAGTCCAGCTAGCCTAAGCTTATTGATATAAAGTACCGCAGAGTGGCATAGATAGAAGATGAGAGGATGACGAAGTTGGTGGTAAGGTTGGTCAAGGAATGCCTGTTCTCCCTGTAGTGCTGACAACAAAACTTCGGTCATTAACCAGCCGTTATCGAAGTAGTCCAGAAGATCGCGACGTGTGCAGGTGGCGAGATTCGGCAGTGGCAATGCTTTTAGGACTTCTGTCGGTTGCGGTCCAGTCCACCACCAATCTGGACGCACTCCAATCAGGGGATCGGCGGGATTTTTATCACTCTTCAGATTAGGTGAAAAGAGTGTAGTTATATCTAGATTTGGATTACGTGTTAAAGTCATTTTCTTTTCGAGTCCCGACCTTCTAAAAGTTGCTCTCTATGAAGGTGGGAAATCGTCTTTTGTTGAATTGTTGAACCTAGAACTAGATGTCCGTCGGTTCACTTTCAGATGCGATCGCTTCATAACCAGAGGCTTATTGCTTCCTCCGAAAAAAGCGATCGCCCTATTGCTGGACTTAAACTCAGTCAATGGGTTTAGAAACTACCAAGCCATTGTCAGATGGCCAGAATTGTAGATTTACTTCAACTACTTAGTTGAATAATGTTTCTCAACCTGCTGAATGATTGTGTCCCAAAAATCTTCTTGAGTCACATTTTCAACAGGTTCGATAGGCAAGGGTGTGGGTTCGTTCACGGACGGGTTGTACCAGATGGGGGAAGACCAAGCCCGCTCGCGGATGAAGGGAGGAACTTCAGTGGGTGGGTAAACCCCTAGAGCGATCGCATCATAGGTACTCCAACGACAGGTGGGATTTTCAATCACCCGTGCGTAATAGAAGAAGTTTCGTAAGTAACACCAATTTGGCCCTTAAATTCTGGGTCTGGTTGGGGCAAAATTTCCTGAGCCAAGGCTGGTGGTACCAATACTCCTAGGGAAAATATCGCTACGACTAGGAAATTGAGTAATACTTTAAGTTTCTGTAAAGTTTCCTTCATACACTTAATACTGTGCTGTTAGCATTTGAGCTTTTCATTGATTGATCCTTTTGTGACATCCTGTTGAGCCTGTTCGTGCAGCGTTGCTGCTAGCTAGGGGCGGAGGTCTCTACTGAACCAATTCTTCAGAGCGGGGTGGAGAAAAATTCCACACCACAAAAAAGCATTCATCCAAAGCCTTAATCGAAACAGGGTGAATCATGCCCACTCTGTTGTGCTATGGGTTACTCCCAATAGCCTGGTGTTAGTTTAGTGGTACGCTATCTCTGTGAATGATCAAAAATTCCAACTTTTTCAACCATAGAAATGTAATATATATATCAATAGATGTATTACCTTTATTTATACCCAGTTGGATTGTTTTTTGAGAGAGTGCTGCCAAAATGAGTTTATTGATAGATGCAAACAAGAGTAAAATTACCCAAGCTGAAGATGCCCCTGGGATAGGAAATCCGAAGATTGTCTGCAAATCCTTTACAGATGTGGATGGTTTCCGAGAGTTTGTTGCTTATCGTGGAATGGAAATAATACAACTCAGTCCTGGTTCTCTTCAAGCTAGTTTTTTTTCGATTCAGGTTGGTGAGATATATTTCATATATGTTCAGGCAAATCAAGGGACTCAAACTTTTGGTGAGGATTTGAAAGAATACCGCTGTTTTTCCATTGCCTGGTTTGAGAATGAAGGGAAATTTCACTCCTTCGGTTACTTGATCGAGGCTCAAAGGACTCTTTTTGGTTTCAATGGAACGGAAACTAACTTAGTAATTTCTCAAGGTGGAGCGATGATGGAGATTCATATCCCTTTCAAAACTTTTCATACTTATGCAGACAAACTACAACGCCACGATCTAGACGATAGTCTCCTGAGTAGAAATCATGTGAATTTACTACCAACTGGGATGAAAGAAATTAAAGATTACCTGAAACAACTTTTTTGGTTAGCAGTACACAAACCCAATTGGTTACAAAAACCTCATATTGAGAAACTCGTTGCTGATGATTTTGTTCCTTTGTTAATTAGTCAGATTCCTATTAAGCCTAATTCCAAGGGTTTCATCAAACCTTCTCGAAGAGCAAAGTTAATTGCTCAAGCTGAAAAAGAAATATTAGCCAACCTAGATAGACCTGTGACTTTAAAACAACTCGCTCAAAATTTAGAGTCTAGTAGTTCTGCGTTATCTTATGGTTTTCAGGACTTATTTGGCGTGAGTCCCATGCGCTATCTGAAGGTACAACGACTGAATGCAGTCCGACAACGCCTGAAAGCAAGCGAACCCGAAAGTTGTACCATCACCACCCTTGCCAATCAATTTGGGTTCTACAGTCCCAGTCATTTTACTAAAGATTACAAAACTATGTTTGGCGAGTTACCGTCACAGACGTTACAAAGGAAAGCATAGGAGGCGATCGCGATTAAACCGAATGAATTTTAGTTTCAATTTGCCTGTTATATTGACTTATTGTTCAAGTTTTAGCCTAAACTCGAAACTTTACTCTCTATCGCTGACTCGATCTCTAGTCGAAGTTAATATCGGGACTTCGTACCAGCGTTCATGCAATCTCGGGAAGAACAGA
>JBCBCI010000125.1:0-15944 GCA_038530755.1 Cyanobacteria bacterium J06592_8 | reverse complement strand
CTTAGAACTGACCCGCTCTATTCAGGATAAGTCTGAGCGTGCAAGGGCATTGAGTTATCTAGTCGATAAATTACCGGAACTATTGCCAGAAGCCTTAGAACTGACCCGCTCTATTCAGTCTGAGTTTTACCGTGCAGAAGCATTGAGTAGTATACTTCCAAGATTAAATCTTTCTGATTGGAACAAAGAATTTTGGCAAGAAAACCTACACGTTCTAGCTCAACGCAAACGTCAAGAACTAATAGAAGACTTAGTTAAGCTCAGTTCTGTCATTGAGTTTTTGGGAGGCTTAGAAGCATTGAGAGGTTTAGGAACAGTAATGCGGGATGTTTGTCGGCAATGGCCGTAGTTCAACTCGGAACGTTTTCTGATCGGTTTTTGCTACAATTCTTAAACGTTCTGGCAATGCTCCTCAGAAGAATTACATCCGATTAATCTTATTAATTGATGTTCGCAGCTAATATTTTCTAAATTTAGATCGAACGAATACTCCCGAAAGCGTGAGGGGTTTGTTCTATGGGTAAGCAGACGGTAAAACTTGTTCGTCCGGGTTGACTCTCGACTTCGATATGACCTTGATGTTGTTCAACGATTTTACGAACAATATCTAATCCTAAACCCGTACCCTCTCCTATTGCTTTTGTGGTAAAGAAGGGTTCAAATATATTCTCTTTAATCTCTGCCGGAATTCCACAACCTGAGTCGGTAATTTGAACGCGAATAAAATGATGACAGCGATTTCCGATAATTTCTAATTCTCCTTGATTTTTCATGGCTTGAATTGCATTTTGAATTAGGTTTGTCCACACTTGATGGAGTTGGTCGGGATAACACTGAATTTGGGGTAAATCTTGATAGTTTGTTTTAATTTTGATTCCGGGCTTGAGTTGATGTTGATAGAGGTTTAAAATAGTATCGATATCTTCGGAAACTTGAGTCGTTGTCATGCAATCACAGTGTTTTAAATGAACGTAGCGTTTGAGTGTAGCAATAATTTTTAAGGTTTTATCGACGGCTATTTTAATATTTTCGCGATTTCGAGATTGTAGGGCGAGATGATAGGCTGTCTCTAAAATTTCTGTCACGTTTGAGGCGCGTAATAGATTTAATATTGGAGGATTGATTTCTGTAATTCCGATTTCAACTAACATTGAGGCTGTCGTTTCAGTTTGTTCAATATTTTGATCGATTAACTGTTTTTCTAGGGTTCGTTTTAACTGACGTTCTTCTCGAAAGGAGCGAGTTATTTTCTGGGGATAGGTCGCTGCTAAAAGTGTGATAAAATCCTCTTGCTGAGAGGGCGAAAGCTTTCTGAATAGAGAGGGAAGATGTTCTAATGTATAATCTAAGGCATGACCTAGATTTTGAATGGAAGCATCAACTGCTCCTAAAGGTGTATTAATTTCGTGGGCAATTTCGGTGATTTTTTGTCCGATATCTGCTAATTTATCAGATTGAATTAGTTTTTCTTGAGTTTGCTTCAACTGGTGAAGGCTTTGCGCTTGTGCTTGGGTTTGTTCTGCTAATTTTTGATTAAGACTATTATAGCGTTCTGCATTATTCAGTGCGATCGCAATTTGAGGACAGAGACGATTAAAGATATCTTGAACTTCTGAGGTAAAAGCGTCTGGTTTAACATAATTTTCTAGATACAAAACTCCTCGTAATTCTTGATTTAACTTTATAGGAAGACTCAAAATTGATTGAGGAGAATGATTGTGAGTTAAATTTCCGGCTGAAGAAACAGGATTTAAAGCTAGAGGCGTTTGCGTGTGGAGAACGCGATTCACTATTGAGATTAATTGTAAATTTTCAGCTTGATCGAAGGGTAAACTAGGTAAGATTTCAACCGAATTCGACTCAGAATCCCCAGAGGCTGCAATTATCCACTGGCTAGATTGTTTGACAATTAACCAAGCCGAACTCACGACTGGAGTTTCCAGGAGAATATTAATTAACGCAATTAACAGAGGGTCAAGTTCGAGTTCTTGGGACAGGCGTTGCGAGGCGGCGAGTAGCCAGTCAAAATCCAAGGATGGGGAATGGTTTGTAGCGGGAGTCCCAGAGGAAATAAAAGGGTCACGAGGAGGCTGTCTATCCTGGGGAGAAGATAGAAATAATGTTGCACCTGATGACTCGAAATGATTGCATTCGTCCATAAGCCTGTCCCGTTCACACCTTGGTCGCCTCATCTTTTTCACAATCCTTTCCTAAAGTTAACCCTGATCGCACATTAGTTTTCCGTGACTGCACTGTAACATTGTGCCAAAACTCCATCCAGATTGGAGGGATAAGTTCTGACGGATCAGGGTTCAGGGTAATAGCCCTGATTTCAGGAAAATTGAAAGAGATTTGGAGTCGTTTTGCCTTAGTATTAGCATTAGAAATTTCTTTCGTGGTAGATTTTAAACATATATTACATTGCACCTTGGGATTCGGGAGTGAGATTTAGGAAAGTCGGCTAATTTCGTGCAGTTTTAGGCAATATGGGTTGATCCCAAAAAAGATCTTGCCGTTTGTGCATTCAACTGTTAGGCTGGCTGTCGTGGTGTGTGATACGAATTTCGACTTTTAAAATTTGGGCATCCTGATTTAAGAACCGATAGATTGAAGCTGATCCGTGACGATCGCATTTAAGCAATCTAAATTTTTTTGGAAAAAACGCAATTGACCGCAAAAATACTCGATACTATGCAATCTAACCAATATCAATCCGATAAAAACCATTTTGCTTCCGTTTCCTCCGCCTCTCGTTCAGTTTTGACTGGTTCAATTTTGAAAAGAGTGTTATTGGGAACTCAGGTTATTGGTGTTTCGTTGTTGTTCCTGGGAATGAACCTCCCAGTAGCAGAGAGCCGAACTCCTTCTTCTGTGGGTTATAGTATGTCTTCTTCCTCTGCCTCTCAAAATATCCCCGCTTCGATCTCAGAAATGGCACAACAGGTTACGGTCAGAATTTTTGCGAACCGTAGTGTTGGCTCTGGTGTAATGATCAACCGTTCGGGACAAACTTACACCATCGTTACAAATGCTCATGTTGTCGGTAATCACTCGGGTCGGTTTATGATTTTAACCGCAGATGGACAAATGCACGCAGGTCGTCTAGTTTCTTCGTCCCGTACCCAGGATGTCGCTGTTTTAGAATTCAACAGTCGTGGTTCCTACCAAGTTGCCAAAATTGGTGATAGTCGCCGAGTTAACGTGGGAGAAACTGTAATGGCTGCGGGATTTCCCAATTGGTTGATGAGTCCTGGACGGATGCAAGATACTCGCGACTGGGGAAATCGGCCGTTCCAACTCACAAAAGGTCAAGTGGGAATGGTTCCAAACCGCTCCTTAGTGGAAGGCTATCAACTCGGTTATACCAATGATATCCGCAGTGGGATGAGTGGTGGCCCGGTATTTAACCAACGCGGCGAACTAATTGGGATTAACGGTCGCTCTAAATTTGCCCTCTCCGCAGATAAGGTTTACCGTTATAGTGATGGATCTAGCCCTTCTCCTCAACAGGTTCAAGAGATGAAAGAACTCAGTTGGGCGATTCCGATTTTTAATTTGCCATTACGAGGACAGTCTTAATCGGAAGATCGTGCCTACTTGCACATCACTAAACGATTTTTGTGGAGACACTGCAACTCTTGTACCAAAGCTTACAGATCTTGAATCTTTGAGACTGAGATTGATGAACCTGTTGTGGGGTCTGTCACATCGTAGCGATAGATGGTTACGCCACCCTGTCTAATGCGATTGATTTCTTCAGTATGATCTGTGTTGTGATAACGAGCAGAAGGAGTTCTGGGGGCTTCGTTGATGACACCAAATACACCAATGGTGATTAAAGCCGCAGCCGCAGAAAGTTTGAAGGAGTTGTTTAGGCTTTGAGGGTTGGAGTTGATGGATTTGCCAAACATGATAGGTTCTCCTGTGGATAACGTTGAGAGGATTGAATTGTGAACAGCCTTGGGGTTATCGATCTGTTTAATCAGATCTTAGAGAGAAACTCTATTGCCTAACTGGATGAGAGGGATTAATCTCGTAGGCTTTGCACTCAGAAGGAGATGGGAGATTTTGTTCCGGGTTCAATTGATCATTTTGGGATTTAACATGAGCCTGGAGACTGAGTGCTGTAATCATGGCAATTACCATAATGCAGGCTTCTGTCAGGGTGAGATTGTAGTTCTCGATGCTCTCTTGAATAGATGCAGGCTTAAGCGAGTTCATGGAGACTAGAAGTAACGTCTGAGTTTGTTATTCTCCCAGTCAACTTCTACTTCCCATCTCTGTTGGTTTCTATCCATCTGTGAGTTAATGCTGTCACTCACTTGATTGAGATTACGGTGCGAGAGTCCAGGCTGAGACTGAACGGCTTGTTGATTGACACTGACGCTCAACACATTATTCTGATTGAGATCTCGATCAAGAACTTGATTGCTCGTCTCGTGAACTTCTTGCACTCTGGAATAAGAAGTTGAATTCACTGCGGAGATTTCTTGAGCGGATGCAGGAAAGGCAAAGCTAGTCGATAGAAGCAGTGCGGTAGTGAGATGTATTGCTTTCATAATCAGGCCCAAAGTGAAGTTCTAAAGGTTGACGATTCTTCAATCAAGGCGATCAGTGAGTTGAGCGTTGTTCAGTGGTGAAGAAAGACAGGAGTTGTCGAGAACACAGTCTATGTTTAGATTTGCAGTCGATCGCAACTCCTGATATTCTGTGGGGTAAGCTCAATTAGTTGTAAAGCGGCTCACCACTCGCTGTTCCATCTCCGTATTCTTGGAGGTGTTCAACGAACACATCGCCTTGATCCGCATTTCCTGGAGATAAAGTGAATACTACGTTTTGGAAGTTTGCATCACCCTCTTCTTCTGAAGCGAAGATTACACCTTCGTAGTTAACAACTCCAGCTTGATACATTTCTTCTAAAGTTGTGACGCCTAGAGAGTCAGCCAAGTTTGTTAAACGAGTGCTGATTGCTTGAGCGCGACGATCGGGAGTGTAAGATCCATTTGGATCGCTAGAAGAAAGGGTAACTTCCCAAATAACTAATGGTTCAGATGCAACCTGGACAACTTCCCGCTTCAGTAATGAGTTACCGCCGAGAAGACCAGGATAACGAGTGTCGTAGGTTTCCCGTACAATCATGGGAACCGTACCATATTGATTCTTTTCGGGGTCAATTTCAACAGTTTGAAAGACAACCCGTTCTTGGGTGAAAGTATCCGGTTGAGCTTTAGCTTGAGAAACACTAACAACTAAACCAGCAGTAACGATAGCAGTGGTGATGAATGCTTTGATGGTGCTTTTCATGAGTTTGACCCTCCAGGTGCTTTAAAGAGAGGTTGTTTTGTTCGGTATGTTCTTAAGATTAAGGCAATCTTCTAGTGCTGTCAGTAAGAACAAAGTAATGTGTTCAAATCCGTTGATTTATTAGGGTGTTAGCTGAAAGTTAGGCAAAAGTGATCGAAAAGTGAGTGGCATTTTTAATGATTGTATTGCTCCTTACAATCTCTGAATCACTTCTTCTTTTGTCTTGGGCTTACATAAGTAATTGTACTGCCTTATTATTTCTTTTAATCAAATGAAAAAAAGATTTTTTTTAGCTTTGGTCAGAGAATTTTTCGTTGTTTTCAAGTGAGGTTTATAACTTGAATTTTCTCTATCTAGAGTAACGATGATTGCAGGATTTGAATCAAAAGTGATGAATTAGGAATGATAAATTCATAGAGCTTTACTTTAAAAGTTTTTCAAAATCTGTTACTGAAGCTACAAAAAATAAACCTTAAGAATTAGAGGAAACATACTAATATATATAATCAGTCGAGTGCGTCAGTGACGCACCGATAATACTACCCAAAGCCGTTGCAAGTTAACCCATCTCAGCAGTAATCGTGATAAACGTTTCTACAGTTTGATTCGGTTCAGCTTTCAGCAGAGATTCTCCAGTATTGAGAGCATTCCGAGGAGAACTCCAGGGTTCTAGACAGTAGAAATCCTTACCTTTGACGGTCCAGAAAACCAGAGTAGAGTAGCGTTCATCCCAGTTAAAGGTTAGCTTTAAGTTCCGACTGGAATCTGTGACAACAGCAGAAGGTTTCGATAAATTGGAGAACGCGACATCAATTTCATCTTGATCGAAATCAAACTCACCAGAGAAGGTTTGAACCGTTGCATCACCCTTCTTTTGAAATTGAGTTGAGGGTAAATCAAATCCTAACTTTGTCTTATCGGTAACAGAAAAATAAGGGTGAATCCCCATTGCAAAAGGCATCGGTTCAGAAGATAAATTCGTATGACGATAACGTAGCTCTAAGGTATTACCGCGTAATGTATAGATATAATTTAATTCAAAATCAAATGGATAAACTTCACGAGTTTGCTCATTACTCTTGAGACTAACTGTGACACTCGCACCATTTTCTGTAGATTGTGCAGTAACTTCCCAAGGCAAAGTTCGAGCAAAACCATGTTGCTTGAGTTGATAGGTTTTGCCATTGAGAGTGTAGGTATCATCAACTAAATTACCGCAAATTGGAAATAATAAAGGAATCCCACCGCGAACAGATAAAGACGGATCTTTAAAACGTTCAGTATCTAAGTAGAAGATAGGAGTCTCACCGATACGCCATTCAGTGACAATTCCTCCCCGTTCAGGAACGACAGAAACTTCAGAAGAGGTGCTTTCATCTGTGAGGAGATAGGTTTGATACTGCTGCTGTTTGACCGTTACCGTAGCCATAGAGATCGTTAACCAAAAACAACTGATACTAGCCTCTCACAAAATGGTCACGGATTAGGATGGTAATTTTTAAGAGAAATACTCTTATCCTAAAATTTTAAAGCTCTAAAGGGACAAAACTAGGACATTCAGCGATTGTCTGAGTTTGGCAACACTGATGAAACAGTGATTAATATTTGAGCAAAGCTTATGGATTGATTTTCCTTCTGTCTAAAGAATGCGATAAACCACTGCGCCGTCGTTTTCTCGGTTTTCCACAATCATTAATTCTTCAGTTTGGAGTTCATGCAAAAGTTGACGAACTTCTGAGGCTGAACTATTAAGTTCCAGTACACAATCAACTAACGTTACTTCCCCTTGAGCTTTCGCTAATCTTAACAGTTGGATTTTTTGACGATCAGAATTAATTGCTGGAGTTTTTGACTGCTTTAAGCGTTTTTTAGCTTGACTGACAGCACGAGCATTTTCAATCGCACTACCTACACCATACAATGTTTGCAGAGCTAGGGTCAGATTTTCTTTCTTCTTAAAGTCAAGATCTCCAGAAACACAAATCCCAGTTACACCCAAAAAAATTCCTAAACCCATCAACATCGCTTTGTAACGCCCAGTGTAAATATAGCCCAGTAATGGCATAAATAAAGTCAAATAAGCGGTTGCTTTTGTCTGTTTCTGAGCGAGTTTTTTGGTTGTTTCCAGTTCTTGAGTCATAGCAACTGAGGATTGGATTTTTGCTGTTTGTTCAAGTTAAGTCAAGTTCGCTAGCTATAGAGGGAATCTAGTAGTTTGCGATAACGACCCTATTTCTGTTTTACCTTGTAATCCAAAATTTGAGTATTGAGGTTTAAGCGACTCGAAGTTCAAGTTCAGCACAGTCGCTCCAGGAAAGCAAGGTATAGTAGAGACTGAACAGAGTCATAAAAATCTTAGATTTGGTAGAATTATCCTGCAAAAGCCAGTATGCTCTTCTAGCCTTGCTAGAGTTAGCCGCTCACTATCCCCAAGGTGAGCCTTGTCAGATTCGTCAAATTGCTCAACAGCATAATATACCCGAGCGCTATCTCGAACAGTTGCTTGCTACTCTTAAACGTAGTGGTTTGGTTCGTAGCCAACGGGGAGCTAAAGGAGGGTATCTACTGGCGAAAGAACCCAGTCAAATTACTTTACTGGATGTTGTAATCTGTTTAGAAGGACAGATAGCTTCAAGTCCAGAGCA
The DNA here is from genome assembly GCA_038530755.1 of Cyanobacteria bacterium J06592_8. Lineage (GTDB taxonomy): Bacteria > Cyanobacteriota > Cyanobacteriia > Cyanobacteriales > Microcoleaceae > Capilliphycus. The sequence continues at coordinate 7,995 of JBCBCI010000125.1, read as the reverse complement.
GAATCACAGTCTGGAAAGTCAAATTATTGGAGAAGTTTGGCAAGAAGCCCATCAAATTGCCAATTCAGTTTTACAGAAGTATACATTAAAGGATTTATGCGAAAAGTTGGAAGTTCGACGGCAAACAAATTTAATGTATTATATTTAGATTGGCTTTGATTTTTATAAAATCTATTGATTCAGTCGTTGATTTTTAGTGAGTCCGAGCTTGCTCCTATAAACTCAATGATATTTTGCTAACTTGACCTATAATGTTAAATCTTGAAATATTGACTAAAAATATTTGCAAACTAGAAAGTAAGATTTGTCTAGATCTTGTCGCTTTAAATATTTTATATAATTTCTGGGCAATATAGTCAAGAGGTAATTAGATATTTAAACGCGATCTTCTCACTGATAAAAAATTTTTTAATCTGGATTAACTCAATTTCTCAAATGTATCGTTAAAATAGGCTGTGGGCTATCAACGATGAATCTCAGTTGGTAGATTTTAGATGCCTATTATAACATATAACGTTCAATTGGGAGTTAATTTATGGTAACGTCAACTAAGAATTATTATCAAATCTTAGAAATTAGACCAACAGCAACTCAATCAGAAATTAAAAAAGCGTATCGTCGTTTAGCAAAATTATTTCACCCTGATAGCCAACAGGAAACAGCAAACCATGAGCAGATTATCCAAATTAATGCAGCTTACGAAGTATTAAGTGATCCGAAAAAACGTCAATCCTACGATTTACAATTGAACCCAAGTTCTCATCCGAATTCTTCAACGGCGACGACAACTTCTACTGTTCAAACCCGAAGGCGACGCCAGACCGCAAAAGCTGTAGATGCTCAACTCGAAGAATGGTTAAATCAAGTCTATAAACCCGTAAACCGTAGCCTTGATCGCATTTTGAAACCGTTTAAACGTGAGGTTGATAAACTCTCCGCTGACCCTTTTGACGATGAACTAATGGAAGAGTTTCAGATTTATATTGAAACCTGTCGAGACTATTTATCTCAAGCTCAAACTCGATTTCGTTCTGTGCCAAATCCAGGGAATATTGCCAGTGTTGCGGCTCATTTATATTACTGTCTCAATCATGTCAGTGATGGACTCGAAGAGCTAGAATTTTTTACTGTGAATTATGATGATTCTTGTTTACATACCGGACATGAATTTTTTAGAATCGCTTCCGGCTTGCGTCGAGAAATCAAGCAAGAAATGAAAAATATTTTATAAACTTAAAGATATAGACTAGAATACAGCAAATATCTAGCCATCTGAAAGGTTTGGTAAAATATTAAGAAAGTGAGAACTTCCCCCGATCAGCTTTGCTATGAACTTCCGTTTCGTTTCCGCTTTGGTTTCAGTCATCTTAATCGTCATTCCATCTCTATCTGGATTAAGAGCTACTGCACAAATTGTTCCTGATCATACTTTAGGCTCAGAACAGTCAGTGGTTACTCCTAATCAGAATATTCGAGGAATGAATAGTAATCGGATTGATGGGGGAGCAGTTCGAGGTGGCAATTTATTTCATAGTTTTCAAGAATTTAATGTTGAAGCCGGACAAGCTGTTTACTTTTCTAATTCCGAACAAATTGTTAATATTCTGACTCGTGTAACTGGGGGAAATCTCTCAGAAATATTAGGAACATTAGGGGTTTTAGGAAGTGCAAATCTATTTTTAATAAATCCCAATGGAATTGTTTTCGGACCAGAGGCACGATTAGATGTTGCGGGTTCATTTTTGGCAACAACAGCGGATGGAATCTTATTTGAAAATGGTTTTGAGTTCGCCGCCAGTAACCCCGAAGCACCGCCCTTATTAACAATTAATATGCCGTTAGGATTGAATATTCGCGAAAATCCTGGCAGAATTGTTAATCAAACTCGTTCAGTTCTTGTTGATTCCGAAAAGAATATTCCGAATCTTCCTTCCACTTTATCTGTACCTCCAGGAGAAACGATTGCTTTCATTGGTGGAGAGGTGCGGTTTGAAGGAGGAGTGATTTCATCTCCAGAAAGTCAAATTGAGTTAGGGGGATTATCTGAAGCGGGAACTGTTAGACTCAATTCAGACCAAAGTTTTAGCTTTCCAAACCATATAAAACGAGCAAATGTTGTTCTTACAGATGGTGCTTTAGTTGGCGTTGTGGGAAATCCTGGAGGAAATATTAGAATTAATGCTCAGAATTTAGAACTGTCAGGAGGAAGTCAAATTGTGAATGGAGTTGAAAATGTTTTTACTCCCTTTACAATTCCCACTGCAAATAATACAAACGCTGAAGTTCCTCAAGCCGAAGATATTCACATCAATACGACAGAATCAGTGAGGATAATCGGTCAAAATAGTGGGATAGGAAATCAAGTTTTTCGAGCAACATCAGGAAATGCAGGTAATTTAACGATTAATACTAAATATCTAATAGTTCAAGATGGAGGACAGATATTAACGACAACGTTTGGGAACGGAAATGGAGGAAATTTAACGATTACAGCAGAAGAAATTGAATTAGCGGGTACTGCTGCTGATAGTCGATTTCGTAGTGGTTTAGCCACTTCAGTTCAACCCAAAGCTGTTGGAAATGGCGGTACTTTAACGATTAATACTCAGCGTTTGTTGGTTCGAGATCAAGCATTTGTGTCTGCTGACACATTTGGGAATGGAAATGGAGGGACTTTAAGCATAACTGCTAGAGATATTCAACTGGTGGGGACTCGAAGTCTTTTGAGTGCTTCAGTGCTACCCGGAGCAACTGGAAATGGAGGAACTTTAACAATTAATACTCAACGTTTAGTTGTTCAAAATGGAGGACAGATTGCAACAGCAACTTTGAGCAATGGAAATTCGGGAAATTTAAGTATTATAGCCCAAGATATCGAATTAGTAGGAGCTGTTAGTCTTTTAGCGACTTCTGTGTTACCCGAAGCCATTGGAAATGGAGGAACTTTAACCATTAATACTCAACGTTTAGTTATTCGAGATCAAGCATTTATCTCAACTACAACATTAGGTAATGGAAATGGAGGAGATTTAATAGTTAGGGCGACTGATATTGAATTAGTTGGGAGTGATGCTGGTTTGTTTGCTTCTGTGGGAGATACAGGAACTGGAAATGCAGGAAATTTAACTGTTAATACTCAACGTCTGCTCATTCAAGATGGGGCGCAAATTGAAGCGGCTACAGTTGGGAAGGGAAATAGTGGAGATTTGACAGTTACTGCGACGAATATAGAATTAATTGGGACTGAAACAGCGTTGAATGCTTCCGCTTTTTCTACTGCGACAGGTCAAGCAGGTACACTGACTGTTAATACTGAAACCTTAACTCTTCGAGATAGAGCCAGAATAGATGTTCGTTCACAAAGTTCAGAAACCGCAGGTAATTTAGAGATTAATTCTGCTTTTATTCTGCTGGATAATGAAGCGAGTTTGAATGCAGAAACAACGGGCGGTCAAGGAAATATTATTCTAAATACCGAAACCCTAACCCTTCGTAATAAGAGTAATATTACGACTAATGCAACAGGAGAAGCAACAGGTGGGAATATCGAGATTAATACTGATATTTTAACAGCTTTTGAAAATAGTGATATTTCGGCTAACGCTGAAGTCGCTTTTGGCGGTCGTATTATTATTAATGCCAATGCGATTTTCGGGATAAATTTCCGGCAAAGACAAACTTCAGCGAGTGATATTACGGCAACGTCTCAACTGGGATCAGAATTTAATGGAACAGTTGAACTTAATAACGAAGTCGATCCGGCTCAAGGATTAATTGATCTGCCTCAAGTCATTGTTGATCCGATCGCATTAATTGCTCAAGATCCTTGCAAACTCGGTCGAAATAGTGCATTTTTTATTACAGGGCGAGGCGGAATTGCTCCCGATCCCACTCAGGAGTTAACCTCGATTCAAGGCTTTGTTGAATGGGAATCTTTTCTAGATGAAGCTGTCACACCTCCCGTTAATCAATCTGCAAAACCTCATCAACAACAATCCAGAAAAGCGAATCGTAATACTCGAAATAATTATACTCAAAATAATCAGAATAATCCCATTGATTCTCGAACAATTATTCCCGCGAGAGGATGGATACGAAATGAGAATGGAGAGGTAATCTTAGTAGGCTATGATCCGACTACAACAGGAGTCATACGTCAACATCAATTCAGTTCTCATCAATGCCATACCCAAGAAGTTAGCGATCACTTAATCGCGAGGTAGCGTGTCGTGGCACAATAGTACAAATCAGCACCCAACGGATCGGAACAGTTGGCGATACGCTGTTTGACAGCATTTGTAAGGATTCAAAATGGCAACAATTAACGACAACTACCTCAAACTGAAAGCAGGCTACCTATTCCCTGAAATCGCCCGACGGGTGAATACCTTCATCGAAGCGAATCCTGACGCGAAAATTATTAAACTCGGTATTGGCGACGTTACAGAACCTCTCCCTGAAGCTTGTCGGACTGCGATGATTAAAGCCGTCGAAGAAATGGGTGCGCGCAGCAGCTTCAAAGGATATGGCCCAGAACAGGGTTATGGTTGGTTACGTGAAAAAATTGCCCAACAGGATTTTCAAGCCAGAGGATGTGAAGTCGATGCGTCTGAAATCTTCATTTCGGATGGTTCTAAATGCGATACAGGCAATATTCTCGATATTTTTGGCAAAAATAATATTATCGCGGTAACAGACCCCGTTTACCCGGTTTATGTTGATACAAATGTGATGGCGGGTAACACAGGTTCAGCCAATGATAAAGGGGAATACGATGGATTAGTTTATCTACCGATTACCGCAGAAAATAACTTCACCGCCGAACTTCCCAGTCAGAAAGTTGATTTAATTTACCTCTGTTTTCCGAATAATCCCACAGGTGCAACAGCGAGTAAAGATTATCTCAAAACTTGGGTCGATTACGCCAAAAATAATGGCGCGATTATTTTGTTTGATTCTGCCTACGAAGGATTTATTACAGACGAGAGTTTACCTCATTCGATTTATGAAATAGAAGGGGCGCGAGATTGTGCGATCGAGTTTCGATCATTTTCTAAAAATGCCGGATTTACGGGAACTCGTTGTGCTTTAACCGTTGTTCCCAAAACCTTAACCGCAAAGGCAAATGATGGTTCTGATGTAGAAATTTGGAAGCTGTGGAATCGTCGTCAATCGACTAAGTTTAATGGCGTTTCTTATATTGTTCAGCGAGGTGCAGAAGCCGTATATAGCGAAGAAGGCCAGGCGCAAGTTCGAGGGTTAATTGACTTTTATATGGAAAATGCCACAATTATTTGTGACCAGTTAACCGCAGCCGGATTATCGGTTTATGGTGGTGTAAATGCGCCTTATGTTTGGGTGAAAACGCCTCACGGTTTATCCAGTTGGGATTTCTTCGATAAGTTAGTACAAACCTGTAATGTTATCGGAACACCCGGTTCTGGGTTTGGTGCAGCCGGAGAAGGATATTTTCGTATTTCTGCGTTTAATAGTCGAGACAATGTTAACGAAGCCATGAAGCGAATTACTGAGAAGTTTAAGGTTTAGAAAGTAAGCCTCTTCGGGTGGGCAATGCTCACCTGATTAGGTTACACTTGAGAAAAATTCATTTTAAAAATCAGAGGAAAACAACATGGTACAAGCACCCAAAAAAACAATTACCCTCGAAGAATTCCTGCAACTAGAAGAAACTCAACCAGCAAGTGAGTATATTGATGAGGAGATTATTCAGAAACCAATGCCATCGGGAAAACACAGCTCTATTCAAACAGAACTTTCAACAGCAATAAATGCAGTTTTAAGGCAAAAGAAAGCTGCTAGAGCTTTTTCAGAGTTGCGATGTACATTTAGTAAAAGATCTATTGTTCCAGATATTTCGGTGTTTGTATGGAGTCGGATTTATCGTGATGAAACAGGTGAAGTCGCCAATGTATTTTTATCGTCTCCAGATTGGATTATTGAAATTTTATCACCCGAACAAAGTCAAACAAAAGTAACAAAAAAAATATTAAATTGTTTGAAATATGAGACACAAATGGGATGGTTAATCGACCCAGCCGAAAAAACAATATTCGTCTATCTTCCTACAGAAGCCACCGCAGTCTTCGATGAACCTCAACAACAGCTACCCGTTCCAGAGTTTGCGAACGAACTACAACTGACATTAGGTCAAGTTTTTGATTGGCTGTTAGAATAAAAAATAATTTCCTGAACTAAACTCATCAGTCACCTCTGTCTCTGCATCTTTTTTTAAATTCGTAGCGGGGCAATCTCAAAAAGTGCAGCTTAATGTGGCAAAATAGATCAAATAGCGATCGCAATATTGATTAATGTCTTCAAATCCAGCACCTCTCGATTTTCCCTTTCAGCGTTTACGGGATGTACGAACCAAACTGTTACGCCTTCATAAAGCCCTACTAGAGTCTGAAAAAGTTGAGTACGAGAAAATTCATGGCCCAATTCGGTCTCGTGGAGAATTTTTTCAACTGGTCATCGGAGAAGGAATGTTTAGTTGGTTGCGTCCTTTCTCTCAATTAATTGCACAAATTGATGAAGTGATGGCGGCGAAAGATGAACCTGTAACGCTACAACAAGTGAATCAGTTATTAGAAGAATCTCAAATGCTATTACGTGCGTCTGAGAATGGGAATGAACGAGAAAAACGTTACTATGAAGTGATTCAGCGAGACCCAGATATTGCCTTCATGCACGCCGAATTATCTCAATTATTGACTCAAAAAAAATAAACCTGCAATCTAAAATTAAATACATTTCTTGACGTGAGGAGTATTTTATGCACTTACAGAGGGTTCAAGTTCATGACTTCAGAGTGTTAAAGAATATTGATATTAGCTTTGAAAAAGAGTTTGAGCCTCGAATTTTTCCTCTAGGAAGTCTTAATGGAGGAGGAAAAAGTACACTGTTGCAATTGATTTTTGTATTGTTGCATTGTTCTTCTGATCCTGAGAAGATTCCCTTCCTCAAAAATATGCTTTGGAATTTTAAAATTGATGAAGGTTGCGAGAGAAGAGATTTAGCAACAGTTGAAATTTGGGATGGAGAGAAAGTTGTCAAGCTCAACTTTTTTGCCTATAGAGACTCTTATATTAGAGAATTACTCAGTGACAGCACAACAGAAGATGTAACAAGTAAAGATTATTTAATATTTTCAGTTTTTGATAAATTGGAGCCAACAATAGCTGAGATCTCAAATTTAGAAACAAGAATTAAGCAGCGAGAGACAATTATTGAGCAACTCGAAAGAATTAGTAAAATAGAAAATGATGAAGAACTGCGTTCACAATTAGTAAAATTAATCAATAGATATGGTAGACAACTAAAATCAATTGGAAGTCAATCCTTATCAGAAATCTGGTTAGAAGATCTTCAAAAGGAATTACAGGAAGCTTTAGAAGAAGATAAAATTACTCTGGGAGAACTTTATGCCAAAAGCAAACGACTTGAGGGAGCTTTACAGCAAGTTGAAAAATATTTGAAGTCGCAAAAGTTGATATATATATGTAGCTACTTAGATAGTGATAGTACAGATAATGAGGAGGTTTTACTATGTTTTGTAGAAACGATTGACATAAATCAGGCTGAACAGTTTTTAAAGGAACTATCAGCTAGAATTTTTCTAGCAGCTCCTGCAACTCAAGTTTTTCTTTTTCTTTCTCAGAAAGATAGAAAATTTTTATTTAAGCCAAACAAGAACAGAAATGATTATTCTTCAGCACTTCAAGACTCAAAACATGAACTACAAAACTTTTTTACTTATGATTTTCTGGCAGTTGATATTTTAGTCGATTCTTTTAAGAATGTTCGAGATCAGGATTTTAGAGAAGCTATTGAAACAGGTGAGTATGGTAATAATTATAAAAAACTTTTGCATGATTTGAACTCTGTTTTACTTAATAAACGAATTAATCTCAGTTCTGATTTTTCTGGTGTAACGTTTAAAATAGATCAAGATGGTAAGAGTGTAGATATTTATCC
>JBCBCI010000124.1:0-16320 GCA_038530755.1 Cyanobacteria bacterium J06592_8 | reverse complement strand
CAATCTTGACAAATCTGTTTTCCATAATTACAGATAATAACAGATTATGCGAGATTATGGGGAACTGTTACTAGCCCTAGCTTTTCGTCAAATTCAGCAGACAATGGCTGTTAAGCTAGAAAAACTAGGGTTATGAAGTTATGAAGTTATGAAAATAACTCTAAACTTGAGCTAATGTCTTCGGCTTGTAACTCATTCCTTGATCGAAGCTTTCCAAGTTACCCGCCTTCTCTTCTAAGAAACGCTTAATATTCATGCTCTCAGCCCCAAAGTCTTGGATTTGCAGTTTACCATGACGTAGCGGCTCATTAACAGGCCAGAAGGTGATCCGATGTTGAATTAAGCCTTGAGCATCTGGATCGTTAAAAGCGTAGGAACAAGGAATAATAATCGTTGGGCAGCGTTGGGTAAAGTTATGATCAGGGTAGTAGAAGTTCTGCTCGATCAAATAATACTTGCTGAAAGTATGCGATCGCAGTGTTACCTTCACCTTTTGATTATATTCATCGAGAAATTCACCCTCAGTCTCGCCAATTTCTCCGGCTGGTGTGAGTAAATGCGCCCACTGATCCATATTTTGCAAGTTGCTGAGATATTCATATCCAGTCTCGATGGGTGCATCGATGAACATACTATCTGTGACAATTTTATACCGACCTTGAGCCGCTTCAGTTCGTCCGGCGTTCCGTTCTAAAATCGCTTTTAAGGAACGACACTCAGAAGTATGCACTGTTTCAATACCTTGCATAATCATCGGTGGGCGTCGCTTCGGGTCTACAAAACTCAGCCAGTGAAAGTAAACCCCAGACTCATCAGAACCAGGTTCAACATAATCGGGTGGGAACAGCAGCACCGGATAAACCTGGAAATACTCTTTATACTTAAATCCACAGTGCCATTCAATGCCTTTAAAAAAGCCATTATCAATTCGTTTGACATGATAATACAAATTATGTTGATAACCTGAAGCCGTTCCCAGCCAAGTATCTTCATCAACTTGTTCGATCATGTTGCTAAACAGCGTCCACTCATCTAGATTTTGTAAACTACAGAGGTAGTCAAAAACCGTATCCGGATCGGCTGCAATATAAGCTGACGTTGCAAAGGTATTTTCTTCCATTATTTCCTGTTGTAGGTTTTCTGTTGTAGATTTTTTGTCGTAAATTTAATCAATCGCCCAAATTAAGCCGTTGCTAACAGTTGAGCTTGTTCAGCCTTGATGATGCGTTCTTCTGCAAGCTGCATCGAAGCCTGATGAGTTGTAATTCCAGCAATTTTTGCTTTGTGGAATAGCTCTAGCAATGTATCGTGAATACTATGAACATGGCTAATGGCTTTCTTCTCGTTGTAACCAATTAACTCATGGTAAACATTAATCAGTCCACCTGCATTAATCACGTAGTCTGGACAATACAAAATGCCTTTGTCGGTTAGCATTTCGCCATGTACTTTTTCATCTTCAAGCTGATTATTGGCACAACCTGCAATAATACCAGCCTTAATTTGAGGAATCGTCTGACTATTCAGAATTGCTCCCATTGCACAAGGCGCAAAAATATCAACATCGAGTCCATAAATCTCATCCGGTTCTACAGGAGTCGCATTATAGAGTCGAGCAATCTTAGAAACTTTAGCTCGATTAATATCGGTAATAAACAGTTTAGCTCCATTTCTGTGTAACCAATCACAGAGATTATGACCGACATTTCCTAAGCCTTGCACGGCAACCGTTAACCCTTTGAGGTTCTCAGCTCCTAAACGGAATTTTGCTGCTGCTTTCATTCCGAGTAATACACCAATTGCTGTTACCGGAGCAGGGCCACCTGACTTTTCTTGAGTTCCCACAACGTATTGAGTCTCACGATTAATATGTCGAACATCTTGAGGCGTTAAATTAATGTCTTGACCTGTGATGAATCGACCGTTTAAACGTTCAATAAATCGACCGTAAGCTTGCAAAAGTTCACAGGTTTTTTGTTCGGGTTTAGCAATAATTACCGCTTTACCGCCACCCATGGGGATATTTGCACAAGCCGCTTTATAGGTCATTCCTCGGCTAAGGCGTAAAGCATCTGTTAAAGCCGCTACTTCATTTTCGTAGGGCCACAGACGAGTGGCACCCATTGCAGCACCGAGTCGGCTATCGTGAATGGCAATAATTGCTTTGAGTCCGGATGCTTGATCGTTACAGAACAAAACCTGTTCGTGTCCGGCGGTGTCTGTGGTTTGAAATAATTCCATTGGTTTCTGTACTTTGACGGGTTGATTTGCAGTGGTCTATCACAAGAGAAAAATAAACGGGAAAAAGATGCACCCTCCCAAAGCTGAGGTCTTGTTATGGGTTCAAATACCTGTTCTGTTTAAACCATCGGAAAAGAAACTTGCTCTTTTTCTTTTGATGAACCGTTCTTTGAAGTGTGGTCGTCTAACAGATCGCCGCTATTCAGATTTTCCTCGGCTTCTGCTTTTGAACGATTGGCTAAACTCTTTGTCCGTCCTTTTGACGGTGCGTGACGGTCTGGATCGATTTTGACATCAATCACACAAGGACCTGGAATCGTCATCGCTTTTTCTAAAGCACTTTCGAGGCTTGACTCATCTGAAACATGAATACTCTCGGCACCCATACCACGAGCAACGAGGGTAAAGTCCGTTTCTGGCATCAGTGCATCGGCTTTCAATCCTAACATTGCCATGCCTTGATAGCACATATTGTAACGAGCATCATTGAGTACAATCCAAACCGCAGGGATTTGATACTTGACGGCGGTGCTGACTTCGCTATTCATCAACATCGAACCATCTCCAACGATCGCTACTGCTTTACTATTTTTAGCAACCGCCGCACCAATTACTCCAGTGGTCGCATGACCCATCGAACCGACCCCTGTACTGACTCGATAACGGTTAGGGTGAGGAAGACGCAATAGATGAGTAGTCCAAGTGAAGGAGTTACCCGACTCAGATAGAATCACTGCGTCACTGCCTTCGACAACGATTTTTTGAATCGCTTCCATCACCTTTTCTGGACGGACAAGATTGCTGGTCGGTTCTGCAATGACTTCGAGTTCGGGATTTGGCAAATCAATTGTTTGCTTGGGATAGTTCGCCAACTGGGGAAGCAACTGTCGTAAGAATGTACCAATTTCCGCACGAACAGGGTAAGTCGGTGCAGTCGGGAAAGCCACTCCAATTACACTCGGATCGAGATCGACTTGAATAAAGCCTTGAGGAGGCACCATCTTCGCATTCCAGAAGGAAGTGGGTTCTCCCATGCGAGTTCCGAGTACCAGAGTTCGCAAAGGTTTAACGGTTTCTAAGTAGTTCAGAACTGAACCGTGACCGCCTAAACCTGTAATTCCTACATATTGAGGATGATTTTCCGGAAACAGCCCCTTCGCTCGTGGTGAACACATTACGGCTGCACCTGTTAGCTCTGCGAGTTGCTTAACTTCCTCGGTTGCGAGGCGAGCGCCATAACCGACCCAGATTGCAAACGGACCCTCTGAAAGTAATGCGGCACAATCGCGAACAACGGTTTCTGTTGTGGCGATCGCACTTTCGACAACATTGGCTTTCGGTAGCTTCTGGGTTGTCGGTAAGGACTGTACTCCCGTCGGAACGCTCAAGTGAGCGGTAAAGCCACCCATTTCTGAGACTCCCTGGGTCAGCCGTCTCGCGATTTGAGGTAATTGTTCAGGACAATCAACTATTGTTGCGTAGTGGTACAACGCCCCAGAGGTGAAGATTCCGGCGATGGGTAAAGTCCGCGCACTGGTTTCTTGAATTGCCCAGCGATCGCGCTGAGGGGCTGAGGTACAGGCTGACAGATGAATTACTTTTGCTCCTTCACCTCTGGCTGCAAACAAACCCGTGAGGGTGTTGGTGATTCCAGGGCCTGCGGTTGAAAAGACGACAACTGGGCTGTTACTGGCGAGGGAAGCTTCCAAAGCCGCAAAGGCAGCACCAGACTCGTGACGACAGTGAACAACCTGAATTTGTTCGCTATTTGAGAGGGCATCCCATAGCGTTGCCATCGCTCCGCCGGACACTCCAAACGCCCAAGCCACGCCCAACTCCTCTAACAGCTTCACGATCGCTCGTGCGACAGATGTTTCTTTTTTGAGCTTCAAAGAACTACTCACTAATGCGTTCCGAGATCCATTAGCAGCTTCTTTTACAGACAGGTTCTTGGGCGTTTCTGTATACTCCTCTGGCATTATCGCCGGAGAAGATTGGGTTAAATTATTACTCATTGGTCTCCAGTTCTATCTCTAATAACTTTTTACTTTTAGCCTTCTGATCTTAAGTGGCTCTCTTATCCCCTTCCTGAATCATAGAGACTGATTCATTACACAGCAATGCACATTTTTTCGGAACATTAAGCAATTATTTAGATTTGTTAAGATTGTTCTGCTTCTCGATCCCCTTTGTTTAAGCACCTTTTTTAATTGATATCGACCTGTTGTTGATGGCTTTAACTAAAAAGCAGAGGATTTTAACCGACTATTAACTTGAAAATATAGTCATATTGATTTGATGGATGTCTCTATCTTAGGACTGGTATTTTTAGTCAAGTTGATTTTTTGAAATTTGTCTATTTGCGTTCTAGGTATAAATTACTATGATTTTATTTTTTCAGTAAAAATGTCAAATTATGAGAAAATCTAAATAAATGTAACGATATACAAAAGATCCATCATTGAACTTTGTGTATGTTATTCATTAAGCTCTCATATAGTAATCAATGTTTTCACAGAAATTTACCGCCCAGTCATGGAGACTTTTGAGTCATGTACAAACCCCAACAATATCTAACAGGTGGGGGCATAGAAGTAATTCGACAGGTTAATCTTCTACCTCTGGAAACAGCAATAGACCAGATTTTGCCGCAGTTAAATACAGCGCGAGGAGGATTATTAACCAGCAGCTATGAGTACCCCGGACGCTACAGGCGATGGGCAATCGGGTTTATTAATCCACCGCTTGAGGTCGTAACACGCGATAATAAATTTAAAATTGAGGCACTTAATGAACGAGGAGAAATTCTGATTCAACAGATTTTCTCAGCTTTGAAGAATTTAGCCGATCTAAAAAATATTAAGCAGACTTCTAAAACAATTACTGGAGATATTGCAGCGGTTGAACGCCTTTTTTCGGAAGAAGAAAGAAGCCAGCAACCCTCCGCGTTCTCTGTCGTCAGAGCCATTACAACAGCATTGGCGAGTGATGAAGATGAGCATTTAGGACTCTATGGTGCTTTAGGCTATGACCTGGTATTTCAGTTCGAGCCAATTTCTCAAAAGCTAGAACGGGCTGAAGATCAACGGGACTTAGTGCTGTATCTACCCGATGAATTGATTGTTGTAGACTACTACATTCAACAAGCCTTTCAGCTTCAATACGACTTCAAAACGTCAGATTGTTCTACTGAGGGACTTCCCCGAACCGGAGAGGTAATTGATTATCGCGGAAAACGCACACCCGTGACTCAAGTCGCCGATCATGGCCCCGGTGAATATGCAGATTTAGTTAGAACTGCGTTTGACTATTTCCGTCGAGGAGATTTATTTGAAGTGGTTCCCTCTCAGTGCTTTTCTGAGAACTGCGAAACCGAACCCAGCGAACTATTCCGAACCCTACAATCCATTAACCCTAGCCCCTACGGATTTATTCTAAACATGGGCGGAGAATACCTGATTGGTGCTTCTCCAGAAATGTTTGTGCGGGTAGATGGGCGACGAGTCGAAACCTGTCCGATTAGCGGTACGATTGAACGGGGCGATAATGCGATCGAGGATGCGACTCAAATTCGACATTTGTTGAACTCTCTCAAAGATGAGTCTGAGTTGACGATGTGTACCGATGTTGATCGCAATGACAAATCGCGAGTCTGCAAACCCGGTTCAGTACAAGTCATTGGTCGTCGTCAGGTGGAAATGTATAGCCACCTCATTCATACTGTTGACCATGTCGAAGGTGTTCTCGAAGATCAATACGATGCTTTAGATGCCTTTTTAACCCATACTTGGGCGGTAACGGTAACAGGTGCGCCAAAACGGGCTGCGATCGCCTTTGTCGAGCAACATGAACGCAGTGCGCGACGTTGGTACGGAGGAGCCGTTGGTTATTTCAACTTTAATGGTAATCTGAATACAGGCTTAGTCCTAAGAACTATTCGTCTCAAAGATTCTATTGCGGAAGTTCGGGTCGGTGCAACGTTACTGCATAGTTCCATCCCCGAAGCCGAAGCAAAAGAAACCTTAACGAAAGCGGCGGCAATGTTGCAAGCCTTGAAACAAACCCGACGGAGTCGATCAACACCCAGCGAATCTGTATCTCCGGTACCAGTGACCGCAGAAACCAGCCGGAAAGTGTTGATTGTAGACCACGAGGACTCCTTTGTTCATACTCTGGCTAACTATATTCGTCAAACAGGCGCATCAGTTACCACTTTGCGTCATGGCTTCCCGATAGAAACTCTAGATCAACAGCAACCTGATTTAGTCGTTCTCTCACCGGGTCCTGGAAACCCAAGCGATTTTCAGGTGAGTGAGATGGTCAAAGCCTGCGTAGAGCGACGAATTCCGATATTTGGAGTTTGCTTAGGCTTACAGGGTATTGTTGAAGCTTTCGGCGGTAAATTAGGGGTTTTGGATTATCCACAACATGGTGTTTCTTCAGAAATTACAGTTGTAGACTCTGACTCAATTTTATTTGCAGGTTTACCCTCAAGCTTTGAAGTCGGACGATACCATTCTCTCCATGCTTTAACTCAAACCTTACCGACGGATCTAAAAGTCACTGCATTTTCTGACGATCAGGTAATTATGGCTGTTGAACACCGAGATTTACCCATCGCAGCGGTTCAGTTTCATCCCGAATCTTTAATGACGATGGACTCTGGTGTTGGTTTAAGGCTAATTCAGAATGTGGTAAATGCGTATAGTTCACGAGTCGGTGATGCGTATGCACTGGAAAATTCAGCAGAAACTGCGGTAAAAGCTCTGATTGAAAGTAGCTCAATCGTGGCATTTAGTCGCTAATATTCGACTCATCAATATGAAAATTCGCCGTCGTTTAGCCGAACTGGGGCCAGGCTATGAAATTGCATCCCCAGACTCCTCTGCGGAGAACATTCTTGAAAAGATTATTTGGCAAAAAGAGCAAGAAGTTTTACAAATTCAGCAATCAGCTTCTCTAGAGGAAAGATGTCAAAATCTCAGGGTTGAACTTGAGGGAAAAGACTTCGCGAATGCTCTGAGAACTGGTACGCCTGCTCTAATTGCTGAGGTTAAAAAAGCCAGTCCCAGTAAGGGAATTATTTGCCCTGATTTTAACCCGGAAGAAATAGCCCAAGCCTATGAAGAAGGTGGCGCATCTTGTCTATCCGTTCTGACCGATGAAACCTTCTTTCAAGGCAGCTTTGAGAACTTACGCCGAGTCCGAAAAGTAGTTTCTCTACCGCTATTGTGCAAAGAGTTTATTATCGATCCTTGCCAAGTTTTGAAAGCTCGTGAATCGGGTGCTGATGCGGTACTATTAATCGCGGCGGTGCTGAATGATGCCGACCTCAGCAAGTTATCAACGATGGTTCGCCGCTTAGGGATGGATTCTCTGGTTGAAGTTCATACCCTCGCTGAATTAGATCGAGTTTTAGCCTTGCCAGAAGTCGGTGAAACGATTCGGATAATCGGGATTAATAACCGCAATTTAGAAAATTTTACCGTTGACTTAGCGACAACAGAACAATTACTCGAAGCACGAGGCGAAGAACTGCAAGCTAAAAATATTGTAGTTGTTAGTGAGTCCGGCTTAAAAACCGCTTCAGATTTAGTTCGGGTTGCAAAAGCAGGTGCAAATGCGGTGTTAGTCGGTGAATCTTTAGTTCAGCAACCTAATATTGCTCAAGCGGTTCAAGACATAATTCCTAAATTAGAAACAGTACAACGATGAAGACTAAAACTCAAACCATTTCTGAATGTTTTCAAACCCTGCGAGAACGAGGTGAATGTGCCTTAATTCCCTTTATTACCGCCGGAGATCCGGATCTCGATACTACTGCTAAAGCCTTGCAAATGTTGGATCGCAGTGGTGCAGACATGATTGAACTCGGTGTTCCCTATTCTGACCCGCTTGCAGATGGCCCCGTGATTCAAGCCGCCGCTACTCGCGCCCTAGCAAAAGAGGTGACTTTAGAACAGGTACTCTCAATCGTGCGTTCTGTCACTCCAGTTTTGAAAGCACCTTTAGTTCTGTTTTCCTACTACAACCCCATTCTCTATCGTGGAATTCGCTCCTTTTTAGGTCAAGTTGCGGATGCAGGTGCGAAAGGGTTAGTGGTTCCAGATTTACCCCTCGAAGAAGCTCAACCTCTGTTAGATGCGGCGACAGAATTCGGGATTGAAGTGATTCTATTAGTGGCTCCAACCAGTGATGCACAAAGAATACAAGCGATCGCCTCTAAGTCTCAAGGCTTTATTTATCTCGTTAGTGTCACGGGTGTAACTGGGGTGCGTTCAGAAATTCAGTCTCGCGTTCAAACGCTGATTTCTGATTTGAAAGAGAGTACCGATAAACCCATTGGCGTTGGGTTTGGAATTTCTGGACCCGAACAAGCTAAACAAATTGCTGAATGGGGTTCTGATGCGGTAATTGTCGGGAGTGCTTTTGTCCGTCGGTTAGCTGAAAACTCCCCCGAACAAGGTCTCAAGGAGATTGAACAACTCGCCCGCGACCTTAAAAAGGCGATTGCGTAGTATCCAGAGATTAAAATCTCTGTCTCATAATTGAAGTCCTTTGAAAAGGACTTGGGGTTTAAGGCGGGGAATTTATTCCCTGACTTCCAAAGAACTACTGAAAAACGAGGATTTTTTTAACAATGGTAAGTTTGAACGAACGTCCAACGGTTTCAACATCCAAAGAACAAAGACCTGATGCACTGGGTCGTTTTGGTCGCTTCGGTGGAAAATATGTACCGGAAACCCTAATGCCTGCTCTGAGCGAGTTAGAGGTTCAATTCCGGCGTTACATTGATGACCCTGAGTTTAATCGTCGCCTAGATGAATTACTCAAAGATTATGTTGGTCGTCCGAGTCCGTTGTATTTTGCAGAACGCCTCACAGAACGTTATGCTAGACCCGATGGTAGCGGCCCTCAAATCTATCTAAAGCGAGAAGACCTTAACCACACAGGCGCTCATAAAATTAATAACGCTCTCGGTCAAGTGTTACTGGCTCAGTCGATGGGCAAAAAGCGGATTATTGCGGAAACAGGTGCAGGTCAACACGGAGTCGCCACAGCAACAGTTTGCGCTCGGTTTGGGTTAGACTGTGTTATCTACATGGGTGTACAGGATATCGAACGCCAAGCTTTAAACGTGTTCCGGATGCGGTTACTCGGTGCCGAAGTTCGTCCAGTTGAAGCGGGAACAGGTACACTCAAAGATGCCACCAGTGAAGCAATTCGTGACTGGGTCACAAATGTTGAAGATACGCACTACATTCTCGGTTCTGCGGCTGGCCCTCACCCTTATCCGATGATTGTTCGAGATTTTCACGCTATTATCGGTAAAGAGACCCGCGCTCAATGTCTAGAAAAGTGGAACGGTTTACCGGATATTCTCATCGCTTGTGTCGGTGGCGGTTCTAATGCAATTGGGTTATTTAACGAGTTTGTCGAAGATGAAAGCGTTCGCATGATTGGTGTGGAAGCCGCAGGTGAAGGTGTTGGAACTGATAAACACGCTGCAACTTTGACTAAAGGAAAAATTGGTGTTCTGCATGGTGCGATGAGCTACTTACTTCAGGATACCGAAGGTCAAATTGTTGAGGCTCACTCCATTAGTGCAGGACTCGATTATCCAGGTGTTGGTCCTGAACACAGCTACCTCAAGGATTTAGGACGAGCTGAATATTACAACGTTACCGATGAGCAGGCTTTAGAAGGTTTCAAGATGCTTTCTGCTCTAGAAGGGATTATCCCCGCTCTAGAAACAGCTCATGCGATCGCCTATTTTGACACACTTTGCCCGACTTTAACAGGCAGTCCTCGGATTGTTCTCAACTGTTCTGGACGGGGTGATAAAGATGTACAAACGGTTATTAAAGCGCTCGGCATGAACCAGTGAACAGTTTAAACAGTGAGCAGTGAGCAGAATTGATTCCCTGACTTGCAGAGAACTAAGGCTTTAAAGGTCTGAATTGATTTTCTAACTGTTGACTGCTGACTGTTAACTGAAAAAAGCCAGAGATTAAAATCTCTGTCTCATAATTAAAGTCCTTTTAAAAGGACTTAGGGTTTCAGACAGGGAATTGATGCCCTGACTTCCTTCTGTGACTACTAGAAAACTTGGGTTTTAATCGCTTCTACAAACTATTCAAAATGACAGCATTAACTTCTCCTCCAACTACGGATGCAACTCTATCTCCGAGTTCATCATCTGCCACCGAACAAAACTGGCCAGCATTAATTACTCAACTTCTCGACAAGCAATCCCTCTCAACTGAACAAGCTTCAATTTTGATGCGGGGTTGGTTGGCTGAGGAGGTTCCACCTGTTATCTCTGGCGCGATTTTATCGGCAATTCAGTCAAAAGGGGTTTCCGCTGGAGAGTTGGTCGGTATGGTCAAAGTTCTGCGCGAACAAGCTATTCAGTCTCAAGCTTCTGCGGATACTGTGCCGATGATTGATACCTGTGGTACAGGTGGCGATGGTGCATCTACCTTCAATATTTCCACTGCTGTTGCTTTTGTGGCTGCTGCGGCGGGAGTCAAAGTTGCTAAACATGGTAATCGTTCGGCTTCGAGTAAAGCGGGTTCTGCGGATGTATTGGAAGCGTTGGGCTTAAATTTGTCCGCTAGCCCTGAACGAGTCGAAGCGGCAGTTGATGAAGTGGGCATTACCTTTTTATATGCTCCTGGTTGGCATCCCGCGTTTAAGGCGATTATGCCTCTGCGTAAAACGCTGAAAATCCGCACTGTCTTTAATTTATTGGGGCCTCTGCTTAACCCCATGCAGCCGACTGGACAGGTTCTCGGAGTTTACGCCTCTTCTCTGGTGCCAACGGTTGCTCAGGCTCTGGCTCAATTGAAGATTCGTCGAGCGGTTGTCGTTCACGGGCGCGAAGGGCTGGACGAAGTCGGTTTAGCTGATTTAACCGATGCGGCTTTCGTTAGCGTGAATTCCAAGGGTGCAGGCGAACATAGGGTAAATCTAACGACGATTAAGCCCGAAGAAATGGGAATTACCATGACTTCTACAGAAGCACTAAAAGGTGGAGATGTCAATGCTAATGCGGAGATTCTCAAAGCGGTACTGCAAGGCAAAGGCACACAAGCTCAACAAGATGTGGTTGCGCTAAATGCAGCAATGGCGCTTTATGTCGGTGAAGCTGTTGCCGATATTAACAAGATTGCAGAAGGTGTGGCAACGGCGAAAGAAATTCTAGCCAGTGGACTCGCTTGGCAAAAGTTAGAAGCCCTGAGTCAGTTTTTACGTTAGTTCGATTCATTGCAAATTATTACTCATTTTAAGGAAACAACATGATCGTTATTCTCAAGCCCGGTATCCCTAGCTCTGAAGTTGAAGTCATCAGCGAAACTCTCAGCCAATTGTGGGACGTTAAAGTTGAAAAAAGTGTGGGTCAGCATAAAACTGTTCTCGGTTTAATCGGTGAAACCGCTTTGCTCAATGAAAGTCAGGTACAAAATGTCAATCCCTGGATTGAACAAGTGATGCGAATTGAAAAGCCGTTTAAACGGGCGAGTCTGGAGTTCCGTCACGGTGAAGCCAGTGAGGTGAAAGTGCCAACACCCAATGGTGATGTCTATTTTGGTCAAGATCATCCTTTAGTAATCGTAGCGGGACCTTGCTCGGTTGAGAACGAGGAAATGATTATCGAAACCGCCAGACGAGTCAAAGCCGCAGGGGCAAAATTCTTACGCGGTGGGGCTTACAAGCCGAGAACTTCTCCTTACTCTTTCCAAGGTCATGGTGAGAGTGCGTTAGGAATGTTAGATGCGGCACGTTCTGCAACTGGACTGGGGATTATTACTGAGGTTATGGATACCGCAGATTTAGAGGCTGTGGCTGAAATCGCGGATGTGGTTCAAGTCGGCGCTCGTAATATGCAGAACTTCGCGTTGCTGAAAAAAGTGGGCGCTCAAGATAAGCCTGTATTGCTGAAGCGAGGCATGGCGGCTAAGATCGATGATTGGTTAATGGCAGCAGAATATGTCTTAGCCGCAGGTAATCCAAATGTGATCCTCTGTGAGCGGGGAATTCGGACGTTTGATGGCAAATATACTCGCAATACTCTTGATTTATCCGTGATTCCGGTACTAAGAACGCTGACTCATTTACCGATGATGATTGACCCTAGTCATGGTACGGGTAAATCTGAATTTGTTCCTTCTATGGCAAAAGCTGCCGTTGCGGCTGGAACTGATTCTCTGATGATTGAGGTTCACCCCAATCCGGCTAAAGCGATGTCTGATGGCCCTCAGTCTTTGACTCCCAATCAGTTTGATGCCTTAGCAGCGGAACTTCTGCCATCTCGCATTCCTGCACTTGTTTAAGTCTGAACATTAAACAGTGAGCAGTCAACAGTCAACAGTCAACAGCGAAGAATACAATCAGACTGAACAACTGTAAACTAAAAAGGCTGATCATTGAAAAAACTGATTACTGCATAACTGATGACTGTTCACTGAAAAAACTCTGTACTGCTTGAAATTCAGGGGCCTGTGTTGTGTTTTGTTCAAAATCTCCATCTAAGCTAGAAAATATTGATCGCCAGCTTGTGAAACTTCTCGGAGAGCGGATCGCGGCGATGTCAGACTTCGAGAACTCGGAAAATAGTTCAGTGCTGATTGGCACTGAGTTAGCAGATGCGGGTGTGCCAGAGTTTGTCTGGCGTAATCTCCTCATTAATGCAACCGCTGCTGCAACTATTACTCAGTCGAGTTCTTCCCAGTTATCTGAAGACATTGACCCAGAAACAGTGTCTAAGCAGGTTACATTAATTGGGGGTCAGGGGAAGATGGGGCAATTTTTTGCCAAACAGCTTTCTCTAGCTGGACATCAAGTTCAGATTATGGGGCGGGGTGATTGGGAAGATGCTGAGATGTTGTTGGGTGATGCCGATTTGGTGATGGTTTGTGTTCCGACTGAGCAGGCTATTCCAGTGATTGCAAAGGCGGCTCCCTATCTGCGAGAGACAACAGCGTTGACAGACTTGATCAGCATCAAGACTCCGATTTTAGAAGCAATGCTAACCCATCATACTGGCCCTGTGATGGGATTGCACCCGATGTTCGGGCCAGGAATTAGTTCTTTTCTTTCTCAAAATATTGTCGTTTGTCCCGGGCGGATGGATAGTTCGTTTCAGTGGTTCCTGAGCCTGATTGAGCAAATGGGAGGAAAGTTGAGGATTAGTTCCGCCGCAGAACATGACCAAATGATGGCAACCGTACAAGGCATTCGCCATTTTATGAATTTTGGTTTGGGGGTATTTTTAGCGACGGAAGGGGTGGATGTGGCTCGGAGTTTGGAGTTATCGAGTCCTCTGTATCGACTCGCGATCGCTCAAGTCAGTCGTGTTTTTACTCAAAGTGGTTATCTCTCTCTAGAACTGATGATGGCTTCCCCAGAAAGTCGTCGTATTCTTCAGGGACTCTCGACAACTTATGCTCAAATTGCCTCTGCTGCTAGCTGTTGCGATCTCGACTCACTTAAAATGGCTTTTGAAACTGCTCATCAAACTTTTCAGACTGCAACTCCTCATACTTTGTCTGAAACGGATCATGTTATCGAAAGTCTGAGTGTTTTTCTAGCGGCTTATGGGGTCAAGCCCCTGGAGGGTGAGAGTTGATAAAGATAAGGCTAAGATTTGAGAGAGCTTGACTACTTTGTAAGGTTTATTTAAGGTTAAAGTTCATAATCTATCCCAATATTGATGTAATACTTCCAGGGACTGCTTATACTAGCGGACGTGAATGTAGGAGGTAGATTTATTAAGACAAGTTTAAAAAAAGTCAATTCTGAAAAAAATGTTAAAATGATTGACATTTCATTTGTCAGTTAGACCAACTGTTTTCTCTGATTCGGCTGTGGCTTGGTGCTTTCTAGTGAATTATTCCTAGTGGATATAGGTAATTATTAGAGAATTCCAAAAATTTTGTCTCAACTTGACTATTTTCTACATAAAACGTTACCATAATTAAGGTTGGATATAAGTCACACCCCACCTCCGAATTCGTCGTCTGAAGAAGACGCACGTGTATCTGTATTTTTCATTATCTGGGTCATCTTGTTCAGTGCAATTTAGAGGAGTTGGTGTTGATATATCTGAAACCAAATAGCTCATATTGCTCGTTAACAATAGGTGTTAACAGCTATTCTGAGTTGAACTGGAGATTTCTTCGTTCTAATTGCAGATTCAGAGATTAAGTACATCTTAGCTGTTTGCAATTCATTTCACTACGCTACCTTAGTTTTCAGTAGGCTATCTAAGGGAGTAGGTGAAAGTGTTTTAAGTTGCTTAAAAAGTATTGAATTTGAGGCTTCCATTACTGGTCGAAGCTTTAGATTTTAATTGGATAGATAACGACCGCATTCTAGAGAGAGGTTAATGATGGAATTTGATAATGATGGAATTTGATAACGATGAGATTTTGTTGACAGGAGTATTCCTAACTTTGTAAAAAAAGCTTGGCTTGAAAGACAGAGTAAAGAATAAACTTTTCAACTCATTTTTGTCTTTCCTGAAATTTTCATAGGTTGAATTCGAGTTCTGTAATTGAGCAATTAATCTGAAATATGATAGCCACTCCAGAAAAAATAAGTGCATCTCCAGACAAGATATCTTCTACAAAAGTTTTGATTGTAGAAGATGAAAATTATAATCGACAGCTATTTGGCAAGTATTTGGAAGCAGAGGGATTTGACCCCATTGTGGCAGAAAATGGCAGCATAGGTCTTGAACTTGCTCGTCAGCAAAAGCCAGAGGTTATTATCTGCAAACTAATCATGTCAGAGCTAGATGGCTATGATGTTCTCAATACGTTGCGACAATCTCCTGAAACTGCAACGATTCCATTTGTTATTCTCGCAGAACAATGGGAAAAAAATAGCTTTAGGTATGCTATGGAGTTAGGAGCAGATGACTATCTAGTCAAACCTTGTGGTACTCACGAACTAACTCAAGCAGTTCTCTCTCAATTGAAAAAACGCTCAATTTTACAACAGGGATATGCCATAAAATTTGGTAAAACTCCCACCAGTACAGTATTGAAGGATATCCGGTCTTCGGAGAATCTTGACTCAGAAGAAGGATCTTCTACTTTTCCTTTTGAGGAATCGCTGAATAGAGTCTTTGATTTTATTGAAGCCAACTACTGGCGTTCGATTACTCTGGCTGAGGTTGCTGAAGATGCGGGCTATTCACCTGCATATTTGACCAGTCAAGTCGGGTCATTAACCGGAAAAACAGTCAACCGCTGGATTATTGAGCGGAGAATGAGGGCTGCAAAATGGTATCTTAAGGAGTCTAACTACACCATCGAACAAATCGCCCATCGCATCGGTTATCAAAGTTCCTGTCACTTTTCTAGACAGTTCCGCAAGTATCATGGTGTTGCTCCACAAATTTGGAGGAACCAGCAAAAGAGTATGGACTGTACAAGCTGTAGTGATACTCAAGATTCCACAGTTATCGCTGACAATGGAACGCTCACCCACTTATCCCCCAAGTATTATCAGAAACTCAAGGACTATGCCAAACAGAGGAAATTGAGTGAGAGTAATGTACTCGCCAGAATTGTCAAGGACTTTTTTGATGAAGACACCCAGAATGGAAAGGACTAAGCTCAAAACTTCGGGGAAAAGCTGATAAGTTAAACGACGATCTAATCTAGATTTGTTCTTCTCAAGGGGTAAAGACTTTGTCTAGAAACCGAATCACACATCGGTCTCAGCAATCACGACAAAACGCTCTAACTCACCTCTTGGAATACAGTAGCTCAATCTCTTTGACTACTATGGTTCTCGTAAACTACCCACACTGACGGCTACGCCTTTCAGTGTCGGCTTTTGGTAGCCCTAGAACGGCTGCACAAGACAACAATTCTGAACCTCTAGGCGCGTTTACAGATGCGCCCCATAATTCAATCATTAAAGTCAGCGACTCCCTCACGAGAGCCGCTGCTCTCCAGAACGGAACGTGACAATTTCTCGTCATTCCGCTCCTCAGAAAAACGGCTGTTGTCATTAGCACGTCACCAGCATATCTTGCACCCATTTGTAATTTTCTGGTAGCTT
>JBCBCI010000123.1:8634-16322 GCA_038530755.1 Cyanobacteria bacterium J06592_8 | reverse complement strand
CAGATGACGACACCAATAGTCGGCGGTGGCAATGTCCTCACCTGCTACAGTTCCGGTGACGTTAGAAATAATATCAATTCGGGGTTGATGATACTGAATTTCTTCTGCGACTTGTCTAAATTCCGCTAACATCGGTTCAATAAGACGAGAATGAAATCCCTGAGAAACTTGGAGTTTTTGGGTTTGAATGCCTTGTTTTTGGAAAGATTCTAAAACTTTATTAATGGCTTGAGTTTCACCGGAAATGACGGTATTTGTGGGACTATTAATAACCGCGATTTCTATAGCTTCTGATTGTGATTTGAGAGTGGTTTGAACAATGTCTTCGGATGCGAAAATTACCGCCATTTCCCCCTGCTGAGGAAGTTGCTGCATCAAGCGGGCGCGAGTGGCGACGAGTTTTAATCCTTCCTCTAAACTGAAGACTCCCGCGACACAGGCGGCAATATATTCTCCTAGACTATGACCCATTAGAATACTCGGTTGAATTCCCCAGGATTTCCACAGTTGAAATAGGGCGTATTCGACTGCAAATAGGGCAGGTTGAGTGTAAACAGTTTGATGGATTAGGTGTTGAGATTCGGGAGAATATAGCAGGTTTAATAAGGAAATATCGAGTTCAGTTTCGAGAATTTCTGCACAGTAGTCTAGGGTATCTCTGAAGGTGGGCTGAGTTTGATAAAGTTGCTGTGCTATGCCTTCGTATTGTGAACCTTGTCCGGTGAATAGAAAGGCAATTTTAGGCGGATTTGAAGGAAGTTTTTGTGAAGAAATATATTTTTTTTGACTCAGACATTGATGCAATTCTTCTCTAGAACTTGCGATCGCACACAACCGATAGTTCAAATGCGATCGCCCTGTATTTGCACTATAGCAAATCTCTTGTATAGAGGCTTGAGAATCAGTTAAATATTGTTGATATTTATAAATATATGCTTCTAAGGCTGTCGGGGTTTTAGCAGAGAGCGTGAATAGATGTAAAGGACGATCTTCCGAAGCTTTTATCGAATTAGTTAAATTAGTGAAGGGAGCTTCTTCTAAGATAATATGAGCATTTGTGCCACTAAAACCAAAAGAACTTATACCTGCTAGTCGCGGTTTTTCCCCAGAACTCCAGGGCATTGATTGGGTCGGAATAGTAAGAGAAAATTCCTCCCAGTTTATATAAGGATTAGGGGTTTTAAAATGGAGATGAGAGGGGATTTCTTGCTGTTGTAATGCTAAGACAACTTTAACGATTCCAGCAATTCCCGCCGCTGCTTCGAGATGACCAATATTCGTTTTAACTGAACCCACAATTAACGGTTTTTCTGAGGTGTGAGTGTTGCCAAAAACAGCCCCTAATGCCCCAATTTCAATCGGATCTCCTAGACTTGTTCCTGTGCCATGTGCCTCGATATAACTAATTTGATTAGGATGAATTTTACTATTTTCTAAAGCTTGACGAATTACTGCTTGTTGAGAGGGGCCGTTCGGAACCGTTAAGCCACTACTCCGACCATCTTGGTTAATGGCTGAACCGCGAATTACAGCGAGAATATTGTCTCTATTGGCAATAGCATCAGATAAGCGTTTAAGAATAATAATTCCGCACCCTTCTGAACGGACAAAACCATTTGCTGCTGCGTCAAAAGTTTTACAGCGACCATCAGGGGCAAGCATTCTAGCCTTAGAGAAATTAATGCTAAATTCAGGAGAAATAATTCGATTTACACCTCCAGCCAAAGCCAGATTACAATCTTGATTTCGTAAACTCTGACAGGCTAAATGAAGACTTACTAATGAAGATGAACAAGCAGTATCTACAGCCAAACTCGGCCCGGTAAAACCCAGTAAATAAGAGAGACGACCTGCGGCAGTGCTGTGAGAATTTCCAGTCGCTAGATAGGCATCTATTTCGCTGATATTTCGAGTCAGTAACTGTTGAGAATAGTCACTACTACTAATCCCAATAAAGACTCCTGTTTGTTTTTCACTTAGTTTTTCTAGGATAATTCCTGCATTTTCTAATGCTTCCCAACTCACCTCTAAAAGTAAACGATGTTGAGGGTCTAAACTAACTGCTTCTCTCGGTGCTATTCCAAAAAAATCAGCATCAAATTCAGCCAGATTTGGGACAAATCCTCCATAACGAGTCACTATTTTTCCGGGTGTTTCTGGGCTAGGGTCATAGTATTCTTCAAGATTCCAACGGTCAGGAGGAACTTCTGAAATTGCATCTTTTCCCTGCTGTAATAATCTCCAAAATTCCTCCGGATTATTTGCACCCGGGAAGCGACAGCCTAAGCCAATAATGGCTATTGGTTCTGTCCGTTCTGACTCTATTTTTGTCAATTTAGACTGCATTTTTTCAAGAGCTTGGAATGCTCGGTTGAGTCTGGAGCGATTATCAATGGGTTCAGCTATATTGTTATTATTCATCAGTTGACCTCCTCTAAGTTTAGAAATTTGTCAATATCCGCTAACTTTTCATCGAGTTTATTGGCTATCTCGTCTTCTGATAATTCTTCCTTGAACTCTAATTCTTTGGGTATAGGGTCAATAACTTCCCCAGTTTCTTGCTTAAATTCTATGGGAATAACATCTTCTAAATAATCAATCAGAGCTTCTATTGTCGGATAGTCAAATGCAACAGTCGAGGGCAAACTACACCCTAAACCTGTCTGTAGGCGATTTTTGAGTTCAACTGAGGTCAGAGAATCCATTCCTAAGTCAAAAAATCCGGTTTTCACATCTAATTCAATGGGTTTAAAGCCGAGAACTTTAGAGATTTCCCCTCGAATCATTGTTTCTAAAACTGCTCGACGGTTGTGAATTGGAGTTTGTTGAAGTTGTGGCAACCAAGATGATAATTTTTCGGGCTTTTGGGACTCAGAAATTGAATGAAAGTTTGCTAGGAAAGGTGAATCTGTATTTGCTTGTGTATTCTTTTGTAAAAATTGCAACCAGTCAATAGGAATGACTCCAACTTGAGGGTTCTGCTGGATGATTAGTTGTTCTAAAATTTCTAGTCCTTGTCTAGGAGAAATCATTCCAACTCCTCTTAAACCGATGTTGGCTTTCGCTTGATTGGCTGCGGCTCCAATATGTGACCATGCTCCCCAATTAATACTGAGTCCGGGTAGCTTTAAGTTCTGACGATAGTGGGCTAAAGCATCTAAAAAAGTGTTAGCCGCGACATGATTTCCCTGTCCGGGTGAACCCAATAATGCTGTGGCTGAAGAGAACAGAATAAATAGGTCTAGAGGTTTATTTTGACTCAATAGATGCAAGTTCCAAGCCCCTTGAATTTTGGGAGCCATCACCTGCTCAAATCGTTCCCGGTTGAGTTGCATTAAGACGCCATCATCTAGCACTCCCGCTGCATGAAAAACTCCTCTCAAAGCAGGCATATTTTGTTCTATATTTTGCCAGATATTAGCAATTTTATTATAGTTAGAAACATCGGCTTTTTCTATTAAAACTTGAACTCCTGCTGACTCTAACTGGTTAATTCTAGCTTGTATTTCTGAGTTAGCAGAACGGCGACTCACTAGGACTAAATGTTTGGCTCCTTTCTCAACTAACCAGTCTGCTAGTTGTAATCCGATACCTCCCAAACCGCCTGTAATCAGATAAGTTCCATCACTGCGAATCAGTGAATTTGAAATTACAATTTTACCGATATGTTTGGCTTGCTGCATCTGTCGGAATGCTTCTTTTGACCGTTGCAGGGGAAAAACTTGTCTGGGCAGTGGACGAAGTTTATGGTCTTTAAACTGCTGCATCAACTGCCTCAACATGGATTGAATCAAGTCGGGTTGCTGATGACACTGTTCAACTAAATCGAACTGAAAATAGGTAGCATTGGGTTTAATTTCTGAAACTTGCTGACGACTTAAACCACTTTTACCAATTTCAATAAACCGTCCGTTCTCTTTCAATATAGACAAGCTTCTATGAATAAATTCACCTGACAAAGAATTAAGAACAATATCAACACCCTGACCTTGAGTTTGCTGCATAATTTCATCGGCAAAGTCCAATGTTCGAGAGTTCATAATGTGTTGAATCCCTAATGATTTGAGATATTCCCACTTACTCGGACTAGCAGTTACAAATACTTCCGCACCTGCTTGCTGGGCTAACTGAACTGCGGCTTGACCGACACCACCTGCTGCTGCATGGATTAAAATGCGTTCGCCTTTTGTCACTTTTGCGAGATGATTTAAAGCATAATAAGCGGTTAGAAATGTAACTGGAACTGTAGCGGCTTCTTCCCAGCTTAAACCCTTCGGTATTTGAGCAACCATCGCTGCATTCACGGTAACAAACTCACTGAAACTACCGGAAGCAATTGCGAGAACCTTATCTCCAATATTTAAACCTTGAACCTCATCACCCATACGAGTAATTTCCCCAACACATTCACACCCTAATAATCCTGCATCTCCGGGATAAAGTCCTAAAGTATTGAGAATATCACGGAAATTCAGTCCCGTTGCTTTAGTCTTAATTTCGACTTCTTTAGCCTTGGGTTGACGGCGAGGTGAGGGCTGAAGTTGTAGATTTTCTAATGTTCCTCGCTGAGAAACTATCAATTGATAAGGTTCTTTTGGAATCGATAATAACTCTGAATTTTTTAATTGATTTAAACGGGATAATCTGGCTACTAAACGGTTATCATTTCGCCAAGCAATTTGGTCTTCTTTGCTGTTTGCAGAAAGTTCTTTGAGTATAAGTTCTGCTTGACTTTCAACGTCATACTCAGCATCTAAATCTATTCGGATACATTTGAGTTCGGGATGTTCTAAAGCAATCACTTTCCCGATTCCCCAAACAGGTGCTTGAATAATTCCCGATAAACTTTCATTTTCTTCTGTTGAAATGGAGTCACGGGTTACTAACCATAAACCGGGTATTTCTGAATCTGAGTTTTTGATTAGGGATTGAACCAAATTTAATGTACTATTCCATCCAAGCCTAGACGCTATTTTTAATTCTTCTGAACTTATAGCGAGTGTCGCCCTTTGTCCCCTCAACTTTGCGCCCCTCTCCTGCAAACTTTGCGCCCTCCTTGCCCCCCAACTCTGGGGGGAAATTGAATTGTGAAGTCCCCCATTATTGGGGGATTTAGGGGGCGGGGTCACGGGGGCAGAGGATTTAGGGGGCAAGGAATTGGAAAGCCTTTCTAAACTCCAGAGGTTGACGACACCTCTCACTGTAATATTTTGAGTTTTTAGTGTTTTGAATAAACCCTGATAATCGCTAATACTGTCTAATTCTATTTGAAATTTATTTTCACTGAACTGCTGATATTCTGAACCTGTAAAAACAAGTATTGAGGGTTCTCCTCTTTCTTGTAAACCCTCTGCTAACTTTTCACCGACTCCTTGACTATCTGCAAAAATTAACCAGTGTTTTTGTATTTTATTCTCTACTGTTTTAACGGGTTCTTTTTGAGCCACGATAACAGCTTGCTGAGAAAAAAGATTTAAGTTTAGTTTTGAAGGAACCAGTGTATTGACTTGCTCAAAACCATTTGCTGATAATAAATTATTCCATTCTGAAACTGAAATCAGAGGATAATTGGAACGTAAATCTCTATCACTAAATTTCCACCATCCTTCTGTCAAACCAAAGATAATATCTAGCCAGTATGAAGGTTGAGTTCCTTCGAGTAAAACCAGCATTCCTCCCGGTGCTAAGAGTTGCTTAACATGAGCTAAAGTTTGACGTAAATTTGCAGTGGCGTGTAATACGTTCGCGGCAATAATCAGGTGATAACTTTCTGATTGATATCCTTGTAAATTGGGTTCTTTCTCTATGTCTAAAACTTGGTAGCGAATAAAGGAATAATCTTGAAACTTTTGCTGGGCTTTAGTTGTGAATAAGGGAGAGACATCGGTAAAGGTATATTCAACATTTTGGGCTTGTAGATGAGGCAAAACATAAGCTGTGGTTCCGCCTGTTCCCGCCCCAATTTCCAGAACTTTTAATGTTTGGGTTAGAGGTTGACTTTCTAGGGTTTTCTGAATCACCTTTTCCACTAAGGTATTCATCAGTTTTGCCCCTGGAGAGTTCTGGTAAAGTTGAGTCAAAGCACTCATATCTCCAGCGGGAAATAGTAACTGTATCGGGTCACATTTTCCTTGTAAAACTTCTGCTAGATGAGAACCACAAGTCGTTAAAATCGAAAGTTCTGCTGATATTTCTGAATCTTGATACAGTTGATTACTTACCGAACTCACTTGAGGTTCTTGAGTCACTTCCCAGGCTTGATTTTTTCTGTGCAGAATTCCAACTTCTGACAAGATTTCTAGTAGTCTTTCAAATAGACGTTGCTGTTTACTTTCTATTCCTAACTTTTTAATTAATTTTTGAGACCGGAACTGCTGTTTTTCCTGAAAGTCAAACCCCATCTGTCTAAAGGCTTGAATAATATAGCTGACGCTTAAATCTTCTAACTGAGGTAAGACTTCACTATATTTCTGAAATTGTAATTGACCTAAAAATTGACTTAACTCGCTAACTACATTATCAGTAATTTCTGGGATTTTAACTTGAAAATTAGAGTAACTTAAAGCTTGAGGTTGCCATTCAACCGTATATAACCAATCTTGTAGATTTGGAGTATTTTTTCCTAAAACGGCTTCACGACTAACAGCTTTAATTTGGAGTTGATGAATCTCTGTAATTACTTTCCCTTCAGAATTGCCAATCAAAATATCAGCCAAATAAACTTGAGGATTAGAGGTTGAATGCAGTTTGACCTGACTCCATAAATTATCTGTATCTAGCTGTTCTCGGATAATAAGCTGCTGAAAACCTACGGGTAAATAACTGTCTAACTTTTCCTCTGCAAAGGCTGCGCCTATCGCCTGAAAACAAGCATCAAGTAAAATTGGATGAACTTGATAGGAATTTAATTCTTTTT
Source organism: Cyanobacteria bacterium J06592_8 (assembly GCA_038530755.1). GTDB lineage: Bacteria > Cyanobacteriota > Cyanobacteriia > Cyanobacteriales > Microcoleaceae > Capilliphycus. Next base: position 9,406 of record JBCBCI010000123.1, on the reverse strand, counting down.
TTATCGCTTCGGTGGGTTTAATTTTTGCGAAAACTTTCCTTTCTTCTGCGTTCAAAATTCGGTAAATTTCATCGAGGATTTGAAACGAATCACCGTAGCTAATTCCTCTCTTTTGATACTCTCGATAAAGGGCTAAAACCGATTTCGGAGTTGCTTTTTCTACTACTTCTAGATTCAATTGTTTTTCATTTTTAACTGTATCGGCTTGCAGAACTAACTTTCCACTCGCGTGATTTTCCCAAGCTTGTGTTGCTTCTTGATAACTATAGATTTCAAAGTGATAATCTTGAGAACTAGGAGTTAATATCAGTTGAACTGTTTTCTCTCCATTTTCCGGAAGTTTCATCGCCTGATGTAAGACTACATCTTCTAGGTAATACTCACCCGCTGAGTTGACTTGTTTTGCGGCAGATAACGCCATTTCAATGTAGGCTGATGCAGGTAAAACGACTTCGTCAAAGATTCGATGGTCTAAAAGAAATTCGGTCGAACTTGGACTCAGTTTGCTTTCAAAATGAAGGGTTTGTGAGTTTGCTAAGTTCACCTTTTCACCCAATAAAGGATGAAGATTTTGAGAGGTTTGATAACGCTTAATTTCCGGACTATCTTGCCAATAGCGTTGTCGTTGAAAAGGAGTAGTCGGTAACGCCATTCGCTGACGAGAATAATCTTGGTCAAAGCCTGACCAATTGACTGAGACTCCTGCTACATATAATTGAGATAAACTTGATAATAGGCTTTGCCAATTCTCCTGTTTTGGGGTCAGACTTCC
>JBCBCI010000123.1:0-8628 GCA_038530755.1 Cyanobacteria bacterium J06592_8 | reverse complement strand
GACTGAGACTCCTGCTACATATAATTGAGATAAACTTGATAATAGGCTTTGCCAATTCTCCTGTTTTGGGGTCAGACTTCCTAACCAGATTTTCTCTGAGTCTGCTAAACAACTTTTCCCCAAACTCACTAAGGTAGGCTTGGGTCCGATTTCTACAAATATCTCGACTCCCAGTTTGTTTAATGTTTCTATTCCGCAGTAAAATTTTACCGTTTGACGCAGATGACGACACCAATAGTCGGCGGTGGCAATGTCCTCACCTGCTACAGTTCCGGTGACGTTAGAAACTATATCAATTTGGGGTTGATGATATTGAATTTCTTCTGCGACTTGTCTAAACTCCGCTAACATCGGTTCAATGAGGCGAGAATGAAATCCTTGAGAAACTTGGAGTTTTTGGGTTTGAATGCCTTGTGTTTGGAAAGATTCGACTACTCGGTTAATGGCTTGAGTTTCACCGGAAATGACGGTATTTGTGGGACTATTGATAACCGCAATTTCTACAGCTTCTGATTGTGATTTGAGAGTGGTTTTAACAATGTCTTCGGATGCGAAAATTACCGCCATTTCCCCCTGTTGAGGAAGTTGCTGCATCAAGCGGGCGCGAGTAGCGACGAGTTTTAATCCGGCTTCTAAACTAAAGACTCCCGCCACACAAGCGGCAATATATTCTCCGAGACTATGACCCATCAGAATACTCGGTTGTATTCCCCAGGATTTCCACAGTTGAAATAGGGCGTATTCGACTGCAAATAAGGTGGGTTGTGTATAAACAGTTTGATGAATTAGCGATTGAGAGTTAGGAGAATAAAGTAAGTCTAATAAGGGAATGTCGAGTTCGGGTTCCAGGATTTCGGCGCAATAATTGAGGGTATCTCTAAAGGTAGGCTGAGTTTGATAAAGTTGCTGTGCCATTCCTTCGTATTGTGAACCTTGTCCGGTGAATAGAAAGGCGATTTTTGGCTGTTTTTTCGTTTGAATTTTTTGATGAAATATTTGATGAATTAGTGATGGTGTTTCTCTTTTTGCAACAAAATCAGTGAGGGTTTGACTCAGTTGTTCAGAGGTTTGGGCGACAACAGCTAAACGATGGTCAAAGTGGGAACGTCCAGTGTTTGCCGTGAAACAAATATTAGCTAAAAATGTATCTAAATGGGTGTCTAAAAAGTGATGATAACTCTGGGCTAATTCTTGCAAAGCTTTCTCACTTTTTGCTGATAATGTTAACAGATGAACTGGACGGTCTATGGGGTTAGATTCTGAAGAAACTATCGGGGCATTTTCTAAAATCAAGTGTAGGTTGGTTCCACTCATTCCAAAAGAACTAATTCCCGCCAGTTTTTGTCCGGTTTCTGTTTGCCAAGGTGTTAGGTTTTGGGGAACTTTTACGGGGAGTTTTTCCCAAGGAATATAAGGATTGGGTTGTTGAAAATGGAGGTGAGGGGGAATCTGTTGATGTTGTAAACTTAAGACAACTTTAATTATGCTGGCAACGCCTGCGGCTGACTCTAAATGTCCGAAGTTGGTCTTAACTGAACCGATATAAACGGGTTGATTTTCCGAACGATTCTCTCCCAATACTTTAGCCAAGGCTAAGACTTCTATGGGGTCGCCTAATGCAGTTCCAGTCCCGTGAACTTCTACATATTGAATGTCTTTGGGCTGAACTTTCGCATTGTTTAAAGCTTGACGAATTACGGCTTCTTGGGCGGAACCGTTGGGGGCAGTTAAACCGTTGCTTTGACCGTCATGGTTGACCGCAGAACCACGAATCACTGCTAATATATTATCATGGTTGGCGATCGCATCTGACAATCTTTTCAACACCACAATTCCGCAACCTTCCCCCCTCGAATAGCCATCGGCTTTCGCATCAAAGGTCTTACAACGCCCATCGGCTGCTAAGGCTTTTAACTTACAAAAACCAATCGTTACTTCGGGAGATAACATCAAATTTACTCCCCCAGCCAGGGCTAAATTACACTCTTGATTTCGCAAACTTTGACAAGCTAAATGAACGGCTAATAAAGAAGAAGAACAGGTTGTATCTAACTGGATCGTGGGGCCGTGTAAACCGAGAACATAAGCAATGCGTCCAGCCGCAATACTGCGGGTATTTCCTAAACTGCTAAAGGCATCAATTAGAGTCACATCACCCGAATTTAGATTCCGACGAGAGTAGTCATCAAAACATATGCCAATAAAGACTCCTGTTTGGCTTCCTCGCAGGTCTTGAGGGGATTGTCCAGCGTTTTCGATGGCTGTATAACTGACTTCTAAAAGTAAACGTTGTTGAGGATCGAGGCTAATCGCTTCTCGGGGAGAAATGCCAAAAAATTGCGGATCAAATTGATCGACTTTATCAATAAATCCCCCATATTTAGTATACATTTTACCAGGAATATCGGGATTAGAATCGTAATATTTATCGACATTCCAGCGGTTGGGGGGAATTTCTGTAATCGCATCCACGCCATTTTTTAACAGTTCCCAATAGGCTTCGGGCGTATTGGCACCACCCGGGAAACGACAGCCTAAACCAATAATTGCAATCGCTTCTGTTTGAGTGTCAAGCTGTTGACGCAGATGACGAATTTCTAACAGGGCATTTTTGAGAAGTTCTCGATTTTCAGTTGATGATAAATTTTGATTCATTATCTTGTCCTCCCTATTGTCATGCCTATTTCTTGCGTAAGTAACTCAGCTATCTCTACTTCTGAAAGCTGGTCTAGGTTATTGTAGGAAGATGTTACCTGAACTTGCGGTTTTTCTATCCTTTCTGGAAATTCTTGCTGATTTTCCGACTGCAATTGACTCAAATATTGGGCAAGAGATTTCAGGGTGGGAAAATTCCAGGCAATTGTCGCTTCTAGAGGCTGAGAGAGTTCCAGTTTTTCTTCTAAATCCTGCGCTAATTCTACTGCTAAAACTGAATCAATTCCATAATCTGCAAAGGCATGATTTGGATCTATCTTATCAACGGGTATTTTTAATTTTTGACTCAACCATTCGATTAAACTATTCTGTAGATATTCTGTTAATTTAGAATTTTGACTAATTTTTTGATATTTTTTCTGGGATTTTTTATTGAGTTCTGGACTGCTAAACCGTTTCGCTATATAACTGTCAGATTTTCGGAGAAATTCATCAACTGTAGTATCTTCTCCGGGTAAGGTTTGTTCGATATCTCCAATGGTTTCAATGTAGCTATAAATTTCATTTGTCGTTTGATTGGCTTCCCTGACGACTGCATCACTGGGTGTAATTGATGTGGCTTGAGTTAGCTTTTGTTCAAAGTTGAGTTGTATCCATTTGAGAGAACGTTCCACTGTTTCTGATTTTGAATTCAATCCCTGCAAAGCTGCCCATAAAATCGCTAAGGTTGTCAATTCTCCAATTTTAATTGAAACCCATTGCCGAATTTGCAAAGATGAAAATGAATTAATCTTAGTAGTACATCTGTAAACTTCTTCAGCCCCATCTATCAGCCTCTGATAAACATCCGCCGCGCCTAATGTATGACTGATAAATTGTTCTAATTCTTTACTTTTATTGAGAACCCTTGAACCCAAAAAGAAATTCAATGTTTCTGTTGGCCCTTCAAAAATGCGTAAAACTCTAGCATCTCGTAAGATTTGGGGGGCAAAATTGGTTTCAATATATCCTCGTCCCCCTAATATTTGTACTAAATAATCAGCCGCTTGCCAGTAAAACTCTGGCCCTGCTGTTTTACAAGCTGTATAGGCTTCAACAGGAACAAATTCTCCTCGATCTAACAATTTTGCGATACAATTAACTAAAGTTTCGATTGCTGTAATTGCCGCTGTTAACTCATTTAAACGGCTTAAAATAATCGGGTTATTAATCAGATTTCCCGTCGAAATAACCCGTCTTTGGCTGTAGCGTAGCATCAGTTGGGCGCATCGTTTCATTCCCCCCAGACTGGCGGCGGCAATAGCTAAACGCCCGTACATCATGGCATCTTGGGCGACATCTAACCCGTTACCTGCCTCTCCTAATAAGTAGTCTTTTTCAACTAATACATCATTAAAATAGACGGTATTTTGCACCATGCCTCGCATTCCCATGGTTAAGGCTTCTGGCCCCTGCCGGAGTCCTGGTGTCCCTCGACGTACCACGAAACCACTGATACCACCTGCTTCTGGGTGTTTGACGAAGACGTTAATCGCACCTGCCCAAGCCGCTGAACCACTCCAAATTTTTGTACCGTTGACTAACCAACCCTCAGAACCATTGGCTGTGGCGGTTGACTCGATGGCGCGGGGATTTGACCCGGCGGAGGCTTCGGTGAGGGCAAAAGCGGCGAGTTCTCGACCTGTTGCGAGTTGCGGTAGGAGTTCGGCTTTTAAACTGTTGCTGCCAAATTTCAAAATCGGGCGAATTCCAAGTATATTATTGAGTCCGACAAATAGGGCTAATGTGGTGTCAATTGCACCGAGTTGTTCTATGATTCTCAGGGTTTCAATGTTTCCTAAACCTAAACCTCCATATTCAGTTGGAACTTGCATTCCGAGTAGTCCTTTGTTGCCAAAATCAAGGACAATATCGGGCGGAATACACCGACGTTCATCAATGAGACGAGAGTTAATTTGTTCGTTGGCGTAGGTTCGCAGCCATTGAATTAATTGATTACATTGATTAGTTTTTTCTGAATTAATACTGGGTTGAGTCTTTGGTTTTGAGTGGAGAGATTCGACTTCTGTAATCACATTGAAACTTTTTTCTAAATATTGATTTCGACAAGCATAACGTTTAATTTTAGCACTGGTCGTTTTAGGAATTGCACCCGGTTTGAGGAGAAATATTTCATCGACTTGAAGTTGATATTGCTCAGAAACAGCGCGTCTAATTTTTTCAATTACGCGCTCAACTTCCAGAGTCTTGAGGGCTGTTCGTTCGACTTCTTGAACAACGATTAACCGTTCTTCACCTTCTTCTTCGACTCCAAAAGCTGCACCACAACCTAAGCGTAAACTGCGATCGCTTTCTTGAACGGTTTGTTCGATATCGTGGGGATAATAGTTACGACCTCGAATAATAATAACTTCTTTCAAACGTCCGGTGACAAACAGTTCCCCATTTCTAATAAATCCTAAATCTCCTGTTCTTAGAAACGGCCCTTCTCCCGTTGATAGATCGGCTTGAAAGGTTGCCTCCGTCAGTTCTGTTTTTTTCCAATATCCTTGGGCTACACTCGCGCCATAAAGCCATATTTCGCCGATTTCTCCTTCAGAACAAGGAGTGCAGTTTTCGGGCTGAACAATTGCTAAATTATAATCAAATCCCACAGAACCACAGCTAACCAGTTGTTGATTCTTATCCGAGTTTTTGTTACTGCTAACTACTCGATTTTTCTCAAGTTCTACCGCATCAACAGTTTCTACAATTGGAGGACTTGACTTCTTCCCACCTGAAACAAATAATGTGGCTTCAGCTAACCCATAGCAAGGATAAAAAGCTTCGGAACGAAAGCCACAACTGGCAAAAGTTTGAGCAAATTTTTCTAAGGTTTTCGCTTGAATGGGTTCAGCACCCACAAAGGCAACATCCCAACTGCTGAGATCGAGATCTTTTAACTGTTCGGGTTTAATTTTTTGCAGACAGAGTTGATAGGCAAAATTGGGTGCGCCGCTGGTTGTGGCTTGATAACGGGAAATGGCTTGTAACCAGCGAATTGGTTTTTGTAGAAAATGAACAGGTGACATTAAAATTACAGGAAAGCCACCATAAAAAGGCTGTAAAATTCCCCCGATTAATCCCATATCATGGTAAGGAGGCAACCAGATTACACAGCAACTCTCGGCAGTATGTTCAAAGCTATCATAAATAATTTTTGAGTTATGAAGTAAATTTTTATGGGTGAGCATTACACCCTTGGGATCTCCAGTTGAACCGGAGGTATATTGTAAAAAAGCGAGGGTTTCAGGAGCTATTTTGAGGTTTTCTGCTGAGATCAAATTAGCAGATAAATGATCTGTGGCGATCGCAGATTTAATCGAAAGTTTGGGCAGATTTTTGGATAATGGGGTTGTTGTTAAAATGACACTGGCTTCAGCATCGGCAATGATCGCTTCTAAACGCAATTGGTTTGAGTTGCGGCGGGGTGGGTAGGCGGGAACGGCGACGACTCCAGCATAAAAACATCCGAATAAAGCGCAAATGTATTCTAAACTGGGAGGGTAAAGTAGAAGGGCGCGTTCTTCCCTGAACCCCTGAAGTTGAGCTGCAATCGCTCTGGCTTGTTGATCCAAGGCGGCATAGGTCAGACGAACTTCTTCAGTTTCACCATCCGCTAGAAAAATGTAAGCAATGCGATCGCCTTGAGTCTTGGCTCTATACTGAAGCAACTCGACTAAAGTTGAGGCTTGATAGGGGTTCGTTGTGGGAGATTCTAGAAGCTGGATCATATCTCTACTCTGTGATTTAACCCAAAATGCGCTTTTATTAAGAATTGATCTAATTTAAGCAGGAGTCTTCGGATTGAGCTTGAAAGGGTTGGGGTTAAATGCGATCGCTGCATCTGTGAGAAACCCGTCCTTCAAGACTTCCAATATTATTGACATAAAATCTTATTATTTGCAACAAAGAAGAATAAATTCTTTTAATCATGGATTTCAATTCCCGCAGATTGACTAATTAGTCAGTCCGAGTTTAAAGGCTATAATGCCTTATCAGAAAGGATTATATCGATATTCTAGGCAGAGATCACAAAACCTACAGTCTAAAATCTGTCTTCTCTCATCCCGGGAAAAAATAAAAGTTATTCTCAATAAATTTGATCTAGCTTTCTATCTATTTGATGTCAGAAGTCATTTTACAGTACCAGCAAGCCGAATAAATCCGCCACTTTATAGATTATTTCACCCATAAACCTTGGCATAGGCAAAACGGCTTCCGGCTCATCTAGTATCTCCACCTCCTGCCCTGGCTGATAAACAAAGACACTCCTATCTTCTGGGTCAATCAGCCAGCCCATCTCTGCACCATTTTTAAGACAGCGAAGAATCTTTTTTGTTACTTTAGTCGGACGCTGGTCGGGCGATAGAATTTCGATAATCCAGTCTGGGGCGAGGGGAAACACATTAGCAATTTCTCCATTCTCATCTGTCGGAATTCGTGACCAGGTAAAAACGGCAATATCTGGCACAATAGATGCACCCTCAAAGGAGCAGCGAAGCTCAGGGAAGGCACAAGCGACTTTCTCAGGCTCAACAACTGCATTAATAACCTTGACAAACTTATCTTGAAGTCTACTGTGTTTTCCTTGTGGCATGGGCTTTTGAATGATATGACCGTCAATATACTCACTAGCAGGCTTCGTTTCTGGCAAGTTCAGAAAGGCTTCTAGGGTGATTGGCTTGGACGGAGTTTGAACCATTTCACGCTAACCTCCAGTTTGAATGGGCAGGATGGGTAACTACAATAGTAGCTTGGATTTTTAACGGTTCGACTCCGCTCAAGGTTAACTTCCAACTAAACCAAACTATCAATATTATCTGCAAAAATAATCGTGGCAGAGTTGAGACTCGGATCGATCAAATACTCACTAATACTCTGAGTTCTTTCGACTTCTGTCAAATCTTGAGAATCGATTGCGTTTCGAGTAACAAGTCGATAAGTAATAGGAACTGCACCTTCTACACTTTCCTCTGCTGGAAGTGAACTATCATCAAAAATGGGAATACTAATGCTTGCGGTTTGTTCAGTAATCGTAAATGCAAATCCGGTAAAATCAAAGTCTCCGATGGGAAAACCACTTCCCCCAGTGGAGGTTTGTCTCCTGAGATCGAGTTGAGTCAAAGATTGAGGAAAGTCACTATCAATATACACTCGCAGTCCATCTTCAGGTGGGGGCTGATCCAGTGAAAATTGAAAGGTTAATGGAGTTTCTTCGGTTTCAAGTAGTGTATCTGGACTCGCACTAAAACTCACTTGAATTAGGTCATCTTCTGGCGGTTCAGAAACATCAGGAGTTTCATTATTAGAAGGTGTTTCAGGTGTTTGATTATTCTCTTCTTCTTCATCGGGTTCATCTTCATTTGTTTCATCTTCATTTGTTTCATCTTCATCTGTATTTTCATCTTCATTCTCCTCATCTGTCTCGGGATTTACTAGGTTGTCTAACAGAGAAATATCGAGTTCATCAGCCGGAGTATCTAGAACTGCTAAAATTTCTTCCGTATCAGCCAAGCGAATTTGAGTTAAACCATTTTGTTGGGTGGTTCGGAGTTCATCCAGGGTTAATCCTTCAGCGAGTTCAAAACTATCTATTCCCGGTTCAAAGCCAACAATTGTATCGGTTCCTTGATCGGTTGAGAGTAAAATGCGATCGCGACCATTACCACCGACTAAAGTATCATCTCCCGCATCTCCTGAGAGAAAATCATCGTCTTCACCTCCAAATATAAAATCATCCGCTTTTCCCCCATAAAGGCTATCATTTCCATCACCCCCAATTAGGGTATCTTCTCCTTGATTTCCGGAGAGAAAATCATCTCCTTCATCTCCTAGTATAAAATCTTGACGTTGAGAACTGCCCTCAGAATCATCATCACCAAATAGAGAATCATCTCCTTTCCCTCCAAAGATTATATCCGTTCCCACGCC
>JBCBCI010000122.1:0-16557 GCA_038530755.1 Cyanobacteria bacterium J06592_8 | reverse complement strand
AGCCTCTATTGGGAAAGAGAAATCTGAACCAACAAGCTGTGTCGATGAACCAAGAATTAGCGGTAGTTAAGAATCCCCCGGATTTATCCGTGGGGAGTATGTCAAAACGTTTAGCAGGAGTTGAGAGGAGAGTAAGTTTTAGGAAGAATCCCTGCAATTTGGGGTAAAACTGTTAACATATCTAGTCCCTGGCGGCACCCAATTTTCTTCGGGGTCGGGATGCCAGGGATTATTAATCGTGTCATTGATTTCAGATTCACCAATATCGATGACTTGAAAAATTTACATCTCAAATGATGTTTTCAAGAATTAAAATAGGGCGGCTCCAGCTTCGGCTACGGCATGGTCTTGCTCTCCCGACCCCCCACTAACTCCAATTCCCCCCACTACTTGTCCCTCACGGTAAAGGGGTATTCCCCCAGCAAAAATCATGATTTTGCCATTGTTAGAGGCATGAATCCCAAAAAATTGTCCTCCTGATTGACTCTGTTCGGCTAAATCTTTAGTGGCTAGATTGAACGCCCGCGAAGTATACGCTTTTTTAATGGAGATATCGATACTTCCGATCCAAGCTCCATCCATTCGTACATGGGCTACCAGATTTCCTCCCCCATCCACTACTGCTATATTCATTGGTTGACCAATTTCGAGTGCTTTTTTTTCGGCGGCACTAATTACTCTTCTGGCATCTTCTAATGTAACCATTAATCCCTCCATTGGATTTGACTTTAGATATCTGTTAATTTAGCTGATTGGGTTATATATTGAGACTTTAAGTACACTAGCAAATTACAGGCTATATCAACCTAAAATCTAATTTCTAATAAGTAATATTACTCAATTGACATGGACAATCTGCTTCATCTATTGACTGATTATTCAAGTTTTAGTCTAAACTCCAGTCCCTAGAGACTGGCGATGAAGGTTGAATGCTTCTCAAAATGGAATAGTATGGACTTATATCATGTCCGGTTGAACAGTTATAAAATAAATAACGACTGAGGAGTCAGGAGTCAGGAGTCAGAAGTCAGGAGGGAAGAAAGAAGAAGAGGAGGAAAAGGAGAAAGTTTTTTTATCACTAATTATCCGGACATGATATTAGTAAACATAAATCTCACTGAGGTATTTTATGGGATTGAATGACTGTCACAACTTTCAGGATTTCCGAAAATTAGCGAAACGCCGACTACCAGAACCGATTTTCCATTACATCGATGGAGCAGCCGATGATGAACAGACCTATCGGCGTAACACTGAAGCCTATGGAGACTGCGATCTTATTCCGAACGTGCTTGTCGGTGTGGAAAATGTAGATATGTCAGTTGAGGTGATGGGGCAAAAACTAGATATGCCTATCTACTGTGCCCCGACAGCATTGCAACGCCTTTTTCATTACGAAGGAGAGCGTGCGGTTGCGAGAGCTGCTGCAGAATATGGCACGATGTTTGGGGTGTCTTCACTGGCGACTGTCACCATTGAAGAAATCGCAAAGATCGCAAACACGCCGAAGATGTTTCAGTTCTACTTCCATAAAGATCGCGGCTTGAATAATGCGTTGCTTGAACGCGCACGAGCAGCGAACTTTAATGTGTTGGCATTAACCGTCGATACCATTACTGGTGGTAATCGCGAACGTGATTTGCGTACGGGATTTACTTCGCCACCCAAATTAACCCTTGACTCCTTAATGAGTTTTGCGACGCACCCAGCATGGGCTTGGAACTTTCTGACAAAAGAAAAGTTCGATATGCCGCATTTGTCTGGCTATGTCTCGGAAGGAACGAATTTAGCAGTCTCTGTTGGCGATTATTTTTCAACGATGCTAGATCAATCCATGAATTGGAATGATGCTGAAAAACTCTGCGCACAGTGGAACGGGCAGTTTGCACTGAAAGGGATAATGAGTGTGGAAGATGCCAAGCGTGCTGTTGATATTGGTTGTACGGGTATTATGGTTTCTAACCACGGCGGCCGTCAGCTCGATGGTTCCCGTAGCCCCTTCGATCAACTCGCAGAAATTTGTGATGCTGTTGGGGATAAAATTGATGTCATTTGCGAAGGTGGTATTCAGCGCGGTACTCATGTCCTCAAGGCACTATCTATTGGAGCTAAAGCCTGTTCAGGTGGGCGATTCTATCTTTATGCCTTGGCCTCTGCTGGGCAAGCAGGAGTTGAGCGTGCTTTAGGTAATATGCGCACTGAAATTGAGCGTGATATGAAATTGATGGGAGTGACCAAGCTCGAGCAATTGAGTAGAGATAATCTACGCTTTCATCCCTCACTATGAAACTGCGTAGGGTACTTCAAAGGATAATGATTATCAAAATTGAAAAGTTGAGCCAATATGAATCCCCTATTTACTGCCAGAACTTCAGTAGAACAAGTAGAAGAAGGTTTGTTACTTGCTCCCAAATTCGACAGCAATGGTTTGATTCCAGTCGTTACCACCGATGTCAACACGGGTGAAGTGCTGATGCACGCTTATATGAACGAAGAGGCATTAGTTAAAACTATTGAAACGGGAGAAGCTCATTATTACAGTCGCAGTCGTCAGCAACTATGGCATAAAGGTCAATCTAGTGGACTTGTGCAAAAAGTAGCGCACTTAACAATTGATGACGACCAAGATTGTCTCTGGATGCAGGTTATAGTAGCTGGTTCGGGGGCTAGTTGTCATGTGGGTTATCGTTCTTGTTTTTATCGCCGTATTCCCACGGGAAAAAGTGCTGTTTCTTCCGAGCAACCACTACAGTTAACTTTTACTGAAACCGAAAAAACATTTGATCCAAAAGCCGTTTATGGTGATGCCCCTAACCCGACACAATTGTAAATAAACAAAAAGCATTGTTGTGTTACACTAATCTGATAATGATAATCATTCTCAGATTAATAGGACGAACTAACTCAAAAATATGACTCGTCTAAACTTTCCCCTGTCCGATACTTTGCCATCCTTACCTAAAAATGGAAATTAGAACTGCCCGAATGTTGATAGTTACACTGTTTTGCGGAATGACCTCTGCAGTTTGCTTTGATGCTGAGGTATACGCTGGTGTCCTCTATTCGACGAGCTATGAAGCACCAGACTACTCAGTGGGTGCGCTCAGCGGGCAAGAAGGTTGGCTTAACAGTTTTGATATTGACCCTGTGGTCACGTCGGGTTTCGCACGCACTGGTTCCCAATCGCTGGAGGTACGTCAAGCTGCAGGTGAAAACCCCTTTGGCCTGACATTTCGAGCCGGGCCTTATTCGACATCTGCTCCGATGGTGTCAGTGGAGCACTCAATTTATCTCGACGGGAGGGACGGATGGACTTCCCCTTCCACATTCCTTTCACCAATAGCCTTAATTGGTGAGAATAGCTTCGTTTCACAACTCGCCGTCCACGATGGTAATCGCGTAGAATTTGGGGGCGAAGTGGCGGATATTGAGACCGACAGGTGGATTGACCTTAAGTTGGTTCTGGATTTCCAAACACAAACCTCGAATGCTTTCGTAGACGGCACTTTCATCGGTTCCGAAGCTTTTGATAATCCGGCTACGGAGCTAGTGCAAGTTGAGATTTTTCACATTTTCGATAACACAACATTTAACTTGCCGGGTCCATCGAGTTCCTTTTTTGTTGACGACCTTTCGATCAACTCCGTTCCAGAACCTGGAACTATTCTTGGTCTTCTCGCCATTGGTGGGTTAGGATTTGCTACTAAACTCAAAAAGCCGGGCTAATCTGTTGAGATCGCTTCCATCGATATCCTTGATCGGCTAAAACCTTCTTGACTTTTTTCTTCATCTTTCTTGACAGGCACTCTCTTATCCTCAAATAGTAAAATATCAAACTGTAACTGTAAATGAGCAAACACACGATATTTATCTGTAGTTCCTGTGCTTTTTCTCCTCAACAAAAAGATTATTTAGGTGTCTGTTTAGCAAAAGGGAAATTTTGGTCGCTAAGAGTTTTTTTGCTAGAAACTGTCCCACTTACAGTTATTGGTAATTAAACCCACATTCCGCACTTCATTTTGTAGTATGATAGGTGACAGGCAAAAAGGTCTTGTTGCCTAAGTAGAAATACTGATCTAATAATCCGAGAAAAAGTGAAATCATTGACTTGTGGTCAAAAAAAGTTTACACCTAGAAACTGTGTCAAATTCAAAGGTGGTAATGGTGGTTCCATTATTATTAAGAATAATTACTGGACCTCCCCCCGCATACGGATAGTAGAGCGTTACCTTCAACGTAGCGGGTTCACCTACTTTCATAACCGCCGTATTTGTTGCCAGATTTATGACAGAAAGCGATGTAAGAGAGGCCTTTAGCGTGACATCCTGACTTCCGGTAATGATCGAAGCACCAGCCCCCAGACCTGGGCCAAGAAGGCTTACTGAGAGGGTGTTAATAACAGCAGGCCAAGGCAACCCACCGACTGTTTTAGCCAAGCTTGTCCCAGTTGGCACTACTCCAGTCACGGTGGCACTGAGAGAAACAATAATAATACTTAACTCCCCTTGCAGACCAGCTAACAGATTAGAGCTAACAGGCGTTGCAAACCAGAAACTTATATTGATGACTGCACGGCCAATCAAATCAAATTTAAGCTGTCTGGTTTCGTAATCCCATTGCCGAGTCGCTGCCTGCATCGGTGTTACCGTATTACCTACAGTCTTCGGAAATATGATGATTCCTTCGACTCCTTTCTCTTTCGTTATGGGGATTATGTAGTGGATTTTGATCATCTTCCTCAACCTCTGGAGACGGCGATGGTTATTCCTATAGAGCCTAAAATGCAATAAAGGAAAGGGTTAGACAAAGATGTGGCATGATTTTACACGTATCTCGGCTCAACGCCAATAAAAGGTGGTCTAAGCTTTTGATTTTGTTAGAATGAAACGGCTCTGAGCTTTTCAAGGAGATTAGGGGGGGATCTCCTGACTCCTCTATCGTTATTTATAATTATTCAATAATTATTCAACCGGACATCGTATAACCCTCTTATAGCAATTCTTGAAAATAGGACTACAGATAGGATGATAATGAACGCTCCCTCTTCCGTCATTTTTGTTGATAGCAATATTGCTGACTACCAATCTCTAGTTAACAGCGTCGAACCAGAAACAAAAGTAGTTGTCTTGGATTCCCACCGCAATGGTGTCGAGCAAATTACTGAAGTATTAGCTAACTACGACAATTTAGATAGCGTACAAATTCTTTCTCACGGAGATTCAGCCGTTTTACAGTTGGGGAATAGCAGCCTAGATAATGGTAATATTGAGAGCTATGAAAACCAATTGCAACAGTGGGGAAAAGCCCTAAGTGAAAATGGTGATATTCTTTTATATGGTTGTAATGTCGCAGAAGGCGAACAAGGACAAGCTTTTATTAATCGCTTGGGAGAGATTACCGCAGCAGATATTGCTGCCTCCGAGGATTTGACGGGTAGTAGCGATCTGGGGGGAGACTGGGTATTAGAAGCGACGACTGGATTTATCGAAGCACCTCTCGCGTTTCAAGTAGAGGCAATGTATGCTTTTAATTCTGTTCTACAAACTTTTACAGTTACTAACAACAGAGATAGTGGCGCTGGTTCTTTACGACAAGCCATTCTAGATTCGGAAAACAATAATAATGGCGGGACAAGAGACATCATCCAAGTAGATGCAGGTTTAACTATTAATTTAACCGATAGCTTGCCAATTATTAGTGAGGATGTAGAGATCCGAGGTAATGGTGCTGTAATTGATGGCTCGAACCAACATCAGATTCTGGCGATTAATGGAGAAACCGACACTAGCCAAATAATCTTATCCGATCTTTCCTTAACAGGTGGTCGTGTCAGGGGTCGTGTTGGAACTGCTGGCGGAGGCGGTGGCTTAGGTGCTGGTGGTGCTTTATTTATTAACAACGGTACGGTAATTGCGAATAACGTTGATTTTACTGACAATAGTGCTGTTGGTGGCAATAGTGGCCCTGGAGCTAGAGGCGGTAGTGCTGAGAGAACGGGTGAAAATGGAGGGAGTGGGGGAATTGCCAATGTAAATGGTACTGCTTTTGCTGACACAACTCGTGCTGATGGTGGTAATGGTGGTGCTCGTGGAAGAAGAAATGGTGAGAGTGGTCGTAGTGGTACTAACGGTCAGGATGGTAGCTTCGGCAATGGCGGAGGTGCTGGCGGAGGCGGAGGCGGAGGCGAATCTGGTGGATTGCAAGAAGGCAGAGGTGGTTTTGGTGGTGATGGTGGTGATGGTGGTTTCGGTGCTGGAGGCGGTGCTGGAGGCGGTGCGGGATCGAATCCCAATAGAAGAAGAAGAAGAAGAACCGCATTAGGAGGTGACGGCGGTGATGGCGGAGAATTTGGCGGTGATGGCGGTGATGGTGTTGATGTCCCACCAAATGGAAGTAGAGGTTCGGCTGTTCTCGGTGGCGGTGGTGCTGGACTCGGTGGTGCTATCTTTATCCAAAATGAAGCTGACTTAATACTTCTTAACAGCAATTTTTCTGGGAACTCAACCACTGGAGGAACTGGTGCGAATAACGGTCAAGCAAGAGGTAATGACATTTTTGTCAGGGGTGATGCTTCCGTTTCTCAGGCTAATACCAATGTTGCTACCGGAAATAACCTAGATAATGGTCGCGTCTTTGGTGACATCAGCAATTTTATTCTGCCCACAATTAATATCGCACCGGTCGATAATTTATCCGAATCCAATCCCGATGCAAATGGTTCTTTTAATCTATCTCTAGACAGAGCTTTACCAGTAGATTTAGTTGTTAACTATACCATTACAGGAACTGCCATAAACGATCCCGATCGCAATGATGAAGAAGAGATCGCTGATGCTGATGTAAGTATTCCCCTAAGCGTTACAATTCCCGCAGGAGATGCCACAGGTTCTATTAATGCTGAAGTTATTGACGATCGCATTTTTGATCCCAATGAAAATATTATTGTCACCTTAGATGATTCCCCACTTTACAATCTCGGTGATTCTATTGCTGCGGAATTGGCTATTGTGGACGACGAACCAGATATTAGCCTCGATGGGACAGATGCAGTAGAAGGGGAGAGTAACGGTCAGTTTATTTTTAATTTAGACCCCAATGCTCCTGAAGGTCGTCAGTTAAGTTTTAGCATTACTGGGGGAACAGCAGAACTAGATACAGATTACAGGTTTCTCAATGCTGACGATGAACCTATCGTAAGAGATGAAGAGGATAATTTTTTCCTAGATATTTCTGGTGAAGAACGAGTTGTGGTTCAAGTAGATGCCACGGGTATTACAGGGGGTATTCCCGATTTTGACGATGGGGTAGCTGAAGGAAATGAGACAGTAGAAATTATTCTTAACGAGAGTGAAGAGTATGGTGGTGGCGGAAATACTATAACTGCAAATATTGTTGATAATGACAGTCCCCCGACAATTAATGTTGTTGCGGGAGATAATGCGACTGAAGAGAACTCTAACCCTGGTGTTTTCCAGCTTAATTTCTCCAATCCCTTACTCAGTAATGGCAATGAGAATGATGATGAGGATGCCATCTTTAACTTTACTATCGGTGGAGATGCTACACGAAGTGAAGACTACAATTTAGCCTTGGTTGCTAATAATAGGTCGCGAGATCTGATCGGCGATAGTTTCTCTTTACCAGAAGGTACGACTACTGCCAGAATTGAAGTTAGACCCATTGATGACAATAATGAAGAAGTCAATGAAAACGTTGCTTTTACCCTAAATGAAGGAGAAGGATACGAATTAGGGGAAACTTCAGCAGAACTAACGATTGAAGACAGTGGTAGGGATGATGCGGGTAATGTAGTCGGGGTGCAAATTATCGAATCTCAAGGTTCGACTAACCTCATAGAAGGACAAACGACGGATAACTATACGATCGAGTTAACCAGTCAACCTACTAGCGATGTCACTATTAATTTTGCTACCGATACCACTCAGGTAGAGAGTATTAACCCCATTACTTTTACTCCTGAAAACTTCAACATCAGGCAAAATGTTACGGTGGTTTCTGTTGATGACGATATAACTACAGAAGACCGCACTTCGGTTATTTTCCATACTGCAACCAGTGACGATGCTGCTTATCAGGGAATTACGATCAATGAAGTGACTGCCAATATTACCGAAAATGATGTTCCTGGGATTATTATTAGCAATGGAAATAATTTTACAGTAACCGAAGGAGAACTAGGGCAAACCTACACCATTGCCTTAGCAACCCAACCCACAGCAGATGTCAATATTAGTTTTGGCATTAGCGATGATCTCGAAGCCATTGCACCCATAACTTTTATTCCCGATAACTTTGCGACTCCTCAAGAAGTTACCGTTACTGCTGCGATAGATAATGAAGTAGAAGAAACGGAATTTCAAAACATCGCTCACGTTATTGAGAGTGACGATCCCGTTTATGATGGCTTGTTAGTACAACCTCTTCCCATCGCTATTAACGAACTCAGTTTCGATAATATCGAGACGGCAGGGGGTTTAAATAATGCTCTCAATTCGATTCAAGATTCGATTGACGCTCAGTTTCGCGCCATTGAATTACCCTTTGTTGGTTCTTTAGAAACTCTCGCACCCGATCTAATTGGTAGTTTCCAAAATACCTTAATTAATCGGGTGCAGACGGGAGGAGTATTAGATGTAGAGAAACTTAGCGGGTTAGTTGAAGAAACTCTCGAGGAGATTCTCGATGTTGATGTAGAAACAAGTGCAACTCTCACAGAAGTAGTAGCCACTTTTGATATTACACTTGGCAAAGAATTTAGCCTAGCCAATATCGATCTGGATGCGGATTTAGGTTTGCCAGGATTGGGAATTGATGTTGATGGTAGTGTAGAACTCAATTTTGATTACGAATTTAATTTGGGATTTGGCATTAACCAAGAATTCGGTTTCTTTATTGATACAGAAAAAACTAACTTTACCGCAGGAGTCGATCTGGGTTTGAGTGATGATTTCCAAGCAACGGGTAATCTAGGCTTTTTGCAACTCGATCTAGTCAATGATGAAGAAAGCCCCACGGCTGTCAGTGCTGATTTTACTTTAGGACTCAACGATCTAGATAATGTTGAAGATTCAGATGATGATGAAGATCTAGATAATGGCGAAAATTCAAATAATACCAACAACTCAAATAATACCAACAACTCAAATAATACCGAAAATGCAGATAATACCGAAAATGCAGATAATGAAGAAGATTTAGATGGCGATCGCCTGACCAGCACAGAACTCAGCAATGCTTCTTTCGACGACTTATCTGACCTCTTCGATCCCAGTGCTTCGGCAACTGCTAATCTCGGTTTAAATGCCGTTACTAGCATCCAAGCGGATACTGCTTTTCCCAGTATTAATTTCGATTTGGCAGGGGAATTCGGCTCGTTTACATTTGAAGATGGAGAAGCTATTGGCGAATTTGCACCGACGATCGCGTTTAATGACGTGCAACTCGATTTAGGCAGTTTTCTCTCCGACTTTGCTCGCCCCGTAATTGGTAATATTAATAGCATCATCGATCCGTTTCGCCCTATCGTTGATTTTCTCAACACCGATACGGAAATCCTCAACGATCTGAGCATTGCGGATGGTTTGGATGACAATGGTGACGGTGAAATTAGCGTCATCGAACTCGCACTCGGTATTGCGGAATTGACGGGAAATACTCCCAACGCTAACTTTCAGGCTGCTTTCAACCAAATTACCGAACTGTTCGCTCTGTCAGATGCTCTCAATGAATCGATTGCGGGGGATGAAGGCATCCTCATTGATGTTGGTTCTTTCGAGTTGGGAGGCTTTGACCCTAGCGATCCTGATGCCGATCCGACGGGCGTTGAAGCAGATCAAACCGATTCTGCACCCACTTTAGAGCAACAACTCGATGATGCTCCCGATGGTGGTAGCAGAAATACCCAGAAAGCAAATACCAATCGGATACTTAATAACGGTAATTTCGATATTCCTTTAATTAACAATCCCTTAAGCGCGATCGACTTGCTTTTGGGTAAAGATGTCGCCCTCTTTACTTACGATCTTCCTGCTTTAGAAGTTGGATTCGACGTAGAACAAAGGTTTCCCATTTTTGGCCCCATTAGCGCTTTGTTAGAAGGGGATTTTAATGTCGCTTTGGATCTCGCTTTTGGCTTCGATACCTTTGGTTTCAATCAATGGTCTGCTAATAATTTCGACCCCTTAGAATCCTTTAGAGTCCTCGATGGTTTCTTTGTCAGCGATCGCGAAAATCCAGACGGTACAGGGGAAGATATCGATGAGTTGGTTGCTACCGCCACTATTGCCGCCGGATTGGGTGTAGATCTTTTAGTTGTTTCGGGCTTTCTCAAAGGAGGTTTAGAAGGAATTATCGGTCTGGATCTGATTGATGGTGGGGAAATAAACGGCACGGATGATGGCAGACTGCGGGCTTCGGAGATTGCAGAGCGTATTTCTACACCTTTTGAATTATTCCAATTAAACGGTATCGTTAACGCCTTTTTAGGTGCAGAAGTTAGCTTGTTTAGGAGAACGGTATTCGAGCAACGCATTGCCACTTTCCCCCTAGCTGAGTTTAGTATTGGAGGCAAAGGAAATAGTTTTAGTAGTGCCATAGATGGGGTAATTTCTGGCGGTACGGTCTTCTTTGATGCCAACTTCAATGGTATTCAAGACCCCAACGAACCCGTTACTTTTAGTAATGCCGATGGTAGCTACGATCTCGATATTCCCTTCTCTCCCTTCGATATCAATAGTAATGGTATTATCGATCCCGAAGAAGGTAGAGTGGTTATTGTTAACGGCATCGATATCTCCACTTCCTTACCGCAAACTGCACCGATTATTACCACTCCTGATGCAGCCGTTGCCACGCCTTTAACTAGCTTGGCTGTGGAAATTGCTGAACCCGATCTTGAAGCAGCACAAGCAGAAGCCATTGATGTTTTCGGTTTACCTGAGAATAGCGATTTATATAATAGCGACCCCGAAACTGCCGATCTATCGGTCTTGGGTTTACAATCTCAACTGCAAAATCTGATTATTTTAGCGACCCCAACTATCGCTGCAACAGCTTTTACAGAGCAAACCATCAATGGCAATAATATTCTGACTCAAGATGGTTTAATTTACCTAGATAATAACGATAACCAACAGTTCGACGATGGGGATTTAGAAGCAGTCCAAGCTGATAACGGAAATCGCTTTTTCGATATTAACGACAATGGAACATTAGATGATAATGAGGTTTCTTCTACGGTCAATGAAGCAGAAATTGCTAGTGCTATTCTTCAAGCAATTGTAACCCGCGCTAACAATGGGGAAGCCCCCGATCTTACCGACCCTGATACCGTAACTGTTATTATTAACGAGGCTTTAACCGTTGCGATTGCCGAAGATCCCAATACCAATCTTAATGAAAATGCCGTTTCTGAACTGACTGCAACCATTGTGGAGAAAAACCTCAATATTGACAGCATCTTAGGTAAAACAACTTTCCTTTCTGAAGCCGAACAAAGACAACAAATTATCGGTCGCTATGGCTTTATTGATGTTAACGATAATGGGATACAAGATAGCGACGAACCTTCTTCTTTAGTAGATGAAACAGGCGCAGACGATCTAGATATTACTCCCTTTGACACTAATGAAAACGGTCTGTTAGACGTGCGCGTTGTCATCGAAGGAGAATCCCCAGATTTTGTTTTTGTAGATAGTAACGCTAACGGTGCATTCGATCCTGACGAACCCTTCTCAGTTGTCAATCCTAGCGGTGATAACAACTTAGAAATTGATTTTATTGATAATAATGGCAACGGTGTACAAGATGAGAATGAACCCTTCTTGATCGCTTCTCCTCTCAATCCCGATGGTACTGAAGTTGCAATTTCTCCTTTCGACCTTAACGAGAATGGAGTTTTAGAAGCAGGAGAAGACGACAACAATAACGGGATCTTAGATCCAGGAGAAGATAATAATGAAAACGGTGTCTTAGAATTAGACGAACTAGGACAAGTAGTGCTTGAAAGTCCCCCTGTAGATCGATGGTCGTTTGTAGATAGTAATGGCAACGGAGAATTTGATCGCGGAGAACTCTTCTCTCCTGTCTTTGATGATGGCACCGATCTCCTCGATCCTTTTGTCGAACCTGGAAAAGTATTTGTCGATAGTACAGAATCTCCCGAATTAGCTGGCGGATTCCAACATCTAGTCACCAATCCTTTAGCAACCATCTCCCGTCTGCTTGCCGAAGGTACCGATCCCGCAGTAGCTCAAGATGCAGTTAAAACCGCATTAGGACTACCAGAAGATGTGGATCTGCTCAACTTTGATGCTTTACAAGCAGCAGCTGATGACGACCCCAACTGGCTAGAAGTCTATGCAAAACAGGTTCAGGTGCAAAATACTCTCGTCCAAATAGAGGCGGTAACGGGAGTTGACGAAACCGAAATTATTGAAGCACTCTCAAATGAAATCGCTAACTCTGAAAATTTAGATTTGAGTGACTCAACTCAAGTAGAAGAAATTATCAACGAACTTGCGCCGGAATTAGCAGACAATACGGTTGATGGTGCAGCAGAAATCATTACTGAAAGTAACGAACGCATTGATAACATTGCTGGCGATGACACGATGGGCGATCGCGAAAAATCAATAGAAATCGTCCAAGTACAGCAAGTAGCCCAAAGCGATGACCCAGAGGGCACAGTAGAAGATCTCGTAGAATTAGGAACAGAAGAGGAAAATGTTGAAGAAATTGTTGATAATAATACAGGAGAAGAACTTACCGCACAAATTGAAAGCACTGAAGAAATCGATCCTACCACTCGTCCTGACTTTAGCAATAGTCGCCCTATTGCCGAACCTGATTTCGTAACTACCGATATTGCTACGCCCGTCACAATAGATGTTTTAGCCAATGACAGTGATCCAGATAACGACGCAATTGAAATTGTCGATCTTATTGCTGCACAAAATACAGAAGTAGATGAAGATAGTCAAGAAATTATCGATATTTTTGGCTCTGATAATGCGGAAGTAGTTATTAATCCAGATAATACCCTGACTTACATTCCCAATGATGGTTTTACAGGAGAAGACATTATCTTCTATGCGATTCAAGATAGTAACGGCAATGTTGATAATAATATTGTCACTGTGACAGTTAGACCTGCTGGAATTATCCCTGAAGGTAATGGTAATAATAATGGTGATAATAATGGTGATAATGATTTTATTGATGGTAGTGAAGGTAACGATACTGAAACTGAACCAACCGTTACACTCACTCCTGAAACTGAACCAACCGTTACACTCACTCGTGAAACACGACCTGAACCCCCAAAGATCACAGGTCAAACCATAGAAGGTAGCGATCGCGATGATGAACTAATGGGAACAGAGGACAGTGACATCCTCAATGGAGATGGAGGAAATGATGTCATCTTTGGACTTGAAGCACAAGATCATCTCTCTGGCGACGCAGGAAACGACTGGTTGAATGGAAACCAAGGCGATGACTTGCTTGAAGGCGGTGAAGGAGATGATACCCTACATGGCGGTAAAGATAATGATACTCTGATTGGCGATCGCGGCAACGATCAACTTTGGGGAGATAATGGAGAAGATATTGTCACTGGGGTAAATCCCGAAACCAACAATCCAGGAGTTGGGGAAATTGATACTCTCCAAGGCGGAGAAGGTGCTGATACCTTCGTTTTAGGTGATGATCTCCAATTCTATTACAATGACAATACGACTAATCCCGGTTTGGCTGATTATGCTCTCATCGTCGATTTTGATGCCGAAAATGATACGATTCAGTTGCATGGAAATCGTCAGGATTATCGCTTAGGAGATCAACCCGACGGCTTACCTTTTGGTGCTTCCCTTTACTGGATTAATGGAGAACAAGAAGAATTAGTTGCCATGATTCAAGGCACTCCATTCCCCAACCTAGAAGAAGATTACTTCACTTTCGTCTGATGAGGTAATATCAACTCTCTAAATTTTAACAATTGACGAGATTAAAGGACTAGATGTAGTTGGTGCAAAGAGGAGATATCCCTCTTCTGTCACTCTCCGAGGAGTAGAATAAGAATATTAACAGATTGAATAGCTAGCCGGAAATTGCTAAAATAGTAGGAATTAACTCATCGCAGTCACTGCATCATTTTCTATCGAATTTGCCTTGGTCAACAGCGGATAGCCTATATGGTGAAAGTAGTTTATTTAGTAGAATATGGATTTCGACAATGTAAACAAGAACTGGGTTGGACTGATTATCGCTTGACTGATTTTCAAGATATAGAAAAGTGGTGAGTCCACTTGGCGGTAAGTGCAGCGCGTTGCCGAGGTTCCCTCGGTTGTAGCGACTGCCGCACCCAAAGGGTGTCAGTTTCTGTCCCGTCAAAGTGGCGAACCCGAAGGGTGGGAAATGATCTTCTCAGCTTATTTAATGATTAGTTTAAATTCGCCAGTTTTTTTATCTTTAAATTCATCTCATTTGGCGGATTATGAAATTCCAAAGATGACTTTTGTTTTTTCTATTCATTCGCAATGGAGTCATCAAGGAGGATGGAAAAGCGCACCGCCCGCGAGTCAACGGTTTCCTCAGCGTATAGGACGGAGCAAGCAGCGTCTTTAAAAGCGATCGCTATATTGACTGATGATTCAATTTTAGGTATTTTATTGAATTGACCATAGTTCTGTTACCGATGTCAAATAATTAGTTAATGTACATAACTGCTGTAGACAGGTTTTAGCCTGCTGTTCTTCACCGGGAACGATTTCAATCCCATGTACTCTGCTTTTGAGGATATATGAAAAGTTTGAAAGAAAAGGCGCTTGATAAAATCTTGCTAGGAGCTGGCTTCAAGCTAATTCCTTTAGGAATTTATGGTTCTCTAATAGAAACATATCCTGATTTATCAGATAGCTCTGATTCTGTTATTAGTTTCGTTTTGCCTTTATTAATATTAATTTTACTTTTGGTCGGGTATGTGATTTTTGTTAAAGGATGTTTTCTCTATCTAAAAAGTAAAGGATATTCTTCTAAGTGGGGATGGTTAGGAATATTAAGTTTGTTAATTTTTCCAATTTTATTATTTATTCCTTCTAAGAGAGACACAAGTGCTGTTCAACCAGAAAACTCAGAGAATACCCCTTTTTACAGAGTTAATATTCCCGAAATATTCTTGTTATGGATTACGAGCCATTTATTAATCTATAGTATATCTTTAATATTCATCTCGCTCGACGACTGGGAATCTATACTGATAGAAAATTATCTTTATATCATTTCAGAAATCGTTTATTTTATTGTGTTTATTGTGAAAATTAAAGAGTCAAAATTAGATTTAAATAAAATTATTGGGCAGGATAAATCTATTAATTTAAAGTCAATCTTGGTTATTACCATTATGGACTTTGCTTTGAATAGAGGCTTAAATTCTTTAACATTATATCAATTATCATTTATCTTTCCAAGATATGTAGAAAATTTCATTAATGATAGAAGTTATACAAATCTGTTAGAAATGCTATTATGGGCAGTTTCAGCTATACTCTTAGCTCCATTAATGGAGGAATTTTTCTTTCGTGGACTAGCTTTGCAGAGATGGGTAATGAAATGGGGAATAAAAACAGCTATTATAGCCTCATCTTTATTCTTTGCCCTTGTTCATTTTAGATATGATATTATCTCTTTATTTATTGGCGGGTTGATTTTATCAATTTTATACATTAAGACTCACAATTTAATTTCCTCTATTATTTGTCACTTTTGTTATAATACTCTAGTCGTTTTTTTTAGCTTTATCAATTTTATTTCACTAACAGAAAATGAAAGGAATGCGTTTATCACAATTGAAAGTTATCAAGATTATACCCAAGGTTTATTAAGCCAGAGAATTTTTCTGATTGCTGTGTCTGTTCCATTTATAATTCATTTTATCTATAAAAACTTTCCGAGAAATGATGCAGTTATTCCTT
Organism: Cyanobacteria bacterium J06592_8; assembly: GCA_038530755.1. Classification (GTDB taxonomy): domain Bacteria; phylum Cyanobacteriota; class Cyanobacteriia; order Cyanobacteriales; family Microcoleaceae; genus Capilliphycus. The sequence goes on along the minus strand of JBCBCI010000122.1, from coordinate 565 downwards.
ATTATGCTAATGCAGCTAAAATCAGTGAAACAGACTGAATAATGTAATGCAACTATAATTTCCGGCTCAATCTTCCTCAAACACCACATCCCCGTTAACATATCTAGTCCCTGGCGGCGACCAATTTTGTTCGGGGTCAGGATGCCAGGGATTATTAATGGTATCTTCTATTTCAACAGATTCACCCACTCCGAGAAAGTCTTTATAAAGTATTGTTTCTGTTTTGGGGTCGTGTTCATAGTCATCGCAGGTTTCATCGTTCGGCCCAGTTGGATGAACAGCACAGACGAGCCGGGAAATCCCAAGCATAGTAACGGCAGATGTAGCAATCATTAATTCGGGGCATAGTTTTGTTCAGTAGAAGTCTATGATTCTAGTTTGCCCTAATTATCTGTTCGGTTATCTAGAAAAGTTTTGAGTTATTAGTTTCAAAGGTGAGGAAAGTTATCTATTACTGTACGGTTCTCTCCCTTTTACCTAATAGATTGCTGTTGCATCATAGTAAATGTAATCAATAGTTATTCATTTATTCGACACTTTAAGGAGAGCAATTAATATGATGTTA
>JBCBCI010000121.1:3448-16682 GCA_038530755.1 Cyanobacteria bacterium J06592_8 | reverse complement strand
GTCGGAGCATTGATAATCAAATCACCTGCGGCTTCTATTCCTTCAGAACGAACATCAATAGTTGCTCCATCACGAACTGTCAAGTTTTCAGCATTAACAGTGAGCGTACCTCCTTGACCTGTAGAGCTAGAAAGAGCTGAAGCTGCTAAACCTGTAGAAGTACCAATTAGTTCTACATTGGTGGCAGTAACGGTTAAATTGCCCCCATCTCCATTACCAAAAGTTGCTGCTGATACCTGCGCCCCATCTTGAACCCGCAGATTTCGAGTATCAACAATTAAAGTACCACCATTGCCTGTTGCGCCTGGTTCAACGGATGCTCCTAAGACACTTCCAGTACCCTTTAACTCAATATCAGTGGCAGTGACAGTTAAATCTCCTCCATTTCCATTTCCAAGAGTCGAAGTTGATACATCTGCACCATCCTGAATTCGCAGATTTTGAGTGTCAATCGTTAAAGTCCCGCTATTTGCTCTTGCTGAGGTTTCAACTGAAGCAAACAAACCACTTCCAGCACCTGTCAGTTCAACATAGGAACAACCACTGAGTTTTCTGAACCCAAAGTGCGATCGGGAACGACCTGAGCCTGAATGGGAAAATCCCAGGAAAGCAAAATAGCACTCATTGAACCTATGGTGGAAAAAAATGCGAATAATATAAATTTCATAAATATTTTTTACTCCCTTTAATTATTTTAAAAGCTAAAAATAACGTCAGAAACTTATTTGTCTTCTGAATACATTTACATCAAAACCAAGTTGACTAGCATTTACACCTTGAATAAAAGCGATTAAATCATTTTCTTGGCTAAAAATACCAACTCCTATTCCAAACTCACCAAAATCGAAATCAGTAAATGTTATCGCGTCAGTTGGACTAACAACAATAAAGTCTTCAGCCGGATTAAAATCTGTAAACAAGGCAAAATCTGAATTACCTAGACCAACATAGAAAGATATAGCTTGAGTGCTTACTAAGAAAAAAGTATCTCTTCCTTCACCTCCAGCAAGGGTATCAATTTCTCCAAAACCCAGATCAAGAGTAGTGAAATCGACACCGATAAGAGCATCAATGCCTTTATCTCCAGAAACAAAATCATTTCCTGATAAACCAATAACAATATCCCCTCCCTGACCTCCATAAATAGTATCATTTCCTTCTCCTCCTGAAATAGTATCCTCACCTAAATTCCCAAAAAGCTGATCGTCGCCACCCAATTCCATAAGATTGTCGTTTCCTTTACCTCCAAACACGAGATCATTTCCTGAATTACCAATAAGAAAATCTAGACCTTGATTTCCAAAAATCGTATCATTCCCTCCTAAGCCTTGAATCGTATCATTTCCCTCTAAACCAAACAGAGAGTCACTCTCAGCAATGCCAAATAACTCATCATTGCCTGAAGTCCCTAGAATTTCTGCCATTTTGATTTCTCCTATCAGTTAAATAAAGTTGGGTCAGATTAAGCGATCGCATATATCGAAGAACTGCCTGCTTAGAATATTAGATTGAACAATACTTCATCCGGCTCCTAAACCATCGAAGTTGAAACTACGCAATATTGTACCCCACATTTCTATTCATAAAATTAAATTTTTAGCTCATTTCAAAAGTAGAACTGTAGTTTGAATTTCTCATCAATATTAATGTCCTAAAAGCACTCGTCTAGATAAATTCAAGTTATAACCAGTTCCCGATCAGGACAAAAGATGCCCAATAGTAGGGCTGATTCCAATCTGTATCTGGATAATTCTTCAAAAAGTCAAGCTGAACCTTTTGTAGTGCTTTAGCTTTATTAACGGTTCCTGTTTCATTGGCTGTGAGTAGTTCTTTGTAAAGCAATCTCATAAACTCTGCGGTAGAGCGATCGTTAACTCTCCACAGAGAAGCGAATGTACTACGCGCTCCAGCCCGTACTGCAACTCCTGCAATTCCCAGTACGGCTCGGTCATCTCCTTCGGCGGTTTCACAAGCACTAAGGGTCAGCAGTTCAATAGGAATTGATGTCTGTGAACGTTGCTCTCTTAAAATGCGATCGATCTCCCGAACTGTGAGTAACTCGTTCCAAGCAACAATAAAACTTTCATCCAGATTTGAACTAAATTTACCATGAGTCGCAATATGAACAACGGTTAAGTCAGTTTGTTCAAGCTGGTTTTTGAGGTTAGCAATGCTGAAGTTTTCATTGAGTAAAGCCTGATTCTCAAGGGGAATTAGTGTTTGCAAATCGTTTAATTCCTGTTTAACTTGCTCTAAAGGTGTAAATTTTTGTCCATTGATGATCTGTTCTTTTCCCACACCTGCAAGTAAGGCGTTTAAACTAATTTCTGAAAAGGGTTCTGGACTGAGAAGTTGTAAACCGGGAGCTACAGCGATCGCATATTTTTCAATTAAATATTTCTGCTGTTTAGAATCATACAAGGCTGCCATCGGAATTTTTCGTAATACTCCGTCCAGTACAAAGACCAGAGTTGTCTCTTTGGATAACTTTTGTTCTTCTTCTGCGGGACGAATTAACCAGTCATAAACTCTAGAGGAGTCATCGATAAAGGTTTTGTTAGCCTGCTCGCGTCTAACTTTAGCTTCTTCTTTGGCATCTTCTTTTAAAGTTGGGTTAGAAGACAAGTAAGCTGACAATCCTTCATTGATCGTTTTCTCGACATCTTCTTGCTTAACACGCTTTCTATAATGATAAAAATTATCTTTACCTGGAAGTTTAAGAATCACTTCAATCCGATCTTCTAAAATAATCGGATAAATAACGGTTGTGGGAGAGGTTATCCTATCTACAACAGTATCAATTTCCTGGGGTCTTGCTTCGGTACAAGCATCTTGAAAGAAGTCATTAATTTCTGCGAGTTGTAGCGCTTCAATTACGGTTCGAGCTTGTTTAAGATTATCATGATCTGGACTTTCATTTGGATCTTCAGTTTTCAAGAGTAAATCAACGTATTCTCGATAGAGTGGTTCGATGCTATCTCGAAATGAATACCGAACATCAGAACTAATTTCCAACAAGTCTCGGCGCAGAGAGTTTAAAGTTTGAAAAGCAACCTGATAAGCGATTGTTGGGTTAATCTTAGTTTGGTCTTTCTGTTGTTCTTTTTGTTGGGCTTTTTGTAAGCGTCCCAATTGCCATTGTAATAAATAAGTAATCTCACCCGTTTCATAGGAGGAAATTGATTCGAGTTCTAAAGCTTGACGAGTATATTTTTCAGCTTGGATAAAGTCTTGATTTTGTTGATAGATTGCCGCCAAGTAACCGAAGGCATAAGCTTCAGCATGAATGCTTTGAAGTTGTTGAGCATCTTGAATTGCTTCTTGGGTTAGGCTGAAGATTGGTTCCCAAGAAGTAGAAATTAACTGCTTTTTTTCTGACTTTTTAGTGGATGGCTCGGTCGGAAAACAACTTTGGAGTAGAGGCGAGAATTCTGGTCTGCGAGCGGGATTAGTTCTGGATTCAGCCCAACACATTAAACTCTGGACTAAATTTAGCTTATTATAAATTCTCGTTTGAGTTAGAGGAACTTGCTGAAGGTTTTGTTGAATGGATATTTGCAAGTTCTCGATATTAGTAAAGTCTTGAGCAATAACTGACAGGTTGAATTCATTTAATTGAGCTTGAATCTGAGTAGAGATTGGTAAACCTTGAATGTCAACAGCTTGTTGATAAGATTGCTGTGCTTGTTGATATTCGTCAAATATTTGGACTTCTTTGGGTGAGTTTAGATCGTGGACAGGAATCTGACTTCGGAAAAGATTTCCTAAACTAATCAATGCCGCTGCTTGAACTTCGGGTAAGTTAAATTTTTCAGCAATTTCTAGACCTTTTTTTAAAAAAAATTGAGATAAATTAGGATTTTCATTGACTTGAATACTACTGTTCTCTAAATTAGTTTGAAATTCATCAGGGTTTCCAATCACTCGAAAAACATCTCCTAAACTGACAAAGGCGATCGCTTTTTCGGCTGATTCGGGTTGACTGGATAAATAGTTGGCGGTTTGTTCTAAAATATCTACGGCTCGGTTATATCGTCCTAGAATTTGCAACGCTTGAGCCTGATTAATTTGATTTTGAGTAATATTAGTTAAATTGCCCCGATCTTGATAGATTTCAAAAGCCCTTTTCCAAGCATCTAAGGCCGCTTGAGGGTTACCTTTAGCCAGTTCCAGACTTCCTTGAATATCAAGTGTTTGGGCGAGAACTTGAGCCGTTTCTCGATTTTCTTTGAGTTTGTTTAAGAGATTAAGACTCTGATTAATAACTTGAGTAGCATCATTCCAACGTCCGAGTTGTTGATAGGTCAGACAGAGGTTACTAAGAGCAATCGCTTGATTAAGCGGATCTCTTTGTTCGGTGAAGAAAATGACGGCTTGTTGCCACGCAACGGCAGCTTGTTCAAACTGTTGTTGAGCGTAGAAAAATTTGGCTTGTTCGATGAGATTTGACTCGGAAACTTGAGCAACTTCCGGATCGGAATTTAAGGAAACAATATCAGAATGAGACTGAGAACGAGCAATAATCGGTGAAAAGCTTAAGGAGAAAATAAACAGTAAAATGGCAATCCAAGTAGAACGTCGATGAAATCGGGGTTTGGCGAAAAACTTAAAGACTGTCGTTAATTGCAATCGTAGTTGATTATAGAATCTAATTGGCTTCATAATCACCCCAGGTTAAATAGTAAAATCCCTCTCTTATTTAGAGAAGGATAACCTATCAAAAAACACTTTGCATATAAGTCAAGACATAATCTTAACCTAATTTGTCTAGCCAATCACTCGGTATGGGTCTGCGGTTTGTACCAAAATTTCCTCAACTTGAGTTGGCGTTAAATTCGGGTTAGCACTCAACATCAAGGCAGCAATTCCAGCAACGTGGGGTGTTGCCATTGATGTTCCGTTCAAGAATGCGTGTTGATTACCCGGAGTAGTAGAGTAAACCTCAACACCAGGGGCGACGACATAATCAAGTAACGTTCCTGACTCATTGGAGAACTCTGCTAAACCATTTGTGATTTCAATTGCCCCTACTGCAATGCCAAACTGACTGGCATAACGGGCAGGAAAACCGGGTTCCGAATTAGCCTCATTTCCGGCAGCCATCACCACTACAATACCTTGTTCATGGGCGTATTGAACTGCCGCTTCCACGATTTCATCCGGTAACGTTGAACCCAAACTTAGGTTAATCACATCTGCACCATTATCAACCGCATAGCGAACCCCATTGGCTACACTTTCAGAGCTACCACCTCCAGCACCCAAAACTTGCACGGGCATAATGGTCGCATTGGGAGCAATTCCAGTCACCGCCGAATCATTATTGAGGGCGGCAATCGTTCCGGCGACGTGGGTACCGTGATTGCTGGCATCTATGGGGTCGTTGTTGAAGTTAAAGAAGTTCCAGCCCCGAATATCGTCAGTATAACCGTTACCATCATCATCGATATTATTATCAGCAATTTCTCCAGGGTTAATCCAAATATTACCCGCTAAATCGGGATGAGTATAATCGACTCCCGTATCAACGACAGCAACGGTAATGTTTTCACCAGTGTAGCCCTGCGCCCAAACTTCAGGAGCATTCACCCATTCTACACCCCAAGCTGTTTTACCTACTGGAGGAACCTCTGCAAATGCTGCGGGTAATCCTAATCCACGAGCAACGGCACTCGCGGCATCGACACCTCCGTAACCCCATTCAAAACTGTAGACATCGGGTAGCAAATTGAGGGTATATTCAGTGTTACCGGAAAATTGAGCCACTCGAACGTAGTAAGTGCCTCCTGGCAAGTTTGGTATTTGAATAGATTCGGGTAAATTTGCGACGTTATAGGAACCTGCAATTACTGCTCCGGGATCGACGATTCCATTAACATTAATATCTTGAATTAATTCAACTTCTGCATCCGCATCCAATCCTAATAAAGCGAGACTAAATTCGCTGGGTTCGGGTAGATTGAATCGATAGTAATCTTCTGAATCATCGACGCTGATGAAATCACTAGCGGTTTGCAAGCCATGAAGTCCGATTAAATCCTGGGCAGTTTCTAAGGAATTTCCGGCTAGATCGAGAACAGGTGTAGAAGATAAATTCAGGCTGTAATCGCTGGTGTTCACTGCTTCTGAATAGACTCGCAGGTAATAGGTTCCGGTTGTAAGGAGTTCTGTGAATTCTTCGGGTATGATTCCAAAGTTGTCTGCGGTAATCAGAGTTTCTCCAGGATCGACAATATTATTATTATTGATATCTTGAATCAGATCGGCATTGAGATTAGAACTCAACCCATAAAGTAGGGAGGTGACTTGATGAGTTCCGGTTAAGTCGAAGCGATAATAATCCTCTAAATCAGTTGCATGAATTGAATCGGAAACTATAGGAGCCGTATCAACAGATTCTATGTGATAAGCTGTTTCTAATGAGTTGCCAGCTAAATCGGGTTGAATGGGAACAGGTGTAGGGTTAATCAATAAATCGTAGTCAGTTTCACTAAAATAAGAATCGACATGAACGTAATAGGAACCTGCTACTAGGATTTGACTGACTTCTTCAGGATTACTCCCGCCATAGAAGGAGCTTCCTAAAATTTCATCATATTCAACCTCACCATTATTATTTACGTCTTGAATTAGTCTTAAGTCAGCATCGCCTTCTAGACCATGCAGTAAAACTTGTAGATTTGTGGGTGCAATTAACTGAAAACGATAGTAATCATCGAGATCGTTAGTTCCGACAAAATCCTGCAAGATTTGAGGTGTTTCAACGATACCCAGATCTGATGCAGTTGCTAAAGTATTTCCAGCTAAATCTGTCGGCGCAAGAGCAGGTGTAAGTCCACTGGAATGATTTTCAAAAGACTGTGATAGGATGCTGTCGTCTGTTGGGTTGAACATCTTATTCTCGGCAATTTGCCGTCTGAATTATTTCTGAACTGACATATTTTTGAGGCATCCTCACTTATGCAATCGGCTTGAATATTTTTTGCAGAATTCATGTGATCGCTCTGAGTTTAAATCTCTCTATTTCTTGGCTTAGGCTTTTGATTGGTCTATATTAAATTCTAGAAAGCGCTCCCATAAATTTTCTCCTCGAACTACTCCGGAGGTTGACCTGAGCCTGAACCGGAAGTCCGAGGAAATCGAGTTAGTTCAAAATGTTAGAGTTAATCGCGGGGAATAATAGCCAGAGAAGAATCACCTACCGCAAACACATCCCCACTGGGACTGACGGCAATATCTGCAATTCCTGTGATTGTGAGCGGGACTTCCTCGGAGAAGGATAACTGTTCAGTGGACTCATCCCAATTCAGCTCTACCAGCTCATCAAAGCCGTGAACGTAAACAAACTCTCCATCCGGACTCACTTCAATATCTGTGCGATCTGCAAAGGAGAAGTCAGCAGGAGAATCTAAACGACCCTCTCCCAGTTCAAAGATTGCTATTTCAGTGGAGAAACCAAAAACAGGCACAAACAAATAGTCTCCATCCGGTGTAACTGCTAATCCCCCGATGAGAGATGCACCAAACAGGTCTCCATCATCCCGAAGTGATATCCCAAATCTTCCACCGCTCAAATCTCCGGTTTCAGGATCGCGACTGAAGGTTTTGACGACCTGGTCATTGAATGTTGCTTCTGTAGCATAAATAGCTCCACCGTTTGGGCTAGCAATAAATTCGGAGATGTTGGGGCCAGAGGTGAGGCCTCCGCTGAGTTGTCCAGACTCGGTTAGTTCCCCAGTAGTTGAGTCGATATCAAAAATTTCGATTTCCAGGAAGGCGGCGCGATAAAGATTCTGACCATCAGGCGACACTAGAATCCCAGAACCAGTTCCGGAAGTTGCTTCAACTTCCACTAGAGAAAGCTCGCCCGTGTTGCTATCCCGGTCATAAACTGCGATTCCTCCATCAAGTCCGATACCATCATTCACGTAGAGTTGATCACCATTAACAGGATCAATCTCAATGTCTGTAATTATGGAGAGATCAGTTTCACTCAAATCTTGAGTCCCAACCAACGTCGCTTGATCGGTCGCCGCATCCCAACTGAAAATGCTGATCGAGGACGAGCCAGCGACATAAATGTGCCGATCATCAGGGCTGACAACAACTTTGGATGCACCGTCAAGATCCTCAAATGTGGTTACTCCGGTTACCGGGTCAGTGATAGGAGTTCCTGGGCTGGGTGGATTTGGCGGAGTTACTGGCGGTTGTGGTGGATCGATCGGTGGATCTACGGGTGGCTCTGGAATTGCTGAAGCATCAGTGCTGACCAAGAGTGAAAAGGGTTGTTCGGTCGAGGGTGGTTGAGTTCCGCGATGACCGACATGAACGGTATAGGTTCCAGCAGCAGGGACTTCAAAGAGAACTTGCTCTACGTTGTCTACAATATTGCGTTCATCTTGCTGGGCATTCGCACTGGGGTTCTCTGGGTCAAGTGTCCAGGGATTGTAAATTGTGCCGTTTTCATCCGTAATCCAGAGGTCTAAGTCATTGACCAGGACAGAGGTTCGGTCATCCAATTCTCCACTCTGAGGTGTACCTACGGGATCAGTCCAAACAATAGTCGCTTTCAGGTTATCACCCTCCTCGACAAACACCTCAAAGGTTCGTTCGCTACCGGAGTAGGTTTCCTGAAATTGTAGATTTTCAGTTTCACCATCAGCTACGTTTGTAAGGAAGTTAGCAGCTTGCGCTCCATCGACCACACCCCAACCAAAAATGTAATCCGGCCCTGGGTTTCCGGCATCATTAGCCGTATGGATCAGCAAGGCTTTACCTGTGGCACTGTTGGGAAATTCACCGAACAGATTGTTGTAATGTTCATACAGTAAGGCTGCGGTTCCCGTTACGTTGGGAGCAGCCATTGAAGTACCACGTATGCTTTCGTAAGCGTCATTAGAACTGCTCCATGCCGATAGAACATCAAATCCATTTCCTACAACATCCGGTTTAATTCGTCCATCATCTGTTGGCCCAAAAGAAGAGAAATCAGAAATACGAACATCACTTGCATCATAGGGATCTGCTGTAATGTCCTGAATTGCTCCGACAACCAGAGTATTCTTTGCAGTTTGACCACCACCTAATGAGAGACTATCAAAACCTGTCCCTCCGTCCCCATCACTGGGTGGAGCAGATAACACATTATTAGAAATCTGATACCATCCTGGCCCATTTGGGTGAGCCGATAAATAGGTAACGTAAGAGTTGTCTCCCTGAAGATTTACAAATTTCTCATCCCGATCATTGCCAGCAGCCCAGACACTTAAAAGATTAGACTCAGTAGCTAGCGTTTGATCCAGTGCTTGAGTATCAGAATCATACACTCCAAATAATTGACTCTCAATTGATGATAGGCTGCGATCTCCCATCCAGGTCGCTACTGAGCCAAAGATGCCAATACTACTCCAATCAAGACCAAAGCTCCATCCTGTCCGACTCCCATAGGAGTGATTAGATAAAGGAAACTGACCTGCATTATTGTCAATCTCTACCTGGTCGTTGACGAAATCAAAGCTGACAATCTCAACTTGATTGGCTATTCCTCGTGCTTCTGGATTCACGCCAGCGGCACCAATAGTTCCAGCAACATGGGTTGCATGGTTGTCTAGTGGGGGGCGTTCAGTTTCACCAGGCGTTACCCGGTTGTCAAATTCTTGATGGGTACTTCGTACACTACCTCCATCCCAAACGCCAACTATGACACCATCTCCAGTCAAATCTAAGCCCAAACCCCCTCCAGACCAAAGTTGATCAGCATTAGTTGTATCGGCTGCTTCAAGATTGAAAGGTGAAACCAATCTGAGTTCTTCAGGACTTAGACCAGTTCCCAAGAAGAATACTCCTGGCTCTACTTCTAAAGGTTCGTCTAGAAGATCAAACCCTGGAACTTCTGACATATCAATCACGAAGTCGTCGTCTGCGGTTGCTCCACCGTCATCGGGTGGATTGTTCCCTGGATTCGGTTGCAGGTTAGGTGTAGGAGTAATTGGTGATGAAATTGGATTCGGGTTAGGAATAGGGTCGGGTATTGTTCCGGGTGGAAATAGCTCGTTAATATCTACATCTATGGGAGATTCAAGCGGCTCATCGTCATTAATTTCAGGAACAATCGGTAAAAAGTTAGCGCGACTCAAGGTATCGACATCAACACCCCGCAACACAGCCAAAACTTCACCTGTTGCTTCGATTTCTATGGCAGCATCATTGTCGGATGTTGTAGTCAAAGCCAGATCTTCAAATTCCAGGTTGCCAATGAGTTCAAATGAATCTTCGACACCTGTGAAGTCAATGATAAAATCGGCATCGGAGAAGTCATTTCCTCCCGTTCCACTCCCAATCACGAAGACATCTGCTTCGGCTCCACCAATTAGGGTATCCGCTCCTCTGTCTCCATAGATTGTATCTTCGTCTTCATCCCCATAAATCACATCATTTCCCTGACCCCCGAATAAAAGATCCGAGTCTAATCCGCCGTAAATGATGTCCTCATCTTGATGACCATAGATTGAGTCTGCACCGACGTTCCCGTATAGAGAATCAATAGATTCAGAAGCCCAAATTCTGTCTGCTCCTTCTAAGCCAAAAATCTCATCTTGTTCAATAGTTCCCAGTAGTTGGTTCGCCCCAGAATCACCTAAAACTGTATACTCCGATAGAAACACCATGAAAAAATTACCTCCAGTGGTTACGATTGAGAGCTATTGTCAAAAGAACAACTCCCTCAGTCGTCAACACATATTTTTTGAGGTTGTGAGCTTATGCACAAATACAGTCAAATTAGATTAAATATTCAACACATCGTCACACCGGAAAGTTAGCCATCACGCGATCACAAGTTTCTTGAATTTCACTGAGACTGAGTTGAGAAGATGATTCTGAAGACGGCGGCACTACAAACCCAGAAAAAGCATTCGAGGAAAGCCGGATTAACACCTTTTGTATAAGTTCTCTAAAAAGTCAGTCCATAGGTTTGTATCAATTCAACTAAAAGTATCAAGTAAATTCTGGGTAGATTGAGCCTCTAACTCCATACCCAATGCGTCAAAGGTTTCCAGGGCTAATTTTCCCCAGTGTAACGCTTCTGAGGTATCTCCTCGTGCTTGTGCAAGTTTAGCAAGAGTGCGCTGAAAATAAGCAAGATGAGTGCGATCGCAATTTACTTCAGCTAAGTATAATCCATCTTTCAACAGTAATTGAGCCTCGTCTAATTGACCTTGAGAAATAGCAATATCCGCCAAACAACACTGCACAATTGAAATTTGTCGCACCCAGTTTAGTTGATACGCTAACTCTAGAGACTGGGTATATTTCTGTTTAGCTTGCTCATAATCTCCCCCTTGAACAAGAATTCGTCCGAAATCGCAGAGTAACCGAGCCGCCAAACGCTTATATTCTAAGTTCTCAAATTGAGGGAATTTCTTTAAAAGTTCATCCGCTTGATTGAACCAGAGTTCGGCATCTTCAAACCGAGATTGTAAACAATAGTTAATTCCCAGAGAACGTGCTAATTTAGCTTGAAATAAAACCTCTTGATGATGTCGTAAATCCCAAGTTTGTTGTAAAAGTTTCTCCGCTTCTAAAAGTAACGGCGGTTTAGCAATTGCACATAAAGTCCAAGCCCGATCTAAACTAATTTGAGTCAAGACTAACCAATCACCACGCTGTTGAGCCATCTGCATCAAAGCCGTTGTCCAAACTAAGCGATCGCTCCAATATTCTAAACGACTAATATTACGTCCTCGAAACTGGGTGTAGGTTTCTAGATTCTGCCAAAGTTGTAAGGCTTTAGTATAATAATTCTGAGTAATACACCATTCCATCACCGCTTGTAAATTCTCCCATTCTGAGGTTAATTCCTCAAATCCATGTCCACTCCATTCATCAATATCCGTTTGACGGTGAGTGGCGGAAAACTGCAAATACCAATTTAACCAATGGTGTCGAGCTTCTTTTTCAAAGTTTAAATTTGCATTTAATTCAGCTAAAGCATACTCACGAGTTAAAGGTAACAAACTATAACGAGAGGCTTGTTTTTGAACCAGAGACAAACCCCGTAATCGAGAAAATGCCTGTTGAATTCTATCTTGATTAGCATTAGGAATCGCTACGGAAACTAAGGCAGAGGGTAAAGCAGAAGCTGGAAAAAACGTCAAAGCCATTAATACAAAATGAGCCGGTTTTCCTCGTAACGGTTGAACAGAATGAGCAAAACAAAATTGCGCCACATCTCCGGTTGATTGCTGAAGTTGCTGGAGAACTTCTGCTATTGAATAGCCACTCGCTAGTTGACCCATTGCATAATGAATTGCAACCGGAATACCGCCCGTTTTTTGGTAGAGTTGTAGGCGATCACATAATTCCAGTTGAACTCCTTTTTCTTGAGCTTCATGTTGAATAAGAGCTAATCCATCAACTTCTGATAAAGCTGTGAGGCGAACTGGAACAAAAATAATTTGTTCTCTGGTGGTAATAATCGTTTTAACTGTTAGAGGTAATTCATATAAAAAAGCCAATATTTCCTCCGGTTCTGTAACGGTTTCAAGATTATCAATCACTAATAAAGTTCGATATTGAGCCAGTGTATCTTGAATAGATTCAAGTTGTTCGGTAAAACTCATTCCAGCTAAAGACAATTCCGGAATGACTCGACTAATTTGCCGAAAAATATCCGTTAATGTTCGATGAGGATAAAGACTATTGAGTAAACCCATTGAGGTTAAACGTAATTCTTTAGCAGAGGTGAAAATAATCGCATCAAATTCAGGAGTTACCGAACTCTTTGACTGATTTTGGCTGGCGCGTAAACATCGATAACAAGCTTCTAAAACTAACGTTGTTTTACCGACACCTCCAATTCCATCCACACTAATTAAATGAGCCGCATGGGAAGATGAAAGCAGTTCGAGTAAGCGGGTAAGTTCAGGAGTGCGACCAATAAATTGAGTACAGGTTGTAGCCGGGAGATTATGTAAAACCTGTTGAGTTGCTGGATTGAGCTTTTCTGGATAAATCTGAGTAGAAATTGCTGTATTTTTAAGTTGTTTTTCTAAAATCAGCCGTAGAGTTTTTATTGTCACTTTTTGCTTAAGAGTCTTAGAAAGAAGTTGCCAAAGTTTCGGACAAAAGATTCGCTGTACGGTTGTTTCCGAATAGCCGTTTACCTGAATATCTTTAAGCTTTTTGCCTGTTAAAGCTTGTTTGAGAATTTGCATTTGAATATCAGTTAAGGATT
>JBCBCI010000121.1:0-3350 GCA_038530755.1 Cyanobacteria bacterium J06592_8 | reverse complement strand
ACTGAAGATTATTGCTGAACTTTATGACCCTAAATGAATTTCTTATCACTTAATCTATAACCAAGACAAGTTTACTGAGAGGTTAAAGATGATTTCGACTCAATCTGAATTAATTAATCAAGCGAATACCTGGGTTTCAGAACAAATCCTCTCATTTCATCATCAGGGAATCGAACCGACAAAAGCAGATTTTCTCGCCGAAGCCCAACAGTTATTTCCCTCCCTTAACCTAGATGAAAACTGGTTATTACTGACGATTCGACGGGCTTGGAGAGAGAATAGAAAAAGCGAAACTCATCAACGCACTCTGGAACAATGGGCAAAGATTTTTCCTCGATATCCCATCGCTGAAGATGGCTTTGCATTAGCTTTTAAACCTGAACAATCCTCTCAAATTGTAGAAACAATGCAGGAATTTGGTTTAGTTGTTGTTCATGTTTTGAACCCAGAAGAATGTTTGCGATCGCGTCAAGCTATTCTAGAAGAAATTAACACACAACCTCGCCCCACTCGTCAAGCCAAAATCAATTGGGAACAGCCCTGGACATGGGAAGATTGTAACTGGGCGATGAATGGAAAATTTCTTGTTTCCGACCCCGCTTTTCATCAACAAGCCTTTAATAATCGTACCCATGAAACCATTTATCAGGTCTATTCAACCTTGTGGAATCAAACCCATTTACAGGTAAATGTGGATTTATGGGGAATTTATCGAGGAACCTGTGAGTTATCTTTTCCGCAGCCAGATGGTTCATTTAAACTACAAAATCGGGAAGATTGGCGACTGGAAATTACTAAACATTGGGATCATAATCCCTGGTTGTTAGTCGAAGATATTAAACAAGATTTAATTCCGGGTTATCAAGGGTTTGTGGCGTTAGCGAATCAGGATATTAATACAGGTTGTCATCTGACGTTACCGGGAAGTCATCGATTTTTAGAACAGTGGTGTGTGGAGAATACACCGACTCCAATTGCGGGGAAAGAACGGGTCAGTGGTCGTCCGATGTTAGACGATCCAATTTTAGAGTATATGCAGCCGATTCCGCTTCGTGAGGGAGATCTGATGATTTTTTCTTGGGGTCAACTACATTCGGCACTTCCCAATCATAATTCACAAATGCGATTACATCAATATATGAGAATGTTTCCCGCAGTGGATATTAATCCCTTTTATGCGGAATATGAATCGTCTACTCTGGAGAAATTGTTGCCTCAATATTCGGATAGATTTGACATTAATAAGATTGAACTTTCGGATTTAGGTCGGAAGTTATTAGGATTAGAGAGTTGGGTTTAAATTGTCAAAAATTGTAGATTAATGAACGAAAATGTTAACAGAAAAACAAAAAGCAACCAATTGGGAAACGTTAAAGCATATTGAACGAGTGATGCAGTTGTTGGCGACAATGCAACATGAAATTACACGGCGAATGTTTACTCACGACCGTTCTAAATTGCATTCTCCAGAACTGGAAATGTTTGAGAACTTTACTGAACAATTAGCAACGATGAGTTATGGGAGTCCAGAATATGAACAGTGTCGTCAGGAAATGCTACAAGAGGCATTAAAACATCACTATCAAAATAATCGCCATCATCCAGAGTTTTTTGAACGAGGCGTATTAGACATGAATTTGATTGATATCATTGAGATGTTATGTGATTGGAAAGCTTCAACCGAACGATATTTCAATGGAGATATTTATCAGAGTATTGAACACAATGCTCAACGATTTCAGTTGACACCCGAACTGGTGAAGATTTTGCAGAATACTGTTCCACTTCTCACCTCTATTTACAGTCAACCCACTCAAAAGTATTTGAATAGCTATTGGCGTTGTACAAACTGTGAAGCTGAGGGATTAGAAGGAAACTTTTGTTCGAGGTGCGGTGTTCAAAGAATCATTAGCTAAGAGTTATAGTAAATTATCGCTCAATTCAATTTGGGTTAAATTGTGAAGGATATTAGTCGTTACTGAAGATAAGTCGGTATACTGAAATCCTTCACACATTCAAGCCGTTTTAGATTTCAGCCAATCAATTAACGCTTCGAGTTCATCCAGGGAGAGAAAGCTCATTGACTTGCCTCCAGTTGCTAAAGTCAGGAGTTGCCGCTTGATACCGTTAGCAATATTTTGATGGGTGGATTCCACCATGTTTTTTTGAGACTTGTAGAGTCGCATTTGGAACTAGATGAATTAAGCTTGGGGAACTCAGCTTATACTTTCTGGAAAACGGATAGATAAATACTACTACAATTAGTTGGTTTATTGTTAGAGAGTTATCCATTTCCAGAAGTGCTAACCGTACAGAGTGCGAATCAATCTAAATAGCCCCGTCAACTACGACGATATATGGGGACTTGCTGACTATCTTCGACGAAATCCCAAGAGTAATCCCCCACTTTTGCCCACATAAATATATTGAGGAAGCGGGAGAAATCCTAGCTGTAGTTGCTTGCAAACAAGAACGCTCATGCTCGCAAACAAGACAATTTCTTGCTCACATTAGCTGCAAATATAAATGGCTTTATGCTCAGATCCCGCCTGCAAATAAGCCCACATTATTGCAAATTGCTCACAAACAAGATTTAATGCTCTCATTAAGTGCAAATAGGTTATAACCTTTGAAAATTCTTCTCGTCTCACCTTCAGAAGCTAACTGGAGAGGGGGATTCCCGCCTGCAAGATTTTACCCATAAATTCTTGGGTTTGAGTTTTCGGAAGCCATTCTACATACTCTCGCTTGCAGTTTTTGATTCCCTCCAACATAAAAATACTACGGACTCTTCCCCCAATTTCTTCAAGAACAGGTTGCTTCAGGTCGTTCTTCAGCTTGGGATGTCCGGCTAAGACCACCGAGAGAAAATTTCCATCTTGATGAACTAATTCAATTAATCGCTTCAATCCCACTAAGGTTTTCGTCTGTAAACTATGTGCATCATCAACAAATAATGCTACAGGCTTCTGAGATTTTCGGATTAGAGTCAGGAGTTGACGCTCTCGTTTCTCCGGCTGACTGGGGTTCAATTTCTGCGGCTAAACCTAAGACAGTGGCTGTAATTCGACCTGCTCTTGACTGCCATTTAATCCGCCCAGAGGTAGCATCTTCAACAAATTTGAGAGAACTCAAGTTCTGAGTATTGGCATACTCGAAAATACCATGACGTTGATTGTCCAAGTCTTGGTGGTCAGTTGAGACTCGTAAGTAAGCATAAGTGACCATATCTTACATTTTTGGAGAAAACCCTGTTTGCTATTTAATCAAACGGATATTGTCTAGTTTAAACTCGGGAATCGAGTTGACCGCAAGCACCTGATTTTAAATCAGGTGAACGGTCAACCCAA
>JBCBCI010000120.1:0-16898 GCA_038530755.1 Cyanobacteria bacterium J06592_8 | reverse complement strand
AGCTTAACGTATAAATATAATTATACGCGCTGCGCCGTTTTTCGCCCCCTCTCCACACAATGTCCATCTTCAACCGCAAACGTTGACGAAGTCACAGCAGCTCCCGGAGCTTGCATCCGGGAGAACTGTGATCGAACAGACAAGAAAAAAATCTATCAAGATACATTCCGAACACCAGAATATTTTTGGTTTTCTCCAAATACCCTGGAGTTTCAAGGGTTTCACTTAGTTGATGGAGAATATGAACAGATAGAAGCGAATGAGTCAGGAGGGTTGTGGAGTAAACAGTTACAGTTATTTTTGGGTATCCATGAACAGCAATTGAGATTTTTTACACCAGAAGGAGAGTTAGTTCCCAGTCCCGAAGAATCAGCTCAAACTGAAAAACAACAACGAGAAACTGTAGAACAACAACTAGCCACATCAGAACAGCAACTAGCCACAACAGAACAACAGTTATCAACAACGGAACAACAACTAGAAATTGAACGCCAACAAAAGGAAAAGTTAGCAGCTAAATTGCGGGAATTGAATATTGATCCTGAAACTTTATAATTAACAGTAGGTTGGGGAAAACAATGTAAAACTCAACACATTTGGTAAACGTTGGGTCTTTTTTCCATTGTAGGGAATGGTGGACAGGACTCACTATTTGCAGGTATTGAAACCCACTTCAATAAGTGCGATCGCTCTCTGTAGTTGCGCTAAAGCGCTTTCTCATAGGATTCAGATGCTCAAGCACAACTACGATTTGAATGATGATATTACTACTTCTTCCGACAACGTTTAGATAACAAACCCACCAATAGTAAGCCAGCTAAGAATGATGGTTCAGGAATTTCTACTTCTTCCTCCGCTGCTGCTACATACATAGGTTCCGCATAAACGAAGTCATCGGCTGCAACTAAGTCTATACCATTTTCAGGATTATCAACAGAACCTGATGTTGTCTCAAGCGTTTCTATATCGAAGTTGAAAATCGTATTATTTCCCAGGGTGACAGCTACATTAGTCACAATAGGTTCATCAAATAAAACCCCTAAAAAAGAGGGTTCACCACTTTCACCTGGTTCGACGAAATATTCTCCTAAACTAACTGAACCGTTGAAAAATTCAAGACTACTGGTTTCTGGGCGTTCAACATCTAGAAAAATCGCCCCAAAACCACGAGTAGCAGCAGGAGTTGTCGTTCCAGCTAGAGTAAAGCTTTGTTCAATTGTATTTTCGGTTTCACCCGAATTAGCAACAATATTACTCGGACTAAAAGCAGGGAACTGTTCAACGACTTCAGGATTGACACTTTCTAAGCCATCGCCACTGACAACATAACTTTCATCAAATAAAGCCCCACGAGAGAGGAAGCGTTCTTCAGGAATTGCAACCACTTGATCGCGAATAATCACCTGAGTATTCCCCTCAAAGTCAGTTCCATCTAGTAGTACGCCATCCCAGTTAATGGTGCGAAATCCATCAGCTTGAGGTTCCAAACTGGTATTATCTGAACCGCCAATGGCAGTTTCCATCGCTGTAAAAGCGGCGATCGCATCCTCTCCCACTCCACTAAAAAGAGTAGCTGCTTGTACAGTTTGACCGGGAATAGATAAAACAAATGATCCCGCTAAGGCTAAATATAAAGGCTTTATCGTCATCATATAAAGAATCTCCTGACCCTAGCACAATATTAAAAAATTAAGATAAACCTTACTACTTTGAATCTTAACGTATCATTTTCTGTATAGTCAGTACAATTCTCTAAGTTTTACATTACCCACCCTTATGTAAAGGAAATAGAGGAGAATTTTAAAGGAACTGTAAACAGTACAGAGTGAAGGGCTTTACAGTATACAGTATTTTGAGTTGACAGTTTGACTATATCAAGCGACTCGCCAACCGACCACTGAATTAGGGAATTCTAAGCTATACTGATTGGCGATCGCTATTCCATCAAACTCACGTGTATAGAAGTTACTGCTTTTAAGAAAGGTTCTCAAACTGAACCTATACTCATTAACTGACGGTGGATATCTTCGCCCGTTCTAAAAAATTAGCCATTCTCTCAACGGCTTGGATGAGAACTTCCGGTGAACGAACCAAAGCAAAACGAACATAGCCTTCTCCAGATTTTCCAAACCCAATTCCAGGAGAAACTGCAACGCCTGTTTCCTCAACAAGCTGAGTACAAAAAGCGACTGAATCTTGACTCCAAGGTTGAGGTAATTTCGCCCAAACATACATTGTCGCCTCTGGTGTGGGAACGTTCCAACCGATTTTTTGCATCGCCCCAACAAAGGCATCTCGTCGCTGTCTGAAGCTATTAACGGTATATTGAACAAAGTCTTCCGGTTCATTTAAGGCAACAATTGCGCCGTTGAGAATCCCTCGATATTGGTTAAAATCAATCACTGCTTTCACTTTTCGCAAGGCTTGAATTAAGTCTCGATTTCCAATCGCGTAGGCAATGCGAAAGCCGCCCATATTATAAGACTTGGAGAAGGTGAAAAATTCAATCGAAACGGTTTTCTCTCGATCTGCTTGCAAAATAGAAGGAGCTAAATCATCTCCAAAAACAAAATCGGCGTAGGGGAAATCATGGACGAGAACTAGGTTATGTTGCTGACAAAATGCAACCGCTTTCTCAAAAAAAGATAGAGGCGCAATCGCTGTTGTGGGATTATGAGGATAACTTAAAACCATCATCCGCGCTTGAGACAATATGGCTTCGGGAATGTCTTCTAAGATTGGTAAAAATCCATTTTCTGCTAACATTGGCATGGTGTAAACTTGACCACCTGCTAAGTAGACTCCCCCAAAATGAGACGGATAACCGGGATCTTGAAGCAGTGCAAAATCACCAGGATTTAGGATAGCCAGCGGTAAATGAGCGGTGCCTTCCTGACAGCCAATTAATTGTAGAACTTCTGTTTCTGGATCGACTTGAATGCCGTATTTGCGAGTATACCAATTGGCAACCGCTTCTCGAAACGCTAGTGTACTATGAAATAGAGCGTAGCCGTGCGTTGTCGGATCGGCTAGTGAGTCTCGAATACGATCTAAAATGCGATCGGCAACCGGAAGATCGGATGAACCTAATGATAAATCAATAATATCTCGTTTGGCTGATAATGCCCTTGCTTTGGCGCGATCCATCTCTGCAAAGACGTTAAATTCTAGGGGTTGTAAACGGTTAGAAAATTGCATAAGCTATCGCTGATTATTCAAGAAATCAAGAATCAAGAATCAAGAAAAAAACAGAACGGGTCAGTTGAGAGGAAGTCCTCAAACCCCTAGCCAGTGCTAGACCCGTTCTCAATACGTTAATTATTTTGAGTTCTAGGAATTTTCGGTCTTCTCCAAGCCTCGTTCAACCAGGTCTATTAAACTTTGTTTGGTAATCGCTCCCTCGTGGGATTCTAGAATTTGCTGACCTTTAAAAAATCTCAGTGCAGGTACGCCTTCAACCTTGCAGGTTTTAGCCGCGTTGAGACTTTTATCCACTTCCAGTTTAACGACCTTGAGGCGATCGCTATAGGCTTGAGCCACTGCTTCGACAGAAGGTGCCACCAGTTTACACGGGCCACACCAAGTCGCCCAGAAGTAGGCGAGAACAGGCTGTTCAGCACTGAAAACTTCGGTTTCAAAATCGGAGTCTTGAATAACAATCACGGTAAATAGTCCGGTAAAATCGGATGTCAATAGGTTTGGCAAGTTACCAATAGATTACCAAAATTATCCCCCTAATCTGAACTGCTGAGTAGATTGTCCCAAAGGTCAGGGATTAGGGTTGAGTCATAACTTGAATTTTTTGTCAATATGTGAGTTCTATGAGAGTTTAGAGCAATAATTTGAATAATGAGTCAATTGGGGGGGGTTAGGTTAAGACTTCTAACGGGACTTAAACAATAAAAAGAGTCAAATTACACTATAATATAAGCTGACCCGATCTCGTTTGAATGCAAGTTCTTTTTCTGAAGCAACAGACATCAATGGGTAGAGAACTAGAATTTTAACTCAATCTTGAAAAAATGAAAAAAATTGTTGAATTTTCTCTGGAAAATAGTGAATCGATTTTAGTTGAAGTTGATGAACAACCTTCGGGTCAAGATCCACGTGCCTCTATCGGAAAAAAGGTAACTCAAGCAACTCAAACAACCTTTGAAGCAGCAATCGCTAAGATCCAGCCAATCGCAAATACAATTATTACTAAACTTCGTGATTTGAATGAACCGGCTGATGAAGTTGAGGTGAAGTTTGGGGTAAAAATGAGTGGTGATCTTGGTGTCATTGTTGCATCAGGAAATGCTGAGGTTAATTATGAAATTACCTTGAAGTGGAAACAGAAGTAAAAACACAAGCATGACTAAAGCATTGGAATCCTCTGTTGTCAGAATCTACTCAAACTTATCGAATCAGGTGGTAGTTGGTGCAGGTTTCCTGGTGACGGAGAAATACATTCTAACCTGCGCCCATGTAGTTGCTTCAGCATTAGGTATTGATAGTAGCAGTCTCCAGATACCAACTGAATCTATTCACTTAGATTTTCCGCTGGTTGCACGAGAAACGCGACTGAGGGCAAAGGTTGTTTTTTGGTCACCCGTTAACCCCGATAAAGAATTTGAGAATACACCAGAAGATATTGCTGGCCTTGAACTGGAGAGTCAACTTCCAAATAATGCTCTCCCGGTAGAACTTGTCACCTCTGAAGATGTTTGGCATCATCATTTTACAACATTTGGGTTTCCTGAAGGCAATCCCAGTAATTTAAGTGGGGTTTATTCTGGGGGAATTTTATTGGGAAAAAATGCGAGTGGTTGGATACAGATTGAAGCGGAAAAGGAACCCGGTTATCGCTTACAAAAAGGTTTCAGTGGTGCGCCCGTTTGGGATGAAGAGTTAAACGGTGTGATTGGTATGGCAGTGGCAGCAGAGATAGGGCAGGAACAGGTGAAAGCAGGTTTTATCATTCCCAGCAGTATATTAGTGAAAGCCTGGAAAATTTTAGAGCAACAAGCAACAATAGATCAATACAAACGGAAATTACCTCAAGAGTTTAATAGAGATATTGAAGACAAAATTAAAAACTTTTGTGGTCGTAAATTTGTATTTGATGAGTTTGATAACTTCGTAAATAATCAGAAGAAAGGTTACTTCACGGTGATTGGAGAACCGGGGATGGGGAAAAGTGCTATTGCGGCTAAATATGTTGTTGATCGCTCTGCCATCTGCTATTTTAATCTTCAATCAAGAAGTCAGAATAGACCCGATCAGTTTCTGAAGAGTATACGTCAACAATTAATTAATCGTTATCAGTTGCGGAATGCTGAACAAGATAATTTAGCAAGTTTATTAGAGAAAGTTCGTCAAAAAAAATCTCCAGGTGAAAAGTTGGTTATTGTTGTTGACGCTTTGGATGAGGTAGAACAAAAACCAGGAGCTAATAATTTACTCAATTTACCCCAAACAATGCCAGATGGTGTTTATTTCCTTTTAACAAGACGACCTTTTACCGCTGAGACAGAACGTTTATATGTTTCTCCAGAGATCTTGAAAGAAGAACTGGATTTGAGAGCCAGTCAGTACGAACAGTCAAATAAAGATGATTTAGAAGAGTATGTTTGGTTAATTCTCAATACAGACCCAGAGCATAAAGATTCTCTAAAAAATTGGATTAATACAAGAAACTTAAGTGATGAAGGTTTTGTCAAAAAAATTGTCGAAAAAAGTGACAAAAATTTTATGTATCTCCGCTGTATCTTGCCAGAGATTGCTCGCGGATCTTATGATAATTTAGACTTACAGAAGTTCCCGAAAGGTCTAGAAGAATACTATACACAGCATTGGCAACGAATGGGAATGGAGCAGGAAAAAAATAAGACTCCGGTTATGACTTTGTTCGTTTTAGTAGAAATTAAAGAACCAATAGCTGCTGAGTTTATTGCTGATATAGTTCAAGTGGATGAATACGAAGTGGAAGAAGTCTTAGAGAAATGGATTGAATATTTAAGAAAGCAGAATATCAAGGCAGAAATCTGCTACAGTATATATCATGCTAGTTTTCTAGATTTTTTGAGTGGACAAAAGAAATTAAAGCGCGAGCGGAAGTTATTCGATGAAATCAATCAACGAATCGACCAAATCTTTGAGGAAATTGACGGAGACTTGTAAGCAGAAATGAGCGGAGATGGGGATATCTGAAAATTTAGCCAAACAGCCTTATTCAAAGCAACGTGCTTATCTGAGCAGCCGCCCGGAAAAATTGTTAAATCAGGGGAAGTTGGAGAAGTATTATCAAATACTCAGTGAATTTGAATTTTTGCTTGAAAAGACGAAACACCCCAAGTTTGGTGTACAGCCATTGATTAATGATTATGATCTGCGGACTAATCAAGAAGAGAGAGAATCAGAGCCAGATGCGAATGAAAATGCACTAAAACTAATTCAAAGTGCGCTGTCCATGTCAGCATCAGTATTAAACAACGATCCAACTCAACTTCCAGGTCAACTTTTGGGGCGGCTATTGGCATTAACTGACCTGAATAAAATTCAAAAACTATTAGAGCAAGCTCAACTTTACCAAGATACTCCTTGGTTACGCCCTCTCTGTCCAAATTTAATCCCGCCTGGGGGAGTCTTAGTTCGGACTTTTTCAGGACATACTGACTCCGTTAATAGTGTGGTAATCACCTCAGATGGTTTCAAAGTTTTATCCGGTGCAAATGATAATACACTCAGAATGTGGGATTTAGCGACAGCGACAGAACTTAAAACGTTCTCAGGGCATAGTCGCGAGATTAATGCAGTGGCGATCGCTTTAGATGGTTCCAAAGTCATATCCGCTGCAAGTGATAACACACTCAGAATTTGGGATTTAACAACCTATAAACCGATTAATATCCTCTCTGGGCATGGTTCCCCAGTCACTACCGTTGCCATTACCCCAGACGGTTCCAAAGCCGTTTCAGGTTCAAGGGACAAAACCGTAAAAGTTTGGGATTTACCAACAGGTGAATTACTTAACACTCTTAGAGGACATAGTAACTTTGTAATGACAGTTGCGATCGCCTCAGATGGTTCCAAGGTTGTATCAGGTTCACAGGATAAAACGATCAAAATTTGGGATTTAGCTACAGGCAAAGTCGTTAGTACCCTGTCTGAGACTGATTGGGTTGAGGCGATTACAATTACAGATGATGGTTCTAGAATATTGTCGGGTTTAGCTGACGGCACACTCAAAATTTGGGATCTTGCTACCAGTCAAGTCGTTAACACCCTCAAGGCGCACAAGATCCGCATTAATGCAGTGGCGATGACTCCCGATGGTTTCAAGGCTGTATCCGCTTCAGGAAACATCATCAAAGTTTGGAATTTAGCGACAGCACAAGAACTGACAACCCTCACAGGTCACACTAACCAAGTGAATGCAGTGGCGATGACTCGAGATGGTTCTAAGGTTGTATCGGGTTCACAGGATAAAACGATCAAAGTTTGGGATTTAATCGCTCTAGACACAAACAATAATCAACCTGATGTTTCTTTCTCTGGTGGATATCGTCACCGAGTACAAGCAATTGCTATTACTCCTGATGCCTCTAAAGCGATCTCCGGTTTATTCGGTGGCACGCTGAAAGTCTGGGATTTATCTATCGGTCAGCCTGTTAATATTTTTCTAGAAGATAACGATACCCAGAATACAGTCACGGCAATTGACATTACTCCAGATGCTTCTAAAGTTGTGTCTAGTTCTGGAAAAATCTTAAAAGTCTGGGATTTAACTACAGGTACAACCGTTAACACAATTACCCGAAATACTCAGGCCAATACAGTCGCGATCGTACCAGATGGCTCGAAAGTAATATCTGCATGGAAAAATATACAAATCTGGGATTTAGCAACAGGTAAACAACTTCAGACTATTGATATCCATAATAACCTTGTAACGGCAGTCGCTATTACCCCAAATGGTTCTCAGATAGTATCTGCTTCTTGGGATGGCACGATTAAAGTTTCGGATTTAACCACAGGTAAAATAATTAGTACCTTCAATGATACGAACCGCATGAATGCAATTGCGATTACTTCAGATGGTTCCCAGGTTGTATTTGGTGGATCATATCCTGTTCTGGGATGGGAAAAGAGGGATGACCTTTCCAGCACTATTAAAGTTTTGGATTTGGCTACAACAACACCAACTAACACATTCTTTGACCATAACAGCCCTGTACACACAATCGCTATTAGCCCAGACAACTCTAAAATCGTCTCAGGTTCAGTAGATAAGACACTCAAAGTGTGGGATTTAGCCACAGGAGAACTAATCATGACATTTTTTGGGGAAAATGAATTTTGGTCTTGTGCTGTTAGCCCTGATGGTCAAACCGTAGTAGCGGGTGACGAATCAGGGGTAGTTCATTTTCTGAGACTCAGTGGAAATCTCCCCTAACGATACTTGTGACAGAACTTCTTAGGTTTGTAGTTGTGATGCGGCACTATAATATCTTTACTACACAACACAATTTTTATCCCAATTCTAACGATCGCCAAACATAATATTATCGGCGATTACGACTTCAGAAATTTAACCAATTCCTCAAGCTTTGACCAAGCCGTACCACTGCTGAGAATATCTTGAGCGACAGACAGTCCAGCGGCGTGATCTCCAACCGGAACAAAACCACTCACCTGCAACGCTAAAGACGCATTCAGAGCGACGACATCACGTTGAGCGGGTGTTCCTTTTCCTTGTAAAACATTTTGCAAAATCTCAGAATTTTCGGCAACTTCTCCGCCTTTTAATGCTGTTAATTCTGCTGAATCTAAACCTAATTCTTGAGGAGCGATCGCCACATTTTCAACTTTTCCCTGAGATAATATGGCTAAATCGGTTAAATCTCCTAATCCTGCTTCATCTAGTTTTTCTCGTCCATGTAATACAATCGCTTGTTCTAATCCTAGTTTTCCTAACGCTTGGGCGATGGTTTCGAGTAAACTCGGATCATAAACACCCATCACCTGACCAGAGGGTTTTAACGGATTCACTAACGGCCCTAATAAATTAAAAACGGTTCGTACTTTTAAGGTTTTTCTCAACGGAACAACTGCTTTCATTGCGGGGTGCCAACCGGGTGCAAATAAAAAGGTAATTCCTACTTCAGTTAACGCTGCTGTAATTTTCTCGAAGGGTGCATTCAACTGAATTCCCAATGCTTCTAAAACATCGGCTGAACCCACCTTACTCGATGCAGAACGGTTCCCATGTTTGGCGACTGGAACACCTGCGGCGGCAGCTACAAACGCCACTGCGGTGGAAATATTAAAGGTAGAAGCTCCATCTCCTCCGGTTCCACAGGTATCAATCACCCGATAGTTAGAGTTGACAGTCGGTACAGATGTCGAAGAAGATGCTGACTGAGACTGCAATACAGACGCCATTCCCGCCAACTCTTCTGCGGATACTCCCTTGGTTTGAAGTGCCATCAAAATCGCACCAGAGAGTACCGGAGGAATTTCTTCATTTAGCCATCCCTGCATCAGCGTTGAAGCTTGCGACACCGAGAGAGATTCACGGTTGAGGAGTTGTTGCAGTAAATTCGGCCAGAAGTTCGCATCTTGAGTTGGGGAAGCAGTGGCAGTCATGTAAAATAGTTCAGTATTGTGGAAACTGCCGATAATTTTACCGTAATTGTGGTTCAGCACTACATGATTTTTGGCGGAGCTGAAGCGCAACTAGGGGCTAATGAAAAAACTCGTAATTGTGGTTCAGCACTACATGATTTTTGGCGGCACTGAAGCGCAACTAGGGGCTAATGCAAAAACTCGTAATTGTGCTTTAGCACTACATGATTTTTAGCGGCACTGAAGCGCAACTAGGGGCTAATGAAAAAACTCGTAATTGTGCTTTAGCACTACATGATTTTTAGCGGCGCTGAAGCGCAACTACAAGACCTAAATTTTTTTAAAACTAATGATTCGGAGATGAGATTAAAGCTGAAAGCCTAATGCTTTTTAATATCTCTTGGGAAATCGCCCGAATAACGGGAATAGGAACACTATTACCTGTCTGTTTTCTGATTTCAGCGTGGGAAACAACAATTTTAAAGTCTTCTGGAAATCCCTGTAAACGCAGAAGTTCTCGTGATGAGGGACGACGAATTCCATTCACTAAAAGATAGTTATAGGATGCTCCACTTCGGAGAGCGCAGGAATAGGGCAGAACGGAAATATTTCCCGATTTGTTTTCATGCCAGATAGAAGGATAAAACGGTTTAATTTTTAATTTATCAAGTCTTTTCTGTTTAATCAATTCAGATGCAAACAAACGCGGCTCAACTTGGTCATCAGTTTCTAAAATCTCTGATAAATTTGCTCTCCTCTCTACAGGCTTTGGAAAGGTAAAGTTAATATTCTCTAAAAAACCAACAATATAAGTTCTTTCTCGTTTCTGCGGCAAGCCAAAATCTAGAGCATTTAAAACTTGAGTATGCGTATAATATCCGAGCTGTTGTAAATGTTCTTCTATAATTTTAAAGGTTTTGCCTTTGTCATGGGTTCTAAGCTGTTTAACGTTTTCTAGTAAAAAAGCTTGAGGTTTCTTGGCTTTTAAAATCTGTTCAATATTATAAAATAAAGTTCCCCTCGCTTCATTGAATCCCTCCATTTTACCAATAATACTAAACGCTTGACAAGGAAATCCAGCCAGCAAAATATCATGATCTGGGATAGAATTTGGATCAATTTTTGTAATATCACCTTGAGGACATTCACCAAAATTAGCGGTGTATGTTTTCTGAGCAGCTTGATCCCATTCTGAGGAAAATACACATTCTCCGCCTGCTTCCTCAAAGGGAATTCGCAGTCCTCCAATTCCAGCAAAGAGATCGATAAATGTAAATTTTCGTCCGATTAATTTATGACTCACTCTAATTCTTGATACATCACATAAACATCAACAAAACCTAATGTTTGATGTTGAAACGCATTCGGTAATGTTCCGACAATTTTAAAGCCTAAACGTTGCCAAAGTTTAATTGCAGATTGGTTGGTACTGACAACAAAATTAAACTGCATTGCCTTAAACCCTAAATTTCGGGCTTCTATTAAAGAATGTTCGCCCATTAATCTTCCAATTCCCTCTCCTCGTGCGGATGTCGCCACCATAAACCCTGCATTACAGACGTGAGAACCGAGTCCAATTTGATTAGGTTTAATATAATAAGTGCCAAGAATTTGATTCGTTTTAACAGCAACGTAGGTGACTTGAGGAACTTCCATCCAAATGTGGTAAGCCTCCGATTTGGAAGTATTGGGTGAAAAGGCGTAGGTATCTCCTAAGCTAACAACTTCAGAAAAAATCAGCCAAATTTGCTCAAAATCTGAGTCTGTTGCCGATCGAATCTCAATCACGGGTTAAGATATAAATTAAATATCGTTAGGGTGCAAACAATAGGATAAGCATCTAGCGAGCCTGAGAGCTTCCGCAGAGCAATATTGTTGAAAAATTAGAGTTAAATTTGACAAGTAAATTTAACGGACTGAGGGAGACATCTGCCTCCCTATTCCAAGACTGAATTAGCCTCCAGCAGCAAAGGTTCCGAGAATTAGGATTGACAATGCCATTCCGGGTAACAGAAGAACTCCGAGGACTAAAAGTTCGTGTCCAGTCATTGTTTTTTGACCTTAAATCACTATACGAGGTAACATAGCATTCATTTTTGAGTCATCTGTCAAATCTTAACCTTTCTTTTAGAGCTGTTTTCACCAAAGGATTAACAAATGAAACGACGTATTAAGGTACTATCATTCACCGTTGCAACCACGATTACATTATTACTCATCGGTGCCACTTTAGTTGTCTTAGGAATTTTTGATGAAATTCTCAATTGGGATATTTTTAGTTCCAGAGTCGAAGCTGTTTTAATGGGTGTATTTTGGGCGAGTGTGTCTTTAAGTTTATTTGGAGTCGCGATCACGTTTGTCTTGGGAATTCAAGAAATTGTCGGTGCAATTAGTTCTCTACAACGCAGTCGAGAGGGAGACAGTTCTAAAGTTGTTCCTGAAGCTCCGAAAACAACTTATCTTCTCTATATGGTTGGATTAGTTTCGGTTTTTTCTGCTTTAATTGGAGTGCTATCTCTGGTGAATAATCGCATCACAGTTCATCGCAGTCGAGTATTTAAAGATATTTCGGCTCAACAAATGCAGAAACTCCAAAATAAATGGATACAACAAGTCAGTCAAATTACCACACCGCCTCGAAATAATGTTCCTCTATCTTTACATGAACTAATTCAAAGTGTGAAAAAATTATCCTTCGTTAATCAAATCACACTTTATTTACCTGATACTCAAGATGAAACCGTGATTTGGAGGTATGATTCTTGGGGAAATTATAATAAAGAAAATGGCTTTGAGCGGACATTTGTTGCTAAGGAATATGAGCAAGCCATTCAAGCCGCTTTTGCCGGAATGCCTGAACTTTTGCAAGTGATTAACGATCGCACAGGTTTTACGTGGTATTATGTTGTCAAAAATCCCCAAAATCAACCCATTGCTGTTTTAAGAATTAATGGAAATGCTCAAGAAAACTTTCGGGAATATCGTTTAGATAGTGAATCTAGATAGTGAATCTCGCTAAACGGTGATACTTGAGTTGAGAATTAAAGTAAAAAAATTCAGAAAAAATGATAAAATCAGAGTGCAACTATTCTAAACACAAAACCAGCAATGAATATTTCCGTTGAACAAATCTTTAATGGTGCAAATCTATTTGTCTTGCCTTTCTGGGCTTTAATGATTATTTTGCCGAAGTGGGGAGTGACTCGGAAAGTCATGCAGTCTTATATTCCCTTTGTTTTACTGGCTGCGGTTTATTTGTATCTGTTTGTCAATAGTATTACGCCTGAAAATGCTGAGGCATTATCAAATCCTAAATTAGCCGACATTGCTAAATTTTTTGGGGATGAAACGGCAGCCGCAACCGGATGGATTCACTTTCTCGTGATGGATTTATTCGTCGGGCGTTATATCTATTTAGAAGGACAAAAAACCGGAGTTTGGACGATTCATTCTTTGGCATTCTGTCTATTTGCAGGTCCTTTAGGATTATTATCTCACATTGTCACAACCGGGATTCAACAAAAATTATTCCCCAGTTCTGAGGAGGAAACAACAACAGCATCCGAGGCTTCTCCTGCACAATAATCCAAGACTTTAAAAATCTTAACCCCTACCCAGTCATTTCTCAGAGAGAATTCAGCTTATTGAGATGAAATAATAAAGTGCAGATAAAAATAGTAAACGGGGATAAGAAAATGGCAGTTGAATACGATCTCGTGATTATTGGTGGGGGTTCTGGTGGGTTGGTTGTAGCGAGTGCAGCCGCCCAATTAAAAGCAAAAGTGGCACTGGTGGAACGCGATCGCTTAGGTGGAGATTGTTTGTGGTTTGGTTGTGTTCCGAGTAAATCTCTAATTCATGCTTCCAGAGTCGCCTATGAAGTCAAAAATGCCGCTCGTTTTGGCATTCATACCGAACACCCAAAAATTGATTTTGCTAAAGCCGCTCGTCATGTTGAAAGTGTGATTAAAACCATTGAACCTCACGACTCACCGGAACGGTTTCGAGGGTTAGGAGTTGAGGTGATTTTTGGGGATGGAAAATTTAGCGATCGCGAAACTTTTGAAGTGAATGGACGCCAACTTAAAGCCAGAGCGTTTGTCGTTTCTACAGGTTCTCGCCCTGCAATTCCCCCTATTCCAGGCTTAAAAGAAGCAGGTTTTATCACCAATGAAAAAGTCTTTTCTCTGCAAGACAATCCAGAAACTTTAGCTATTATTGGTGGCGGACCCATTGGTTGTGAATTAGGACAAGCTCTTTCTCGCTTAGGATCAACTGTAACGATTATTAATAGTAGCGATCAAATTTTACCCAAAGAAGACCCAGAAGCCGCTGAAGTTGTCAAAGATCAACTGCTGAGTGAAGGTATTAATATTTTAACCCAAACTCGCGCCGAACAGGTGGAAGTAAAAGCCGGAAAAAAACACATTAAAGCCGGAAAAGATACGGTTATTGCTGATGAAATTTTACTCGCAGCTGGACGAACTCCAAATGTGGAATCTTTGAATTTAGAAGCCGCTGGGGTTGCGGTTGGAAAGAAAGGCATTCAAGTTAATGCGAAACTGCAAACGACAAACCCTCGAATTTATGCTTGTGGCGATGTCATTGGCGGATATCAATTTACTCATGTAGCCGGATATGAAGCAGTTGTCGTTCTCACGAATGCGCTATTTTTCCCTGTCAGTAAAGCCAACTATCGTGTAATTCCTTGGGCAACTTTTACTGACCCTGAACTGGCACGAGTTGGGTTAACAGAAAAGCAAGCCATTGAACGTTACGGGAAAGACGATATTTATGTCTTAAAACAGGATTTTTCAGGAGTAGATCGCGCTCAAGCTGAAGCCGCAACAGCAGGATTTGGTAAGATTATTACACGAGGTAATGGTGAAATTTTAGGGGCGCATTTAGTGGGGCCGTCAGCCGGAGAATTAATCCATGAAATTGTACTCGCCATGTCAAACAAGTTGAAAGTTTCTGCTTTAACAGGGATTCACATTTATCCGACTTTATCTGAGGTTAATAGTAAAGCCGGACTCCTCCTGAAAAAGCAAAAATTTGCTCAAAATAAATGGCAACAAAACCTGTTAGAAAAATTCTTCAACTGGCGGCGATCGCTTTAATTAATCCGCTGTAATTCTTCAGCGATAATCTCTTGCATAATGCGGGTAACAGTGGGGCCGATGACTTCAGTTGTCCGTTGAATTGATTCTTGTAATAATTGTGGCATAACTTCAATGGTTTTCCGTCCCGTTGGACTCTTGTAAAAGTCAATTAATACCCGCAAATCGTCTTCGGTAAAATATTTATCATAGAGGGGATAATACACTTCTTCAACAATCTGTTGATAGTCAATGCGTTCGAGAAACATTCGGTTATATTTCTGAAGAATACGGCTCATTTCCTGGTTTAATTGAGTTGCCATTTTCTGACGTTCTTGGGGAGAAAGTTGCTCGGTTCCAATCAAATCAGAACTTAACATCGCTCCGAATTGTTGCTCCATTTGAGACAACATGGCTTGACTGACTTGTTGAAATGTTCTTTCCCCTCCAGTCAGTTCTAGAAATTCTTCAATCAGTTGTTGTTTTTCTCTAGAAATTCCCTGTGAGATGGTTGTTTCAGATTCAGAAGAACGAGGCAAAATTTCAGCGTTAGCGATAACTGGATTCAAAATAAACACTGATGAAGTCCAACCCACGAACAAGATTTGTTTTAACATGATATGATAACTGATTTAAGATTGTTATACTCAGCCCACTATTTTTCATTGGGTCACCACTATTCGACGAAAAAATCCTGTCTAAAGTTTCAACTCACGACATCTTGACTGGAGTTTAGACTCATCTTGCAACTTGAGATACAGTAGTTTTCACCGTAGTACCCCCTAATAGTTAAGCAGCGATAGTAAAAAAGTGGGAAAAGGTAGGAAACTCGACTCCACAACAAATACCCACTTTTTCCCACCGTCAAAAGCCGCCGTATCTTGAATACTAGAAATAGTTCAATGGTTGGATGTCAGATACAAGTTGAATCACCCTGTTGATTCAGTGCTTAACTCTCTTTTCCTATCCGGAATATATTCATTGCTAATCAGGGTGTATTCCTTTTTTCTGAGGTTATATAAAAATCCGGGTGCATCTACTAACAATAGATATTTTAATTCTGAAAACCAGATCAGTGCAACTCTACACTGCATATAACTATCAAGCTCATCCTATTAATATTAATCAGGAAAAATACGGATGATGACACTCCATGATTTTTCAAGCTATACTGGAAACATAATTGTGCAATAACGAGCTGATTTTTTCTGGGTAAAATCTTTTGTAAATTTGCGCGGATATTTTCCGGATAGTTGTGAAAAAAATTGAATTTTTAAGGTTGAACAGGAACTTAAAAGGTAGACAAACATGAAAATGATCAAATTTGTGGCAGCAACAGCATTGGCAAGTGTAGCGTTTTTAGGAATGACGTTAGAGCCAGCAGCAGCTCAGAGAACTGGAGTGGGTTATCAATGGGGATCATCGAATGCTAATCTAGAATTTCGTGAACTTGGTCAATTTTTTCTACTAGATTCCATATCCAACACATCAAATGCACCTGAATTTGTTGGGCTTTTCGAGGATGCCATTTTTTTTCCAGGTAGTGAAACACTGAGAGATTTAACAGTAACAGAGTCAGTTAGTACAAGTGGTCTTATCTTCTCATTTGGCGATTTGAATCTTCTAGTTGAGGGTTCGTCTAGGATTCCTAATTCTACGGACAATATTGATCTAGATGATGCTGTGTTAGTTGATAGAAGATTTGAACAAAGACTTAATAATAATGCTTTTGTCAACATTAATGATGATGTACAAGGCCCACCTGAGCTTCCTACTGAGATTGAGCCTGTACCTGAACCTGCAACTATTTTAGGAAGTTTGATGGCTGTAGGTATGGGAGGTGCATTGAAGAGAACCGCATCGAAGAAAAAAGCGGTATCTTCTGTGAAGTAATTGCTGATTTTTTAAGAAGACCTCTCCCTAAATCCCTCTCCTAAAAGGCGAGGGACTTTGTAGCCCCAGCCCCTAAAATTGGGGGAGCAAGAACTTGAAGTTTACCATTTTTCCCTCGTCTCCCATGTATCAAAGTCCCCCAGGTACCCCCATTATTGACGAGCGACCCCGCGCCACCTGCGGGCGCTAGGGAACGCGCGAGGGAGGGGTCACGGGGGCAGGGGGATTTAGGGGGCAATAGTCAACTGAATACTGATATACACGGTACTTTTGATGACTTATACTTATGCCGTGATT
>JBCBCI010000119.1:0-17298 GCA_038530755.1 Cyanobacteria bacterium J06592_8 | reverse complement strand
ATTAGTCAAGACACATTTCGATTTCCCAAACTTTCAATGTATGGCTCGTTCTCATAAATCATTTGCGATCGCTATATATTCTTGAAAACTTGAAAACGTTCGATAAGCAGCAAATTTATCTCCTCGATCATAAGCTTCCGTTGATTTTGATAAAACTTCCACAATCATCAATGGATTTATTAATGTATCTCTACGTCCTTCCGCGTATTCAAGTGGTGAATTCATCACCATAATATCTGGATAGGTGTACATTCTTGTTTGAGGAATCCAGAGACGTTGATCGGTAACAAAAACATCATAGGGTTTTCGCTTTAAAGCAAAGTTTAAACTAGCAGCAATATTCAATGAAATTTTGTTATGATTGGGAGTTGCACCTGTCACTTGAATAATTTCTTCATTAATATATTCATGGCGTTCGGCTGAATTGATCTCAAATTCGAGATATTCAGTTGGTGTGTAAGTTTGTTTTTCTACGGCTTGTGTCATAGATTTTTATAATGAATTTTGTTTTCACCTACTCTGATTGTAAGATTTGCAGAGCGCGTGTCAAGGTAACAGATTTAAAATCCGTTATCATCCCTAAAAATGACGATTCCCCCAAGATGTGTTCAAGAGGGATAATAAGTATTTATCGGATTGAAGAATAGATAATATGGGATTAAATAGAAACTTATTCGGGAGGGTGCATATCAGAAGCTTCTCGTGCTGCCATAAGAGTTGACACTTCATCCTCAATTAAGGTAGAATATCTAGGCAAGTGGTCTTGTGAAAAATTTGAACCGTTGTTCTGAGAGGGTAAATTCAAGACTAAAGCTTGAACGGTTGTTGCAGCTAGTAGGGTACTAACACCAAAGCGAAAGAATGGTTTATACGGCATGATCAACTCCTTGTCAGGTCTTCAACAAATATTCGCTCATTACTCCCTAAGCAGAATTCCTCAGTTATCAAGAAATTCGCTAAATATTAAAATATAAGTTGGGAGTTAATAACGGATGAACAATTACAATTTTTGCAAGAAAATTCTTCTCACAGTTTGAGCTAGGATTTTAAAATTTCCCATCTTAATAAATATTACTAGACTGGATAGTTCACTTCCGGGAAACTCCTAGAAGATGAGGGAATTTTAAGAATGTGTTTCATCTTTTAAGGCTCATAAATTCTATTATGACGGGTTAAGAAAGTTTTGAGGGGTGTGACTTAGGATAACAACGGTTTAATTAGTTTAACGCTTGTCTGCGGGCGGTTCTAATACCAATTCTTGATGAAGTTGCATCTAATTGATTCCCCCTAGCCTCCAGAGCCGTTTCAAAGTCGAACTCAAATTATGTTTTTACCTCTCCCCCAGCCCCTCTCCTCGTAGGAGAGGGGAGTGCTTTTTTTATTATTAAATGTCTAAAACTATTAATTACTCCTCCTTCCCTTTTAGGGAAGGGGGTTGGGGGGTTAGGTCTAAACATTTTCAGTCGAGAATGAAACAGCCCTGTCTTAGAAAGGAGGGAATTGGAAAAAGTTGCATGGCTAGAAAGAAGTGGTATAAGAATTTATTTAACTTGAAGTATAAGTCAACAAATCTGAATTTTTCAAGTCGTATTAAGACTCAGGGACTCGAATATAACCCACTCGCCCTCCAGTCACAATTGCGCGGGTGGGGAAATTGGGCGGAATATTAGTACCGACTACTTCAGTTGTCCAACGACCGCCAACATTCACCATGACCAAACTATCAACGACAGGTCCGATAATATTCACAAATGTTGGTTGTACCACAAATTCTCCGGCTTTGTTAATAATTCCGGCTTTTTCTCCGACACGAACCACCGCCAAACCTTCTGAAAACGGCTCAATTGCAGGAACTTTAGCATAGTCTACGACTCGAAAATCACCCTCGATAACGGGATTTCCTTCTGTATTAATATAGAACCAGCGATCGCCTTTTTTGACTCCAGCAAGTCCCTCTGAAAAAGGCTGAACAATCTCAAATTGAGGAGAAATAACCATTTCACCTTCAGAATCAATATAACCCCATAAATCTCCTTTTTTAACCGCAGCTAATCCTTCTGTGAAAGCTTGAACTTCCCGAAATTCGGGTTCAGCCACAATCGTTCCTGTGCGATTGATGAAACCCCACTGACCATTTTCTTGAATCATCGCCCGTCCTTGGGAAAAAGTACCTGCATCCTCAAAGCGAGGTTCAATCACCATTTCGCCCTGTTTATTGACAAAACCATTACCGATGACCGCCTGAGTGGAATCTTCCCGAACTTTAATTCTGGCGAGTCCTTCTGAGAAAGCATCAATGTAATGAGGCGTTTCAAACAACAGATTACCTTGACGATCCATAATCCCATTTTGACCATTCTTCAGGCGAACTCGACTGACACCATCGGAAAAGTCACTCTGACATTCCCCAAAGTCAGGAGAAAGCGCCAGATTTCCTTGTACATCAATACAAAAAATCTTTTGATCTTTTCGCACCACAGCCAGACCCTCTGAAAAGCTTCGCGCCCATTCAAATTGAGGAGGAATCACCCATTCACCCTGAGTATTAACATAGCCATAGCGACCTCGCTGATAGGCTAAAGCCAATCCCTCAGAGTCTGGCGTAAAGCCTCCAACAATCCCTAATTCTGGCGGAATGACAAACGGGTCTTGGGAACCCTTCGCAATGAATTCTAAAGGAATCACCTCTCCTCGTCGGGTGGCTTGACAGATAAAAGCCGCGACTTCTCCCCGTGTGGCGAAAGCTTGAGGGCGGAGTTGATTAACTCTGGGATAATTAACAATGAGACGACCCACCGCAACATCTGCGATCGCTTCTTCTGCGTAAGCGGGAATCTCATCTGCATCCTGAAAGTAGTCGCTTAACAGGGTTTTCGGTTCTTCTAGGGCGGTAAAATCTGTCGCCCGACGCAAAACTAACAGGGTTTCCAGGCGAGTAATAGAAGCATTGGGACGAAAGCGACCATCAGGATATCCGACAAAAATACGCCAACTACTGGTGGTATTAATGGGAGTAGTCGCCCAGAAATTCTCTGGAACATCTGTGAAGTTGAGAGGAGGATTTTTCTCAAAAGAAAAAGACTTAAAAACAGTTGCAATCATGGTCGCAAATTCAGCCCGACTGACTGGGTTATCGGGTCGAAATTCACCATCAGGATAGCCAACAAATCCAGAGGTGCGAAGGGATTCTATACAATCTTTTGCCCAATAGTTTTGGGTGTCAGGAAAGGCTTGAGCGGTGTTGGTGAGCAGACCCATCACAATCAGTAGGGAAGCAATACGAGAAATCATAGGTAAGATTTGAGCAAGCGATTAGATTTAACTTTAGTAGCATATATTTATTTGACGCTGAACCGGATTTTAAAGTTGCGATGTAAACGTCAACTTAATATTTTATAATCTAAAGTTACTCACTTTAACGTAATTTGTGAGATTTTATCCTGTCAATTCGAGCTTTTAAGTTTATTATAATTGTCCAGAAAAAGACTACTATAATAAAAGTGAATCCTGCCTAACGTTATTTGATCATGCACCTAATTTTATGCCATACTACTGTTGATTTTGATGCTTTAGGCGCTGCGGTTGGGCTGTCGCGTTTGTATCCGGGAAGTCAAATTGTTCTCACGGGCGGTTGTCATCCGGGAGTTCGAGATTTTTTAGCCTTACATCGAGATGAATTTCCCTTAATTGAACGGCGTTCTGTTAATCCCGAACAGATTCGTTTTTTGAGCATTGTTGATACTCAAAGTCGTGAACGTTTGGGAAAAGCATCGGAATGGTTTGATTTACCGAATTTATCTGAAATAACCGTTTTCGATCATCATCCGGATAGTGAATTAACAATTCCTGCGACTTGTACTCACATAGAATCTGTCGGCGCGACCACAACATTAGTGGTTGAAAAATTACAACGCGCAGAACCCCGAAAACGAGAATTAACCGCAGCCGAAGCAACGGTAATGGCGTTAGGAATTCATGTCGATACAGGTTCTTTAACCTATCTGGGAACAACAGCTAGAGATGCGCTGGCGTTAGCGTGGTTGATGCAAAAGGGTGTGAGCTTGCAGGTGATTGCAGACTATATTGAGCCTGGATTTTCACCTCAGTTAAAAGTACTTTTAACTCTGGCTTTAGAACAGTTACATCAAGTCGAAGTTCATGGCTATCAAGTGGCTTGGGTCTTGCTGGAAACTGAAGATTATGTTCCCGGTTTGTCGAGTTTAGCCTCGCAACTTTTAGAGATTACTGAAAGTGATGGTTTTTTGCTGGGAAATTTACAGAAAAATGAAAATAAATCTACAGAATCTTTAACCATTATCGGGCGGTCTCGAATTGAAAAAACTAACCTAAGTCAATTATTTCAACCCTTTGGAGGGGGCGGTCATGCTCAAGCGGCTGCTGTTGTAATTCGAGACACTTATCCTGAAGAAAAATTAGCTGAAATTGTCACAGCATTTAAAGCACAAATTCCTCATCCTCCAGTTGCTCGTGAGTTGATGTCTTCTCCAGTCCGAACCATTCGTCCAGAGACAACGATTGCAGAAGCTAATCGTATTTTATTGCGTTATGGTCATTCAGGTTTATCTGTGGTTGATGAACAAGATCAGCTAGTTGGAATTATTTCTCGGCGAGATTTAGATATTGCGCTTCATCATGGCTTTAGTCATGCTCCAGTTAAAGGATATATGACTCCGCAGTTAAAAACAATTCAGCCTGACACGACTTTACCCGAAATTGAATCTTTAATGGTGACGTATGATATTGGACGTTTACCTGTTTTAGAGGGCAATAATTTGGTGGGAATTGTCACGAGAACGGATGTTTTACGACTCCTTCATCAGCAACAACGTTCTCAACAGCAATTCAATCAACAAAATATTTCAGGTTCAAGATTTGATTCGATTCAAGAACAGCTTGAACAGCGTTTATCGCCTCCTTTACTCAAGCTTTTAAACCAATTAGCTGAACTGACTCAAGACCGAGGTTGGCAACTTTATTTAGTGGGAGGAGGCGTTCGAGATTTATTATTGTCGGAGCCTCAAAAAACACTTTTTTTAACTGATATTGATTTGGTGGTTGATGGCTGTCATCAATCCTTAAATATTTCAAACAACGATCAGAATTATACTCAAAATCCGGCGGCGGTCGAACTCGCAACCGCTCTCCAAAAAATCTATTCTAATGCTCGTTTAGAGGTACACGGTCAGTTTCAAACAGCGGCTTTATTGTGGCATAACGATCCAATTTTAGAGTCATTGTGGATTGATATTGCCACCGCTCGAACTGAATTTTATCCCTATCCTGCTGCGAACCCAGAAGTCGAAGCGAGTTCAATTCGTCAGGATTTGTATCGACGAGATTTTACAATAAATGCTTTAGCGTTGCGTCTAACTCAACCCGCTCAGGGTGAATTACTCGACTTTTTTGGAGGAGTGAATGATTTACAAAATCGGCAGATTCGAGTTTTACACGCGAATAGTTTTATTGAAGATCCGACCCGAATTTATCGAGCCGTTCGGTTTGCAGTTCGATTAGGATTTGAGCTAGAGTTGCAAACTAAAAACTATATTCAATATGCGATTAATAGCGGAGTTTATGAAAGCCTGAGATCTCAAAAATCTTTGGTTAATCAACGCTTCCCTGCTCTAGAAACTCGACTCAAAAGTGAGCTGAAATATATTTTACAAGCTCCTTACTGGGAACCTGCGTTAAAATTATTGGGAGACTTAAAAGCATTACGGTGTATTCATCCAACCTTAGAATTAAATCCAGAATTGTGGCGACAGATTCGATTGGTTGATCGGGGTTTGAATCGTTTTGATGGGGAGAAAACGCTCACCCATTGGCAAATCCGACTGGAAGTGTTGATTGCTCATCTGGCTCCTGAATATCGAGGCGATGTTGCAGAAACCTTACAACTTCCTCTAGAGAGTCTCAAACGTCTTCAACAACTAGAGTCAGCTAAAGTTGATGTGATAAACCGAATATCAGAATGTCAACAACCCAGTCAATTTTATCGATTGTTGACACCCTACGAACTGATAATATTAATACTGATTGCAGTTCAGAGTCCACGATTAGTTCGACGCCAAATTTGGCAATATTTAATCCATTGGCGAGAAGTTAAACCGTTACTGAATGGTAAAGATTTAAAAGCAATGGGATATAAACCGGGTCCTCAGTTTAAGCAAATGCTTGATGAGTTGTTAGTGGCAACTTTAGATCGAGAGATCTGCGATCGCGAATCTGCAATTACATTTATTCAGACAAAATATCCACAATGAGGAGAACTGTTCAGCTTTGTTTGCTTTAGATTATCTTCCTCAGTCGGTTCATGCTAACCTTTTATAAGATTAGTTATGGCCGTAGAGATCGCGACAGCCTAAATGTTGAGACTCAAAACTTTGTCCGGAAGCCGCAGCTTCATTTTCTAAAAGAGACAAAGCAGTAGCGCGACTTTTACGAGCAGCATGGCGAGTCGTACCACCCGCTTTTCCTCTAGTCCAGTTACTATCACCAACTCTGTACTTATAGCCACAAACAATATCATATCCAGTGATAATAGCTTGAGCAGAAAGACCTGCATTGAGTCCCACAAAAGCAATTGTCATCAAGCCGATCAGCTTTTTCATTTAAACCTCCTACTATAATATTTTTTCATTTGCAATCCGAGCTCAATTCACAAGATTTTTAAATTTAGATCTTTTAAATTTAGATCAGTATTAGTTGACATTCGTTCAATTATAGCAGTTTTTAACTAGCTTAAGTCAAGAAATTTATGCTTTAGGTGGAAGAAATCGAAAAGATAATAAAACTAAGATAACAGCATTTAACCAGATGCTTCGTTAGTACGCACTATTTTGGAACAACCAACTTTCATTTCAGCCCTAACCGTCATGCTGTAGAGTTATTTTTATGAATACGGAGAGGATGCTCTACTCTGTTAGGGTAAGAATATCTACTACTACTTCAGTAAGTGCAACAACTTAGAGAAACTATGACAGACAACACCCGTACCTACTTACTTTTTGATGGTGCAATGACCTTTACAGGTACTCCCGAAGATATCACATACGCCCTCTGGAAGACCTCTGAGGGTCACGAAAACCTAGAAAATATACAAGACTATATGGAGTGGCAAGACCGCATCTGCCAAGAAATATCGGGGTACTCAGTGGATACTAGCAGTTACGAGCTATTCGTAAGTTCTTTGGCGAGTAACGGGTTTCTGACTCCAGTTGATATTGATTAATGGAGCGGCAATGTTCTTTGGCTTGTCACTATTAATATTGAGTCGGAGTCTAATCTCTACAAGCCTTTAGAGATCTAAACTTAACAAGATTTGACTAACAATCAGTCAAATTTTTACTAGATAGAAAAAACGGGTGAGTTGCAACTTTAGGGAAGAAGAGATGCGATTGGCAACGAACGCCTGTGCGCTCTCAAGGGGAGGCATTCCCATGGCAAGGAAACCTCGCCGGGTTCCGACCGCTGCGCGCAATCGCAAATCCGCAGATACCTTCATGTAAGATATC
Organism: Cyanobacteria bacterium J06592_8; assembly: GCA_038530755.1. Classification (GTDB taxonomy): domain Bacteria; phylum Cyanobacteriota; class Cyanobacteriia; order Cyanobacteriales; family Microcoleaceae; genus Capilliphycus. Next base: position 9,763 of record JBCBCI010000119.1, on the reverse strand, counting down.
AGTTGAGGGGGGACTATTGAGCTTAGTCGGCTCAAGCAGGAGTCCCCCACTAAGGTTATGTTGGATTGTACTGAAATTGGTAAATTAGAGATTAGTTGTGACCAAAAGGATCCTGGCATCCCAAGTGTTCAACCTCGAAGCTTTGTCCGGAAGCCGCAGCTTCGTTTTCTAAGTTAGAGATTATTGTAGAACGACTGCTACGAGCATTGAGACGAGTGGTACCACCGCTGCTACCATTTGTCCAGCCACTATCACCAACTTTGTACTTGTAATTGCAAACAATGTCTTGTCCGGTAACACTGATTGCGTGAGCAGGAAGACCTGCACTTAATCCAACGAAAGCAACTGTGATAAAGCCCACAAGCTTATTCATTTGAACCTCCTACTATACAGCTCTCTTGTTCAGCTCTGATTTTAATTTACAAGTTTTTCATATTTGGAACAGTCTGAATTAACACCGTTTCTACTTTTAATAAATGTTAGAATAATCTTAAGCCGTTACACGCGAAAAGCCGAATAGATTTCAGTTCCATCTCCACAGAACTCTCTAGATTCAAGATATTTTAATATTCTCTCAAGACTTAAAATAAGTCAATTTTAAACTAAAGACTTCATCGTTACAGGTTTACGGCTTTTTAGCCAGTAGGTCAGCATTTCACCGCGACCCTTGACTTGAACAATACCTCGTTTTTCTAAAATATACTTATGCTTGAGTAAGTTATAGGTACTAGCGCTCACTTGAATTTTCCCCACTTCTCCGTGAGATTCCATGCGGCTAGCAATATTCACCGCATCTCCCCAGAGATCATAAGAAAACTTCTTCAACCCAATCACTCCCGCGACAACCGGACCTGTATTAATTCCGATACGAATATTGAGGATTTGGTTATCTTGTCGTTTGAAGTGATAAATTTCTTGCTGCATATCCAAAGCCATTTGAGCGATCGCTTCTGCATGATCGGGTTTTGGTATTGGTAATCCTCCCACAACCATGTAAGCATCTCCGATGGTCTTAATTTTCTCTAAACCATGTCGTTCAGCCAAGCGATCAAAACTGGAAAAAATCTGATTCAGTAAACTCACCAACTCCGTTGGAGACATCTCAGAAGCCAGTCCGGTAAAATCTGTAATATCCGCAAATAAAATAGTCGCCTGTTCAAATCGTTCAGCAATTAAACCGGGTTGTTGTTTAAGCTGTTCGGCTATCGTTTGAGGCAAGACATTGAGCAACAATTGCTCTGACTTTTCTTTTTCAAGTCTCAACGCTTCTTCAGCTTTTTGACGTTCTACAATCGTGTGATGAATTCGCTCAAACATTTCCATAAAAGCAGAAATAACATCTCCCAGTTCATCATTTTGTTGCCGGGAAATTGAATAAAATTTAGGAGAAGCTTCATTTCGTGAGAGTGACTGTCCTGCTTTGATTAAATCCTGTCTGAGATTTAAAATCGGCGTGATCACCATTTTCTCTAGAACAATCATCGTTCCGATCACCACAAAAATAGAAATAATCAAAACTAATCCCGCAATTCGCACAATAAAAAAGCGAACTTCTTGCATGATTTCATCGGCATCATGGCGAATCACCACCAAATAATCTTGATTGAGTGGCTGATAATCACAGACAATATCGTAGCGATCGCCTTGAGATGTTCTCAGATACAAATCTTCCCCTTGTAAAGCTGGAGAAAAAGCCAGTTGTGGAACTTCACCAAACTCTCCGAGTAACTCTCCACTTGAGCGTTTATAAACCGCTCCTCCAATAATACGATCATCGAGTTGGTTGAGATGAATTAATTGTTGCAACAGTTCGGCTTCAGACTGATAGGGATAGGTCGCAATAATCCAGGCGACTTTCCCAGAAGAAACCCTAGCAAGTTGCTGTAAAAGTTCTTGTTTGCGGCGAGAAACAGATGGAACTAAAATAATAAACTCAATTAAAAAAATACTTGCTAAAATCCAGAGCGAAATTCGCTTAGATAGACGAGCATTCAAAAAACGAAGCAATAGTCTTAAACGAGATGACAATGCTACAGCCTCCTGTCCAGGATTGATAAAAGTAATAAATTAACAAATAATAAATCAACAAAATTGGCAGAAAGAACAGAAGCTTTTTCCTTCATCTATCTCTTAAGGTAGAAAACCAATCAGGGGCTTTATACCCTCTCTGTCACGAGCTTAACATAAATGCCCGGAGCAATCGGTGTAGCCAGCTTTAGGTGAACTCCGGTACAATCAACAGAAGGACTACATCCTTAAATATATTGCCCATTAAACCTCAGTTGCAATCACCCATGACCGAGCCACCAAACTCATCCCAAGCTAACGCTACAGAAGCTAATGGTAGTGCAACCAGTCCGAATGGTACAACTGCCTCAAATGCTGCGATCGCTTCTTCTGAGTCCGATCAAATCTCGATAACCCGTGAAGAATTTGAACAGGCGGTTGTGGGATCAGCAGGTCCATACACCCTGACCGGGAATCTCGATCAAACCTCCTCAAGTAACTTCTTGGTTTCTGTGATCACCCTAACGGCAGTAGCTGTGATGATTCTGGGGTTAGCACTGGATAATATTTGGGTTGGGTATATCAGTGCTTTTGTGGTTCTGTTTGCCTCTCTGCGAATGATCTGGCCAAGTTGGGGGACAGTGTGGACGAGTCTGATTCCTCCGGTTTGGCGTAACTTAATTATTGCCAGTTTTGGGATTTTAGCGGCTATTGCTGGGTTGCTGATGCTGAGTGGTTCTAACAAAGATGCAGGCAGCCGCAATATTATCATTAATTGGGATGCGATCGGGGCATTAGGTGAACTGATTGGTGCATTAGGTCAGATTTTGATTGCGATTTTGGCGGTTTACGTGGCATGGCGTCAATATGTGATTTCTAGAGATTTAACGATTCAGCAAAACCTGATTACTCAACAGCAAACCATCGATGCTTACTTTCAAGGGGTTTCAGATCTAGCACTCGGAGAACAAGGACTCTTAGAAGATTGGCCCCAGGAACGAGTGATTGCAGAGGGACGAACCGCCGCAATTATTCGGAGTGTGAATGCAGAAGGAAAAGCTAAGATTTTGCGATTTCTCTCCCAAGCTAAACTGATTACACCGCTTAAACGCGATCGCCATTTAGGTCGAGCCATTCTGGATGGTCATGGCAGCTACGCTGAAGATCGTGTAGAAGGAATTCGAGTCATTGATTTGGGTGCAATGCTGGCTTGTGCCGATTTAGCCAGAACCGATCTACGCCGAACAGATTTAAGTGAAGCGAACTTAGTCAAGGCAAATTTGAGAGGGTGCGATCTCGTTGCCGCGAATTTGTCCCGTGCAATTCTCTACGAAGCTAATCTCTCTCATGGGATTATTAGATCGATAAAGTTATTTTACGGTTCATCAGAAACCGCCAGCCCTCGTAGTCGGACTAAAATGCCAAATTACAATACAGGTCAGTATACCGGAGCAGTTGTCGAAAAAGCAAATTTTACGTCGATTGAGGGTTTATCTGAGGAAAATCGCTACTACTGCTGTGCTTGGTGTGGTTCAGAGTCAAGAAAAACGATTCCAGGTGGGTGTGAAGGGATTCCCAATAAGTTAGGGCGATGACTCAGTATTTAGCTGGGGCTTAGTAACGGGCAGGAAGAAGGTTTCGGATTAATTTTTTTGTAAAAAATCTGTTAAATATGCTACTATAATTATTCTCGATTGTTATATCCTTAAGCAAAGGATTAGCATTCCTACCATTCTGGGTCAGACAAATGAGTATTAGTGAGATTGCGGTAATGATGCAGTTCTCGACGGAACCCCGTCTTACTAATACTCCTGCAACTGAACTGAATACTTCCCATCGCCACAACCTCAACGATCTAATTTTCTCTATCGCTCAACAGGCGGCGACCTTTCAACTTCCTCCAGATTTAACCCTTTTGTCGGGATTTTCACCCGATCTCCAACCCGAACTGCAAAATACTTTCGGAAGTTACCGTCAAGCTAGTGAAGTTATCAGTCACATTGTCTGCCATCTAAATCGTTCAACTGCGATCGCAGATTATCGTCAACAGAGCAAAATCGGGAAAAAACTTCCCAATGCTCTCTATGTTCACGTTAGCGCAATTGATCGACTCGATCCTGCGTTGCGTTTGTATGAGTCTTGGAGTCGTCAGATTTTAGGAAGCTTGGAAGGGGTGACGCTGGTAAAGTTTCATACCCATCAACCTGTAGTTTCCTATTTATCCTATCCTAACTTTGATGACGATCCGCATCCCGCTTTAACAGCGAGTTTGTTAGTGAATATACGAACAGGTCATGTCAAAAGCCATGATTATTGTGATAGCGATAACCCGCCGATTCTTCATCGTAAAGAAACCTTTGTGACTCGCGACTATCCTCACTATGCCAAATTTGCCCGTTTAACGAAAGCAGAAGAACAACTGGGACTGTTATCTAAATCGAGTTTATTAGCTAATTCTCAGTCAAATTCAGCCGAAGAAAGACGGATTTATCGAACCATTGGCACCCGTGAAGGATGGAGACAACATCTGGCTCAAAAAGGCGTAGAAATTCGGGATCATCGCATCGTTTCAATTGAAAGGGATCAAGACAATCCATTAGAGTTTGTTGCCATTCCCAAGATTGAACGTCACAAAGCCGCTTTAGTTCGTCGTTCACTTTCCCGTCCGGTTCGGCTAACAGTAGAAGCCAATTTATTTCAGGAAAATACAACTTTTTTTGATTATGGCTGTGGCTATGGAGGTGATATTCAACGTATGGGTGAGAAAGGGTATGAAAGTTCGGGTTGGGACCCCTACTATTCGCCCGATACTCCTCTCAAAGAAGCCGATATTGTTAACCTGGGCTACATCATTAATGTCATCGAATGTCAACAGGAACGACACCAAGCATTGGTAAACGCCTGGGAGTTAACGCGGCAAATTTTGATCGTGTCAGCACAGATTTTAATCGACGATCGCGATCGCGGAATTGTCGCCTATGGAGATGGAGTCATTACTAATCGCAATACCTTTCAGAAATATTATGAGCAAGAAGAACTCAAAGTCTATATAGACCAGGCACTAGGGCTAGATGCGATCCCCATTGATATCGGCATTTATTTAGTGTTTCGCGATGAAAGTCAAGCCGAAAGTTTTCGGGCTTCTCGCTTCCGATCTCGCCTAACTTCTCCGAAAGTTTGTATACAGGTTAAGCGGTTTGAAGACTATCAAGAACTCTTGCAGCCGTTGATGGGGTTTATCCGCGATCGCGGACGACTTCCTGTTAGCGGAGAACTTGCTAGCGAAGACGAGATTCGAGCCGAATTCGGAACCTTGAAACGAGCCTTTAAAGTAATTTTGCAAGCAACAGATCCCGAAGCATGGGATAATGTAGCTAATCGCCGTCGTCAGGATTTTTTAGTCTATTTAGCATTAAGTCAGTTTGGTCGTCGTCCGAAACTTTCCCACTATTCAGAAATTGTCAGAAATGACATAAAAGGGTTATTTGGCAGTTACAAAAAAGCTTGTGCTTTAGCAGATGTTATGCTATATAGTATGGGAAACCTAGATGTGATTGCTGAGCGTTGTTCTCAAAGTTCAATTGGTCAGAGGTATTCAAACGCGCTAGGAGTTCACATTTCCGCCTTGGAAAAATTAGATCCGCTGTTGCGTTTGTATGAAGGGTGTGCGAATAGAACGCTAGGTCGGCTAGCCGGGGTAACTGTCGTTAAGTTTCATACCAAGAAACCTAAAATTACCTATCTCTTTTATCCGGATTTTGATACCGATCCCCATCCTACACTGCACACTCAAATGGAAATCGATTTACGCGATCTCCATGTGACTTACCAAAACTATGAGGGGCCAAATCCACCCGTTTTACACTGTAAAGAAGCTTATGTTACGCCGGAATATCCCCACTATGAGATGTTTGCGAAACTGACTCGCCAGGAGAAAGATTGGGGACTATTAGATGATTTCCGGGCGATTCAAACCCGTCAAGCTTGGCTGAAATGCCTAGAGGAACACTGCGCTCAGATTAAAGGTCATCGTGTTTACTGGCGCACAGATGCCGATCCATATCGTAAGAAGCTCATCCAGTCAGCTCGTCGCGCTCGTCGCAAAACGCACTGATTAAACCTTCATTATACCGAAAAGAGGGGTGATGAAGTCGTCAGCAATTAGACGACAGTATATTCACTAAAGGTGTAAGATTTTATCACAGGTTCTCCTGAGTTGAATCTTTACTTCACATTTTCTACTTATTTTCTCAAAACAAGGATCATGGAAACTCAAACACTTCTCGACCACTACGCTCACGGTAAGAGAGATTTCCAGGAGGCTTTTCTAATCGGAGTCAAGCTTGTTGGCATCAATTTGAGTGGATCTAACCTGAGTGGGGCTAACCTAATCAGTGCAGATCTATCTGAGGCTGACTTAAGCCAGACCAATTTAACTGGTATTAATCTAACGAATTCTGACCTGACCCAAGCGAATCTGCGTCGTGCAGATCTACATGAAGCTTACCTGAGCGAAGCTAATTTCACCTATGCCGATCTCAGCGAAGCCCATCTCTTGAATGCTTACCTCAAGGAAGCCAACTTTACCCATGCTCAATTGGTAAACGCCAACCTCACTGGAGCAAATCTCTCGAACGCCAAGCTAACCTACGCCAACCTTCAGGGTGCAGATCTTTTCAATACGGTTTTAACGGGAGTAAACCTGATGGGTGCTGATCTCAGTGGAGCGAACCTCACAGGAGTCAAACTCTGTGGAGTTAACTTCATTGGGACTTTAATTGATGAAAACACTCAGATGAGTGAAAAATGGCGTTTAGTGCATCAAATCGTTACTCAAGGGGCTATGGGTTGGGATTTGAGTCATGCCGATCTAAGCTGTGCGAACTTAGTGGGCGTGAACTTCTCCAATGCCGATCTCAGGGGCGCAAACCTCACTGAAACTCACCTCAGCAGCGTTGACTTCAGAAACGCAAAAGTCAAGGGTGCAAATTTTGTGGATTGTACCGGGTTATCAAAATTCACAAAACTCGCCCTCCAAGAAAAAGGTGCAATTTTAGATGAGCGCTTCTCACCTGTCGATCTCAAAGTTAGCTAGAAAGTCAGCGAGTCCCATCGCCCAAGACTTGTAAATCTCGCCAAGCCTGAATCAAATTTCCCTGCATCAAAGCGGAAACTCCCCTTAATGCTTGGAATTCGCTTTGATCGCGATTGAGTTGAATAGCCGTTTGAATCGCCTGTTCTGCCTGTCGTGGCTGTAGCGCATACAGATGAACGAAGGCTAAATAGGCATAAGCATTGGGGTTTTGGGGATCGAGCTGAATGACTTGTTCTAAAGCCGTTATTGCCTGGGGTGCATCTTGCTGTAAAACATTGGCTAATGCCAAACTATAGGCATACTGTAAATTTTCAGGTTCAGTTTGTAGACGATAACTTAAGGTTTTTTCCGCCTGAATTGTATAGTCCTGAACAGGATCGTACTGGTTAATCCGTCCAACTTCATCAAACACAGGTTCAAGTCCTGGTATTCCTTCTGGTAGGTTCCGGGCTAGCCGTCGCAGTTGAGAGACAAGATCTAACTCTGGCGCGGGTAAGGGTGCAGCTTTTGGGTCAATTTCAAATGTAACAGGTGGCATTGCGATCGCATAAGTTTGCCCTGTTTCTCGGTTGAGATAGGTCGCTTCGAGGCGATAAACTCCCGGTATGATATCCTCTGGCGGTAACATTCCCATCCGTTCGAGGACTTGAAAACCAGAGTTATTTGTCTGTGTCGCTGAATGTAAAGTTCCACTGGCGATCGCATGATCGTGCAACCATTGAGAAGATCCCTTTGAAGACCCCTCTGCCGTTGACGGGGTTTGCAACTTCCACGTTAAGATCACTAGCCCAGATTTAAGCTGTTCCCAAGATCCAGACCACACATAGATAATCGGAATAGGTGTATTTGGCGATACCTTTGGCGATACAATCACCTGAGTTAGTTGTACTTGCTCAGAAGCATTCGGTTGAGGAGAAACTTCAATATAAGGCGTTTGACGATGATAAAGATTGAGAACAGTATTATCGGGGAGTAGCCAGCGTTTGTGGAGTTGAAACTGTCGCCCTTGTTCAATTTCTCTGACAATCGCCACCTGCGCCTCACCAATGCGTTCAACCATTCCCTGTTGACCTGTTTTTGTCACAAACCAAGACAGCGACAAAGAATCTTGACCAACATGGTCTAAACGAGTTCCCACCTGACGTCCGTAAACTTGTTCATCTCGCAGCGCACCATAATAATTAAAATTATGTTGGTTGATATTTGGCGTTGAGGGTAAGACACCCAGAGTAGACTGTAAGTAGGGTTCAGTTTCAATGATTTCATTAATCACCTGTTTGTGAGGCCATTCGGGTTTGAGATGAGCAATGCGATCGCCCCCAGGACTCACCCAAGCCGCCATTCGTCGTCCCCAAACTCCACCAATTGGCCACATATTTAGTAGCATTAAAACAATTGCAAAACCAAGGGTAATTTGACGGACTCTTTTTCCCCAACGTTGTGACAATAACGTTAAGCCGTAGGCGAGAAAAATAGCAGAAATCGGTAATAACGGCAAACTGTAGCGAAAGTCTTTATTGATATTCAGAGAACATAAAAAATATCCTCCAACCCAGAAAATAGCTAACCATTTTAACGCGGTAAAATTAATGGGTTTTGAGGCAGGCTTCGGATATATAAAATAAAGAATAAATCCAACAATCGGAATAATTAACCACAACCAGGAGATATGATAGGGCAGTAAATTCCAGTAATACGTCCAAGCCTCTAAAGTATTTAAAGCCGGATCACCCTCCGCGATCGCGGAATCAATGGTTGCCCGTTTTCCAGAAGTTAGCATCAATAACCAGTTGGTTGTCACCCAAGGTATTAAGATTATCCCAGTTAGCAATAATGCTGTGATTAACTGAGCGAGAGGGTTCCAACGTCGATGTTTAATAATATCTACACTCACCCAAACCAGAGGAATAAACAGGAAAAATAAAGCCGTTTGTTTGACCAATAACGCCAATCCAAAAGACAAGCCAAAAGCAATTGCCCAAACCCATTTCTTTTGACTAAATTTCCATTGCGTTAAACAGCAAAAACAGAGGGCGACCATGACGGCGATCGGGTAGTCAATCAAATATTGAAGACGATAAACATACAGTCCCGGTAACAACACCGAAATGATACAAGCCCAGACAGCCACTTGTCGGTTGAATAGTCGGATCGCAATCCCGTAGACCGAAGCCAGTAAAATACCATTAAAAAATAAATGAACCAATGTCGCTTGGCTAGGGCCTATTCCAAAAACATTTAAAAACGGTACCGTCAAAATGTAGGTAAGAGGCGGAACCTTGGGAGACAGCATCCACATCTGTTCCCACCACTGGCTAGAGAACCATTGAGGATCTTGGAAGATGCGCCAATAGTTGAGAGAGTTTGTTAGATAGTCCGCCTGATCCCAAGCCGGAACCGAACGATCAAAGGCGAACCAAAGGCGATCGCTAATTCCACTCAACAGCCAAATCAGCACTAGAGTCAGCAAGTTACTCAATTTATTTTTCTCTATCACCAACAATTACCTCTTTACAGTGAGCAGTTCTACAGTTATCAGTTATCAACTTTTAGTGTGTACTGTCTATTGTCCACTATTCACTGTCCGCTCTCTGAGATCTACAAAAATCCTGAATAATCTGTAATTATCTGGATTTTTAACTCAGTTCTTGCTTCTACTTG
>JBCBCI010000118.1:0-17459 GCA_038530755.1 Cyanobacteria bacterium J06592_8 | reverse complement strand
ACTGTCGAACAGCTAAAAAAATACGTGGAAGATCAAAGCCCTATCCGATAATTCCCCTCACCGTTAAACGCTTTGCGTTCTAACGGGAGACCCCTTATCGGCAGAAGTTGGAAAGTTTTTATAGATAAAATAAATTAGGAAAGGAGCTGAAACAGCGACCCAAAAAGCTTTTTGACCTAATAGAGGTTGAATCAATTCTTGATACTGACAAACTGGTCGTATCGCTTCGGTCTTTTTGGGTTGGTAATTCATAAGCTTTTAGCAAATACTTTGATATCAACAAAGTTAACTAAATACTCACTATATCACACAATTTTCTGCCAAATTGGCAACCATACATTTGATAATTCTCTATTCTTGATATTAGACAGATGTTCAGCTCATTAGAAGAATACTCTTTGAAATAGAAGGTTGGTGTTAGCCAGCATAACCTGATTAAGTTTAGGAAATTTTGTTTTGTGAATTGAAGCGATTTTTGAGTTAAAACTTGGAGGCGATCTAATTTAATGAATCACACATAATTAACACAAAAAGACGAGATTATTCTATCCGTGATTATTCCTTGTTTTAATCATGGTAAATTTTTGTTAGAAGCTATTGCTAGCGTAGAAGCTTGCCCAGATGATTTCTCCGAAATAATTATTGTTAATGACGGTTCTACTGACCCTTTGACCTTAGAGGTGATGAATTCTTTAAAACAGAAGGGTTATTTCGTAATCGATCAGCAGAATCAGGGAATAGAAACAGCGCGTAATACCGCAATTAAAGCTGCAAAAGGTAAGTATATTTTACCTCTTGATTCTGACAATAAAATCAGAAAAGAAATGATTCTTAAAGGAGTTGAAGTCTTAGAAAACAACCCCGAAGTCGGAGTGGTCTTTGGTGATATCAAGTTTTTTAATGATAACGGAAAAGTTCATACGTTTGGTATTCCAGAAGGCTATGGAGTTGCCGAATATCTTAATGAAAAAGAATGGATTTGGAGGCTACCAGATTTCCATTTATATCGTATGATTATCATGTGTTATTTGGATGCTTGTGCTGTAATTCGTAAATCAGCTTGGCAAGAATGTGGAGGATATGACACAAAAATACCTGTTCAGGGTTTTGGAGATTGGGAACTGTGGCTAAACATCGCTCAGAAAGGATGGAAATTCCATCATCTACCTGAAGTGTTACATGATTATCGTTTCATCTATGACCCGGCACTGAAGGAGTGGCACGTTCCTGAAAAACAAAAATTAGCGAAGAAATATATCAGAGAAAAACATCGCGAGATCTTTTTAAAAGCTGTAGCATGGTACAAATCTAAGACAGCCGCCTAATCGTTATACCACTACGCGGAAGGTACTCTGCAAAAGTTGACAAAAACAGGTTACCAGCTTGTATAAATGTCAAATACCTTAATGCGTAGTGCTATACCTAAATCATCTCAAACATCTATTTAGATCTCTCAAAATCGATCAAATTGGGGATGGTATACTTCCGAGAAGAAACGTTGATGCTTGGGTTCTAACTTTTCAAGAACGACTGCTGGAATGTTGGGTTTATGATGACGCACATTAATATGATTGTAAGCACAGAAAATTGATAAACGGGGATTATTAGGATTTTGCCAAATGTCTGCCGAATGACGGAGTGCTTCAGAAAAGATAATTAAAGATCCAGGAGGACAGCTATAACTTTCCCATAATCCCGAATCTCTAGCATCTATGCTGGTAATTGGGTGCGTGCGTATATTATAGTTAGCTTTGTGGCTGCCTGGTAGAAAACAAGTTCCGCCTTTGTTTAAAAGAACTTCATTCAATTCCCAAACGACCCGTGTCATACCTGCATAAATACGTCCATCGTGAAAATTGTAAGCGTAGTTAGGATTGGTCGTGCGTCCACCAGCATGAGGCATCCATTTTCCTTCTCCCATTTCGCGGTAATTCAGAAAGACATTTTCTAAGCGAATCTTTTCTAAATCGGAATCGATCACATCTAACAGAACATTCATCACCACTGGGTGGTCGATTAGTTCAGCAAAAGCACCTCCTGGTAAACAACGTTGATGGGGTGGTAGTGAAGAGGGTTCATTCTTCTGACGCAGGATAAACTCTTTGAGAACCTCAACCTCCTGTTCATTCAGTACCCCAGGCTTGACGATGTAACCCTTGAGATCGAAAACAATACGGTCATGTTCGTTCATGGGAAAACCTCCGGGAGTTTGGGAGCAATTTTCAATCAGAGTAATATAACTTTAGAATAATCAAGGAATGAATTGCAAGCCGATTCCTCATAAAATTAACCAGCTATCCGCTATCAGTTATTAGCTATCAGCCATCAGGAAATAAGTTTAATCAACAAGAGTTAATTTAAAACTTAAAGCTGACTGCTGATGGCCGTTCGCTTTTTAATGCTGAATTTGATGCTTAAAATCATCAGAATAGCTCTGAGAGTTTAGGACAAATAAATTCCCTTTTCAGCAATCCATTGCAATTCGATAGGATTATTTTGATCGACCAAACAATTAAGCAATTGTTGCCAACTATTCGCCTTGAAGTTCTTGCCTAAATAATCATAGTAAGCAGTTGGAACTCCAAAATGAATCATCGCTCTATAACCCTCTCTAAACTCACTCAGAAATTCTTGAACTAATAATTCATCAACTGAATCATTCATCATTCAATCTAAACCAATAACATAAAAATCGCGATCGCAATGGCACTAATACTCATCACAAAAGACCAAAAACGGTGATAACTATTGACAACTGTTCCGTTTTCACTGGTAAGTTGAACTAAATCCATCCAAGGTGCAACGCCTCGTCGGAACCAACCTACATTTTGAACGGACATTCCGATTAAGCTTTTGACTCGTTTCATCCCAAATAGAAAATTTCCCAGCGCACCAAATCGGGAGTTATACCGTAAATAAATCATCCCTGAAGAATCTTGCAGTTTCAAGTCAGACCCAAAAGTATATCCAGCCTGACCTCGACCAATTAATTGACCTTGTAACTGAGCGGGTTTTCCGCGTAATGGACTGGCGTAAGGATCAGACATTAAGGTTAAGATATCTGTTTCTGGGGCATTTTTGAAGTTCGGATAAATCACTAATGTTTTGATTAAATGACCGAGACCAAATCCCATTAGAGGTGCAGCAATAAGGATTACAGGATGAACTTCTACCATCAAAAATCCAACAATTACACCCACCACAATCCCAATTAATTCAGCCATATATAGACAAAGTTCAAAGATAAAATTCCCATAGAGTCGCTTGCGGTTTAAATTCCGACTTTCTCCAACGATACGACCCATATCAAATTCGATGTCGAGTCCTAATTTTTCGGCGTAGGTACTCAAAGCCCGAACTCGTTTTCCGGTTAGAGGATGAGTAGAATTCAACTGCATCCACCAAGCCCAAGGATTAAATAAATCCCATAAAAATACTCGCCCAATTTGACTGGAGTTTGAGGTAATTCGATAGGCAGTTCCGCAAGAGGTTGCAGCTTTGGCATCGTAAATTCCTAAAGCGCGAGTTCCTTCGAGTAAACGACTGGGTTCTTTTGCTTTCTCACTTTCCTCTAAAATACCATAGGCGATTTTGACTAATGCACGGGATAAAGCGTTGGGGTTTCCGGTGGTTTCCGCAGCAAAGTGGTCTGCAAAATATTCGCGAGTTCGTGATAAATAGAGGAGAAAATAAGTTCCGACAATATAGAAGACATAAGCAGCAAAAGAAATGCTGGCTGCCATATTTTTAACCTGTTCGCCCCCTCGTTGTAAACGTCGAGTGAAGACATAGATTAAATAGGTGATTTGTACCAAGGTGGAAGCTAAGGTCATCACCGCAAAATCCCAGTGAACAATATGACCGAGTTCATGGGCGTAAACTGTGGCAATTTCTTCGTCATTGAGATAGGTAAATAAGCCTTCACTCACGACTAAGCGGGCTTGGTTCGGAAGTGAACCGTAGGTAAAGGCGGTGGGGTTTTGGTCGTTGATAATGCCTAAGCGGGGTTGTTTGAGGTTTCGTTCTTGACAGACTCGTTGGATAACGGCGGCTGTTTCGGGGCTTCTCGCATCAATATCTACTAACGAAACCCAATGGGTGTCGTATAGCCATTTTTGGGTCAAATCCATTAAATAGGGCGAGAAAAAGAAAGCCAGAACGTTGAAGGCAATAGTTATCCCAACGGAAATAATCAATCCTTGTGTGGGGTTAGGATTTTCGAGAATAAAAATTAGGGCTAGGGATAAAACCAAAACCATCCCAAATAGCAATGTTAACGTGAAGCCTGAAGCCAAGACGAGGTTTCCAGTTCCAGCTAAGGGTATTTTGACTCCGAACTGTTCGGCGCGTTTAGGGTTGGAAAATGATTCTTCTGAGGTTGTCATAGATACTCTCCAATTGATTCAGAGTTTTAGAGGCAATCATTAGATTTCACTCAATACATATCTCTGGTCTCAATGGGCTTATGCACTTTACTCAGCAAAATCGAAAAAATCTAATCGGACTATTGAATCAGAACTGAATATTGTAGGGTGTGTTAGTGACGCAGCTTAATCACTAGGGTTAGCCAGAGGTCATAGAACTGACATTATTCTGAGGCATTTTTCCAGAATGCAGACGATTCATATAATCATTCAAGTCGGTTGCCACTTCCCCAGACATAATGTAGCAGCCAATTAAGTTCGGAAATGCCATTGCCAGTAACATCATATCGGTGAAATCAAGGGCTGCCCCGACACTAATACTTGCCCCAATCGTGACTCCCAGAATATAGATAATTTTTGGAATTAAGATGGTTTTACTTCCAAATAAATAAGTCCAAGAAATGATTCCTTGATAGGCGGTTCCAATCATTGTCGAGTAGGCGAATAAAAACACTGCGACTGCTAGTAAGTAGGGAAACCAACTAAAGACCTGACTAAATGCCGCCGCTGTCATCTGAACTCCCGCTAAATCGCCATCAAGACTGCGATAAATTTCATCTTGATATTCTCCGGTAATCACAATCACCAGAGCGGTCATGTTACAGATAACAATTGTATCAATAAATGGCTCTAATAACGCGACTAAACCTTCTCGAATCGGTTCATTTGTTTTAGCGGCGGCATGAGGAATGGAGGCAGTTCCTAAGCCCGCTTCGTTAGAGTAGGCAGACCGTCTTAAGCCAATTGAAAAGGTCGCCCCAAATCCGCCAGCAACAAGTGCAGAAGGGGAAAACGCTTCTGTGATAATTTTCCCAAAAGCGGCTGGAATTTGAGTAAAATTTGTGAGTAAAATCCACAAGCAAGCGAGAATATAAATTACCGCCATTGTCGGAACAATACTCCCGGCAACCGCCCCAATTCGTTTGACTCCGCCGAGAATCACAACCGCGACTAAAACTGCGACAATAATGCCATAAACTCCGGGTGATAAATTGGGAATTACGTTAGAAACAGCCGCATAGGATTGATTGGTTTGAAAAATACTCGCCCCAACAATTGTCGAGAGACCACAAAAAAAGGCAAACAAAGTTGCCATTCCCTGTCCAAATTGACCAAAACCGCGTCGAGATAACCCTTTAGAAAGATAATACATCGGCCCTCCGGCAACGCTACCATCAGGGTTAATCGTGCGGTATTTTAACCCCAAAGTTACTTCGGTAAATTTGCTGGTCATCCCAAACAAACCGCCTAATGTCATCCATAAAACCGCCCCAGGGCCACCTAATTGAATCGCGATCGCAACTCCGGCAACATTTCCAATTCCGACGGTTCCAGATACGGCAGTTGCTAGGGCTTGAAAGTGTGTAACTTCGCCCGGTTCATCGGGGTCATCGTATTTCCCTTGAACAACATCAATAGCGTGTCGAAAGCCGCGAATATTAATGAATTTCATTCTCAGGGTCAGGAAAATTGCCCCAATAATTAACCATAAAACGATTAGCGGAAAGCCTGCAATATTATAAAAGATAATTGCATCAAGAACATTAACAATTTTTTGAAAAATACCATCAATCACTGTAAAAATATTCCTGACTTCTTGATCAGGCGAGGCTAAAGCTACGGGTATCGTACAGAATAGTATAGTCAGAATACTGAAGACTCTGAGCGTAGGTTTAGATGGGACTTTTAAATGCAATCTTAGTCTCCTGCTAATCAATTTTTTCCAGTTAGTGTTTGTAAAGCTGGGGCAATTGTAAAACTTCCATAAGCCAGTTCACTAATTGAACTCCATTTATAGATATTTTCTCGGAACTGACTCCATTGTTCATAAATAGTTTTAAAGGTAGAATCTTGACTGGCATTTTCCTCATAAATTTCAAAGGCTTTTTCCTGGGCTGCGGTCATAATTTCGGGGCTAAAGGCTTTGAGTTGAGTTCCGCCCTCGATCATTCGTTGTAAGGCAATTGGGTTTTCACTATCATAAGTCGCCAAACATTCGGTATTGGCTTCGATGGCTGCGGCTTTAACGACTTCTTGATATTCTTTCGGCAGCTTATTCCACGCATCTAAATTAATCTGCAAATCAAAACTAGAACCCGGTTCCCACCAACC
This sequence comes from Cyanobacteria bacterium J06592_8, assembly GCA_038530755.1. Taxonomy (GTDB): domain Bacteria; phylum Cyanobacteriota; class Cyanobacteriia; order Cyanobacteriales; family Microcoleaceae; genus Capilliphycus. Next base: position 10,923 of record JBCBCI010000118.1, on the reverse strand, counting down.
TGGATAATAATAAAATTGAGCGGCTTTATTCAAACCTAGTTTCTCATCATCAAACGGCCCAACCCATTCTGCTGCATCAATCGCACCCCGTTCTAAAGCCAGAAAAACTTCCCCACCCGGTAAGACTTGAACGTTCACGCCCAACCGCGATAATACTTCTCCACCTAAACCCGGAATTCGCATTTTTAATCCTTGCAAATCATTGACGGTATTGACTTCTCGTTTGAACCAACCGCCCATTTGCACGCCCGAATTTCCCGCCGGAAAAGCGATCGCATTAAAATCAGAATAGATCTTCTGCATTAATTCTAATCCGCCGCCTTGATAGAGCCAAGCATTTTGTTGTTGAGCATTGAGTCCGAAGGGAACCGCAGTCCCAAAGGCTAAAGCCGGATTTTTACCGATATAATAATAGCTAGCCGAGTGACCACATTCAACGGTTCCCTGCTGCACTGCATCTAAGACTTGCAAGCCCGGTACAATTTCACCTGCGGCGAAGACTTGAATAGTGAAGCGTCCTCCCGTCATTTCCCCCACTCGTTCAGCCACTCTCTGAGCCGCGCCGTAGAGCGTTTTGAGAGAAGTTGGCCAACTGGTTGCCATTTTCCAGCGAACATTGGGTAAGTCTTCTCCAGTGGTACTCGTGGTGGTGGTGGGACTACAAGCTGAGAGGGCGACGGTTGTGGCAGTGGCTGCGGTACCGTAACTTAAAAGCAGGCGACGTTTCATGGGTTAGAAATTTGAGTAAAATTCAGTTTATCATTGCAGATAATTTTAACAAGATAGCGATCGCACGAGAAGAAGAATCACAATAAGAATTATAAATTTCTGTTCGTCAATTCTATTCTATTTGTTCTCAGCTATTTTTGAGTTTAGGACAAAGTTACTATAAGCATATTCACTAACAGCACTCCAAGTATAAATCCGATCTCGAAATTGTTTCCAGGATTGATAAACTTGACGAAAAGATTCACTTTTTTTCTGGTTTTCTTCGTAGAGTTCAAAGGTAATTTTTTGGGCGGCATCAATAATTTCTGGGCTAAAGGCTCGGAGTTCTACCCCATTTTTTGTGAGAAAATTTAAAGCTTTTGGGTTGCGAGCTTCATATTTGGCTAAACATTCAGTATTGGCTTCTGATGCTGCGGTTTGGAGAATTTCTTGATAGACTTTCGGCAGTTGATTCCAAGCTTCTAAATTAACGATGAGATGTAAAGATGCGCCCGGTTCCCACCATCCAGGATAATAGTAAAATTTCGCCGCATTATTCAATCCTAGCCGTTCATCATCATAAGGCCCTGCAAACTCCGCCGCATCAATCGCTCCTCGTTCTAAAGCCAGAAAAATTTCACCGCCGGGTAAGACTTGAACGTTCACACCCAAACGAGACAAAATCTCTCCACCTAATCCCGGAATCCGCATTTTTAAGCCTTTTAAGTCGGCGAGGGTATTAATTTCTCGTTTGAACCATCCTCCCATCTGAACTCCGGTATTTCCCGCCGGAAAAGCGATTGTATTAAAGGTGGCATAAATTTGATTGAGAGCCTCATTTCCACCGCCTTTATACAACCAAGCATTCTGTTGTTGGGCATTGAGTCCGAAGGGAACCGCAGTACCAAAAGCTAAAGCTGGATTTTTGCCGATATAGTAATAGCTCGGAGAGTGACCACATTCGACGGTGCCGGTCTGTACTGCATCCAATACTTGCAAACCCGGTACAATTTCACCTGCGGCGAACACTTGAATGGTAAATTGTCCTCCGGTCATTTCATCCACTCGTTGCGCGACGGTTCGAGCGGCACCATAGAGAGTGTCCAGAGAAGTCGGCCAACTGGTGGTCATTTTCCAGCGAATTTTGGGTTGAGATTGGGCTTGAACGGCGACAGAGCTACGAGTTGCTAGAGTTGCGGTTGTCGCTCCGGCTGTGGCGATGGAATTGAGGAGGTGTCGGCGTTTCATATTAAATGGAAAAATTGAGCAAGCGGTAGTAGTCGGCGCTACACTTGAGGACGATCTCTAATTGTATCAAGACTAGCAAAAACTAAGCCTAAGCGCACCCATGGCGAACGTAGTGAGGCAATCGCTTCTACAATTAAGATTATAATTTGTTGGCTCCGTTGCGAAATGCAGGGGTTCAGCTATGATGACTGATGAGGTAGACGTTTAACCTCAATGTTCCTACAATAAATGAGCATTGATAGGGAAAGATGATGAAAAACACTCAAACGCTGATTGTTGCTTTAAGTATTATTATCTTGGGTTCATTCGGTTTAGTTTTTCGCACAAAATCGGTGCAAAGTCAAGCGATATCTGAGGCAGAAACTCAGGTCGAAAACCTCGGAGATATTAACCAAATGTCTCAGCCAGACCAGCTCAAGAATGCCAAACAGGAAATCGAATCAGCTCTACTGACCTTAGATAATGTTCCGACTTTACCTGTTGTTGCTCCAGCTCCGCCAACGGTGACGGAAAACCTCAATCAGTTTTCAGATAAACTTGATATTATTGAGCAAAAGTTGCAAAAAACTGCCGCCGGACAAGCGGGAATTGAGTCCGCTAAAAAGCTAGCCTGGGAAGCGGCAAAGTTATCTCAAAATCCCCCTCACGCGGCTGAAGTTTGGCAAGAAGTTTCGCAAAAATGGCAACAAGCAATGACTCAACTGGTTAATATTTCTGAAGACAGTCCAGAGTATGCGGCAGCTCAAGCAAAGCTCCAAGACTATCAGAAAAATTATCAAATTGTCAATCAATATTATCAGAAGGCTAAAGAAGCTGTTAAACTCAATAATCAAGCGATGAAGTTGATAGAATCGGGGAACTATCAAGGTGCAATTATCAGACTGAATCAAGCTGTTGAACTCAATCCTGGACAAGTGGAAGCCTATCTCAACCGAGGTGTGGCTTATTCGGAATTAGAAAGTCATGGTTCTGCGATCGCAAATTACGATAAAGCGATTCAACTTTCTCCAAATAATGCCGATGCTTACTATTATCGTGGGGATGAATATTTGCAAGCCGGAAATGCCCCAAAAGCTTTAGCTGATTATAATAAAGCCATTCAACTTAATCCCAATTATTCGCAAGCTTATTTAGATCGAGGATTTATCTATTATCAACAGGGAGACGGGTTAAAAGCCATTGAAGATTTGCAAAAAGCCGCAGATTTACTCGGACAAAAAGGAGACACTCAAACTCAACAAACAGCTTTAGAAGTGATTCAAGATATTCGCAATTCTCTTTGAAGGCTCTGAATTTTTTTAGATAAAAATCCCTCAATAGAAATGAGATAAATTCGTCAAAACTCTAGTTATAAGCCGCAATATTCTCAGGAAAGAGGCTGGAGAAGACAGCAAATTGAGTTAACACCAATTAAGAGCTATAAAAAAAGAGAGGCGACAAAGACCTCTCCTGTATCTTTAAAAAAAAGTTTCAGCAGTAAAATTCAAACTCTAGGTTAATCTAACTCTTGTTCTGCTGTTTTTTCTTCAGAACTGCACCCATTCCCAGTGCAGACAAAGAACCCAAAATAGTTAAAGGCTCGGGAACAGGTTCAACGGTTAAAGAAGCAAGCCTGTATCCATCGTTAGAGTTCGGAACAGTAAACTCAAATACCTTTCCAGTTCGAGCAGCAAGATCAAAGCTTGTGAAATCAAATGGAACCTGGCCACTTGCTGCCAGTGGATTTTCTGTAGTTAACTCTGTTCCATCTACTAATAACTGAAAGCCATCATTAGTGTCGTTTCCGAGGTTAACTTGACCAAAAATTGCTGATGTCAATGTAACCCTTTGATCGAAGGTGAGTTGCAGTACGTCAAAGTTATCATTCTCATTTCTTCTGCCACCATCAATCTGATTATTTCTTCCACCATCAACACCGATACCCTGACGATTTTGAGTAACATTATTAGTTCGACCTGGACCAAATCCAATCCCAGTCAAACTAATACCATCAACAGTATCAGAGATTGAAGGGAATGTATCCCTCGGACCTGTAAAGTCAAAGGTAATTGCTTGGGCTGCTTGTCCACCCGTAAAACTAACAACAGCAGCACCAGTCGCCGCCATCAGAGATTTTTGAACAAAAGTCAAACCAGTCATCAAATTGATTCCTTAAAATTCAAGAGTTTACAACAGATAAATCCCTGATATTGCATCAAAAAAGTTTAGGGTTGAATAAAGAAGTGATGATTTTTAAAACAAGACAATTGATTGACACAATTAAACAGCGCAAACATTACTTAAGTTCATTCTTCACTTCTCTCATCTCCATTTACCAGTTTTTTTTGATGATTCCGGAATACATACTGGTTTTTTACATTTCTAGGGCTTCTGTAAAGAGACTGATCGGTTTAGCTTTACAAAACCTTTATAGAATTAAGTACGACTCTAATCAGCCAGATCTCTACAGAAAGCTATTCTGAAAAATCCTATCCCGATCATCCCTGATGCGAGCTAGATTGTGAAGATCGCAACAAAAGACATACTTTTTCCCACTGTTGTTTCTGCTAAAATTTGATCAAATAGAGATATAGCAATCAAAAATTTAAAACGATTGCGCTCACACAGAAAACAACTTAAATTACCATAAACTATTCGTTTTAACAGGCTGTATATTATGAAATCTCAAAACCTCAATCAAGCTTTGAACGACCTCAATCTTAATACAATTAATGTGATGAAAATTTTGGTTATTCAAGAAACTAATCGTCAATTCAAGCAACTGTCACTCGCTCAAGCAGAATATATCAAACCTGTTGAAGTCGCAACTTTTGCACTAAACCGTTTACCGTCTTTGTATGCTTTGAGTTCAGACGATTTCAAGCATCACCTCAAACAAGCCAAACGCGAATACAGACCTCTGGTTGCGGTGGCGGTGCGTCAAGGGATTGCAGTAATTCAACGAGATTCTCCTAAATGTTCGACAGCTTCAGTCCTCGAAAAACACCGAAAGTTAAAACAAACCCAACACTCAAACTCGGTTAAACCCAATACGCCAAAAGCTAGAAAAATTGCTTACGAAACAGCTAAAAAATTGCGAGATGTATACTCAAAAAACACTCAAATAGCCTCTAGCAAAATGGAGATTAACCTGGCGACAGCCTAAACAGAAATGTCTGTGAAAATATTGTCGTGATATTCAACCTTTACTGTTCATCTATCTATCGGATTGCAAATTAAAATGTCCTCTCTTGTAACACGCTATCAATCTTATCTTAATACAACTCATTTTTCTTCTTTTCAACTTCCTGAAGTTACTGTTGCCGTTGTCACCTATAATGGGATTAATGTCATCAAAAACTGTCTAGATTCATTACTCGCTCAGACCTACCAACCGACCCAAATTATTGTTATCGATAACGCCTCTACCGACCAAACACCCGAATGGATAGAAGCGCATTATCCGGATATTAAAGTGATTCGTTTGTCCTCAAATTGTGGGCCAAATCCAGCTAGAAATCAGGGAATTCTTCATACACCTGACCACCATTTAACCTTACTGGTGGATGATGATACTCAACTCGCAGCGAACTGTTTAAGTGAATTAATAGAAGCCCATCAACGATATCCAGAAGCTGCAATTTATACACCTCGTTTAGTTTACCATGATCGACCAAATATAATTCAACATGAAGGCGTTTTTATTCATTATACAGGTGAAGCTGTTTTACTCAATAGTGATCAACCTCTCAACAAAGGAATTAAAGAAATTACACCCGTTCATGCGATTTCCGGAACTTGTATGTTAGTTTCAAAGCCAGCCGCCACAGCCATTGGATTATTTGATGAAGATTATTTCTTCGGGCGTACAGACGGAGAATTTACCTTTAGATTAACAATATCTGGTTATCAACTTTATACCGTACCCGAAGCCATTTGTTATCATCGCGTCAAAACCAGAGGACTCTCTAAGGTATTTTATCAAGTTAGAAACCGTTGGTATTTCATCCTCACAACTTATTCGCTGAAGACTTTACTTTTATTAATCCCGGCTTTTCTCGTTTATGAACTGTTCCTAGCTGCTTTTCTCCTTTTAAAAGGAAAAATAACTGAATACTTTCAAGCCATTATTGCTGTTTTTCAATCTTTTTCAAGACTGATGCGAAAGCGCAGAAAAGCTCAAGCCTGTAAAATTCGCTCAGATCGAGAGTTGCTACAAAGCAAAGCACTTTATATGAGAGGAGATTTACTCAAAAATCCGATTCTAGCAAAGGTAAAATCTGGATTAGATCAATTCTTTCGGCTTTACTGGAAACTGATCATTCCTCTAATTTAATTAGGAAAGATATCAACTTAATCATCAGGTAGCATGATCCTATCAAAAAATAGTACAATAGTTAATAGTAGACTGAAATGTAGAAGGATTATGACAACCTACAAAAAAACTCTCATCATTGAAGATCCTCAGCAGCTTGTACTCCGTGATCTACCATTTAAAGCGGGTCAAAAGGTGAGAGTAATTATTTTAACAGAATCATCAGAACAGTCACAGATTACTCCGCCGTACAACGAAGGAGACGGCACGGACCGTTGGTCAGAACAAGGGGAGAAGTTACGCGCTTTATTGAAGGATACTCAAGCACTCCCTTCTTCGCAAGCAATTACAGAGGAAGAAATTGCAGCAGAAATTGATGCGGTTCGTCAGGGGAAATGAAACTTGTAGTTGATACTAACGTTCTAGTTTCGGCTGCTTTGAAAGGGAGAAAGCCATCGATGATCATTCAATATATTGTTGAAAATCCTAGCTGAAAATGGATAGTATCCCCAGAAATACTAGCAGAATATAAAGACGTTTTATGTCGAAAAAAGATCAAATTAACTGAAGATATAAAGAGTCGATGGTTCGAGCTATTGGAGACTTCAACAACTCTCATAGAAGTCAATATTTCACTAGCTTTTCCTCGTGATCAAAAGGATGCTAAGTTTCTTGTTTGTGCGATCGCGCGGTAGCGCGCTGGACTTCGTCCAATCGCCTCTGATGCTGATTTCCTAATCACAGGAGATCGAGATTTTAATGAGGCTCAACCTCTACTGAATACGACTATTATTTCTGTCTCTGCATTCCAGGAATTAATTATTGAGCTGCTATAATACCTCTATTACTATTTCATAAATTAATCTAAAAACGATTTTTCAATTGTCTAAAATTTCAGCCGATATGATTCTTTTTAGGAATTAATCGCTATTTTTTTTGACTTTAGTCAATCCTCTCCGGAAAATTACTTTTTATTGCAGTGCGACAGAATCATATAATGAATTGACCAAGGCAACGTACAATAGAAATAAAGAATATTTTTAGAAACGAGGGAGAGAGAAATCGTAAATAAACAAACTCTTTCCCTTGTTCCTGACGTTGAATCATTTTCGGAGAAAAATTAGCCGTGGTTGCACAAACTCCTAACACTTACGAAGCCAAAACGCAAGAAATTGCTAAACAACTTCTCGCCGCAACGCAAGAGAAAAAACGCTCATTTCTCGGACAATTACAAAATCAAATGCGGCTTGATGATAAACTCCTAGACTGGACGATGTCAAACCCAGGACTGCGCGTTCAACTATTCCATTTTATCGACTGTTTACCCGCGCTGCGAAGCAAACCCGAAATCGCCGCCCACTTACAAGAATACCTCACCACCGCAGAAGTTGAACTTCCTGATACTTTGAAGAAACTCCTCAACTTCGCTAACCCTGACTCCACACCCGGTAAACTCGCCGCCACAACCGTCGCCCCCGCCGTCGAAACTCTCGCCCATAAATACATCGCGGGAGACTCCATTCCCCAAGTCACAAAAACCTTAGAAAAACTGCGGAAAGACAACCTCGCCTTTACCGTTGACTTACTCGGAGAAGCCGTCATCACCGAAGTCGAAGCCCAGGCTTATCTAAATAGTTATTTAGAGTTGATGGAAAGCCTCACCGAAGCGGCGAAAAAATGGTCAACCGTTCCTCAAATTGATCAAGCCGACGGACAACCAATTTCTAAAGTTCAAGTCTCTGTTAAATTAACTGCTTTTTATTCCCAATTTGACCCCTTAGACGCCAAAGGAAGTGAAGAAAAAGTTAGCGAACGGATCAGAACTTTACTCCGTCGCGCCGCAGAATTAGGGGCGGCTGTTCACTTCGATATGGAACAATACACCTATAAAGATCTTACCTACAGCATTCTCAAAAATCTGTTGATGGAAGAAGAATTCCGCAGTCGAACTGATATTGGGATGACGGTTCAAGCCTATTTGCGGGAGTCGAAAAAAGATGTAGAAGGGATCATCGAATGGGCAAAATTACGCGGACATCCTGTAACCGTGCGACTGGTGAAAGGGGCATATTGGGATCAGGAAACCATCAAAGCGATGCAAAATGACTGGCCCCAACCTGTTTATAATGACAAGGCTGCCACTGATGCTAACTATGAAGAATTGACGCAGTTGATGTTAGAAAATCATCAATACATTTATTCAGCCATTGGTAGCCATAACGTTCGGTCTCAAGCCAAAGCGATCGCAATTGCTGAAACTCTTAACGTTCCCCGTCGCGCCTTTGAAATGCAGGTTTTATATGGCATGGGGGATGACCTCGCCAAAGCCTTAGCCAAAGAAGGATATCGGGTGCGAATGTATTGCCCTTACGGCGATTTATTACCCGGAATGTCCTATTTAATTCGCCGTTTATTAGAGAATACTGCCAATAGTTCTTTCTTACGTCAAAGTTCAGAAAATCGACCCATTGAAGAACTCTTAGCCTTACCGGAACCGAATACCGAAAGCAAGATTTCTGATACTTGGATACCTCCATTTCCGAATGCAGCCGATACTGACTACGCCGACCCCGTTAAACGAGATTTAGCATTCCGGGCGTTAGAAAGTGTTCGTCAACAACTCGGTCAAACTTATCTACCTTTAATTAATGGCAAACGCGAACAAACCGAAACCCTTGTTGATTCAGTAAATCCCTGTAATCCCTCAGAAATTGTTGGAAAAATTGGGTTAATTAGTATCGAACAAGCCGAACAAGCCATCGCAGCCGCAAAAGCCGCATTTCCAGCTTGGAAAAAAACACCCGTTCGTCAACGCGCCGGGGTATTACGCAAAGCCGCAGACTTAATGGAAAAACGCCGCCATGAGTTGTGTGCTTGGATGGTTTATGAAGTTGGAAAAGCCTTACATCAGTGTGATGCAGAAGTCTCCGAAGCGATTGATTTTTGTCGGTATTATGCAGACGAAATGGAACGCTTAGATCAAGGATATAATTACGATACCGCCGGAGAAACAGATCGATATCATTATCAACCGCGTGGTATTTCTGTGGTGATTTCGCCTTGGAATTTCCCCATCGCTATCCCAACTGGAATGACTGTCGCTTCCTTAGTGACTGGAAATTGTACCTTGTTAAAACCGGCGGAAGTTTCTTCAGTAATTGCTGCAAAAATTGCTGAAATTTTAGTCGATGCGGGTGTTCCCGAAGGTGTGTTTCAATACATTCCCTGTAAAGGGTCTAGCGTCGGTTCCCATCTGGTGAAACATCCCGACGTTCACATGATTACATTCACAGGTTCTCAGGAAGTCGGTTCTCGCATCTACGCCGAAGCTGCGGTCTTGCGTCCCGGACAAAAACACCTCAAGCGCGTCATTGCAGAGATGGGCGGTAAGAATGCCATCATTGTCGATGAAAGTGCAGACTTAGATCAAGCGGTGGCGGGTGTTGTGTATTCAGCGTTTGGCTACAGTGGTCAGAAATGTTCGGCTTGTTCGCGGGCTATTGTTCTAGAACCCGTTTATGATGCCTTCGTGAAGCGGTTAACAGAAGCAGTGCGATCGCTCAACGTTGGAGATGCTGCTCATCCTAGCACATTTGTCGGCCCGGTGATTGATGCCAATGCCCAGAAGCGGATTTTAGAATACATTGAAACCGGGAAACAAGAAGGAGAATTGGCCATCCAAGTTCCCGCGCCCGAAACCGGATATTTTGTACCGCCAAGCGTATTTGTGAACATTTCATCCACTGCAACTATCGCCCAAGAAGAAATTTTCGGACCCGTTTTAGCCGTAATTAAAGCCCAGAATTTTGACGAAGCGATTAATATTGCCAACGGAACAAACTTTGCACTAACAGGCGGTTTATATTCTCGAACTCCATCCCATATCGAGACCGCAAAAGCAAATTTTGAAGTGGGAAATTTGTACATTAACCGCAGTATTACCGGGGCAATTGTTTCTCGTCAACCCTTCGGCGGCTTCAAACTTTCCGGCGTCGGTTCCAAAGCGGGCGGACCGGATTATTTACTGCAATTCCTCGAACCTCGGACGATAACAGAAAATATTCAACGTCAAGGATTCGCGCCCATAGAAGGATTCAGTAACGAATAGAATATTAGCTAGGGGCATAACAATATTGTTGTGTCCCTGTAGGATCTTTGAAAAGCTGAGTTCAATTCTATATCTATTAATTTTGGTAAGCTAAACACTTTAGAATAGAGTATAAAAAATGAAACATAAATTACGCTTTAATGGCAATAACTACTAAACAGGCAAGTATTAGTAAAGCACTAGATACTACCAATGTAGTCATCAATTGATATTGAGATATTGTTCTTTTTTCTCCCTCTTCAATTATTTTCAATTCTTTTTCATGCTCTAGCTCTTTTTGATAATCTTTAGAGCCTATATACTTAACTATAACGTCCTTTAATTGATTAACAGCAAACATGATTATTGTAAAATCATCAGCTAATCCTGCTATTGGAATGATATCAGGAATAGCATCAACCGGAGAGACGAGGTATATTATTGCAGCCAGTGCTATAGACTTTTCTTTCCAAGCTACTTTAGGATCTGCAATCATTTGAACAAGACCTTGAACTTCTCCCCATACTTCTTTAATCGGGCCTCTATTTCTTTTTGATATTCCATCGGAATTTATTTTACTGACATC
>JBCBCI010000117.1:0-17801 GCA_038530755.1 Cyanobacteria bacterium J06592_8 | reverse complement strand
GGGAGTTGGACTGGGGGAATTTATAACCTCATTAACAGTTAAATTGAATGCAGGTAAACTCACTATTTCTACCCCATCACTAATGCCAATAATAATATCTAAAGTTGTGCCAATATCTGTATCAGTGGGAGTTCCTGAAACTTCACCTGTTTCGGTGTTAAATGCCGCCCAACTGGGTAAGTTTTCAATTGAAAAAGTGAGAAGGTCTCCATCTATATCATTAGCAATCGGTAGAAAATTGTAGGGACTATTTTCATCAACGCTAGTCGCTGGGGTTCCGCTAATTGTTGGGGCATCATTTGTATTATTAACAGCAATATTAAAGTCCTGAATTTCTGTCAACTCTCCATCAGTGACTTGCAGTTGAACGGTTTGAGGAGTTCCGACTTGTTCATTCGTCGGAGTTCCCGTTAAAATTGCCGTACCATCGCCATTATCCGTGAAGCTTAACCAATCAGGGAGGACTATTGAATTAATACTAATGACATCTGCATCGGGATCGGTTGCCGTAATATTATAGGTGTACAAATCATCTTCAGTAGCCGTTGTAATTGCGGGGCTACTAAAAGTGGGAACTTCGTTGACATCGGTTAAATTAACGTCAATATTAATTGTGTCGCTTAAATTGCCGTCACTCACTTCAACGCTGAACGTATAAGCCGCTTGCGTTTCAAAATCTAAACTGCTGTTATCAGCGAGGGTAATTTCTCCAGTGTTTGGATTGATCGCAAAGATATTATTTTCATTGCCTGAACTAATATTGTAAATGATGGCATCTCCATCCGGGTCAGTGGCGGTGACTTCTCCAACAATTGCGTTATTGGCTGCATTTTCAGCTAAGTTAAATGCTAGGTTTGTACCCTCAGATAAGATAATCGGGGCATTATTTGTCTTATCAACAGCAATATTAAAGTCCTGAATTTCTGTCAACTCTCCATCGCTGACTTGCAGTTGAACAGCTTGAGGAATTCCCACTTGTTCGGGGGTTGGAGTTCCCGTTAAAATTGCTGTACCATCGCCATTATCGGTGAAGCTTAACCAATCAGGGAGGACTGTTGAATTAATACTAATGACATCTCCATCGGGATCGGTTGCCGTAATATTATAGGTGTACAAATCATCTTCAGTAGCCGTTGTAATTGCGGGGCTACTAAAAGTGGGAACTTCGTTGACATCGGTTAAATTAACGTCAATATTAATTGTGTCGCTTAAATTGCCGTCACTCACTTCAACGCTGAACGTATAAGCCGCTTGCGTCTCAAAATCTAAACTATTGCTATCAGCGAGGGTAATTTCTCCAGTGGTTTCATCAATAGCAAAAATATTAGTTTCATTCCCTGAAATGATGCTGTAGGTTAGTGAATCTCCATCAGGGTCAATTGCCTCAACTTGTCCAATAATGAATCCATTTTCCGCATTTTCTGCCACCTCGAAAACAAGCGCCCCGTTAGTAGCAACGGTCGTCACAGAAACAGGCCCTAACTCAATTTCAGCCTGGGCTGAGGTCGTATTATCTCCGAAGAAGAGAAAGTTAGGTAATTCGTAGGGATCGAGACGATTTTCAAATGCAGTATAGTCGCGTAATTGACCGGATAAAATGGAATTTCCGTCAGCAGAAAGAGTATAGGTGTCATCAAAAATTCTGAGTTCGTAGTCAACTAAACCAGAAGTTGTGTCAAACGCAACACCCTCGGCTTGTGTAAATAATAAAGGATCGGTGGCACTTGTTCCGCCTTCCTGCGCCCAAATTTGATTATCTTCAAACCCTAATTCAATTGCTTTTGTATTATCATTACTAATAGCTGTAACACTAAACCCAGCGCGATCGTTACGATCATCTCCATTGCGATCGCTTCCTGCATTCTCTTCAGAAACAACTCGTGCGGTAAAGTTGACACTGTAACCTGTGTCCTGATTCAAGGTTGGAAACTGAGGATTAACTAAGTCATCTGAGAGTAAAGTATAGTTACCATAACCTGCGTAGGTTTCGAGTTCAAGTGTTGTATCGAAGGTGGTAAAGGTTCCGTTAGCTTCTGGGATGACTTCACCTATCGTACCAAATTCCAGCCATGAACCGTTTTCTGTCGCAGCGGGGTTATCTGGCGTAACGTTTAAATTTTCGTAGAGGTTTAAGGTTTCAACAAAATTTGGTGCTTGGTTAGCGTTACCGTAGATGTTGTTGCTACCCTCTGTGGCAGTATTATCATTAAAGTTGACATTGGATAGGGATAATGTGGGGAGATTGGGTAAACCTGTCGCCTCATCTGGAACAAATATCGCCCCGCCTAAACCTTGTCCATCTTCTGAACCCTCTCCACCTTGACCCTCTTGGGCGTTATTGTTATTAAATGTGCTGTTTTGGATGCTGAGAGTTCCTTCTCGAATGAAGATAGCCCCTCCAAAACCTGCGCCGCCACCGCCTGCTGAGGAATCGCCATCTCCGCCACCAAAGCCGCCGACACCATTACTACGACCTCCACCACCACCAAAACCGCCATCTCCTCCATTTCCGTTGTAACTGTAGCCACCGCCACCGCCGAAACCACCATTTCCTCCATCTGCGTTCTGGCCAGAACCGCCACCACCGCCGAAACCGCCATTCCCACCTGTGATATTGCTATCTAAATTCCCGTTTCCTAAATAACCACCCTCTCCAAAATCGCCATCTTCACCCTGACCTGTACCATTATCTAAAGACCCATCTGCAAATAAACCGCCTCCCTGGAAGTTAAGGCTATCACCAGATAAGCCACCGCCACCATAACCCCCAAAGCCTGCATCTCCCCCAATGGCGTAGTTATCTTCAAAAGTGACGTTATCAAGAGTGACGTTACCGGAGTTGATAAATAATGCGCCTCCTAGTCCAGCGCCTCCACCTCCAAACAGACTACTTCCGCCTTTGGCGACTCCTCCTGTCAGGGTTAAATTTTGAAGTGAAACGTTACCAGATTGAATAAAAAGTAAGGGACGATCTTCACCATTGAGATCGACCGTTCCATCACCATCATTATCTCCGCTAATAGTAATGTTATCATCCACACCCACAATGCTGACATTGCCATCAATGAGTGTTTGCATTCGTCGGAGACCGGAATCTAGAGATAATCGGACATTGGTACTGAGGTTAATAATGTCGTCTTCGGGGGTTTGATTGGCTTGTTGTATCGCCCAACTGAGAGTACCTTCTGTTACGCCTGTTCCATCATCAGTGGGTTGAGATACTTCAAAAGTTGCGAGTACATTTGCATAGGTGTCTTGTGTTTTTTGACTGAAGGGAATCGGGGTTTTTACAGGTCCAGTTTGATAGTCTAAATCCCAGGAACCGCCGAGTTGAGGGTTTCCAATTGGGTGACGAGATGCAGCAATCTGGGTTGCGGTTAATTGACTGAACTGCTGAACAAAGGCTTGACCTTTTGAAGTTTGGGCTACGTTACATCCGATTAGAAGAAAGTCAGTGTTCGGAACAAGAAATTGATGCCATTTTTGCAGGATAGGACTGTAAGTTTTGAGGGTATCTGAGTTGAGATGAGTCTGACCCAATTGCAGTTGACCGTCTTCCCCGTGAGATACTAAATGTAAAGCTTTAATTTGGGAATATTGAGTGAGAATTTTTGTGATTTCTTCAATAAAATCCTGATGGGGTGGAATGATAAAGGCTTCTACTTCTGGATGAAGGTTTTGAGTAAAATGTTGTGGATTCTGAACAGTTGAGTCAATAAAAAGAAGTTGGGTTTTCATGGTATGTGGTTTCGATGAATCATGTTTATCCAAATGAAGTTGTAGATGCACGATGCTAAGTTGAGAATATATGTTGTCAAATTAGATTAGACCTCACTGCGGGTGAGGTGATTGAAAGGTAGAAGCAAGGCTTTTTATATATATCTTTTCAGAGCTAATTATATCTGAAATCACAAAAAGAACGATTAAAATTTTCAGAGGAAATGGATTGGAGCTTTCTAACTGTAGATGTGTTTTCTCCCTGGGCATCCTTCTCCCTATTTAAAAAGAAGATTGACTTCCTTAGACTACTTCAGCTATGTAGATGTTTCAAAATTAATAACATTCGCTAAACTGTTCGTTGTGTCTGTCCAAAAGGAAAGCTGACTATATTGCTCAAATAAGTCTGGAGGTAAAATACTACGACGAGGTTTAAACTCTACGCGAGAACGAACAGTGTGTAACCCTTCTGTTCTTAGCTTCCGATCAAATTCAGCTTCTTCATACTCAATGTTTTCAAAATCGTGATCAAAGGGTTCTTCGCCAAGAAATTCGTAAATTAGCGATAACGTTTGCTGGGGATCAATAGCTAAAAAATCATAGTCAACTAGGAGTAAACGGTCTGCTTGTTCGCTATAAAATGCCTCTTTGAGAGCGTTATAGGCAAAGCCTACTAAGCGATTTCCTTGACTTAATGCCTCTGTTCGACTATAAACAGTCGAGATCTCGGCTCGATTTCTAAACATTCTAGAAATCTCAAAGGTATTCCGTCGAACTAACCGTTCAAGGGAGTCCATAATCCAGGCAACATTTCGTACACAACAGATGACTTTGGCATCAGGAAACAAATCACAGACTAGGGGTAACTTGCTACACCAAAGACGGTTAGTATCGAAAATTACTGTGCCTGCGGCGATTTGCTGCTGATAATAAGCAGAGAAGATGCCCAGGATCAGCTCTCGCCTTTGCTCTGGTGAAATAAACACAGAGAACTCATTTTCCTCACTCATTGCATCAAGCATTCGGCTGACTAAACCCCCAACTGGTGATGTCATTCCAGCATGAAATCGAGGATTCTGTAGCAGTAAAGCCGCTAGAACCGTAGAGCCAGCACGAGGTAGCCCAGATATCAAATGAATAGGATAAGAGAGTGACACAGTTAGTGCATTAGACTCCTGAAGGCGATACAACCGCAGATCAGAGATTGGCTTAGTTATGGCCTACGTGGTAAGGTATAGACACACAGACTATACGAATCCCTCCGTGTAAACACGCAATAGTTTACCTGATACTGATTATACTGCATGCAAGAGCAAGCATCCTCCCATCTCATCAACTTTTACAAACTCTTGACAATTACTGCAACATCTTTACCTATCCTTGATATTTTAAGTATTGAGATATGTTACTGTATACGAGATCCGCTAGCCAGCTAGTGATACAAGACAGTAGCCCCATATAAAATATCAGGACATTAATGGTTAGTAAGGCAACATTATTAGAACGGATTGCCGGGAAAAATCGAGGCTTACTGGCAAGTGAGTCAGATCGTTTATCTATTTTAGCCGCGATCGCTCAACTTGAAGATTACAATCCTCATCCTCAACCCCTAACGGCTACTGAACTTTTGGATGGAGACTGGCAACTTCTTTATACCAGTAGTCAAGAGCTGCTCGGAATTGATCGTTTTCCTTTGTATAATCTTAGCAACGTTTACCAATGTATTCGAGTTCAGACGGGTAAAATTTATAACATTGCTGAACTAACTGGTATTCCGTATTTAGAAGGTTTGGTGAGTGTCGCGGCTGAATTTGAATCGGTTTCTGAGCGACGAGTAGCAGTTAGGTTTAATCGGTTTGTAGTCGGTTTACAGCGATTTTTAGGGTATCAATCTCCTCGTCAATTTATTAATGCAATCGAGTCAGAGCAAAGGTTTTTAGGAGTTGATTTTAAAATAAATCCGGAGAATCAACAGGGATGGTTAGATATTACCTACTTAGATGAGAATTTAAGAATTGGACGGGGAAATGAAGGCAGTGTATTTGTTCTCCGTAAAGTCCCGGGTTAGAAATCGCAATACTTTCTTCTTAATTTTTAGCATTGTGTTGACTTCCAAGAATTTTAATGCTGAAGATAGAGACAGGTAAGCGATCATAAAAACAGGTTTCAACTGATTTTCACTAAATTGAATAAAATTGATATATAGCCCGACTTCGTTGAAAATGCTGAATCAGTCCGGAATAAAATTCTATACCTTTGGACCGGTAAAGTTTACCAGAGAGTTTCTGGATTTAGACAATTTTTCTGATTCACAGGTCAATGAAGAATAAAAAGCCAGATTGTCTTGCCAAATTGCAAAAATCATGTGATATTATTCTATATACACTCAATATTAATCCGTTAAAGTTAGGTTAACATTTAGCAAAAACTGTACTTTTAAAGAACCCAGTTTATGAAAGTAGCCCTCGTTCACGACTATCTTACTCAAAAGGGCGGAGCAGAGCGAGTTTTCGAGTTGCTTTGTCATGCTTTCCCTGAAGCAGATATATTTACTTCACTGTACGAGCCTCAAGAAACTATTGACTTAGAAAATAGACAGGTATATACAACAGCATTGCAAAGTATTCCAGGTGCTGCCAAAAATTTCCGACTCCTGGCTCCATTTTATTATCGAGCCTTTCGGGCATTAGACTTAAAAGAATATGATTTAATTATTAGTAGTAGCACCAGCTTTGCCAAAGCCGTCAGAAAGCGAGTAGGAGCTAAACATATTTGCTTTTGTCATAATGTTACTCGTTTTCTTTGGGATACAGAAACCTATCTAGAGAAATATCAAAGCTATCGGCTTTTTTATCCGTTCTTAGAGCAAGTGTTTCGAGCAATGAGAAAAGTCGATCATCAGTATGCTCAGGAGCCAGATTTATATATTGCCAATTCCACAGAAGTTGCCAAGCGGATTCAGAAGACCTATCATCAAGATGCCATTGTCATCAATTATCCCATCGATACAGATAAGTTTTTCTTTTCAAATACCAAAGAAGATTACTATCTAGTTGCCTCTCGTTTCTTAGGATACAAACGAATTGATGTGACAATAAAAGCCTTTAATCAACTTGGATTACCCCTAAAAATTATTGGAAGTGGTCCCGAAGAGGAATTCTTGAGATCGTTAGCCGCAGAAAATATTGAATTTTTAGGTTTTGTCTGTGATGAACAGAGGAAACAGTTAATGTCAAAGGCTCGTGCAATTATTGTTTCAGCCTTAGAAGATTATGGCTTAGTTCCCATCGAAGCGAATGCGAGTGGAACACCGGTTATTTCTTACGGAGCGGGTGGTGTATTAGATACTCAAATTCATACTCAAACCGGGTTATTTTTCAAAGAACAAATGCCAGAATCTCTTTATAAAACCGTACTCGATTTTCAGGCTCGACAATGGAATCCTGTTCAAATTCGAGATCATGCAGTTAGTAAATTTTCAAAAACAGCATTTTTTAGTCAGCTTGAACCGATTTTAGAGGAGATTTGTGGACATAAAGTTAGAATGGAATATAATAGAAATACCCCGTCCAAAATTGCTTAATTAGAGGGTTATGAATTCAAGCATTCGGGATCATCAATCTGAGACTGATCTAGGCTACGGTAAACTTTTAGAAATTATATTGCGGCGACGCTTTTGGCTGCTCAGTATATTCATAACCGTTCTCTCTCTAGCTGTTGTTAAAACGAAGTGGTACACAGAACCCACCTATGAAAGTCGTATGCAGCTATTAGTAGAACCTAATTTTCCAGCTCGAACGAATTTAGATGGAGAACAGGAAACTCTCACCTCAGAAGAAGACTATGCGACTCAACTAACCCTGATGCGAAGTTCTCAGTTTACCGAGAATACTGCCCAGGTATTACAATCAAAATACCCACTGATCGAAGCCGAAGATATCGAAAAGAATTTAAACCTCTCTCAAATCGAAGAAGGAGATACACAAACACGAATATTTGAAGCAGTCTATACAGATAACGATCCCGTTAGAACTCAACAGATTTTAGAAACCTTACAAAAGCTTTATCAAGATTATAATACCGAGCAAGATCGACTCCGTTTAGAACAAGGTTTATCCTTTATTAATCAAGGATTACCCGATGCTCAAGACAAATTAATTCAAGCCGAAGGAGACTTAGAAACCTTCAGAGAACAGCAAAATCTGATCGATCCTGAACTCCAAGCCAAAGCCGTCACTGATGCGCTCAATACGGTCGAAAAAGATTTACTCGAAGCTCGTATCGAGTATCAAAGCGCCCAAGCCCGCTATGAAACCTTACAAAATCAACTCGAACTATCTCCTCAAGACGCTAGAGTGACAGCGCGTTTAAGTGAATCTTCTCGGTATCAAGCCCTACTCAATCAACTTCAAGAAACAGAAATCCTTTTAACTCAACAACGCACCATCTTTACCGACGCAGACCCAGAAGTGCAAGCACTGCTTGAACAGCGTCAAAGCTTACTGGCGTTGCTCAGACAAGAAATTGTCAGAATTTTCGGAACCATTCCAGGCGAATTGAATTTAACCGCCGAAGAACTACTGAAAACCGGACAACTGAGTGAAATTGATCAAGCCTTAGTTCGTCAATTGGCTGAAGCACAAACCGAGTTACAAACCCTAGAAGCCCGCTTGCAAAGCCTCAATCAAAGTGCCGAAGAATTGCGAGTAAAACTGAATCAATACCCCAATATAATTGCCAAATATAACCGCTTACAACCCGAAGTTGAAATTCAACGCCTGACTATTGAACAACTTTTACAAAAACGGCAGGAAATCAGTCTCGAAATTACGCGCGGTGGCTTCAAGTGGCAAGTTGTTGAACCGCCTCAGCTTGGGAAACAAATTGCACCCAGTCTCAAGCAAAATGTCGCACTCGGTGGAGTTGTCGGATTATTTTTAGGGGGAATTGCCGCATTTTTGCGAGAAAGTTTAGACGATACCGTTCATAGTTCAGAGCAATTAAAAGAAAAAGTAGCAATTCCCTTGCTCGGAATTGTCCCGAAAATTCCTCATACTCAAACCCGTCAATCCGTTTTGAATTTACCCTTCTGGAAATCTTCAACTCAGGCTCAGATTTTACAAACTGTTTACTGGCTACCGTTTCGAGAATCACTGGACCTAATTTATAAAAATATTCAACTTTTAACCTCTCCTAGACAACTGCGTTCTCTGCTAGTCACATCTGCTCTCAATGGGGCGGGAAAATCAACATTAGTCGTGGGATTAGCTTTTAGTGCAGCTCGCCTGCATAAAAGAGTTTTATTGATTGATGCTAACCTCCGTTCTCCAAATCTTCATAAACAACTCAATCTTCCCAATGAACAAGGATTATCGACTTTTTTATCAAGTGAAGCGACAAGTCCTCACATAAATCAAATCTCTGCACTGGGTTTGAGTATTGATGTTTTAACCGGAGGAAAAACTCCCAACGATCCCGTCAAACTATTAAGTTCTCAAAAAATGCGACAACTGATGACAGTTTGTGAAATAAATTATGATTTAATTTTATTAGATACGTCCTCAATTTTAGGAACGGTTGATGTTCTAGAAACAGCTTCTTTCTGTGAGAGTATTGTTATCGTAGAACGGATCGATCAAGTCACGCAATCTGAACTCAATCAGGCAACTGCAATGCTCAGACAATTGAATGTAGTTGGAATTGTTGCCAATGCAGGCAGTCACACTAAAAGTTATCCCATGACTCATGCCGAAAAGAATGGTAAACTCCCAGAATCAATGGAATACTCCGTTGTCAATCTGAGAGATTACCGTTAACGCTCAGAACCCATAGTTTAAGATTTTGTTGAAACCCATTAAAAATTTATATGTCTTTAAAACTTCCGAAAACTGCTAAAAAACTCTTAAAAAAAACCAGTATTTGGCAAGATAATTTTATTATTTTCCGAGAGTTCAAAAACTTTCCCACTATTTTGACAGCTACAATCACTTTTACTCTACTCGCCGCTGTCTTTGAAGGATTTGGAGTCGGCTTGATTTTAACTTTTCTACAAAGCCTGACTGAACCCAATCAGCCAATTAAGACTGGAATTGAATGGATTGATACATCAATACTCGGCGTAAACGCTTCGATGATTGAGCGAGTTTATCGCATCTCTATTTTGATATTACTGACGACATTAGCTCGAACCAGTATGATGTATCTGAGTCAAGTTTACAGTGGATTATCTCGGAGCTATTTAGCATACTATTTACGAATTCGGATCTTTGAACAGCTTCAAGAACTCAGTTTAAGCTTCTTCAGTAAAGTTCGATCTGGAGAAGTGATTAACACTATCACCTCAGAAATTGGGCAATTAAATCAAGTAATAGAACTCTTCTTCCAGGTATTAGTAAGAGCTTCTGTCTTAATTGTATATATTGTATCGATGACTCTGCTCTCTTGGCAGCTCACAATTCTTTCACTGTTCTTGTTCGCACTTTTAACGGCAGGAATCTCGAATTTAATTCGGCAAGTTCGAGAGATTAGCTTTGAAAGAACAACAGCGAGGGGTTTGTATACTTCAATTGCGATTGAATTTATTAATGGAATTAATACCGTTCAAGCGTCTGCTGCTGAAGATTTCGAGCGGAAACGTTTTTATCAAGCTAGCAACCAACTCTTGAAAACCGAGCGAGATACCGTTGCCTATAGTGCTTTAGTCGTTCCTCTCTCAGAAGCAGTCGCTACCATAATTTTAGTCGGGATGCTGCTCTTATCTTTTGCGATTTTGATTCCAAATGGACAGTTAAAAATTGCTTCTTTACTGACTTTTCTATTCATTCTATTTCGCTTAATGCCGATTACTCGTCAGCTCAATAACGCTCGGACTAAATTGAGTGGATTTCAAGGATCGATTGATAATATTCAAGAACTTTTAAGAACAGATAACAAAATTTATTTAAAAAATGGTAATACACCTTTCTCTAAGTTGAAGCAAGCGATTGAATTTCGAGGTGTTGATTTTAGTTATGATGAAAATAGTAAAGTTTTACAAGATATTAATCTTAAGATTAAATGCGGAGAAACGACCGCATTAGTTGGAGCGTCGGGAGCCGGAAAAAGCACAGTTGCGAACTTGATTCCTCGCTTTTATGATGTCACACAAGGCAAAATTTTGATCGATGGTTTAGACCTGCGAGAATTTGATATGTATTCACTGCGACGCAAAATTGCAATGGTAAGTCAAGATACTTTTATCTTTAATACAACCGTGCGAGCAAATATTGCGTATGCTCTAGAAAATGTTACAGAAGATGCTATAATAAAGGCAGCTAAATTTGCAAATGCTTGGGATTTTATCCAAGAGCTTCCTCAAGGATTAGAAACGAAATTGGGTGATCGAGGCGTGCGATTATCAGGCGGTCAACGTCAACGAATTGCGATCGCCCGTGCCATTCTTCGAGATCCAGATATTCTAATTTTAGATGAGGCTACCAGTGCTTTAGACTCGATTTCAGAGCGACTCATTCAAGACTCAATGGAAAAACTAGCCGTTGGTCGAACCGTAATTGCGATCGCTCATCGTCTTTCTACAATTGCTGGCTCTGATAAAGTTATTGTACTAGAGCAGGGTCAGGTCGTAGAAGAAGGCAAATATCAAGAGTTATTAGAGCAACGTGGCAAACTTTGGAAATACCATCAGATGCAACATGATTTAGGTCAAGTTAGCTAAAAACAGGCAGTCATCTTTTATGAGTGAGTCTGTATGTAAAGAGTAAAATCTTATGGAAAAAGATAATTCCTCAGAAGTGATCAGTGACTCAACTTCTGATCCGAGTCTCCAAAGTACCCAAGGTATTCTCTACTACGCTCGAGGTGAACGCTGGATTCAGGAAGTGTTACAGTCTGCTCAAAGTGTGAAAGTGGCAATGCCTGAGATTAAAACGGCAATCCTATCGGACACTCAACTTCCAAAAGAATTATTTGATATTCAAATCAAAGCACCGAGTGAAGTGGGAGTCAAACAATTAAAAATGTGGTCACTTCGCCAAACCCCCTTTCAAAAAACCCTATATCTTGACACAGATACCTATGTAGCTGACAGTTTATGGGAAATTTTTGAGATGCTAGATCAATTTGATCTGGCATTAGCCGTAACTCCTTATTGGAAAATCGATCTTCATAAAAATGGAGGAAATATCGAGGAGAAAGGAGTTCCTGTATGCTTTCCCAAACTCAACACAGGAGTGATTGCCTATCAAAAAAACCAACAAACCAACCGTCTGTTTGCCAACTGGGCAAAACTTCATAAAGAATGGGGAGAAGGTCAAGACCAAGCTCCCTTTCGGAATACACTTTATAATAGTGACATCCGCTTCGGGGTTTTACCGCCCGCCTACAACTATCGCTTACCTTATCCGGATGGAATCTGG
Organism: Cyanobacteria bacterium J06592_8; assembly: GCA_038530755.1. GTDB lineage: Bacteria > Cyanobacteriota > Cyanobacteriia > Cyanobacteriales > Microcoleaceae > Capilliphycus. The sequence goes on along the minus strand of JBCBCI010000117.1, from coordinate 5,670 downwards.
GGCTGTGTTAAAATTTTTCATGGCCGCCATCAAAATTTACCAAATCTATGTAAAAATATCAATCGTTCACAAGATTGGCGTATTACTTCACCAATAAAATATAAAGACACTTCAATTTTCTATGAAAAGCGGAATTGGCGACAACTCCTAAAAAGAGGAATGAAAAAGTTTCAAAGCGTCTTTCAGGGAAATGAAATCTAATACTTTTGAAGGTTTCTCTAGGGAACTTCTAATGAGCGACGAATCTTGAGGAACGGAGTCAAAAATTTTTAAAGCGTCTTTCAGGGTGTATTGAGTCTAATTCTTTTGATTGTTTACAGTCTGTCAAAATAGGGGGATGAAACTAATGACTCAAAAAACAATAGAACTCAATACAGAATATCAATATCCGAGCTTTTCAATTATCTATGAAACCGAAAATTTAGCCAGCGTCGAGCTGGAAAATATTTATCGGAGTTTAGCTTCGATCGCCGCTCAGGATACTTCTCCAAATCAAGCGAAGGAATTTTTAATTATAGATGGAGGTGATGCACCGCCAGAAGTGATTGAACAACTTAAAATCAAATATCCTTGGATTCGTGTAGAACACAGACCCAGAATTGGTTACTATGAAGCTAAACTATTGGGCGCAGAACTGGCCACAGGTGACATTATCGTTTATTGTGATTCAGACTGTGTTTACGAACCTCAATGGTTAACCTGTATATTGACAACATTTGCTCAAAACACTGAGATTAATGTTGTGGCAGGAGAAACCAGTACACCTGTCCGAAATGCTTATGAGTTAGCCATAGCATTCTGTTACTTCTTTCCTCGCTTTTCCAAGCAGAAAAATCCCTATGCCTCGAAACACTACTTTTTAAATGCTGTGGCATTTCGTCGGGATTTTTTGATGCAAAATCCTCTCCCAATAGATTTACCGCTTTATCGAGGAAATTGCTCACTACACAGTTATTATTTCTGTGATCTCAAGGGGGAAGTGATCTGGAAACATCCCCAAGCTAGAGCAACTCACGAACCTCCAACACCAGACTTTATCTTCTGGCGTTACTTACTACGCGGACGAGATCGAGTGTTAGGAAAGGCTCTTAAACAACGCTTGAAAGCAGGAGTAGATATCAAAGACTCCTCTAAGCTTTCCAGCTCAATTCAGTTCTCGCTAGCCCAAAAAGCTTACGGTATTGCTCAAACCCTTTTTCAATTTAAGCCCATCCGTCCCCGACAAATTCGCAGAGTGATCTCGCAAGACTCACATTACTTACTACTAATACCATTGGCACTTCCTAAAATGTTATGGTTTGAGTTACTGTATACTGTAGGGAGTGTGATTACTTACTTTCAGCCCGATATACTGCTCAAACTCTATGCAGAGAAGCATATTGCTTAGATCAAAATGCTTTTGAGTCCAGAGATAGATCATCTTTGATATCCTGACCTTAAATTAGAGACTTATCATGAAGCGGAAGCTAGAGTATTATTGAGTGAAAAGATTATGAATACCAGTTTTGATGTTTCAGTAATTATTCCTACCTATAATCGAATCTCAATGTTAGAAGAAGCACTTCAAAGTGTATTCTCTCAAGAGTTCGATGGAACAGTAGAGGTTATTGTTATTGATGACAATTCTTCGGATAAAACTTCTGAAATAGTTAGTGATAAATATCCCGAAGTTAACTTGATTAGTTTGACGAAAAATATTGGTCCTTCTGCTGCACGGAATCGTGCTTTATCTTTAGAAAAGGGAAAATATATCGCTTTTCTAGATTCTGATGACTTATGGGAAAAAAATTACTTAAATGTCCAGATATCATCATTAAAAGGTGAGCTAAAGTGCTTTAGTGTCAGCAATCTCATTCTGTGGAATACTCAGAAAAATAGTAGACGAGTTAGAGTTCAAAACCCAGATCTTAAGAAGTATACTTCGATGCTGCATCACTTTCTGGTAGGAACTTTTATTTATACCCCTTCATCTGTTGTATTTCCTCGACAAGTATTAGAAGACGTTGGCTTTTTCAATGAAGAAAGTCGATTTTGTGATGATACAAACTTCTATATCCGATGTTTACTTGCTGGTTATCAACCTAAGCTAACCAAATATCCTCTCACGATTCAGCGAAAGCATAGTGAAGGACAAATTACAGACCATAAAAATCTCAGAAAACGTCTTAAGGCTCGACTAAGTCATGTAGAAAAATTTTATCCTCTGGTTCACAAAAAATCTAATATTCCTTCGATTCGTAAAATTTATGCGGAAGTATATATTGACTTTGCTCGACAGTATCTAGCGAGGAAGAGTTTAATTAACTGGCTCAAGATGATATGGAAATCGGCTTTCTATTCTTCTAACTATGCTTTATCAAGCCTAATTGCTGATCTAATAAAAATAAAAAGAAAGCAAGAATCTTCTATTGACTAGTAGAATATTTTATTACCGAGTTGAAAAGCTATTTAATCTGAATTAAAACTTTAAATAAAAACTATTAAAGCTAGTACATAAAATTCCATGAACAGAACTATAGATGTCTCAGTTATCATTCCGACTTACAATCGCATCTCAATGTTAGAGGAAGCAATTCAAAGTGCCTTGGCTCAAGATTTTGATGGAGCAGTTGAAATTATTGTTGTTGACGATAATTCATCGGACGGTACATCTGAAATAATCAGTCGTAAATATTCAGAAGTTTGCTTGATTAGACTTAAGCAAAATGTAGGTTGTGCCGCAGCACGCAATCAAGGTTTATCTCTAGCACAAGGTAAATACATTGCTTTCCTAGATTCTGATGACCTTTGGGAAAAAAACTATCTTAAAATTCAAATTTCAACTTTAGAAGGAAGAGAAAAGTGTTTCAGTGTTACTAATATTTGGGTTTGGAATACGATTGAAAATAAAAAATGGATTTTCATTTTGAAGCCAGACTTGGAAAAATATACTTCTCCTCTTCATCATATGATGGTCGGAAGTTTTATCCACATTCCTGCATCTGTTGTTTTTCCTCGTCAGGTCATACAAGATGTTGGTTTATTTGATGATAAAATAAAGATGGGTAATGATATGGACTTCTATGCTAGATGTTTGATTTCTGGCTATACTCCTGTGTACAACAATCAGGCTTTAGCAATTCAACGTAAGCACAATAAAAGTCAACTAACCGATCTTAAAAATCAAGAGGAGAGACTAAAATTTCAACTTTATATGATTGAAAAAAATTACCCAATAGCTCACCAAAAGGGGGGCTTGAATATCTCGAAAAAACAGCTATATGCAGATATTTACAAAAAATATGCTCGCTCATATTTTAACCAAAAGGAAATAGGAAAATGGCTTGAAAGCTTAAAAAAGCTAGCAGATTATACATCTCTGGATCAAGCCTTATCTTACACAATCAATGATATCAAGGTTAGACTGAAAGGCAAGCTAAGTATATTGAAAGGTCTGTTGAGAGTGATTAATTGATTGCGAAAAGCGAATTATGAAATTATACGATTTTATCTTACAAAGTGCGACTTCAGCACTATCATTACAGAATCCAGAAGTAGGAAGTATGCCTCCAGGTCATAATGGTCCACGTTATGATCAAGAGACGCTGCTAAACTAATTAAGCTTCAGAAATAACTCAGCTTGGAATATTTCAAATAGTTCAATTCTCAGTGAAGCAATTAATTCTTGAATGCAACCTTTATGCTAAACTCTATGCCTCCCCTAGTATCTGTTATCATTCCTGTTTACAACGATAGCCAACGACTGAAAAAATGCTTGCAAGCCTTAGAAAAACAAACCTATTCAAAGGAAAAGTATGAAGTTCTTGTTGTTGATAATGCTTCTGAAGAAAACCTCAAAGACGTTGTCGAATATTTTTCTCAAGCTTGGCTGACAGTTGAAACCTGTCCAGGTTCTTATGCAGCTCGTAATAAAGGGATTTCTGTTGCTCAGGGAGAGATTTTAGCCTTTACTGACGCTGATTGTGTACCATCAGAAAACTGGATTGAAGCTGGGGTAAAATGTTTATTGTCTTTACCAGGACCCGGCATAGTAGCTGGAAAAATTGAAATGTTTTTTCAAGATAAAAACTATCCAAATATAGCAGAACTGTATGACAGTATCACTAACTTAAATCAGAAAAAAATTGTAGAACAATCGCACTTCGGTGCTACAGCTAACCTATTTACATTCAAAAAAGTCTTTGATGAAGTTGGACTATTCAATCAACAGCTTAAATCAGGAGGAGATTCAGAATGGGGAAAACGAGCATTTTCTAAAGGCTATCTGATAGAGTATGCTGAAGAAAGTTGTATTGCCCATCCAGCTCGAAATTCTTTCGCTCAACTTTACAAGAAAAATATCCGGGTTAAAGGGGGTTTTTATGAATTAGAAAAAATACAGAATCAAGGAGGGAAAAAAATATTTCTTAAGGAATTATTGCAAGTTATATCAAGATATAAGCCTCCGATAGTCTATGCGGCTCGGAAAAGTTTCTCAGAGGAAAAAGCTAGCAGTAACGTGCAAAAAATTCAGCTCTTTCTAATCACTCTTGTCCTTCACTATGCAGGAGTAATAGAGAGAACCAGATTAATATTAGGAGGAAAACCTCAAAGATAGTTGCTTGAATAGCTTGAATTGAGTTCATACCTAAATAGTTAAAACCCTATGAAGATTTTATTAACCATTCACGAAATTTTTAATCCAGACTCAGGATCGGCGGGAAGCACTTTCAAACTTGGACAAGAATATCAAAAGTTAGGACATGAGGTCTCTTACTACTCTTTTGATGATCTACCTCACTGGTTACCTCGTCCGACTAAGAGAGTAATATTTCCTGAATTTGTTGCCTCTAAGATTATGAGACATTCTGATCAGCAAGCCACATATTTCGATGTTGTAGATGCTTCAACAGGCGATGCTTGGCTTTGGGGAAAATTTCTTCAGGGTTTTACCAAAAAAACACCAGTTTTAGTAACACGCAGTCATGGCTTACAACATCTTCAACGCCTTGAGCTTTTAGAAAAAACTAACCGAGATGACAAGCAAAAAAGTTTAAGCTGGAAGTACAAATTATACAGAGGAAGTATTCAGCTTTGGGAAGTCGCAACATCTCTTCGTTGTGCTGACTTAGTTTTTTTACTCAATCAGTCTGAAAAAAAATATGTTACTGAGCAACTGGGAGTAGATTCAGAAAAAGTTCATATTTTTCCAAATGGAATGCCAGAGCCATTTCTTAATTTACCCTTTGAACCCACTCCAAAAGAAGAAAATGTAAAAATTCGGATTGCTCAAATTGGGACATATATTCCTCGGAAAGGAATCCATTATAGTGTACCTGCATTGAATCGAATCTTAGCTCGTTATCCTCATGTAGAAGTTAGTTTCTTTGGGACTGAGTGTTTAATGTGTCCGAATGTAGAAAAAGTTTATGAAGATTTTGATCCAGAGGTTCGCGATCGGGTCAAAGTGGTTCCTCGCTATCGACATGAAACCTTACCGACTCTCCTCAAAGGGTATCAAATCAAGCTTTTTCCCTCAATTTCTGAAGGATTTGGTAAAGCTTTAATCGAAGCAATGGCTTGTGGTTTAGCTCCAATTACTACTGCAACTTCCGGACCTTTAGAAATAGTAAAGAATGACCATGATAGCATTGTTGTTCCTACCCGTGATACAGAAGCAATTGAACAAGC
>JBCBCI010000116.1:0-17897 GCA_038530755.1 Cyanobacteria bacterium J06592_8 | reverse complement strand
GCCTTGGCTGCAACAGCCATTATGCGTGAAGACTTTCCTGAACTTCGAGTTCGCTTTATTAATGTCGTTGACTTGTTCAGACTGATGTCTGCTAGTGAACACCCTCATGGCTTATCAGAACGGGATTTTGATACTCTATTCACTCCAGATAAACCGATCATATTTAACTTCCACGGTTATCCTTGGTTAATTCACAAATTAACCTATCGTCGTAGCAATCAAGAACGGATTCACGTTCGTGGCTACAAAGAAGAAGGAAACATCAATACTCCTTTAGAACTGGCAATTCGTAACCAAATTGACCGCTTTAACTTGGTGATTGATGTGATTGACCGTGTTCCTAAACTCGGTTCCGCCGCCGCCCACGTTAAAGAACGGATGAAAAATGCCATCATCGAAAACCTTAACTATGCTTTTGAGAATGGTAAGGACAAAGATGAAATCAACAACTGGAAGTGGCCTTACTAATTTCAGTAAACAGTAAGCAGTACACAGTACACAGTAAACAGTACACAGTAAACCCTGAAAATTAGATCGAACTGTCAAACTGTAGACTAAAAAAACTGATAACTGATAACTGTCAAACTGTGTACTGTTAAGATTCGCTTCGGTATTGCTTTTCTCGGATCAAGTCGAAAACTGAACGTTATTAATAAGACCAGTCATCTACCCAGGAGAAAGACAAATGGACGAAACGATGATTGAATCCATTCACGCCAGAGAAATCCTTGATTCTCGTGGAAATCCAACCGTTGAAGTCGAAGTTTATCTAGAGTGTGGTATCGATGCGCGGGCGGCTGTTCCTTCTGGTGCGTCCACAGGATCAAAAGAAGCGGTTGAACTGCGTGATGGAGATGACAGCCGTTATGGTGGTAAGGGTGTCCTCAAAGCCGTTGAGAACGTGAATGAGGCGATCGCAGAAGAAATTGTCGGTATGGATGTCACCGAACAAGCCTTGATCGATGAAACCATGATCGAGTTGGATGGCACTCCCAATAAAAGCAAACTCGGTGCAAATGCAATTTTAGGTGTTTCTCTCGCTTGTGCGCGGGCGGCGGCAAAAGTTAGTGGTTTACCCTTATTCCGCTACTTAGGAGACTCTGACTCCACTTATTTGCCTGTTCCAATGATGAACGTTCTCAATGGTGGCGTTCACGCGAAATGGCAAGGGGCCGATTTTCAAGAAATCATGTTGGTTCCTTACGGTGCATCCTCTGTTACTGAAGGTATTCGCTGGTGTGCAGAAACCTACCACGTTCTGCAAAAGGTTCTGAGTGAGAAGGGATTAAGCGTGGGTGTCGGCGATGAAGGCGGTTTCGCACCTAAAGTCAAATCTAATACTGAACCCCTAGATTTATTGGTCGAAGCGATTGAAAAAGCAGGCTTCAAACCCGGACCCGATATGGGGATTGCCATTGATCCAGCCTCCAGTGAATTTGGCAAAGATGGTAAATACAATCTCCGCACTGAAGGGAAAGAATTAAGTTCTAGCGAAATGATCGATCGCTATGAGAAGATTATTAGTGACTATCCCATTGTGCTACTAGAAGATGGTTTAGCCGAAGATGATTGGCAAGGCTGGAAAGAATTAAACGCCCGTTTAGGCGGAAAGATTGAACTCGTTGGAGATGATATTCTTTGTACAAATCCTAAAATTATTGCGGATGCTATTGACAAAGATATCGCTAACGGCGTACTCATTAAACTTAATCAAATCGGCAGTTTAACCGAAACCGTTCGCGCTGTACGGATGGCTCAAAAAGCCGGATGGAGTGCAATGGTCTCTCACCGTAGCGGTGAAACCGTTGATAGTTTTATTGCCGATATGACCGTAGGATTACAAATTCTACATATGAAAACAGGCGCACCCTGTCGCGGTGAACGGGTAGAGAAATACAATCAATTTATGCGAATTGAAGAATCTCTCGGAAAAGCCGCAAAATATGCCGGAAAAACTGCTTTTTCTCGTCCGGTAAGAGCATAATATAGCTTTCAGCAGTCAGCGATCGCGAGTCCGGTAAGCAATCTCAGGTAACTGATATAATATGCGGGCATCTTGCTCACTTTTTATTCACCAATTACTTAATTGCGATAGACTATTAAACCTGATAAGCTGACTGCTTACTCTGTTGTTAAATTTTATAGAGGACCCCATCATGGATACAACCCTTCAAAGCATTCATGGCCGAGAAATTCTAGATTCTCGTGGAAATCCGACAGTTGAAGTTGATGTCATTCTGGCTGATGGGAGTAAAGGACGGGCGGCGGTTCCTTCTGGTGCATCTACAGGAATTCGAGAAGCTCTAGAACTGCGTGATGGTGATAAAAGCCGCTACAACGGTAAAGGTGTTCTCAAAGCCGTAGAATTTGTGAATACAACCCTTGCCGAAACCCTCAAAGGTATGGATGCTGCCAATCAAGCGGCAATTGACAATAAAATGCTTGAAATCGACGGCACAGACAATAAGGGAAAATTTGGAGCAAATGCTATTTTAGGGGTGTCTATGGCCGCAGCAAGAGCCGCAGCACAAGCAAAAGATCAACCCCTCTATATTTATCTTGGTGGTGAGGATGCAAACTTACTGCCTGCCCCTTGCTTCAATATTATTAACGGTGGTGCTCACGCTGACAACAGTGTAGACTTCCAAGAATTTATGATTGTCCCGGTTGGTGCGCCTACATTCCGGGAAGCAATGCGAATGGGTGCGGAAGTTTATCACGCCCTCAAGTCAATTTTGAAGCAAAAAGGTTACAACAGCAATGTTGGGGATGAAGGCGGTTTTGCACCCAATTTAAAGGCGAATGTAGAAGCGATTGAAGTGATTTTAGCAGGCATTGAAAAAGCCGGATATAAAGCGGGAGATGATGTGGCGATCGCACTCGATCCTGCGACCAGTGAATTATACCGCGAAGATGGCAGCTATTTGTTCTACAAGTCAGATAACAGCAAGAAAAGTTCGGAAGAAATGATCGCGATTTGGGAAGATTGGCTGAATCAATTCCCGATTATTTCTATCGAAGATGGCTTGGGCGAACAAGACTGGAAAGGTTGGCAACAAATGACCTCAAAACTCGGTAGTCGGGTGCAATTAGTTGGGGATGATGCTTTTGTAACTAATCCCAAAATTATTAAGCAAGCGATCGCAGATGGCGTGGGAAATAGTACCTTAGTTAAAGTCAATCAAATTGGTTCAGTTACGGAAACCTTAGCGGCTATTGCTGACTCTCATGCGGCTGGATATACCTACATGATTAGTCACCGTTCTGGCGAAACACCGGATGATTTTATTGCGGATTTAGCTGTTGCTACATCAGCCGGACAAATCAAAACAGGCGCACCTTGTCGCGGTGAACGATTAGCTAAATATAACCAGTTACTTCGGATCGAAGAAGAATTAGGAAGTAAAGCCAAATATGCCGGAAAAACAACTTTTTCTCGCCCAGTAACCGCTTAGTTCTGTGTTTGTAGTTGCGCTTTAGCGCAGACATAGCAAATGTTATGATTGAGTGCTAAAGCACAACTACGAGCCGCTTAGTTCTGTGTTTGTAGTTGCGCTTCAGCGCAAACATAGCAATTTTGTATTTTCAGGTTAAAGCCCAACTCCGATCTAAGTTTGAAATATTTTACAGATTCAAGCATCATTAATCTACTGTTGAACTGGAATTTTAATCACAAAAATTGTTCCTTTTCCAAGCTTCGAGAAACAGTCTAAATTTCCACAATGTTTTTCAGTAATAATTTGATAGCTAATTGACATTCCCATTCCAGTTCCTTTACCGATAGGCTTTGTTGTAAAGAACGGATCGAAAATATGTTGTTGAATCTCTGGAGGAATACCAACACCATTATCTGCGATCGCGATTTTAACCGATTCAGATTGAGTGACAGAGGTTCTTATTTTAATTTGAGGCGGATTTTTCTGAACGTGTTGATCGGGTGATTGAATTTCGACTTCTTCTAAAGCATCAATAGCATTTGTTAAAATATTCATAAAGACTTGATTGAGTAGCCCCGCATAGCAATCTACCAACGGTAAATTCCCATAGTTCTTAATCACTTGAATCTCTGGTTGTTGAGACTTTTCCTTCAAACGATGCTGTAAAAGCAACAATGTACTGTCAAGTGCTTCATGGATGTTCATCGGTTTAAATTCGGCATTGTCCATTTGAGAAAAATTGCGAAGCGATCGCACAATATCGTGAATTCGCTCTGTTCCTAACTGCATCGAAGCCAAGATTCGCAATAAATCTTCTTTGATAAATGGTAAGTCAATTTCCTCAGCTTGGTCTTGAATTACTCGATCAGGATTAGGATAATATTTCTGATACAGTTGAATGAAATGGAGTAAATTTTGAGAATACTGTTGAAGGTAGGAGAGATTACCATTAATGTAACGAATGGGATTATCAATTTCATAAGCAATTCCTGCTACTAATTGTCCCAAACTCGAAATTTTCTCGCTTTGAATGATTTGATCTTGAGTGGCTTGCAATTGCGGAAGCATCTGTTCTAGCATCTTATTTTTCTCTTTTAACTCAGCTTCCGATTTCTGTAATGCAGCTTCGGCTTCTTGTCGCTCTGTAACTTCTTGAGAAAGTCGAGCATTCAGGCGTTTTTGTTTGTCAGCTTGTGTTTTTAACTTAGAGTTTTTCTCGGAAAGATTGTCTGCCATATCGTTAAAAGTTGCTGTGAGTTGTCCCACTTCATCCGTTGATAAAACTTCTGCTCTGGCTTGAAGATCGCCCGCCGCAAATTTTTGAGCAGTTTTTTTCAATTGTTGAATCGGTCTAATCATCGCAAAACTTAGTAAAACTGCCAAACCAATATCCGCTCCTAACGCAACAATTGTAATCACAAGTTGTGTAGATAAACTTTTATTTAAGAGCGCATCTAAGGCATTTTCTGAAGTCCCTCGAACGAGCACCGCAATCGGCTCTCCTGCATAATTGAGTATAGCTTTAGCGGCTAAAGTGTAGGTTTGGGTTCCGATGCGTTCACGCCCAGTTACAATCTCACCTGAACTTGTGACTGCCGCTTCTAAGATCTTATTACTAATATTACTAGAGTTTGAGGATGCAGAAGAAGAATCTGCTACAAAAGCCTCAACTTCCATAAAATCCCCAGATGAACGCTGAAGATAAATTGCACTATATCCACCATTTAATGTTTCGACTGTTTTCTGAACGATATAAGGTTTGCTATTAATAATATCTCCAGAAATTAACACGCCAATCACTTCTCTAGTTTCAGGATCACTCACAGGAGTAGCAGTGTAGCGAATCAGAATATCCTGCTCAATCATTCCTGAAGGTAAGGGCGGAGATTCCCGTATCAAATCCAACCAATCTAAGCGCTCACTGGTCTTAATTTGCTCCGATGTAGCTAGCACTTCACGAACCAGATTATTAGGATTGAAGATTTCGCCCTCGCGATCAACATTCGCACTAACAATAATCCTTAAATCCTGTCCAACTAAAGTCGCATACTCAATATTTCTCGCCTGAATTTCATTCTGGAGAATTTGACGGACTTGTTGTTCTAAAGTCGGACTGAGGAGACCTTGATTGACATGGCTTTGAGCGGCAGCAATAATCGCGGCGTTATCAGACTGTCCCCGAAAACCAAACCCCATTTGATCGATTTTGATATCATATTCAATCTGATTAACAGCGATTTCTGACTTGCCTTGCTCAAGGAGCTGTTGTCGTCCACCTGTAATAATTAAATATGATCCAACACCGACTAAACCCACGACTGAAATTACTTCTGACGTAAAGAGTCCCAGGAGTTGTTTCTGACGGATCGGTAAATTGTGGAACCAGCTCAAAAATTTTAGCTTATTCTTCATTTGAGACACAGACTTATTCTTCTCCTCTCAATTGGTTGATGTTATGAGTATTATTGGAATAGATAAACTCCAGTCATAAATCGCTTTAATTTATTATTCCATAAATTCATTTAGACCCGATTGAGTTATTAACGAAACTTACCTTAACTATCTTAACCTTAGATAGTTAAAATATCGAAAATCCGGTATGAAAACCACTGCAAAACACGACTAACATCAGTTAAAAACTAAAATATATTTAGAGTCTATATTAAATAAGAACAAAAAATAGATAGCTTAAATTTTTTGGAAATATCAGTTCAGAGTTAAACTCTAGAGGAAAAACAGAGTTGTTCTCTTTGATTATTTCTGATTTTTTTTGACAATCAAATCTGTTTGTAGGAAATGATGTATAGTTCTAGCGGATATTTCTGGAAAAAAGTCTGTTGTGTGAAGTTTGATATCAAATTTACAACTCGTTCAATCACCAAAGCTAGGCAAAGCTAGAAAAATGGAGAAGAGAGAATCACCCAACGGAACCCAATTCTACAGGAATTCACAAAATAGATCCCATTGCTCTGGATCTTGTGATGAAATAGAAGTTATAACGAAGTTATGATCAAGGATTGGTAAGGCAACAGGTATAGGGATGGTAGATTCAAAACATTTGGAGATCTTGAGAAAAGGAGTTAAAGCTTGGAATCAGTGGCGAGAGAATAACCAAGTGGTTGAGCTGGATTTTGAACGAGCTTATCTTGTCGGAGTTGATCTCCAAGGTGCCAACCTGGAAAATGCGAATTTTGAAGATGCCGATCTTCGAGGTGCGAATCTAGAAGACGTCAATCTGGAATTAGCCAATCTTGAGAAAGTCAATCTAGAATTAGCGAATTTGAAAAGAGCGAACCTAGAATTAGCTCATCTCAAAGAAGCCAATTTAGAAGTCGCGAACCTTAAAGGTGCGAGTCTCGAAGGCGCGTATCTTTATAAAACCAATCTCAAAGGTGCGAGTCTCGTTGGTGCTAATCTAGAAGGAATTTATCTAGAAAATGCAAATTTAGAAGGTACAAATCTAGAAGATGCAAATTTAGAAGGTGCTAATCTAGAAAATGCAAATCTGACTGGAGCTTATCTTGGCGGAGCTAATCTAAAAAGAGCAAATCTGAAAGCTGTTCAAGCATTCGCTACCAGTTTTCAAGGATCTATTCTAACTGGAGCTTCAGTAGAAGATTGGCAGATTAATACTGAATCAATTTTGAAAGGGGTTGAGTGTGATTATATCTTTTTAAAGTCAGATTGGAATGATGATGATGATGAAATTATATTTGACGATCGCCGCCCTCATGTAGAAAATGTATTTTTTCGAGCTGGAGATTTTGAAAAATTATTCAAAAATGATCAGAAAACAGAAGTTCTCATTTCCAGAAATCGAATTAAAGGTAAAGATTTTGTGAATAAAATCCCACCCTTGAACACAGTAGATGAGACTCAAAATGTAACCGAAACTGCGTCTGAAATTCAAAAATTACTGGAACAATTAGAAGCGTTTTACCCTTCAGATACTATGTCAGGTAAAATGCAAATTGCGACGGGAGCGATTTCAAAAATTGAAAATAATCCTGACTTAATGGCACGAATTATTAAAGCTTTAAAATCAGCCGGTGTTTCTGCATTTGAGAAAATTCTCAATCATCCTGCGTCTAGTTTTATGATTCCAGCTCTAGAAGATTGGCAAAATACGAAAGAAAGCTAGCCGAGAGTTGAGTTGAGATTTCCCGATCGAATAAAAGGCCCTACTTGAGGATTGATTCTTTGAACAAGATTCACTGAACTTTTAACCTTCTTTTAAACTTTGAATTTCTAAAAGGTGTTAGGCTAAAATCTTGCAAGTCATCTTGCGTCAAAATTAGTTGATTTTTTCATCAGGAGATTATTATGGCAACTCTCACTGTTTGGAAATTTAGTAACGCCGATGGTGCAACCCAGGCACTCGCTAAATTAGTAGACCTTCAGAAACAACATTTAATCAAAATTGTAGATGCTGCAACAGTTTCCTGGCCAGAAGGAAAGAAAAAACCCAAAACTAAACAAGCACTGGACTTGAAAACAGTAGGTGCATTAGATGGTGCATTCTGGGGAATGCTATTCGGGTTAATTTTCCTCATTCCTATTTTTGGAATGGCTGTTGGTGCGGCAATGGGAGCATTATCGGGTCATTTTGCAGACTATGGCATTAATGATGACTTCATTAAAGATGTTCGTGACAAAGTAACTGAAGGAACATCTGCACTCTTTTTAATGACAGAAGAAGTCACGCTCGATAAAGTCGAAGAAGCCTTTCAAGGAGAAGACATGGAATTAATTCAATCCAACCTCTCTATAGAGCAAGAAGAAAAACTGCGCGAACATTTCGGTGACTAATTATTAAGTATTGTTGGATCAATCGGGTGGGCACTGTCCACCCAAATCAAATCTATTATTACTTAATTTGATCGGCTTCCTGAATGATTCCAGCTCAATTCAAAATTAAGGTTTATGGATTATACTCCTCCGACTATCCCTTACGATCACCAAATTTCTAAACTTTTGATCCGATGCTGTCGTTTAGGAACAGAACAGTATCTCAAGAGCAAAGAAGATCCGATCTATGATGGTGCGATCGCCGTTTTAGAAAGTTATTCTTCCGAACTAGAACAATACGAACAAGTCGAATCTTTCCGGACAGTTCAAAATCACTTTGATCTGAAAAAATCAAAAGATTCATCTGATCACGGCAAGCTTGTCTATTACGGTTTTGTTCTCAGTTCTCCTCAAAATCATATTGTTATTTATCGGGGAACTCAGCTACTGGTCGAGTGGATCGCAAATATTCAATTTCCTCAAGAACCCTATTTAACTGAATACCCTGACTCCGGTTTAGTTCACACTGGGTTTCGCACAATCTACGACCAAAATCTTGCCGAACAAACCCGAAAAATAGTTCGTCAACTCAACCCCGATCTCCCCTGTTATATTGCAGGCCATAGTAATGGTGCTTCTTTAGCCGTTTTAGCTGCGATCGATCTAGCAATTCATATTCCGAAAATTCAGCCCCAAATTCAGATGTATTGCTATGGTTGTCCTCGGGTTGGAGATCCAACTTTTGCTGAATTTTATGGGAAACGTGTTCCGAATAGTTATCGAGTCACAAATTTAGCAGATGTAATTCCGCTTTTACCGCCCTCAAAACTGGGAGATATTTCCTATTTTCATGTCGGTCAAGAGTGGTCTTTTCTCAATCAGTTAGGTGATACTGATCCGAATCATTTAATTGCTACCTATCGAGAGGCAATCGAGGCTCAAGTCGAAGTATCAGAAGAACGGAAATATCCAAATTCTGGATGCTAAAAAAGAAGTCAAAAATCCATAATTAATATCTGTAATTAACCTTCTTTATTGACTCATGCTAATTTCTGAATTCAGAGTAATCAAGGCGCTAACTATTACCGTTGTCCTGTTTGTCCTAAGTCTAACGGTTTTCTCCTTACCTGCACAAGCAAAAGTTAACCGTTATTTGAGTGGTAATCCTGAAGATGTGAACCCCCAACTACACGGTTTTGCCTACGATATTGGTGGGGGTGGGCCTGATGTCGATCCCGCAATTCAGTGGATGATTAATACTGTTAGAGGTTGTAAAAATTGCGATCAAACGGTCGATGTTGTTGTGATTCGAGACACAGGTCGAGCGGGTTACAATGATGCAATCCTCGCAATGGATGGTGTAAATTCCGTTGAAACATTGGTCATTTCCAAACGAGAAGAGGCGGATAATTCCGATGTTGTAGAAGCGGTTAAAAACGCAGAAGTCATCTTTTTTGCAGGAGGCGATCAATGTCAATATCTTCGCAATTATCGTCACACAGGAATTGAGGATGCTGTCAAATCTGTTGTCAACCGAGGCGGTGCTGTTGGCGGAACCAGTGCAGGTGCTATGATTCAAAGTGATTTTGTTTTTAATGCTTGCGCGAATACAGTGGTTTCATCGAGTGCTTTATTGAGTCCTTATAAAGATATTGGCTTAAATCAAAACTTTTTTAGCTGGAAAAATCTAGAAAATACCGTGATCGATACTCATTTTTATGAACGCGATCGCATGGGGCGTTTAATGACTTTTGTGGCTCGATTAATTCGAGATGGCGCAACAGAAAGTGCATTAGGAATCGGCATTGATGAGGGAACATCAGTGGTCGTGAATCCAGACGGTTTAGCAACTGTAATCGGTGATGGATCTGCCTATTTCGTACTCGGAGATCACCTCCCCGAACAATGCGAACCCGAAACATCCCTGACCTTTAAAGACTATAAAGTCTGGAAAAAAAGCAATGGTGAAACATTCAACCTTGCAGATCGTCAGTCAGAGGGTTATAAGTTAGTCAGTGTCAATCGTGGACAACTGCGTTCAGATCCCTATTAATTCCAGGCTTTCAACTGGCTTCATAGAATTAGTCGAAAGATAACAGATATAGGAAGATTCATCTTCTGTAACATAGCTCTCTTCCTTTGTGAGTTAGTAGACAGACAATAATATCAGAGTTGGATAATCTGAGTAGGCTTTTGATATCAGTCTCTTGAGCGCATTCATCTTCTTAACTCATTCAAGATTATTCAAGATGGCAATATGAGGATAAAATGAGTCAAGCCTTATAAATTAAGGTTTCACTGATTAAAATGCAATGAATGTCCGGATTTATACGGAATTCCCCCTGTATAAAGAGGGTAGAAACCTTAATCCTCACGAACAACTCAGTTGTTCGACTTGACTTTTAATATATATCATTCCCTATTGATTCTTGAACCTATGTTTTTTGCCTTCGGTCAACAGCTTCTTCGTTGAGCCCTTGCCTATTCCCTCTTCCCGGCGTGTAACGCTATATAGATTGAAACAATAATTCAATTCTAGCTGTCATTATACCTTCGTCATGTGCCTTTCGGTTGTTATCCCAACGGATGATTTCTTTTCCCTAGAATAAAAGATTGGGGTTTTTTCCCTTCGCTTCTCTTTAGAGGCTTCTTAATCTTAATGAAGATAGAATTTATAGGTTAGCAGCATAAGCTGATCCGTTCACCTCCGAAAACAAGGAAAAACAACGGATAAAGGGTAATTCTACCCACAATAGTCCGGCTTAAGTGGTGAGATTGAGAATAATCAATTAAGAACAATCAAAAACTGTAAAACCTTGATGAACCCTGAAACAAAACAATAAATGGAGCGAAAAAAATGATCGTCAGGACACCCAAATTACTAAGTTTAATTATAGCACTTCCGATGCTACTTCTGCTCGGTGGTGCCTCAAATTCGGCGAATCGTCTAGAACTTCAGCCTGCGACTCCTCAGTCTCAACCCTTTTTAGATTTAGAGATTGAAGATTCTACTCAAACCGTTCCTATGGAATTGCTCTTGCCAGATATTTTTTATGATCGTACACGTTGTCAACTGTACGGTAAATGCTAGGAAGGCTGGAAACTTTATGGATTGAGGAGTTGATCCGAATTTCGTTCGATTTAGCATTCAGGACTCTGGAATTGACCACAGAGTGCGATTACTCAATCAGATTGATCGCCTCAACTTTATGCACTTTAGTATATTATGGACTCTAGGCGAGTAGACAGTGCGATCGCCCTTGAAGTTCCTGAGCGGTCAAAGTAAAAATATTTAACTGATTCTCCAAGTTAATTTCTGACAATGCTATCGTAGTAGTTATCTTTATTTATTATTCATGTAGAATTTTACAACTCTAGGTGTATCTCCCCAACAATTAACCAGCCCAATGAATGTATATCCTCAAGACCATACAGTCACTCAAAATCAAAGCCAAGTTGAGACGCTCTCTCGTACCCTACAACTTTCAGAGGGAGAATTTTCATTGCTGTTGGTTCGCTGTAACTATAAAACGCTACGAGAAAAAATAGTTAAACAACTCCACGAAATATCTAGCTTAGACATTCGAGAAATTGATTTGAACGCAGGGATTGATAACCTCTACCGTACAATCGAAACTGAACTTTTAGGCGAACATCCGGCTGTAGTGATGGTGTTTGGTTTAGAAGCGGTTGATGCCATTGATGAAGTTCTTGCTGCGATGAATTTAGGCCGCGAAGCTTTCTTAAATTTTACCTTTCCCTTGGTCTTATGGATTAATGATAAACTCTGGAAAAAACTCAACCGTAGTGCTCCCGATTTTACGGGGTATGCGACTACCTATGTTTTCTCTCAAAGCTCGACTGAATTGATTCAGTTTCTTCATCATCAATCTCAATATCTTTTTAATCGAATTTTAGAAATTGGCTGTTCTTCCTTTATTCCCAATCCTAAAATATTAGGTCAAAACAGTGCATCAGAGTTGCAACTGGCTTATCAAGACTTGCAAAACAGAAATATTACCTTGCCGCCCTTCTTAACTGCAAACTTGAGATTTGTGATTGCTCGATATTACTATAGTTCTCAAAATATTTCCGACGCCTTAGAGCAGTATCAGCTGAGTTTGAATTTTTGGGAAGAGGAACATACTAAAAATATTTCAAATTCTAACTCGGAAACTGAATATCCGCTGATTGATTCTTCATCGACTGTCACCTCACTGATTTGGCAAGGGGTGATTTTATATCATTTAGGACTCTGTTTAGCCTATCAAGCTGAACAGCATCTTCGCCATACCGGACGAGAAGAATGGCAACAAGCTCGAGTCTATTTAGAGCAAAGTTTAGAGTATTTTGAAACCGCAGAACGTCAAGATTTAGTCGCAAAATTTATTAATCAGTTAGGAGAAATTCTCCGGCAGTTAGAAGATTGGGATGCGTTATTCAAGCTAGCCGTTCAATCTCGGAAACTCCATGAAGAAGACAAGCATTACCCGCTACAACTGGCTCAAGACTATGGATTTTTAGCTGAATATTATCTGCATAAAAGAGATTGGGACAATAGCCAAGAATTTGCAAAAATTGCCTTAGAAATTATTAAAAAAAGCGCCTGTGAAACTCAAACGGACCCGCTTAAAAATCAAAGTCAAGGGTTATACTACTGGATACTCGCTCAAGCTCTCGAACAATTAGGTCAACCTTGGGAAGCTATTGATAGATTAGAAATCGCCTATAAAGAAACAACTCCTAAATACAATCCTAGATTTTATTTGCAAATATTAGGAATGTTGCACCGACTCTATTTTGAACAGGGTGAATATCGGGAAGCCTTTGATATTAAAAAGGAATATCGCATTAAATCTAGTGCTTTTGGATATACGGCTTTTGTCGGAGCGGGACGCTTACAACCCAGAGAACAAGCGGTTGACCCGATGTTAGGAACCGTATCAACCCCAAACACAGTCACTGATGAAATTAAAGCCTCTGCTCGTGAAGAGGCGATTAATCATTTACTGCAAAGAGTGGGAAGCACTCAATATAAATTAACTGTAATCTATGGTCAGTCGGGAGTCGGTAAAAGTTCAATTATTAGAGCGGGTTTAGTTCCGGCATTAAAAGATTTTAGTGTAGAAGCGCGTCAAGTCATTCCGATTGTTTTGAGAACTTATAATTTCTTTCTTCAAGAACTCGAAAATCAGTTGTATGATGATCCATTGATTCCTGCTTCAGATTCTGAATATCCTCAAGATGAAGAAGAATCGTCTCCTTCAACCCAAACCCTCAGCCGTAATCATCAAGAAACCATTGAAAATATTTTACTGAAGCTACAGGAAAATGCCAACCAAAATAAAATTACGGTTTTAATTCTCGATCAATTTGAAGAATTTTTCTTTGTTCATCCTCAACTCAAATCTCGTCGGGCTTTCTTTGAACTGTTAAGAAATTGCCTCAATCTCCCCTACGTCAAAGTAATTATTTCGATTCGAGATGATTACATCCATTATCTTTTAGAAGGGGTCAGGGCTATAGATTTTGATATTATTAATAATGATATTTTAAATAAAGATATTCTCTTTTATTTAGGAAATCTGACTCGTCAAGAAGCCTACAATGTTATTAAGAGTCTAACAGATCGATCTCATTTTTACCTAGAAGATGAACTAATTCACGCCCTAGTAGAAGATCTCTCTAGTGAGTTAGGAGAGGTTCGTCCGATTGAACTGCAAGTGGTTGGTTCTCAACTGCAAGCTGAGGATATTACAACTTTAATCGATTATCGCAATAAAGGCCCAAAACAAAAATTAGTTGAACGTTTTCTCGAAGAAGTTATTCAAGATTGTGGTTCAGAGAACCAACACGCAGCGAATTTAATTCTTTATCTACTAACCGATGAAAATAATACTCGTCCTCTCAAAACTCGTTCGGAAATTACAGAAGAATTAAAAGAAGAACTGGGAAGAGACGCTGTAGATTATCAACTCGATTTAATTCTCTATATTCTGGATAAATCCGGTTTAGTGTCCCGTGAAATAGTTGAGGGAACAGAATTTTATCAATTGGTTCACGACTATCTTGCTGATTTTATTCGTCAAAAACATCGCCTAGATCGAGAAGTGGAGTTTGAAGAACTGCAAAAAAGAAATAAAGAACTTAAAGAAGATGTTGATATCTATTCTCGCCTCGCAAAAGAAACCGAACGTCGCCGTAAAGCTGAAAAACGCAGCCGTCAACTGGGATGGATTATGGTGGCTTTAGCTGCAATTTTTTTGACCGGATCTACATTTCTAGTCAATCAACAAAATCGACAAAAAAGAAAAGCAGAGAAAGAAATAATCAAGGAAATTCGAGAATCTTCAATCGCCTTAATTGTTGCGGATCAAAATGATCAGATTGGGATCTTACAAGCGACTTTAGTGATTGGGGAGAGAATGCAGCAAATTAAGGCTTCAGAGGCAGATAAAAATGAGACCGCGAAAGGATTACGGAAAATATATGATAATAGTTTATATGAACGCAATCGACTCGAACAAAATGCCAGTGTTTTAGCCGCAACTTACAGCCCTGATGGTCAACTAATCGCTACCGCAGGAAATGAAAAAGTGATTAAACTTTGGAGACGAGATGGGAGTTCTTCAATCAATCTTGTCGATCAAACTGATGAAACTCTTAATTCACAAAAACTCTCTCATAAAAATTTGATCTTAGGAGTGAGTTTCAGCCCCGATGGAGAATTGATCGCTTCTGCTAGCGGCGATGAAACAATTAAACTATGGAGTCGAGAGGGTAAATTGTTGAAAACACTTCTGGGTCACGAAGATTTTGTTACCAGCGTGACTTTTAGTCCGGATGGACAAACCATTGCTTCAGCAAGTGCGGATGGTACTGTTAAGCTTTGGGATGTGGAGAATGGAACTGAAATCGAAACCATTAATGCTCACAGAGGCGGCGTACAAGACGTTAAATTTAGCCCGGATGGTGAAATGATTGCGTCTGGGGGAAGTATTAATCCGACAGTGAAACTCTGGAAACGAGACGGAACTCTCCTCAAAACACTGAGAGGTCATTGTCAGTCTTTTAGCCGAACAGAGGATTGTTTCGGTGTATTTGAACTGAGTTTTAGCCCCGATGGTCAACTCTTGGTTTCTGCGAGTGGCGATCGCACTTTGAAACTTTGGGATGTGAAAACTGGACTAGAAATCGATACTCTCAAAGGACACAATCATGCCGTTTTAGGCGTGAGTTTTAGTCCGGATGGTCAAACCATCGCCAGTAGTAGTCGCGATCGCACGGTTAAATTATGGAATATTGAAGGGGCGATTTTACAAACTTTTACAGGACACAAAAATGATGTTTGGGCGGTCAGTTTCAGTCCCGATAATCAAACGATTGCTTCCGCGAGTGCAGATAATACGGTTAAACTTTGGGATCGCAATAGTAACCCCCTCGATCAGATTTTGCAAGGACATTCCTTAGCTGTTAATGATATTAGCTTTAGTCCCAATGGAATGATCGCGACGGCTAGCAATGATCGAACGGTGAGACTATGGAAAACAGATACGGCTGAAACTGTAAAAAACTCCTTCGATAAACCCCTACTGTTACCTCATCAGAAGAAAGTGCGTTGGGTGAGTTGGAGTTTAGATGGAAAGACCCTCGCAACCGTGAGTTTAGAAGAACCAACAATTGAATTGTGGACAGTAGACGGAAAGTTACAAGAAACATTAACAGGACATAATTCGACGGTTAATGCTGTTGAGTTTAGTCCGACGGGAATCATGGCTTCAGGGAGTCAAGATGGAACGGTCAAGCTTTGGAAATCCGATGGAACACTCATTGAAACCTTAGATTTGAAGGCTCCGGTGGTGGGTATTCAGTTTGATCAAACGGGAAATTCAATGGCGATCGCGACTGCGAATTCAACTCAATCTCAACTGCACTTTTGGGAAACTCAGGAAACAGGTTGGCGATCGCAAACGATCCGATCTTATCCCGACCAAATGATTAATGAGATTAGCTATCTTCCGACTGAACAGATCTTAGCGATCGCTGTTGAGAACTACGTTGAACTCTGGACTCAAGGCCATAACTTCTCTTGTCGTCTTCCCCATCAAGCCACGGTACGCAGCGTTAATCTTCATCCGGATGGTCAAATTTTAGCGACCGCTAGCGATGATAAAAAAGTTCGACTCTGGCAACTTGATGGTGAGCAACTTTGGTCTACAATAGAAGACAATCAAGCAGGCGAAACTGAAGACTGTCAATTTTCAGACATTGAACCCTATTATATTATCGATCAAGATGTATTTCTGAATCGAATTCATTTTAATCCAGAAGGGAAAATATTAGCGATCGCTAAAGAAGATGGAACAACTCTTCTTTGGAATATGCAAGGCTTTCAGTTAGACTATCAAACTCAGCAAGGCTGTCTCTGGCTAAATGATTATCTCAATAATCTTCGCGATCACACGTCTTCGGAGCAAAATCAGACGGCTTTGTGTGAAGAATGAGTCAATCATACACCTTGAACAATCTTTAGAACAATCTTTACACCCTACCCAGATCGTTAATCGTGAACTTCAAATTAATAGATAGTAGTGTTAAGCTTAGACTGTACAGTTTGGTACCGTTCCAAATTGGAGGTTAGATCCATCATATACATACACATAACAGAAGAGGTGATTCCATGCCTAAAGTCAGCAACTCAGAATATTTACGTCCCGGTACAGAAAAAGCCGAACAAATCCTAGAAGGAGCGCTACCCGAATTTCTAGCTCACGGCTATTCTTGTACAAGTATGGATAAAATTGCTAAATCGGCTGGAGTCTCTAAACAAACACTGTACAGCCATTTTGCAGATAAAGAAGGATTATTTACGGCTCTAGTCAAACGCATCGCTTCAGAAAAATTCCGCCTCGTTTGGTCAAAACCCCTCAATGGTAAACCCGCTTTGGTTTTGCGTGAATTAGCCCACAGAATGCTCGCTCATGCCCATGAGGATGACTACCCTTGCTTTGCCCGTCTGATTATTGCGGAGTCGAAGAAACGACCTGATTTAGCAGAGGTCTTTGTACAAGACTTGATTCAACCTGCCACAATTAGATTAACAGACTATCTCAAAAGCTGTCCAGACCTAGACATTGACGATCCAGAAGCAACAGCCCGTATTTTTGTCGGTGCGTTAATACATTTTATCATTGTGCAGGATGTACTACACGGACGAAAATTCATGCCAATGTGTTCAGAACGATTGATCGATACACTTGTTGACACTATTGTGAAATCTGGACAAAAACCCGCAGACAGTTTGAGTTAATCTGGTTCTTTCGGACTTCTGATGCTAAGTTACTTTAAATAATCAGCAAAGTCCCTGCTTTGAAATCAAGTTGAAGATCGCGCAGGTTATGATCTTCAACTTGATTGTACCCTAAAACCTAATATCTCCTTTATTTTAATAACCTAAGTAGGGAAAAATTCTGTTACTGCTACGGCGATTTTCGTTGATAAAATCTTGAGTTTTATTTCCAAAAATTTCTCGAACTAATACTTCATATCCTGTAGCCGTGGGGAGGTAAGAGCGAGTAATAATAGCAACACTAGAATTCTCATTAATATATTGCGCTTGGGGAGGGCTAAGATCGGGGATACTAACATTAATATAAATAAATCCACCTTGAA
>JBCBCI010000115.1:0-17987 GCA_038530755.1 Cyanobacteria bacterium J06592_8 | reverse complement strand
GGATTTAGTCGAGATGGTAAAGGGATGAAATATGCGGACTATTATGAACAGTTTTTTGATACAACTGGCTTAATGAAAGTCGCACTGAAAGCAACATTGCGAGTTCTTAACCCCAAGAAAAGTTCTGTTGCAAAAAGTCGCAGTGATAATTTAGTTAAATTCCAAAAACAGAATATCCTCTCTGCTGACTATAACTTCATCTTTGAAGATGATATTCGGATTGATCAAATTGCTGAATTTGGAGATGTCATCAGTCGCAAGATTTGGGGAGAACAAGTCAACAAAATTGAAAAAGCGCGAAAACAGAATAAAAAATTACCAGAATTACCTGATCTTGATTTAATTCATCAAGTGGCTGAATTTTGGAATCTCAAACAATATTCCCCTCAAATTCGAGAAATTCAAAAGATTAACGAAAGTCTCAAAGCCCAAAAAATGAAGGGAAATACAGGTGGCGTTCCCTACGAATGGTATTTCCTGGCGGCTAAATATCTCCAACAAAATCCAGGGATTGAAGATGTTCTAGAAAATTGCGAACAGGTGATTAATTATATCAGTCAACTGATTGAACCTATTGTTGAACAGTACACTTTACCCGATGGTTGGGATGACTTGCGAGAATGGGTAAAACGAGTCGTAATGTTACCCGGAAAAAGCACAACAGATTCATCTGCGGCTGATGTCTTTTTAGAGGAGTTCAACAATTATCAACTCGCCAAAAAATCTGGACGAGGACGACAACTGATTTGTTCAATTTCCCACTCACCCTACACCGTGACTGAACAGATGGAGTCAGCCGTTTTATTCACACCTCAAGTTTACACAAATAAACAAATGTTAGGAGGGTCTAATGCCAAGCGGAATATCTCTAGTATTGCAGGTGTTGAGATGATGTTGAGACAGATTTTAATGAATCAAACTCAAGCAGTCGGGAAACGGTTTGAGGATGGAAAGTATCGTTATCTCTATTTCTATCCGACTTATTACTTTACCCCTGAAACCAATAAGTTTATACAACAAGCTTATCAAAATATTGCCCAAACTCGATTTGATACGGGGATTCGCAATCACTTTATTGGCAAAAACTTCAAGGCAAATTTTGAACGCAGTAATTATCAATCTGTTGATAGTTTTTTGATTGATGAAGCATTACAATATAAAAAAGAGTTACCGGAAACGGATTCAAACCATAAAAAAGATCGCACCTTTAAGCTATCTTATCCAGAGGATCAACCGTTAACCTTTTACTTCATGGCATTGCCACCTGGACGGGAACCAACAGATACCGAGTCTTGGGTAATGCCGAGTTGGTTAGCCTTTGCATTTCCGATGATTCTAGATGTCAAAACAGTGGTTTCAGAGTCACCAATTCCCCCATTTAATGATGGCGCAGAATTTGAAGAAAGTGTGTTTTTAGATAGTGCGCCACAAGCGTTTCGAGTCTTAACACAACGCGATCGCTTTCGTTTAGATTACATCCTAGAAGGTTGGGAAGAATCAGGAAAAAAATATCCTTCTCCCCTGAATGTTTTAACCGCAGCCTATGCCATTCATCTCGATGTGAATGCGAAACAAGGCAAGTCAGGTTACGATGCCAACTGGGGTAAATTCTCCGAACTTGCCAATGATTTTGAAACCAGTCCTTTGTCTGTTTTTGCCTATTTGAATAAATGGGTTAGGCGACAAAGTGTAGAAACTGCAAGAATAGAAAAGATTAAGCTTTATGCCTACTATTTTTATCCTTGCTTTGACCCCTATGTCGTGTATAATTTAGAAGAGAAACAATTAATTGTGGAAAAAGAATCGAGTCTAAACCATCCGAAAAAATTAACCGAACTCTACCGCCAGTTTTATCGGGCAAATAAGCGATACAATCCCAAAGCAAACGCAGTTTTAAAGCCGATTGATATTGCTTCAAAAACTATCCTTGAAGCTGACCCCAGTTTTCGAGGAGAAGCCTTAATTACTGTCGTTGCGGCTGAGGTGTTTAAACTCATGGATCGGGTTCATGCTTCCACCGCAGAAGGACGCTGGATTTTCAGTCATCGCGAAGAAGAACGTCAAGCTGTTTTGGAGTTTGCAGAGTATTTTGTTGGTGATGTTTTCTATGAGTCATTTAAAGGCGATCGCGCTCGTTTAGCAGGTCGTCAAATCAACTTAATTCGAGATACTTGTGAGTTTCTTTATCGCCTTGAAGATGATCGAGAAAATCAGGAATATAAACAAAATAAACCTGATGAAATTCCTAAAAATGATGCGGAGGAATAATGCAGACAATCTTAGATCCGAATCAGTCTTACATCTTCAGTCAAATCTTTGAGTTAAGAATTATTCCAGAAGATTTAGCAGAGGAATTTGGATATAGCTTGACTCGTAAACGACTCAATTTACCTCAGTATTCTGATGATTTATATCGCCTAGAAGAACTGCGATCGCGGATTGAAGAAGTTTTACCGTATGTAAGCCTTACGACTGAAACTTCTCGACGAGAAATTTTAATTTCGCCAGTGATTTTGGATTTAGTTCATTATACCAAAGCTCAACTCCGAATTGAGTATTCTCTGAAAGTCACCCAACAATTGCAAGGTTACTTAGATTATTTGTTCAGAACTCAAGTAGAGGTTCTAGTGATTGAGGCAAAACGACAAGATTTAGACTATGGTTTTACACAACTCATTGCTGAAATGATCGCCCTCGATCAGTGGGAAAAAACGTTAGCAAAATCTATAATAATCGGTGCTGTCACAACTGGAAATATCTGGCAGTTTGCACGGCTTAATCGAGCCACAAAACACATTGAACAAGGCATAGATAGCTATCGTGTTCCCGACGATCTAGACCCTCTGATGCGAATCCTCGTTCAATCCTTAATCGCCTAACTTGTCTAATTCTATTTTCTTTAGGAGTATTGACCATGACTTTTCTAAAAACCGTTGACCCTAAATTATTTCACGATGCAATTCCCTACAAACCAATGGGAAAATATGTTCACTTTCTCACCATTCGCGTCACTGAATCCTATCCTCTATTTCAAACCGACGGCGAATTAAATAAAGCACGAGTTCGCGCTGGAATTCAAGATCGAAATCCGATTAGTCGCCTCTCTATGTTCAAACGCAAACAATCTACTCCCGAACGTTTAGTGGGTCGAGAATTACTGAGAAACTATGGATTTATGACGGCTGAAGATTGCGAATATAACGTTAAATTTGCGATGGATAATCCAGATTGTATTATCTATGGTTTTGCCATTGGAGATTCCGGTTCAGAAAAATCAAAAGTTGTCGTCGATACGGCTTTTTCAATTACTGCCTTTGATGAATCTCACGAAAGTTTTACCCTGAATGCACCCTATGAAAATGGTACAATGGCATCCAAAGGGGAGAATGGTTCAACACCGGGAGAAGTCACCAGCCGTATTAACCAACAAGACCACATTAAACCCCAAGTCTTTTTTCCCAGCATTGTGACCTTAAAAGACCCTACAGAAGCTAGTTTTCTCTACGTCTTTAACAACATCCTGCGGACACGCCATTATGGCGCACAAACTACTCGCACTGGACGGGTTCGCAATGAACTAATAGGAGTTATTTTTGCGGATGGAGAAATTGTCAGTAACCTGCGTTGGACTCAAGCTATTTATGATCGCCTAAAAACGGATAATAAATTAGGTGACATCGATCCTTTGGATGAAAATGATGTAATTTCCACTGCTACTACAACCATTGAAAACTTAATGGAAGATGAATTTATTGTTCACACTGATTTTGTTGGTGAAGGGTTTACACCGTTATTAGAAGAAGTCAAAGCATTAACCCGAAGTGAGGAGGGAATTGTTAAGATGTTACAACAAGCAAACGAAGAAGCAAAAGCCTATGCGAAAAAACATATTAGTTCCAAGAAAACTAAATCAAAAGGAAAAGCAGCGGCGGAGGCAAACTAATCATCATGGCTATCATTCAACTCTGTCAAATCGAACTCCATGATAACCTTTATTTCGCCACTCGTGAAATTGGTCGATTATATGAAACAGAACCCGTTATCCACAACTACGCGCTATGTTATGCACTCGGTTTAGTTGACAGTGAAGTTTACGCAACAACAGTATCAGAAGAACATTCTTACCGTTACTTTTGTGCCAATCAAGTTCCTCAATATCAGGAACATTTAACCCCACTCAATCAACAGGGAATTTATATTACGCCAGCGCGTGCGGTTTCTCATGCGGCGACTCTCAATACTTGGAAATATGCAGATAATCGCTACCATGTGGAGATGCAGAAAACCCAGAAAAATATTCCCAGTTTTGGTCGAAATAAAGAAATCGCACCCGAAAGTATTTTTGAATTCTTTGCAATTTCTAAACAGCCTTTGCAATTCCCGAAATGGATTCGCCTAGGAAAATGGATGAGTAAAGCAGAAGTCACAATTATCGAGACTCAGGAGGTTAAACCTTCGAGTTCTGAACAGCAATTTACTTTTCCCTATTTACTCAATCCTTTGGATGTCATGTTTTCTCATCAAGTGATTAGCTACGATGTGGTCAATATGCCACCGGTTAGCCTAATTAAAAATGTCATAATGAAAGGAAACTATTATCAACTTGGTGAACCTCTAAAGCTAAAAATTCCTGCTGAAATGGAATACCGTTTTCAAGCTGAATAGGAGGAAAAATGCCTGTCCTAGAAAGAGTTAGATAGTTATCGAGTTCCAGTTGATTTAGACACCTTGATGCAAATTTTAGTTCAGGCGATGCTAGCTTAACACTTTATCTAACCTGAAATCATGCCTTACAGCCTTGTTTTAAACCTGGTTCCCCTTTCGACCATTTCCCCAAACTATCTCAGTGGTAGACATTTACACGCTTTGTTTCTAACGCTAGTCAGTTCTGTTGACAAAGAATTAGGAAATTATTTACATGACTCTCAAACGGAGAAATCTTTCACGCTAAGTCCCTTACAAATTTCTTCAAAAAACAGACGAATTGAACAGATTTTACAGTGGGAACATTCTCAATCTATTTCTGTGGGAATACCTTGTTGGTGGCGAATTTCTTTACTGGATGACAGTTTATTTAGTAAATTAACTCAACTTTGGCTAAATCTAAATCCCGATCAACCTTGGCATTTGGGTTCTGCAAATTTAAAGATTAGCAGTGTTTTAGGAACGCCTAAATCCGATCAACCTTGGGTGAATGCTTGTCCCTATTCTCAGCTTTATGAACAGGCTTCAGAACGCGATCGCAACATCACTTTGCAGTTTGCCACACCTACTGCTTTTCGTCAAGGAAAGTATGATACTTCTCTACCTTCACCGGAGTCTGTTTTTAACAGTATTCGTAATCGCTGGAATAAATATAGTGGCATTGAAATTACTGAACTTCCTTTTGAATCATTATTTCCCAGCAGCTTCAAAATACAGACCGATATGGTGACAGATTCTCGGAGTAAATTTATTGGTTGTGTGGGAGAAATTAGTTATCGGTTGTTTGGCAACCCTGACCCTTTACAAATAAAAAATATTAATGCGCTGGCAGATTTTGCTTTGTATTGCGGTGTCGGAAGAAAAACAACAATGGGGATGGGAATGGTTAGGAGAAAATAGATTAGAGGTTACAAATAAATTTGGAGAAAAGCTATGAATGGAAATCAAGAATACATTCCCATTGCTGCATTAAATCAATTTGCATACTGTCCCCATCGCTGTTGGCGAATGTTTTGTGCGGGAGAATTTGAAGATAATGAATATACTATTGACGGAACCAGTTTGCACGATCGCGTTCATACTTTGAGTGACAATATGAAGGAGGAAACTTGGCAGGTTCGGGCGATATGGTTGAAGTCTGAACAGTATGGTTTAATTGGAAAATCCGATTTAATTGAATCAGAATCTGGTGAACTTTACCCGGTTGAATATAAACGCGGAAAACGAGGAGAATGGGATAATGATGAATTGCAAGTTTGCGGACAAGCTTTGTGTTTAGAGGAGATGACTGGGAAAACAATTCAAACAGGTTTTATTTATTATGCGTCTTCTCATCAACGTCAACAAGTTGAGATTAATCAAGCCTTGAGGGAAAATGCGATCGCCATGATTTCTGCCGTTAAAACTTTGTTAGAAACAGGTGCAATGCCAAAACCAATTTATAGTCAAAAATGTAAAGGATGCAGCTTTTATTCTCGCTGTTTACCTCAAGCCGTTAAAAAGGTTGAACGATACCAAGAAGTTGAACTTTTATAGTTTTACTTCAGCTTTTAATTGACTGGGCTAAAGCCCAACTACAAACTATTAGGGAGAACTGAAACAATGGGAACGGTTATGTTTTTCGAGAATTTGCCCCCTAAATTCCCCGATTCTGGGGGACTTCAAGAAATAAACATAAACAAAGGTGATTACAAATGGGAACGGTTTACATTATTCAAGACGATGCTTTTGTTGGTAAAACGGATGAACGCTTAGTCGTCAAAGTTGAAAAGCAGAAAGTTTTAGATGTTCCACTGATCAAACTCGAAGGAATTGTCATTTTAGGACGGGCGACAGTTTCTCCAGCAGTAATAATGGAACTTCTAGAACGGAAAATACCCCTCACTTTCCTAAAGAAAACTGGGAAATATTTAGGGCGTTTAGAACCCGAACTCACGAGGAATATCTTTATGCGAAAATCTCAATGGTCAGCCGCAGGTGAATCTCCCCAGGCGATTCATGCAGTACAGAGTTTTGTCCGAGGAAAATTGAAGAATTACCGGAATGTTTTGTTGCGTCGGAGTCGTAAAAAGAATGAACTCAATCTACAAGATAGTATCACTAAAATCGAACAGGCGATCGCACCGATTGATTCTACAAATAAGATTAATTCTTTGCGAGGATTAGAAGGGGCTGGAAGTGCAGCGTATTTTGGCTGTTTTAATCAATTAATCAATAGTAATTCTGGCTTTCAGTTTCAGTATCGTCGCCGTCGTCCACCCACAGATCCAGTTAACTCTCTGTTGAGTTTAGGCTATTCTTTATTAAGACATGATGTGCAGAGTGCCGTTAATATTGTTGGCTTCGATCCTTATCTGGGTTATCTTCATGTCGAACGCTATGGTCGCCCTTCTCTAGCCTTAGATTTAATGGAAGAATTTCGACCAACAATTGTAGATGCAGTCGTATTAAATGCGATTAACAGTCAACTGCTTTCTCCCAACGATTTTACGACCGAACCGCTAAGTAATGCTGTACACTTAACTTCGGATGGATTGAAAACCTTTCTGCGGTTGTATGAACAGAAGAAACAATCAGAGTTTAAACATCCTGTTCTCAAAAAAAAATGTACTTATCAAGAATCCTTTGAAATTCAAGCACGGTTATTAGCCAAGTATTTAATGGAGGAAACTGATAAGTATCCGCCCTTAGTCTTGAAGTAGAATTAGACCTCGCCCCCTAAATCCCCCAATCCTGGGGGACTTACAAACACTTATTTCCCAAGCTTGGGAGTTAAGTGGCTATTGTCGATCAAATTATTCGGGATATTGCAAAGATCTGTTCCCCCAAATTTGGGGGTTAGGGGGCTACAGAAATGATGCTTTGCGTGTCAACTATTCACTCATAAACTGCGTTGAGGAAAATTAATGTTTGTTCTCGTAAGTTACGATATTTCAGAAGATAAACGTCGGACTAAAATTCATAGCATTCTTAAGTCCTACGGACAATGGGTACAATATAGTGTATTCGAGTGCGATTTGACGAAAACTCAATACGCCAAGTTACGTCATCGTCTCAATAAACAGATTAATCCGGAGGATAGCATTCGATTCTACTTTCTGTGCGAGTGTTGTCAAGGTAAGGTCGAACGGATTGGCGGTGAGATGCCACGCGATCACTCAATTTTTTTCGTATAATGCGCCCAGGGGTAGCTGTGGAAATTGGATTAAGCAACAAAATGGCTGTATGTCTTGTCTAGTCTGAGTTTGATGCCTATTCGTCAGTTAAGGGGTGGGCGCTTATCCCGGTATCGGGCTGACCGCTCGATTTTGAGTCGAAATCACCTATAATCCCTATGAGGGATTGAAACTCAATTGTGCGATCGCATTAATTTGAGAAAGTTTAGCTATTTTAATCTGCTGAAATCCATAAGAAGGATTGAGAGAAAGCTTCTGAAAGCCTGCCATGTCAATCGCCCCAGTCTTCGCATTCAATAGCTTAAAGCTTGTTTATTATTTCTTAACCTCCGCTTATCTACCCCTTAATCTTCAGCTTGTATCCTAACTTTTGTAAAGATTTTCAAGAGAACTTGAGATTAAATCTGGACTTCGGCGTTCGATGAAGACAGGTTGATCGCTAAAATCCCTTGAAATTGGCGGAATGTAGCCTTTTTAGCTCACAGCTAAAAGGTTGGCAATTTTTTATAAATCTGGGGCATTGGTTTCAATTGCAATTGCGAAAAACTACTATTGATCTCATCCTTTAACAATGGCTAACGGAAATAGTGTCATCTTCATTCACCCTGATGGAACCAGTCCATCTCACTTTGCTGCTGGACGATTTGTACAAGAAGGCCCCGATGGTCGCCTGAACTGGGATAACATGACGAACGCCGGGGTTTACCTGGGTCACATGGCAGACCGCCTGGTTGGAACTTCTAATGCTGGGGCGGTGACTCATGCAACAGGAGTTAAAGTATTTGCAGGGTCTTACGGCTTGGATGAAGAGGGAAATCCGGTTGAATCTCTCTCTTCCCTTAGCCCTGAACTGGGTGGCCCCGATTTAGGGGTTGAACCCGGTATGACGATTATGGAAGAAGCCATTGAAGCCGGAAAAGCAACTGCAATTATTAATTCTGGCTTAATTGCTGAACCTGGAACTGGAGTCTTTTTAGCCGACGTTGAGAACCGTCGCGAAACTGAGGAAATTACCGCACAGATTGTTGAGTCTGGGGCTGATGTTATCCTCGGCGCTGGGGAAACTGATTATTTACCTGTGGGAACTGTTGGTTTCTTTGGCGAAGAAGGAACTCGTGAAGATAGTCGGAACTTAATCGAAGAAGCGGAAGAAATGGGTTACACCGTTGTCTTCACGCAAGAAGAATTATTGAACGTTCCGGCGGATACGGAGAAACTATTAGGAATCTTTGCCGCAGAAGATACTTACAACGACACGACAGAAGAAGCTAACGTTGCCGCAGGTTTGGATAATTACGGTCAATTCTTCCCCGATGGTACTCCGACGAATCCTCCCACCATTGGAGAAATGTTGGATGTTACTCTCAGCCTTGACCGATTCTCTCCTGAAAATGAAGAGGGTTTCTTCATCGTGATGGAGGAAGAAGCGACTGATAACTTTACTAACAACAACAACGGACGCGGTTTAGTTGAAGCGGTATTACGGGCGGATGAAGCGATTGGGATTGCCCAAGACTACGTTGATAACGTTAATCCTAATACGCTGATTATTACGGCTGCTGATAGTGATGCAGGCGGTTTAGAAGTCGATGATGTTTCCGGTGAAACGGTTGGAACTGTTTCTGTTAACCCGACTTTACCTGACCGTTCTGACGCAGTTCAAAATCCCCTCGATGGAACTGAAGGCCGCGAGACTGAACCCTTTGTTTCTGCGCCTGATGCCAATGGTAATGAATATCCTTTTGGTTTAGCCTATGTGGGAACGCCGGATGTTGCTGGAAGTATTGTTTCCAAAACCTATGGTTTGAATGCGGAACTCTTACCCGCTACGGTAGACAATACAGACATCTACCGCATCATGTACCAAACCCTATTTGATGTGGAGTTGCCTGCTTTTGTTCCGGCTGAACCTCCTCAACCTGCCCCAGAAGCGACAGAGGAAACTGGAAATGTGATCTTTATTCACCCGGATGGTACCAGTCCTTCCCATTATGCGGCTGCCCGATTTGTGGCTGAAGGGCCTGATGGTCGCTTAAATTGGGATATGATGTCTAATGCTGGGGTTTATCTCGGTCACATGGAAGACCGACTCGTTGGAACCTCAAATGCTGGGGCTGTTACTCATGCAACGGGAACGAAGACTTTTGCGGGTTCCTACGGGTTTGATGAAAATGGCACTCCGGTAATTCCCCTTTCGGGTCAACAGGGAGATACAATTCTAGAAGAAGCCATTGAAGCCGGAAAAGCAACTGCGGTTATTAACTCTGGTTTTATTGCTGAACCGGGAACTGGGGTATTTTTAGCCGACGTTGTCAGCCGCCGCGAAACTGAAGAAATTACCGCCGAAGTGATTGAGTCTGGGGCTGATGTTATCCTTGGCGCTGGGGAAACTGATTATTTACCTGTCGGAACTGTTGGTTTCTTTGGCGAAGAAGGAACCCGTGAAGATGGTCGGAACCTAATTGAAGAAGCTGAAGAAATGGGTTATACCGTTGTCTTCACGCAAGAAGAATTATTGAACGTTCCGGCCGATACTGAGAAATTATTAGGAATCTTTGCGGCTGAAGATACCTACAATGACACAACAGAAGAAGCTAACGTTGCCGCAGGTTTGGATAATTACGGTCAATTCTTCCCCGATGGTACTCCGACGAATCCTCCTAGTGTTGCTCAAATGTTAGAGGTAACTTTAGGGCTGGATGTGTTCACCGAGAACCAATTTATGATTGTGTTGGAAGAAGAAGGCGCCGACAACTTCCCCAACAATAATAACGCTCGCGGTGCAGTTGATGCAACTATTCGGGGAGATGATGCGATCGGGGTAGCAATAGACTACATCGAGAACAATGACCCTAATACTTTATTAATCACGGCGGCTGATAGTGATGCGAGTGGTTTAGAAGTTGATGATGTTTCTCCGGATGAACCTGTTGGCAGTTTAGGTGCGAATCCTACTTTAGCAGATCGTTCTGATGCTGTTCGTAATCCTTTAGATGGTACAGAAGGTCGTAATACTGAACCCTTTGTTTCTGCGCCGGATTTAGATGGAGACCAATTTAGCTTTGGAATTGCCTTTACCGGAACCTCTGACTACGCAGGGAGTATTGTTTCTAAGGCGCATGGTCTGAATGCTGATTTGTTACCCAGTACCGTTGATAATACCGAAATCTACGAGGTTATGTATCGCACCCTATTCGGGGATGTGTTACCGGAATTAATTGATGGTACTCCCGAAGATGAAGTCTTAGTCGGTGAAGCCGAAGATAATCTAATTCGGGCTGATATTGGTGATGATACCGCAGCCGGCGGCGCAGGTGATGATTTCATCTACGGAGAAGAAGGAGATGATATTCTCCGAGGTGACGAAAATAGCCGTTCTCCCGGTGGAATAGAAGGCGGTAACGATACCCTTTCTGGTGGCTTAGGAAATGACAACATCGGGGGTAAAGGCGGCGACGATGAACTTTACGGCGATGAAGGCAACGATAGCCTCTGGGGAGACGATGGCGATGATATTCTCCGAGGTGGTTTAGGAGATGATGTTCTCACAGGTGATGACTTCTCAGGCGGAAGTGGAAGTGATACTTTTATTCTCGCCTCCGGTGAAGGAACGGATACTATTACTGATTTTGAAGTTGGTGTTGACTTGATTGGTTTAGCTGAGGGTTTGACCTTCGCCGATTTGAGCTTTACTGAAAGTAGTATTCTCTTGGCTGAAGAAACACTCGCTGTCCTCAATGGTATTGATACCACTACTTTGGTCGAGGATGACTTTATTTCTATCTAGACTTTATTTCTAGTTAGAATAATTGATTTTATTTCTTGGCTCCAACTAACTTGGAGCTTTTTTTTATAGAATAGATGATCTAATACGGCGATCGCAACCACTCATCGTCATAAATGAGTGACGAACTTCAATTGAGACACGACCTCTGCAACTGTTGTTGATTTTAACTGATAAAATAAAAGTTAGGATTTGACCTCTGAAAGTCAAGATTTTTTATGATCGATCTGAATTAAAGATGAGGAGAAAACCATGCAAACAATACAAAACATATCAGCCCCTAAACTTTATGTCACCCGTGAAGTGTTCTCTGAAATTTGCAAATCTAATCCCGAACTCAGACTCGAACGTACAGCTCAAGGAGAATTAATCGTGAATCCACCAACCGGAAGTGAAACCGGAAAATTCAACTTAAGTTTAGCGGCTAAAGTCTGGCTTTGGAATGAACAAACTCAACTGGGGGTAGCGTTTGATTCTTCTAGTGGATTCGAGTTCCCTAATGGTGCGATCCGATCTCCTGATGTTTCCTGGATTAAGAGCGATCGCTGGAATTCTTTAACCCCAGAACAGCAGGAAAAGTTTGCCCCCATCGCTCCTGATTTTATCATCGAGTTGATGTCTGTGAATGATTCGTTGAGCGATACCCAGAAAAAAATGCAGGACTATATGGAGAATGAAGTTAGATTAGGTTGGCTGATTAATCGGATGGGTAAAACCGTTGAGATTTATCGCTTAGGGCAGGCTATTGAGGTTGTGAGTATTCCTTGCACGTTGAGTGGAGAGGATGTGTTACCTGGATTTACATTAGAGATTTAGGATTCTGGAGTTAAAATAAGGTGGCGGTAAACTTGCTCTATGGGGAAACTGAGGTTAATACTTTTGAGTTCTATGATATCTCCGGCTTGGTCATTAAGAATAATCCATTCACCTGCGTCATTTTTGTGATAGAGATATATCCAAACCAAATACTCTTCAGGGCTTAACGGTAGGAAATTATCTTTTGCTACGCTGATCATTGAGTTGGCTCCGAGTTAATATTTTGAGTGAGATACTGATTCTTGACGATGCACCATCTGCAAGAGATGCGATCGCATATTGCGGAATTCTTGCAGAATTGAGTCACGGGTCAATATTAACGCGACAATGATGGATTGATACTCCTTTAGTCGGATTGCTGTTTTGACCTGACAACAGGAAAGCAAAGATAACGTTAAGATATGGAAGGATTATCTGCTTGTATTCTCTATGTTCGACTCGGCTCACCTTGCCCCTGCTCAAACTCCTCACTCCTCAAACGGCTATGCCATGCCAACTCCCCCTGAAAATACGATTCGTATTCGAGGGGCGAGACAGAATAACTTGAAAAATGTCGATCTGGAGTTACCTCGCGATCGCTTAATTGTCTTCACGGGGGTTTCAGGTTCGGGAAAGTCTTCTTTGGCGTTTGATACGATTTTTGCGGAAGGTCAACGCCGCTATGTTGAGTCTTTGAGTGCCTACGCCCGCCAATTTCTCGGACAACTCGATAAACCGGATGTGGATGCTATTGAAGGGTTGAGTCCGGCAATTTCCATTGACCAAAAATCGACTTCTCACAATCCTCGCTCTACGGTGGGAACGGTGACGGAGATTTATGATTATTTGAGATTACTGTTCGGACGTGCAGGTGAACCTCATTGTCCGATTTGCGATCGCAATATTGCCCCTCAAACGATTGATCAAATGTGCGATCGCGTTATGGAACTGCCAGACCGGACCAAATTCCACATTCTCGCCCCGGTTGTCCGAGGTAAAAAGGGAACGCATCGCAAGCTTCTCTCCGGTTTAGCGTCGGAAGGATTTGTTCGCGTCAGGGTAAATGGCGAGGTTTTTGAACTCTCAGATTTACCGGACTTAGATAAAAATTATACACACACGATTGAAATCGTGATTGACCGCTTAATTAAGAAACCCAATATTTATGAGCGTTTGGCGGATTCTTTGAGTACCTGTTTGCGGAGATCTGAGGGAATTGCGATTATTGATGTGTTAAATGATACATCGGAGGGGGTATCCGCGTCGCGGTTTGATAGTAAGTATAACTCAACTGAGGAAAAAATAGCAACTTCTGAGTCTAAAAGTACCGCCAAGAATGGGGATAAATTCGAGTTACCGGAAGTCGGAAAAACACCGCTTTCTCAACTAATATTTTCAGAAAATTTCGCCTGTCCAGAACATGGGGCGGTGATGGAAGAACTGTCGCCTCGGTTATTTTCGTTTAACTCTCCCTATGGTGCCTGTCCGACTTGTCATGGGCTGGGATATCTGCGAACCTTTTCCCCGGACTTGGTGGTACCCGATCCAGAGGCTCCGTTGTATAGTGCGATCGCCCCTTGGTCGGAAAAAGACGATACGTTCTACTTTTCTCTGCTGTACAGTGTCGGTCAAGCCTTTGGGTTTGATATCAACACGCCTTGGAAAAATTTAAGCAAACAGCAGCAAAAAATTCTTCTATACGGCTCAGAAGAACCGATTTGGATTGAAACGGATTCTCGTTACCAAGAAAAACGGGGTTATGAACGCGCCTATCCGGGCGTGATTCCCTTATTACAACGTCAATATGATGAAAATAGTTCGGAGTTGCAAAAGCAAAAGTTAGATCAATATGTTGTGGAGCAAGCCTGTCAAACTTGCGGAGGAAAACGACTGAAACCGGAAGCGTTATCTGTAAAGTTAGGGCAATATTCGATTACCGATTTAACCGAAGTTTCGATTCGTGAATGTTTGGAACGGATTCAACATTTAGAGTTGAGTTCTCGGCAGGCTCAAATTGGGGATTTAGTTCTGCGAGAAATTCGCGCTCGGTTGCAGTTTTTATTGGATGTGGGATTAGATTATTTAACTTTAGCGCGATCGGCGGCATCTTTATCCGGTGGAGAAGCTCAACGGATTCGACTGGCGACTCAAATTGGTTCCGGTTTAACGGGGGTTTTGTATGTGTTGGATGAACCAAGTATTGGGTTACATCAACGGGATAATAGTCGGTTATTAAATACGTTGAAAAAATTGCGGGATTTAGGCAATACTTTGATTGTTGTGGAACATGATGAAGAAACCATTCGGATGGCAGATTTTGTCGTGGATATTGGGCCGGGTGCGGGTTTGCATGGGGGAGAAATTGTGGCTTATGGAGATTTAGAGCAACTTCTTAAAAGTGAAACCTCTTTAACGGGTGCTTATTTATCGGGAAAACGACAAATTCAAACGCCTGCGGAACGTCGCAAAGGAAATAAGCGATCGCTTCTATTAAAAGATGCCCACCGCAATAATCTCAAACATCTTGATGTTGAAATTCCTCTAGGGAGATTGGTTTGTATTACAGGAGTGTCGGGTTCAGGAAAATCAACCTTAATGAATGAACTCCTTTATCCTGCTTTACAACATCATTTTAGTCGGAAAGTTCCCTTCCCTAAACAGTTAAAAAAACTAACGGGGTTGCAAGCGTTAGATAAGGTGATTGTGATCGATCAATCTCCCATTGGTCGCACGCCGCGTTCTAATATTGTCACCTATACTGGGGTATTTGATGTGATTCGCGCCACCTTTGCAGAAACCATTGAAGCCAAAGCGAGAGGTTATAAACCGGGACGATTTTCGTTTAATGTCAAAGGCGGAAGATGTGAAGCTTGTAATGGACAGGGCGTGAATGTAATTGAGATGAATTTCCTGCCGGATGTTTATGTTCAGTGCGAGGTTTGTAAGGGGGCGAGATATAACCGGGAAACTTTACAAGTTAAATATAAAGGTTACTCCATTGCTGATGTTTTGAACATGACCGTTGAGGAAGGATTAGCCGTATTTGAAAATATTCCGAAAGCCGCAACTCGCTTACAAACGTTGATGGATGTGGGATTAGGCTATGTGAAATTAGGTCAACCTGCACCCACACTTTCCGGTGGAGAAGCCCAACGGGTAAAATTAGCCTCGGAATTGTCAAAACGGGCGACGGGAAAAACCTTATATTTAATTGATGAACCGACAACCGGATTATCTTTTTATGATGTGCATCAACTTTTGAATGTTCTACAACGGTTAGTAGATAAGGGGAATTCGATGATTGTAATTGAACATAATTTAGATGTAATTCGTTCCAGTGATTGGGTAATTGATTTGGGGCCAGAAGGAGGAGATAAAGGCGGGGAAATTGTCGCCGAAGGAACACCCGAAGAAGTAGCGAAAAATACGCGATCGCACACCGGACAATATTTGCAGCAAGTTCTCAAACAATATCCACCCGTAACAGCAGAATCAGGTACAATTTAGAAACTTCGGATCTTAATTCTATAAAGTTCTGTTTGTTAAAAGCGATCGCCTAGAAGATGATCGAACCACCTAAAACCCTCTTTTCATCCGATCAGGAAAACCTACAATGATAGCCATTCCAGAAAGTCAATCTATTACTCCTGAAGAATACCTCAACTGGGAAGAAAAACAACCCCTTAAATATGAGTATATCGACGGTCAAGTTTTGGCGATGACGGGAGGAAGTATTCCTCATAATGATATTGCGGTTAACTTAACGACAGCTTTAAAAAATCATCTGCGTGGCAAAGGATGTAAAGTATCAATGGCAGATGCTAAACTGGGAGTATCGGAAGCCGGACCTTTTTATTATCCAGATGTTATGGTAACTTGCGATGAAAAAGACCGACGCGCTACAAAAATTATTTATCATCCTTGTTTAATTGTTGAAGTTTTATCTCCGGGAACAGAAGCAGTAGATCGGGGTAGGAAATTTCAAAATTATCGTCGAATCTCCAGTTTGAGAGAATATGTTTTAATTGAGACAAGACAGATTTTCGTTGAAAGGTTTCACCTCAATCAAAATGGGGTTTGGGAACTTTATAACTCTGGAGAAGGAGACGAAATTAATTTAACTACCGTTGATTTGAGTTTTCCTATTGAGATGCTTTATGAAGATGTTATTTTGGAGGGGATAGAAGAAAATTAAAAAAGGAACACCGGAAGAAGTGGCAAATACGCGATCGCACACCGGACAATTTAGTAGCTTGTTATTGAGGTCAATATGAGTGCAGAGTTTAGCCAGATTTTTGAGTTAACCCTTTCCGAAAAATTACAGCTTGTTGAAGACTTATGGGATAGTATTGCTGAAGTTCCCGAACAACTCCCTGTGCTTGACTGGCAAAAAGAAGAACTGGCTCGGAGAAAAGCCGTCTACCTACAAAATCCAGACGCAGGTTGTTCATGGGAAGCAGTCAAAGAGCGAATTCGCGGTAGACAAAGCAATGAGGAGATTGTTCAATGGATAAGTTAGAATATTATCGCTCTTGTATTCAAACTCTGTTAGAAAAATATAGTGAATTCCAACATCGCAATGAAGATGTAGAAAACCAACTCTTTTTTGACTCCATACGAGATCATTATCAATTAATGCGAGTCGGTTGGAAAGGATTGCAAAGAGTTTACTATACTGTTTTACATTTCGATATCAAAGATGAAAAGATTTGGCTTCAGCACAATGCCACTGATATTGATATGGGTCAAGAATTAATCAAAATGGGGATTCCTCAAGAAGATATTGTATTAGGTTTACATCCTCCCTACAAACGTCCTTATACTGGATATGGTGTTGCTTAAAAAATAGAGATTTTAATCTCTGGCATCTGGCAACTGCTGAAATGCTATAGTTCAAATGGATTGAATATTTGATGAACAATCATGTCTCTGTCTGAAATAATACCTGTCGTTAATCAGCTCTCTCACCAAGATAAATTACGACTGATTCACTTTTTATTGCTAGAGGTTGCTAGGGAAGAAGGTTGTGAACTTCAGCCAGTTGTTGACTCAGACTCGGAAGAACAACTACTCCAGAAGTTAGCATCAACTGAAGCTGTTGTATGGTCTCCCTACGAGGCGGATGAAGCTGCTAATACATTAGCCAACCTTTTAAGTGAACACCAGCAAAATAATGCTTGACGGAAAAAGATTTTCTTTTACTGAACGAGTTAATCGTCTGGGTGTTTCTAGTGCGATGCCGTATTTACCGATTAAACTAACTTATAAGAAGTTCATTTCAATGGACTCTGAAATTTAATCAATATTCAGTCCTTCCACCCGGAAATCAATTTCCGGGCTAATACATGAAGTCCGTTAAAACGGACTCTGAGATTTAACAAATATTTAGTCCTCTTGAGAGGACTTGGGCTTTTAGACAGAGATTTTAATCTCTGGTATCTCTGGTATCTCCCACCCGGAAATCAATTTCCGGGCTAATACATGAAGTCCGTTAAAACGGACTCTGAGATTTAACAAATATTTAGTCC
>JBCBCI010000114.1:0-18005 GCA_038530755.1 Cyanobacteria bacterium J06592_8 | reverse complement strand
GAATTTGCGGCGGAATTGGCAGCCCTGCGAGGTCGAGTTACGGTTCTCGAAGCCCGTGCTGGCGAACTCGAAGCGAATCAATTCTCGACTACCACTAAACTCAACGGCGAAGCAATTTTCTTCATCGGAGATACCTTTGGCGATCGCGCCCAATACACCGTTGCAGGTGGCCCGAATGTGGATGAAAGTGATGACCCGACTCAAAGCATTTTCGGTTATCGAGCGCGTTTAACCTTTGATACCAGCTTCTCAGGGGAAGATTTACTCCGGACTCGTTTGCAAGCACTAAATGTATCCAATTTTAGCGATCAAAATCTCACCAATACCGTGATGACTGGGATCGACCCCAATGGCGGAGATGGAGACTTTATCCTCGATGACCTCTATTATCGCTTCCCGATTAATAACGGTAAAGGTAAAGTGTACTTTGGGGCGAAAAGTTTAGGTTTAGATGATATTCTGATTCCGCTTAGTCCCTTCCCGGGTACAGGTGGAGGTCAAGCATCATTTTTCGGAAGTTATAACCCCGTAACATTTCGAGGCCCTGAAGGAACAGGTTTAGGGTTGCAGTACATCCTCAATGATAGTATTACTTTGGCTTTGGGTTATCTAGCGAGTGATGGAGATGCTCCCGATGCTTCTGAAGGTCGAGGCCTCTTTAACGGTAGTCACTCCGCATTTTTCCAAGTGCTTTATGAACCCACCCTCAATTTCGGTATTGGTCTGGACTATAACCGTCGCTATTTCCGTGAAGATAATGTTTTTGTCAGTGGTGGTGTTGTTGGGAGTTTCCTCGCCAACCGTCCCTTCGGAAATAACGCCACCAGTACCGATAACTTAGGCGTTCAAACCCACTGGCGAGTAGCTCGTCACTTTGAAGTCGGTGGCTGGTTTGGTGCAACTTGGGCTGATGAGAAGTCCAGTAGCGGCGATGACCTTGATGCTACCATTCTCAACTTTGCCGTTACTTTCGCATTCCCCGATCTCCTAAAAGAAGGGGATTTAGGCGGTCTTTTATTTGGGATGCAACCGAAGGTGGTTTATCACACTATTGATCGTTTAGAGGAGGATAAAACCGGATTTCATATTGAAGCCTTTTATCGTTTCCAGTTTAGTGAAAATATTTCAGTGGTTCCGGGT
The DNA here is from genome assembly GCA_038530755.1 of Cyanobacteria bacterium J06592_8. Lineage (GTDB taxonomy): Bacteria > Cyanobacteriota > Cyanobacteriia > Cyanobacteriales > Microcoleaceae > Capilliphycus. The sequence continues at coordinate 16,865 of JBCBCI010000114.1, read as the reverse complement.
GTTTTTATTATTACAGACCCCGAACATACCGATGAAAACGATACCATTGTCGTCACAACACTGCGGACAACCTTCCGTTTCTAAGCTAATGAATTAAGTCATAGGGTGTGTCCAGTCGCACACCCAAAAATATTTGATTTAATGATTATTCATCCAATCAATAATCTTATCTAGTTTTGCCTGGAGTTTGGCGTTTTCTTGCTCTAAATATTCAACGCGATCGCGGACAATTTTGACCTCATCTAAAACGGTAGCATTAGCCGGAATCAGCCAGGCCATCCGAGCTTGAGAATAGCTAGCAATTTCTGCAAGCGATCGCATATCTCGACCAAAACCCATTAAAGTAGGACGTTCGACATAAGTTACACGATGCAATACCCGCCATGTTTTATTGGGGCGACCACCTTGAACTTGACGTAAGGCTCGGGCTTCTTCATCATTACTCGCTAACCATTCTGGATCGACAACATATTTAAAGAAATCTAAATAGTTATCGGTGCTATTTTCCAGGTAGAAACTCATCATCCGGAAGCGATCTACTTTTTCTCCCGGTTGGAAAGGAACATCATTTTCATCGGTAATTCCTAATATTTCAATCCCACTTAAATCTACATTTAACTCCATTCCCTTACTACTAGCTTGGGTTTTCGTCATGGTTTGAGTTAAATTTGTAGTTGCCATTGCACTCAGTCCCACACCCACTTTTAAAATACTTAGATTCATTTGAACTCCTATACCACCACTCATCGTAAATGAGCCACCAATGGTGTGTTCAGTCGTATTGGCAAAGCTTTGTTCCTCGACTCGTAAACCGCCATCAGCATCCCAAACATAAGTATTAACAATATTGCGTTTACCCGAACGAACGAGGATATTTTCCATATTCTTTTGCCATCCGGCGAAACTTTCTAAAGCATGGGTACGTTGTTCGATATCATCAATACGAGAATTTATTTCTTGCTTACGTTCATTTCCTTGCTTTTGTAAATCTTCTAATTTCGCTCCTCCTTCGGCTTGAATTTGATCGAGTTGAGCTTGTTTTTCTTCTGCTGTTAACTCTTGTCCAGAAGCATCAATATTTTCTGCTCCCTCATTCAAACTCACGGTTTCTATCGGAGTTCCATCTCCGGCTTGACGATTTAATGAGGCTTCATCGACTAAATTAGAGTTAAAGTTCTCAAAATAAGAGAGTCGCTCTTTGTCGGCTTTTTCTATTTGTCGCTTGAGGTTGTATGCTTCCATCAAACGGAAGTAACTCGCCGGATAAAGTGACCCATATTGAGCGCGCATTTCCGGAACATGACCATAAAATTCATCGTGGGCTGCACCACTTCCGACTAAACCATCTAATGAACCATTCATTACATAAGCTGGATTCATTAAGAAGGTAATGGTATTGACATCTGGGGGAATATCTGCGACTGGACGAATTTCTTGTCCGACCATTTTGTGAGTACGAGACAGACGAGTAATAAACACATCTGCTAAACCCGAAACGACTAAAGCATAACCCACATTTTTAGGAATGAAACGGTTGCCATAATGAGGGAATTTCGGCGTGACTTCTGGCGCACCTCGTAATTCTAAGCGATCAGTCATTGCCAGTGTAGAATTAGAAACAATATTGCTTTCATTTAACCATTGATAGGAAAAGTCTAATTCCCCTTTTGCCCCAATTTTTGAGCTTTCAACTTCTGTGATGAAACCGAGTCCAGCACTACTTGAGGATTTCGCCCCTGTGAAGAAATCAATACTGGCTCCTAAACCTGCATCTTGAGAACGATTCCAACTGTATTCCACATCTTCAGTTGTGGTTAACTGCACAGAAGTTGCACCATTATATTGATAATCTCCATCAATATTCATGTTTTCGCTCGGTACAGGAGGCGCACCTTCAATATAACCTAGAAGGGTTGGTGCAAATTGGGCATTACCAATCCAAAGTAATTCTAGATTCTCAATGCGTTTATCTTGGAGAAGTTGAACACCATCTTCTGTCGGATAGGCAAACATTCGCCGCATCATTGCCGATTTTTTCTGGGTAATAGGATTGACATCATAGGTATTATATTCAACGCTGGTAACGAAAGAATCAGCATTAATAATATTATCTATTCCTTGATTCAAAGGGAATGAATTGAGTACATACTCACCAGATGCGACTTCACGAGTAACAGGAAAAGATGAATCGTTGTTAATGGAGGTATTACCGTAAACTGTGCCTTGTAGGTTGTTTGCTAAATCTACAACCTTACCGGATTGAATGTTATCTAGGGGAAGATAAAGCTCTAAGCCTGCTTCTTTGCCCGTTAAGCGTTTGCTCATATTCTCCTGGATTTTCGCTTGGGTACGAGCCACACTCCAAACCCGAAATTCAGCTAAATCGCCTTGGAAATAGCGAATTGAACCTATTTTTGAGATTTGACCAATGACAACATCTAGAGATTGTGTAAAGTTAGTTGCTGATGAACCTTTAAGTATTTGACTTCCATCAACATAAAGATAAGTATTTGTTCCTTGTTTAACTGCTGCTAGATGATGCCATTGTCCATCATTGTAAGTATTAGGAGAATATATATTTACTCCACCACCTCCACCCATTGGTTGACGATGGAGATAACGTAACTTTCCATCAAAACCAATTTCTAGTAGAATACCATGATTACTACCTGTTGCCCCAAAGATACTGTGTTGTTTAGAGGCAGAGGTTTTAAACCAAGTTTCAAGGGTATAATCTCCTCGTGCAAAATCAATGTTACCTGAATCAATATAATCGCCACTACCATCAAAGCTCATCACTTGGGTAATAGGCTCATTTATAACCTCAGTGTACTCTTTAACAAATTGAGGATTAGCAGTGGTAAGAGTTGCACCGTATACTGTTCCATGATGATTATTGGCTAAATCAAAAACTTTAGTGATTGCACCTTCAGCAGACAGTTTATTTAAAGGAAGATAAAGTTCTAAGCCTGTTTCTTGACCTGTTAAGCGTTGATTCATATTCGCTTGAATTTCTGCTTGGGTGCGACCAATACTCCAAACTCGTACCTCTGCTAATTGTCCAGTCCAGAAATTCTGCTTACCCCCTCGACAACCTATATAAAGAGGTGAGTTATTCGTTGTATTGCCTCCAACTTCGTCAACTTTGCTGCCTTCTAGTTGACCATCTACATAAAGATAAATACTTCCTCCTTTTCCAACAAAAGCAATCTGATGAAATAATTCATCATCAAAGGTAGTTGTAGAAACAAGGGATGAAGATTTAGAGGTATCATAACGAGCAACAAAGATTTTCCCAATATTCGAGCCAGAACGAAGATAACGGATAACGTAAGGATAGCCCCCATAGCCTTGCCATTTTTCAATAATGCTATTATCTCCGTACTGTGTATCATTTTGAACTTTTGTGACTTTAATCCATGCTTCTATTGTAAAGTCTTGACTTGCCTGAAAATCCAGGTTATTACTATCAGTGATTTCGACATAATCACCATTGCCATCAAAACTCATCGCTTTAGAGATGGGATCGGCTAAAACTTTGGTATTCCCCCACCAATTTTCACCGACAATTGTTCCGTTATTGCCATTCCCTGTGTGGTCTCGCGCTTCCGTACCTGAACCTTCATTCAGCCGATAGTAAGCCACTAATCCCGGTTCATTTCCTGTTAAATACACTTGGTTATTCGCTAATATTTCTGCTTCTTTGAGAGCAATATTCCAAATCCGCAGTTCAGATATTTTCCCAAACGCTTCCCCCCCGTTTTCACTATTCCCAATATGTTGAATATTGCTGTTATTTTTGACCAGACATTCTCCAATCTTTTCTCCATCAATATAAAAGAGGGTTTTGAGTGTCGTGACTCCCCCTTCTATAATTGTCTTTCCGACTACAACGAGATGATGCCAACCTTGAGAAATTTGAGCATGAATATCGTAGGCATTAGCCACATCATTACTGATACTACTATCAATTAAACAATAGTAAAATTCACCCTCAACTTCTGTGCCGATATATTTACCGTCTTTAACTAAAATATGGCGATTTCCATCAGTTTTTTTCGTTAAAGTATTCCACCGGGCGTTTTGGGGGAAAGGATAGACAAAATCAACTTCTATCGTCCAGTTTTTATCGAGTAAAACTCCCGGTTCACCGAGATTAATTATTTTATTACCACTGTCACAGTTTAAACAAACTGGGGAATGCTCCGGTAGCCATTGTTCAAAGTAGCTATTAACTTCATCAGCCGTCGCATCAAAGACACCTTGACGGAGTTTTCCTTGATGATCAAAGTAACTGAGCTGTACCATTCCTTCAACGGTTTCTAAAGTTGTTACCCGACTTGCTGGATGAATAAAATCTAAAATCGCTCCTGTTGTGACTAAATCTCCATTTGAGGCAATTTCCGGCATCCTTTGAGAGCTGTTGTCAGTGGTTTTAACCGTATCGAGAATGTGAGTATTGACTGTGTTTAACTCAGTCTGAACTTCTTTGATTTTGGCAATAATTGCTGCTAATTTTTCTTCGAGTTCACTCAGGCTGTGCTGATTATTTTCAGATTTTAAACGTTCTAATTCTTGCTTTAAGGCTGCTAAGGTATTTTTTTCGATTTCCCATTTTCTTTTCGCTTCAGGCAATAATACATTTTGAACCTCGGAAGGATTCCAGCCATCGGGCTCAACTTTGACTATGGTGATTTCATTATCTAGAGAGCCTAAATTGCTGTATGAGCTTCTGTTTCCCGTATTACTAGAACCTGAAAGATCATCATGTTGATACCAACTAACTTTCAATCCGCTTGGTATTTTGATGGAGCTAGTTTGATCATTCCAAGTGTGATAGTAACCATAACGATAGTGACGGGTCAAATTATGTTGTCCTCTTCCAAGTTTAAGACTGTCTCCCCCATAGTTCGTAGAGGAATATAGTATGGCTTTTAAGTTCAGCTTATTTTCATAATCATTTTTTTTGCCAAGTGCTTGATCGACTTTTATTTGCTGTGCTGCAATTTCATTTTCTTTGGCTTTAATCTGCGCCTGTCGTTGTGCATCCGAGCCTTTTACAAATTCTATTAATTCTTCAGTTTCCTTTTTAGCAATGAGAAGAGTTTGTTCATCGACTTCCTTTTGTTGCAGTGTTTCAAGTTCATCCACTAATTGTCCTTGAGGAGTGCCTAAAGTAGATAGGGTGACAGCATCATTATAATCAGCTTCTGTGATCACATCAGAAATTTTCCGAATCCGCTGTTTACGAATTTCTATAGTCTCCCATGTTCCGACTACATCAGAGATTTCAAAACAACGCACTAAATTAACTTCATTGGGTACGGTAAAACGACAAGAAGCAACATACCAACCCTCTTCTGAGGCGGCTTGAATTTGGGTTATATCTGCTGGAAATGAGATTTTATCTTTAGATCGATGGGTTTTTTGTCCCCAATAAGTACAGTTAAAGAGTTGGGTTCCATTGACATTATTGGGGTCAATTTCTGGAGTGACTTTAAACTCGAAAGTCTCTTCATAAGTTGCTTGTTGAGTTACAGCAAATACTTGTTTATTGCTATATTGCACTGCATCTGTCACTCCATCTCCCAACTGACGGTTAAGCGTAACAGCACTGACATAACAATCACCGTACACAATACCATCATTTTGATTCACAGAGAAATCAATGACTTTACGCTGATTCTCTTCATCAATTGCAATTCCACCTAAACGCCAATACCCAACTAAATCTACTTCTCGTCCGGTGAGTTGCAGGTACATACTATTTTTGATTTCTTGAGCAGTACGAGCAACTTTCCAAATGCGAACATCAGAAATTTGTCCTTTAAATAAACTACGACTAGGCTGGTTAAATGCTCCAACTTGAATTGCTCTATCAGAGGTATTGACATTGGGGACATTTGTTGCAGAATCAACGAGCTGACCATTTTTGTACAACTTCATCGTTTGGGTAGCACTATCATAAGTGACAGCTACATGAATCCAAGTATGAGTGGCGTTAGCAGTTGCCTCTCGGACATAATCCCACTTCCCATTATGACCTGCTGACAGTTTCCCATTAGGTAGGTAGAAAGCATGACTACCATAACCCGAAATAATATTATTGGAAGGGTTACCAGATGTCCATTTGATCCAAGCCTCTTTCGTGTATGACTCAGTGAGAATATTACTTCCACAATCAATATAATCACCGACTCCATCAAAAACAATTCCACGCCGTTTTTGAGATTGAATTTTCAGGTTGACTGCTTCTCCAGTTTGCCAACGCAGATTATTAATAACAAATTTTTGGTCATCGACTTTCGTGATCGGATAATTTCCATCATAACTAGCAGTATCAAAGACTTGAACTTCATCGCCATTTTCTAAGCCATGATTCTCGGCTGTTACTCGTAATTTCCCGGTAGAAGTCATCTCATATCCGGTAATAATCCCATCAAATACTACCGCTTGTTCTTGAGGAGGGACGACTTGCCAAATTCCGATTTCATTATTGCTACTTCCATTTTCTACCCAAGGGGTATCGATTTCAAAGGTTGTTTCGTCAATTTTGGTAATCGTGTAATGCCCGTTATAATGATTCGTATCTTGAATGATGATTTCTTCCCCATTTTTGAGCATAGATGCTTCGGGAGATGTCACTTGTACATGAGGAATTCCATCAGCTATGGTGCGGTGAAAAGCTGTAATTGTTCCTTCGGGTGGAGGTGAAGCAATTCCAATCGCTTTAATATGATCTAAGGTATTTAGAGGGAGCAAGACTTCACGAATATTACTGCGGAGTATTTCAGTTGTAGGAGTTTCATTGATTTGGGATAATGTACCATCTCCTAAAGCGGTAAAGTTAATCGTTGCGACGTTATTATCATTCGTGACAAGTGCTAACATCACTTTTGTTGTATCCCGCATTAACTGAGTTCCAGCTTCGGTTTCACGGGAGGATTGGATATAGAATTTAGTGGCACTAATTCCATTCCCGACTGCAACGTTTAAGTCAAGAGTACGTTTAATAATACCGGGAATACTCCGAGGTAAAAGAGTCGGATCATCTTCAGATTTCGGTTCAAATATTGTGTAATCATAGACATCAAATAACCCTTCTTCTGAAACCCGTAGAGAATAAAGGTCGATTTTCTGAGTTTGGCTATTATAAGCAAATATATTCCAACGATATTTAGCGTGTTCTACTGTCGGTAACTGGATGACGGAAAACCAACCTTGATGGAGATTATCAATAAAAGTTAATTCTGTAGTCGGTTCATAAAAAGAAATTCCATTCGCATCTCTGTAGTCCAGGGAGTCCACATTTTTTAACCCGCCTACACCCTGTTTCATTTTCTCGCTAGCCTTAAACCGTTGTCCACTTCGCTTGAAACGAACTTGAAGTTTACGGACTAATTTATTAGCAATACCGTCTAACACATAGCGATCGCAAAGTAAAGTATTCTGTTTAGATTGACGGAATACATAAAGATGCTCCATTCCTGATACTAATTGTACGGGAGCAACAGCGGTTTCGTCTTGAGTTCGATAGCGAGAACGTAAGATATACTTGCTTGCATTGTCCTGATAGGTGAATTCTTTTGTTTCCTTCTCAACCACAGACGCATCATCTTCGGCTTCATTAGGAAGTTCTAATTTTTGCCAATCTTCCCATCCTGTGCGTTCATTCGGGGGTGTATTGAGATAGCTATCTTCAAAGCCATCTTGCTTAATACTGTAGAAAATTTTGCCGACTGGATCTGTCCCAAAAAGAACGACTTTACCTGCATGAGTCACACTATTGACGTATTGTACATTCTGTGTTTTCAATAACATTTAAAATGTCCCCCAATCAGGCTATAAACTTTCTCGAACAAAGTTTATTAAACTCTAAAACTGAATCCAAGTAAAGAGCTTAAAATTAACTTTTATAACTTTCAAGCGATCGCTTAGGAGTTAAACCGGGGTTTAGTCTGAAATACTCAAGTATTTATTACATCAGTTGACCATGCAGGTATAGACATAGGATGATTTAAAATTAAGCTGAAATTATGGGGATTTAAACTCATCCATATTTATAATTCCTTGACACAAACTGCGGTCTTCTTTATTCTTTTTAACATGAGGATTGTACTTGAGATAATCGCCCACCCATTCACAGGCACGCTGAGTCAGATCATCAATATCTAGATTCCACAAAATAACATTGCGATCGCGACTTGCAGATGCTAAAACCTTACTATCTGGACTAAAACTAATACTCATTACACTATCGCGATGACCGACTAACGTTTTAAGCAATGTACCATTATGGCGACTCCACAACCTCACATATCCGTCATAACTTGCAGAAGCAATCAGTTGACCATCGGGACTAAAAATCACACTGGTAACACTATCACTTGACCCTTTCAATAAGGTATTGATTGAAACACCTTGACGACTCCACAATTTAACGGTGTTGTCATACCCCGCAGATGCAATTGTACGGCCATCGGGACTAAAACTCACCCCCAATACATAGGCTTCGTGAGCGCGAATTTCCTGTAATTGCTTTCCTTGTAAATTCCATAATCTGACTGTCCCATCATCACTCGCAGACGCAATCATTTGACCATCGGGACTGAAACTGACACTATTCACCCATCCTTGATGACCGGAAAAAGAGTGTAGCAATCGACCTTCTGAAGTCCAAAGTTTCACCGTATTATCTTTGCTTCCAGTCACAATCAACTGACCGTCTGAACTGAAACTGATACTCATCACACTATCACGATGTGCTGTCCAGCTTTTAACAACAGAAAAAGGATAAAAGATCGAAAGTTGTGAGGATTTGGCTATCTGTTGGGCTTGAAGTTCATAGAGAGTTTCTGTTGAAAATCGTGTCAACTGTTGGGACGCATCTCCAATCGCAAGAGGTGAAGGAAAAATATTAGATTGATCGAAGTTCCAACTTTTGAGTAATGAAAAATCAAGAGGCTTGACATCCTGCGTTCTAGTGAATGTCTGATCAGTCCAAAATGATTCTAGTTGTTGAGACTGTTTTTCCGGAGGAGTTATTCGCCATAACTTCACACTTTTGTCATAGCTGGCTGTCGCTAAGAATTTACCATCGGGACTAAAACTCACTGATGAAACTCGATCATCATATCCGGTTAAAGTCTGTAAGTGTGTTCCCTCTCGACTCCACAATCGAACTGTTTTGTCTTGAGATGCTGAGGCTAAGATCTGACCATTCGGACTAAAACTCACGCCTAAAACGCGATCGCGATGTCCTTCTAAAATCTTTAACGGAATGTCATCAATTCGCCACAGTTTGACTTTTTTATCGTAGCTAGAAGATGCCAAAATCTGACCATCGGGTGAAAAACTGACATTCGTCACCTGATCTCCATGTCCTTGAAAAGTTGTCAAGAGTTCTCCCTCTCGACTCCACAGCATCACTGTTTTATCAGCACTAGCGGTTGCTAAAGTTTGATTATCCGGAGAAAATTCAACTCCATAAACTCTCTCGTGATGTCCGCGTAAAATTTTCAGTAAACGACCTTGACGAGTCCATAATTTCACCGTTTGATCGGAACCTACGGTTGCAATATATTGACCATCAGGTGAGAATGTCACCATATACACTTTTGATTGATCAGAACTACTATGGCGCAACGTTAAAACTCGTTCTCCCGTCAGCGTTAATAATCTAGCAGTCCCATCATTTCCGGCTGTCGCAATAACTTGATTATCCGGACTAAAACTAACCCAATTCAAAGAAGATTGATGGGTTGTAATCGTCCTCAGTAGCTGTCCTTCCCAATTCCACAATTTTACAGTTTTATCTTCAGAGGATGAGGCAATCATTTGACCATCCGCAGAGAAAGAAGCTCTAGACACAATATCACGATGACCTTTAAGTGTAATCGGATTTGTAGGAAGTTGCGGATTATTTCCCAGATTCCACACTTTAACTGTTTTATCCTGAGAAGAAGAGGCAATAATTTGACTATTCGGATGAAAACTCACACTGGTAATACTTTTTTTATGACCTTTCAAAGTATTGATAGATTGACCTTCTGGAGTCCAAATTTTAATAGTTTTATCGACACTTCCCGAGGCAATAATCTGACCATTCGGACTAAAGCTAACATCCCAAATCACTTCACTGTGTCCTTCTAAACGGTTCAGTTCGTGAATTCCATAAACGGCTTGTTGGAGGGTGGCTGCGATTTGAATTTCTGTATTTTGAAGATCATTAGTCAAGCTTAATTTTTTGAGTTTCTGTAATCGTTTTGCGGCTCTCAAACTTTCTAAAATGGCATCAAATTTCTGATGAGAAAAATACAAGGCATCGGATGCCGCAGTTAAAGTGGCAATATTAGCCAATTGCTTTTGTTTATAAACCATTTTTGTTGCAAAACCCAGCCCAATCACGGTGACAAGCATTAATCCTAGTAATTGTTGTAACACTCGATTTCGATGAATCAACTGCTGTTGACTCATTTTCTGTAAGGCTGCTTCTACTTCCTTTTTTGCTTCTTGTGCTTGTTGCAGTCGTTGATGAATTTCGGTTCGATGTTGCTGTTCTTTGAGCGCATAGCTTTGGCGAATGGGTAAGACTAAATAATCATGGATTAATTGATAGCGATTATCCTGGGTTGATGCAATATGACGATTGGGTTTTTCTCGTTGTCGTAAGAGTAAACCTGACTCTAAAATAACATCTATAAAAGATGCCGATTGTTCTGAATCTTTGCTCGAATCTAACTTGGGATTAGAACGAATTGCAGCCACCAATTCCCGGCGAGTTTTGATGGGACGAGTAAATTTTTCATCGGTTAGGGCAAATAAAATATCCCAGGCTGCATCTTCATTTTCTTGACCACAATCTTTGATGACTTGTTCAATAGAATGCTTAATTAGTTCTGCTTTCGGATTTTTTCCGAGTTTTCGATATTGGGCGAGGGTCGTAATACCATGTTCTCCTTCTTCTTGAAGCTGCGCGCCCACAACTTGTAATTCGATGGGGCGAACTTCTTCTTGTTCATTTGCTAAATCTTTAACTAAAGTATTGATTAACGTCGGTTCGAGTTCAAATTTGGCCCGTTGTGTCAAACGTTCAATGACTGCTTTTGCTTCAGCTTTTGAGAAGTCTCTTAATTGATAACGAATATTTTTATCAAGAATATTGTCATTAATAGCCGTTAAGCGAACTAAGCTTTCAAACTCTAACAAGTAATGGATATAATCTTCCCGTAAAGATAATACAACTTTAACAAAGGGCAAATCTAAGCAAATTCTAATAAAGTGGGAAAATGCCTTGATTTCTGAGGGCGAATTGACAAAGAAAAATTCTTCAAACTGGTCAAATATCAGAACCGTGATTTGATTACTGTCTGCATTTCTACGCAGATTTTTCAAGACAAATGAATTGGGATCGAGTAAAAAATGATGTGGATATTCTTTTTTGAACTCCCAAGAACGGTAAGCCGCCATTGAAATTGTTTTTTTCCAGCTCTTTTTCAGCTCGGCTTGGTGCTTGATGCTAATTTTTTCTTGAGTTAAAACTGAGCGGGTCAAAGCCTGTTCAACTTCTTTTGACCACTGAATATAGCGACGAACAACAACAGGTAAAACCCGACGCGCACTCAAACTCATATTCATTAAAGCTGGAACTAATCCCGCATTAACTAATGAGCTTTTCCCTACTCCAGAACGCCCATGAATGACAATCAGTTTATGATCGTCTCGACCTAGTCGTTGCAACAAATCATTGATATCTCTCCGCCGACAAGAAGCCATTATTTCTTCAGCCATCATTGGCATTTCTACCTTCACACTCGAAGGATTAATCACTTGTTTATTGGGCTGGAGTGAATGAGCACCAATAAATGCTCTAAATCCGTATTGATGTTCAATTTCTCGCTGTCTTTTCTTAATTCTAAATGCACTAACATATTCACATTTTTCGTAGTAAATTGAGCAAAGTTCTGCTAAAATATCGATATAAAGTTGTGGATCATATTGAGGTTCTGCTCCAGCCTTTGCTTGTTCTAAAATCTCTATGGCCTCATCCCATTCTCCAAGATGTTTGGTACTCCGAGCTAAAAGCAGAAGATAGACAGTCCGAGTAGAAACTGGCTCAGATTTTGGCAAAATCGTTAACGCAAGTCGAGCCAGTTTATGAGCTTTTGACCATTGAGAATATTGCAGCGCAACTTCTGCCATGAACCCATAATCTTTCGCCAGTTGATGAGGTGAACCATGGGTGAGGTGCATCTTCAGCAGGCGTTGAGAAAAAGTTTGCAACTCATCCCACTTTTGTAAGCGTTGCAGCAGTTCACCCATGTAAGACATGACACCTGCAACTAAATCTGGACATTGAGCTTGTTCAAAAACTTGCTGACATTGCTCTAAAGTCACATAAGCTTTTTTGAGCAAGATTTGGCTAGATCCTGGATTTCGAGCAGCTTGTAAACGGTAAGTTAGAGCAATATAAAATAGAACAATACCTTGATATTTAATCAGAGATTGCTGATTACTAAAATAATGATAACCTGAATTAATAGATTGATTTTTAGATGCAGAGCTAACCTCAATTAAATTTTGAACGACTTCATTATCCAGTAGTTCTTGATTACTAAACTGACTTCTGGCTTTGGCATCGCTGCTGTCATCATATAATAAGGCAATAAAGCTCTTTTGGTAATGAATACGGGCAATATCACTTTGATCGTTGGCATCATTATCTTGACCCCATATAAATTCTCGAGAAGCTTTTAAAAGGGGTTCTAATTGATGACCTCGACTTTCAACATCTCGCCAGGCTGATTCAAGTTCACGCCGACGCTGAGAGCCGAGAACAAAGTCATCGGTTTTTCGGATTTCTAATCTGGGGCTTGCTGATGATTGCCTGCTGCGGTCATAATTTTGGGAAGAAGCTTGAGAATAAGGAACTGAGTATTGACTCGCAAAATCTCCCGCTTTAATTTTGAGTTCAGCACTCGAAAACAGTAAACTCGCTTGTTCATGTAGATACTCAACTAATTCATGGGTGGCGATATCAAATTTAATGGTTGCGGCTGCCCAACTTTTTAAATCTGGTGCCAACCGAATCAATTTTGTTGCCACTTCATCGGTAATCCACAAAATTAAGGGAAAATTAAATTTTTTCCGAAATTCATCTCGGACTTGATTGGTTGAGGTCAGAAGTTGGTCAAGAGCCTTAACATTTTCTAGCCCCAAAACCATAAAAGCGGCAGGAGGTTCATATTTAATTGCAGAACAGAGAGTTGTGTAGAGAGTTTCCACCGAGTCCGGTAAAATCAACTTTTGAATAGGAATTGGAGCAGCTTGTTGCAACTGGAGGATCAGTTTGAGTTGCAAACGGGCATAATTACATCGAGCTAAAATTAAAGAGAATTGTCCTTGAGATAGAACAATTGAACGCACTAATCGAGTTAGAGATTGCTCATTGTGGGTTGCAATTTGTTCTGTGTTATAAAGATTATCCATAATGCACACATGATAGTGGAGTCAACTGATGGTTGACACCCCTGATTAGTTAAGGGAGTAAGAGTGGTTCACGTAGTCTATATTTTAAGCTAAAGTTTCTCCAATCTTTAACCTTTCAACTAAGCTTAAACTCGCTTTGACCCTATATTAATCTTATCCGAAAAACATTTGATATTCTATCGTGTAAATACGGAAATTTTTAAGACTAGCGTGTATGATTTATAGCAAGGGAATCGGTAGTTCTCACCTGTAAATATTTTGTGTTATTCAATTAACACTTAAGTGATAAAACAAATGAGTATAGACTCTAGGATTTGTCCGTAAACTACTCGATAATCTGACAGTATAGACCTAATTATGCAATCGTGATAATATACAGGATTGAATGAGCTGTAAGCGTTTAAGCGACCCCAATAGTCACCCTATAGATGTCCTAAAATTAGGTCGGTCTCACTTAGGATTGGGCGATCGCGCTGATCCAGTCTCTAGGTGCGATCGCCTATCTCACTACTTAGCTTTAGCAACCACAAAATTCACTAACTTACCCGGTACCACGATCACTTTTTTTACCTCCTGACCTTCGAGGTAGCGTTGGGCGACGTCTGAATCTGTGGCCAACTGTTCTAATGTCGCCTTATCCGCTTGAGCCGGAACGGGAATTGTACCTCGTGTCTTACCATTGACTTGAATCACTAAGGTGATTTCATCGACCACTAGAGCCAAAGCATCGACAACGGGCCAAGCTTCGGTATGAATTGAGGTTTTATAACCCAAACTTTGCCATAATTCCTCAGAAATGTGAGGCGCAAAGGGAGCCAACAACTTCAGCAAAGTTTCAATTCCTTCTCGATAAACGGGAGAATTCTGACAGCTTGCATCACCAATTGCATTACTTAATTTCATCATTTCCGATACGGCAGTATTAAACTGATACTCTCCGTCTAAATCTTCTGTCACCGCCTCAATTGCCGTGTGAATTGACCGTCTCAGGTCTTTTTCTTCTTTACTCAATGCTGAAGCCTCTCCCGCTATTTGAGAAGATTTTACAGGTGTTTTTGCCGCAAATTCGCTGATTAATCGCCAAACTCGATTCAGAAAACGGAATTGCCCTTCCACATCCGCATCATCCCATTCCAAATCCTTCTCAGGCGGCGCTTTAAACAAAATAAACATTCGGGCAGTGTCTGCCCCATATTTCCCCATTACCTCTAACGGATCGACTCCGTTGTATTTCGATTTAGACATTTTCTCATAAAAGACCTCCAATTTTTCCCCTGTTTGCGGATCTTTAGGATCTTCTGGATTCACATTTGCTGAGGGAATATATTTACCTGTGATGGGATTTTTATAAGTCAAGCCCTGAACCATTCCCTGAGTTAACAAACGCTTAAAAGGTTCATCACATTTAAACAATCCACAATCGCGCACAACTTTAGTAAAAAAGCGAGAATATAGTAGATGCAAAATCGCGTGTTCAATTCCCCCAACATATTGATCGACAGGCATCCAATCGTTCGCCACTTCCGAATCAAAAATCTGTTGATCATTGTTAGCATCGGGATAACGCATGAAATACCAGGATGAATCGATAAAAGTATCCATCGTATCGGTTTCCCGTTTGGCTGGCGTTCCACAACTCGGACAAGGAACATTAATCCAATCTTCCAACTGGGCTAAGGGTGACGCCCCACGCCCTGAAAATTCTACATTTTCCGGCAACTCTACAGGCAAATCTTTCTCCGGTACTGGCACCGCCCCACAATCTGGACAATGAATAATCGGTATCGGCGTTCCCCAATAGCGCTGTCTAGAAATCAACCAATCTCGCAGACGATATTGAACTCGTCCTTCCCCGATGTCTTGATCTTCGGCGTATTCAATCACCGTCAGTTTACACTTGTCGGAGGATTCCCCGTTGCAGATTCCAGAGTTGACCATGATGCCAGATTCGGTATAGGCTTCGGTAAGTTCCTCATCGGCATTATCCGCATCATCGTGAACAATCACCGTTTTGATCGGCAGATCGTACTGTTTGGCAAAGGCAAAGTCTCGTGTATCATGGGCTGGAACTCCCATCACCGCCCCGGTTCCGTATTCATACAAAACATAATCCGCGATCCAGATTGGCACTTCTTTTTTACTGAAGGGATTGAATACTTTTCCGCCTGTGGGAACGCCCCGTTTAGGTTTATCCTCAGCGGTTCGATCCATTTCGCTTTGTTCAGAAACCTCTTGAATAAATGCCTCAACCGTTTGTTTCTGTTCTGGGGTTGTCACCTTTTCCACCAAAGGATGTTCCGGTGCTAATACCACGTAAGACACGCCATATACCGTATCCGGGCGAGTCGTAAATACGCCGATTTTCTCATCCATTCCCACAATCGGAAATTCTAAATAAGCCCCTGTAGACTTACCGATCCAGTTGGCTTGCATTAACTTCACCCGTTCTGGCCAACCGGAGAGTTTTTCGAGGTCGTTTAACAATTCCTCAGCATAGTCCGTAATTTTGAGGAACCATTGACGCAGCAGTTTTCGTTCAACCTTTGCACCACTTCGCCAAGAACGTCCTTCACTATCAACCTGTTCATTTGCTAATACCGTTTGGTCGATGGGGTCCCAATTCACTGCTGCTTCTTTTTGATAAGCCAAGCCAGCATTATAAAATTGCAAAAATATCCACTGCGTCCAGCGATAATAATCTGGAGAACAGGTAGCGAGTTCTTTATCCCAGTCGAAGGAAATGCCCAATTTTTCTAACTGTTGCTTCATCTGGGCAATATTCTGATAAGTCCACTTCGCTGGATGGATGTTTCGTTCAATTGCTGCGTTCTCTGCCGGAAGTCCAAACGCATCCCATCCCATTGGGTTGAGGACACGGTAGCCCTGCATCCGCTTCAGTCGGGCGATGACATCGGTAATGGTGTAAACGCGAACGTGACCCATGTGTAAGTTTCCTGAAGGGTAGGGAAACATCGCTAGGGTATAGAATTTGGGCTTTTCGGTATCTGTTGAGGTTTTGTCAGCCGCCAAATCACTCCAAGTTTGTTGCCACTTTTGTTCGATGGATGCAGGATTATATTGAGACGCCACAGCTCTAACTCCGTGCGGGATGGTTGTTTTCTTTCATTTGCTCATTGTTGCACATTACCTGACCTGACATCAGGATTGCATAACAGGGAACAGTTAACAGGGAACAGTTAACAGTGAAAGCTGATTCTTGTAGGAGGGGCTAGGCAGGGTCGTTTCGTTGCCCTAAAACTTGATTTGTGGGGAGGTGGGGAGCTCGGGAGGTAGGGAGCTAGGGAAGATTTTTATTAACAAAAAGCTATTTTTGAAAGGAATTAAACCTTCTGGCCACCAACCCATCACCCCATCAC
>JBCBCI010000113.1:0-18918 GCA_038530755.1 Cyanobacteria bacterium J06592_8 | reverse complement strand
AAACTAATAGTTTCTCACCGGAACTAAGCTGATTATTGAGCGTTGGAGTAGGAGGGTTTGGAGTTCGGCTAATCAGGTGATACAAGATAGAGGCAAAAATTGCGATAATTGCTAAACTCGGTGTAATGGATAAGGGTTTTAACCAGGCTTTATATCTAGCTTTCCGGTTAATAAAATGATTCCAATTCAAAGGAGTTGACAGTGTCACTTCCTGAACACAAAGCGTCGGCAACCAAGAAACACCTGGATAGCTTTTTTCAAAACCTAATTCTATGAGTCGTTCTCTGGAAAGATGAATTGAGTGAAACAGGGATTGATTTTGAGTAAATTCCTGGAAAAAATACATCAAGAATTTAACCGCCACTTCATCCGGAATGGGTTCTCGCATGACAATACTTCGAGGCAAACCTAACTCAGCTAATTGATTAGCTAATCCTAAACCATCACAAGAATTAAAAATAGCCAGTTGTAATCCGTGTTGGATTGCTTTTCTAAACGAGCTTTTAAACTCCTCAATCGAAATCGAATCGCGATCATTTAATTCAATCCAACCAATACTACCCTCTGGATGAGAAGAACTATGACCCGCAAACAAAAAGATATGATAGCCATCTTCTTGTCGTAAAACCTGGGAAAGCTGTTCGCGAGTCGGTTGTTCGAGTACAGTCACATCTGCATTTTTCAGAGTCAATCCTTTCACAACTTCTAGATAAAACTGAGTATTAATCCCATCACTTTTACCAATGACCGCTAATACTTTCACTTGAGAATCTGGATGAATAGGTTGAATCCGTCTCCGGCTAGTTTGCAAACGAATTGCAACTTCAGCTTGAGGAAAACGAGTTTGAAGTAAATCCCATTCTTGCCAGGGAAGACGACGCAGTTGTAGGTCTTCTGTATCGAGAAAAAGACGGACTTCCTGTCGAGATTTTTGCAAATGACTCAAAACAGCAATGAGTTCATCTCGAATGGGTTGCCAATCGCGATCATGACTATTTAGCCATTGATTTAAACTCTCAATCACAGACTGTTTGTGCTGAGAACTAATTTCTCTAGCCTCAAAGTCAGTGATAATTTGTTGGGGATTTATACGAGTCTTCGCCGCACGACGAACCGCTTCAAATTGATGATAGGAAGATCGCCATTGATGATAACTGGATGGATTTTTATCTTGAGATTGTAAGGGTCTTAAATGATCGGGTAAAGCCGGCAAATAACCATCGAGTGAATTAATCTGACCATCACTCTGAGTTAGCCGAACTCGAAATCGATTGGTGCCTTGATCCCAGAATACTATCACTTTAATAACTATCATTTTCTGAATTGAACTCACCCTAAACTCTAAAGGTTTCAATAATTGTTTGATTTTCAAGAACGATTTTGAGCTGAAATTCTTCCTGGGGCTGACAACCGAGTCCTAACTGAATCCATCCATCGGTTTCTCCAGTTTGAGCATTCATGCAAGCCACTCCAGATTCATCAAGAACACTAATTTCTAAACCCGCAGGCAAATAAGCATTCTCTTCATAAGCATATAACCTGATTTTCAAATCAACTTCTTCTGTAGACTGATCGCTAACTTTTACCGCCAATATGAAGGATGACTTTAGATTATCTTTTTCCCATTCAATTAGTTTACCTCGACTGAAACTTTGTGCAGGCACTCGTAAATTTCCAGATCTCATTGTTGTTCTTACTGCTCTTCTAATACCTGGAGTGAGTAATAGGTCTAAAGGTTGCCATGTCGGTTGAGAAAACTGTTGCCATAAATTTGCCCATTTACGATGCCAGTCAAGGGTATCAATGACTTGATCGAGCGGTTGAAGTTGATTCAAGGGAATGGGTTGAGGAGGATAGGTAAGTTTTTGGATGGGCAGAAATCCTAATAATTCTACTTGTTGGAGTTCTTCTGCAAACTGAACGGCAATATAACCCAAACGATTATCGGTTACTTCAGGCGGAATTTCTAACTGTTCTTCTGAGTTTGGTAATATAGGTAGACATTCGAGTTTACCGACGTGAGGAATGACCAAATCGGCAATATTAAACATGGCTCTTTTTACTGGATGCCAACAGTCTCCTTGATCGATTGCCGTATCAATAGAGAGCCACTTTAAATAATCTCGCACTGCCACAACAGCTAATGTATTGAGATAAACTTGCTTTCCTTTTTCGGGAGTGGCTTGTTCTTTGGCAAAGAGTTTAGCAAAACGATGAGCATCTTGACTAACAGGAATTGGTAAAGCAGTTAAAGAAGAAATTGAGTCCATTTTTATACTCCAAAGCTTTGAGTAATTTGATCGCAGACAGTTTGCAGCACAGGAAGACATTTCCGCTTCCAATGAGAATAGAGCGTTTGATTGCTGATATTATATTCTCTGGCAATTTCCGAAATTTTATGAGGAGGTTGTTCTAAAAGTAAGCGTATTGCTAAAATCTGACAGTGGCATTTGGGTTGTTTCTTAGGGTAACAGTTTTTTAACCGATCTTCAGGATCTTGTTCTATATACTTAAAAACAGCATCCCCAATACTCACCCGTCTGTTTTGCTGTTCTGCTTCGATCATGCTCTCAATACTGGTCATCGTTTTCGGATCAGGTAAAACATTCTGCAAAGTCGCCGTTTCTCCCTCTTGATTCGTAATTGGATTATCCAGGCTGTAGTTATGCTTGTAGTAGGTATCTGGAGTGTATAAATCTCGAATCCGCCATTTCAGATAGCCATTGACCCAGCGGATCAGGCTCTGTTGGAGAGAAGGAGGTCGAGCCTCAAAAGACTGAATATTGTTACAAATCCACTCTAAGGTTCGGTTAAGAGCCTCAAAATAGTCAGGATGAGATGAACGGTATAAGCTCTCATGCCGTTGGACTAGAGTTAGGAGTCGAGTTAAAGCCTTACGTCCTTGAGGACTGGTGGCCTCAAATCTACAAATTTGTTCGATTAAATCTTGAAGTTGTTGATCCACAGCACTCTCTGTCTTCATCGCTTGGGTTTGGTGTAGGTTGTTTTTGTCGGAACACTGGAAAATACTCAGAGTGTAACGAAGAAGGAGGAGACAGTGAAGAAGCGAGCGTTTTGACAAGGGTTGATCTCATAGAGATGATCGGACAGTTCAGGTTACATTTGCTTATCAGGGGTGTCTGTAAAATTTATGAAAATCTTCTGGGTTTTCTTGATCTCATTTCCAGCCAGGTCCGAGGAGTCTATCGACCTGATATATCAACGCAGATCCTAGATTCAAAACCCTTTAACCGGTTCCTCTCTGTATATATAGGAAAAAGTTGAAGAATGTCTTGAAAAGTATGTGGATTTTAGTGTATATTGTCTTGTGAATGAGTGCCTAAAATCTACTTCTCTCTTTACAAAAGCTTTACAAATAAAGGCGATAATATTTACAGAAGTCGCTGTTACTTTTTCAAGAACCTATATTACAATTTGAGTAGTAATGCAGAATATTAGTCGCTAGACCGGGGTGGACACACTCTATCATATCTAACTTTTTACCGATGAATACAGTACAAATTCTTAATGTAAATATCGACAATCTGTCTCAACGCGAGCTTCTTCAGAAGCTGGGTCAAGAGGGAGGTGTTGTGTTCACACCTAACGTAGATCACTTAATTAGGCTTCAACAAGACAAAGAGTTTTATCACATTTATCAGTGTTCAGATTATCGGATTTGCGATAGTCAGATTTTGTACTATGCTTCTCGGCTCCTCAACCAACCGATTCAGGAGAAAATTTCCGGTTCCGATTTATTACCCGCTTTTTATAGACACTATCGGAATTGTGAAAATACAACTATCTTTTTACTGGGTGCTCGTGAAGGAGTAGCTGCTCGCGCTCAAACGAAAATTAACAGTATTGTTGGTAGAGAGATGGTTGTCGATACCTATTCTCCGCCCTTCGGTTTCGAGAAAGATGAGGTAGAATGCCAAAGGATTATAGATAAAATTAATCACTCAAAGGCTACAGTGCTAGGAGTCGGTGTTGGATCGCCCAAGCAAGAAAAATGGATTGTTCGCCACAAGCACAAGCTAAAATATGTCCGTATTTTTCTAGCGATTGGAGCGACAATTGATTTTGAGGCGGGAGAAAAACCCCGTTCTCCTCAGTGGATGAGTGAATTAGGAGTAGAATGGCTCTACCGCCTATCGAGCGAACCCAAGCGACTATGGAAACGCTATTTAGTTGACGATCTTCCTTTCACGTGGTTAGTTCTCAAGCAATGGCTCAACCTGTACCGCTCCCCTGACTTTTCTCGTCCGGCAGGTTCTGCTGTGCAGATGCCCTTACTCGGTCAGCTTTTACAGGAAGCGGGCTTGATTACAGCCTCTCAGGTCAATTCAGTTTTAGATGCTCAGGCTAACCAGCATCATCTGCGATTTGGAGAGATTGTTGCGAATTGGGGATGGGTCAATCAAGAAACCATTGACTTTTTCGCTGAGGAACTACCCAAAGTTGCTTTAGAACCCCACAAACAGCCAATCGGTCACTACTTAAAAGCCGCCAAATTACTGAATGATTGGCAAGTAGAAGCAATTTTAGCAGAACAGAATCAAACTCGGATGAGGTTTGGAGAAATCGCAGTTCAGAAAGGCTGGCTCAAGAATGAGACCGTTGACTCGATCTTGCGATATCTGGCAGGTGACTTAAGCACTGTAATTGCAGCTTAAGGACTCATTTTCAATGGAACAGCTCTAAATTTATTACTCATTAGTTCAAGCCAGAGCATTGCTCTCGGCTTTTTTATTGATTGAGTGAACGGGAATGTTCTAACATTAACAACTTTTCAGCCCGAGCGATCGCTAAATAAGTTCTTTCTAGCGCATCAGGGTTCACAGAAATTGAAGTCACGCCCCAGCGAATCAAATGATTAATCAGTTCCGGGTACAAAACAGGAGCATCGCCACAAATTGAACAGGGAATTTGAGCGGTTCTTGCTTCTGTAATTAATTGTTGAATCACTTTGAGCATCGCTGGATTCAGTTCATTGAGGTGAGCCGGTTTATGGGTTTGATTGCGATCAATACCGAGTAGAAATTGACTTAAATCATTCGTCCCGATCGCAATGCCTTGAACTCCCGCTTGAATATATTCAGAGAGGAGAAAGACAACTGAAGGCACTTCTGCCATAATCCAGACTTGAAAACGTGGATTGTGAATGAGTTCAGTTCGTTCAATATAGCTTCGGTAAACCTTAAACTCTTCCACCGATCGCACAAACGGTAAAACTAAACGAATATTATCAGCACCCGACTGATATAGCGTATTCAAAACAGCAATTTCTAACTCAAACAAGGTTGAATATTGGTTTTGATTTTGAGCATTTATCTGGTTATTAAAAAAACGGGTTAATGCGATGAGTTCAGACTCCTCTCCATGCCAAAACGGTCTCACACTGCCATGAAACTCTCGCAAGTCCAAAGCCCGGTAAAATAGGGGTCTAGGGGCAATCGTCGCACTGATCTTTTGCAAATCTTTTGCCATTGCCTCAATAAATTTAGACTGATTTTGAGGCTCTAACCACTGACTAAAATCTGAAGCATCTCCAGAGTCCAATACATCCAATACCATTAATTCCGATCGCACTAATCCGACTCCATCAATCGGTAAATTCTTCGCAGATTGTAATCGCTGCCAAGAACTCGATTGACTGACATTAACCATTAATTGAGTGGCAATCGGAACCTGTAACAAATTCTCAGAAAAAATCGGTTTGATCTCTAGGTTTGTGTCCACCGTTGAAGAATATTGATCCTGCATCCAGTTTCGACTGGAAACCCGATACACCTCTCCGCGATCGCCATCAACCCAAATAGATTCTCCCATTTTAATCTGTTCTGTTGCTTCTGATACACCAATTACAGCAGGAATCCCCAATTCCCTTGCTAAAATTGCACCATGTCCTGTCATTCCGCCTTGTTCGGTCACTAAACCCCCAACTCTTTTGAGTAAGGGAATCAAGTCCGGTGTAATGGTTTTGGCGACTAAAATTGATCCAGTCGGAAATAGATGGGCTTGGACAGCTTCAGGCGTTCTCATCACATAAGCTGTTCCCATTGCTTGTCCGGCGGAGGCGGCTACCCCTTTAAAATCACTTGCAGAGGCTTCAGACTTAGCTTCCAAGTTCTCTTGGAGACGGGAGATTCCATTGGGAATACAGATAGACCACAGCGCAAATTCACCCAACTCAGATAACGTCCACTCGATCAACCCTGACGGTCCTAAATCAGTCGCGATGGGTTGAATAAACTCAATCAGCGATCGCAACTGCTCTGAGTTGAGAACTGGATCTTGAGGAGACTTTGAGAGTTTAACTGCGATCGGACTTTGCACAGGAGAGAGAGAACATTGAGCAAATTCCCGCCACTGAGCATCTTGATCGCGTTGTTGAGTGTTTCTAGAGGACTTCAAGTGGTAAGAAATAATTTTATATCCCAGATGTTGAACTTGGAGAGTTTGAGTTTGAGGATCGAGATCATAGCTATCTGGGTGAGTTTGTCCCCATAAATCAGCTAAGTCTAAACCCGCACTGACCTGGATTTTCCAAAATTCTGGATTAATTTGAACGGAACCATTAGCGATCGCCTCTGGAATTAATTGCACCAAAAGAGTCGGCTGAAGTTGTTCGAGTTGAATATTATTGTGCTGCCAATATAATAAATTTCTAGCTCGAAATAATTCCGCCCAAGCTTGTTTAATCCCCAGTTCAACATCATCAAGATTTGCCCAACTCATGACCGGATCAAAAAGTCCATCTGTCGGAATTGAGGGGGAGCTTAAACTCAGATGAAATCTGAACGCCTGAGTATTGAGAGTCTTGAGTGCTGATTGTAATGAGGTTCTCAATTGTGAAGATAATCGAGAAGTCAGGATCTGATGACGAATTCGTTGGGCGATCGCTTGCAGTTGTCGTGGATCTTTAAGATCAATATGTAAGGAAGAGGTTGCAAAGTCAACAAATAAAGGTTCTCGCCAGTCTAAAGTTTCCAAGAACTTACGATAAATATTGGCACTCACCACAAACCCGGGGATCACCGAATGACCTCGCTGCATGAAGTTCGCCAAATCAAACGCTCGATCCCCGACAACTTCTCGATCACTGGGTGCAATTTCGTGCAACCCATATAAATTTTCCACGCCATTGACAATAGCCGATAAACTGAAAGACACCTTAATTTGTATTCAAGTTATAAAAATCAGATCTTAGCAACTTTGAAGGCTCAGAGTACAACATGATCCCTAGAAAAGGAGCGATTCGAGCTGAAGTTACAAGTCCAGCTCTGTTCAGCGTTGATCAATCAATCGGATGCAAACAACGCCTCACCTATTCAATACGATTATACGTTTAGTGTGGCTGAACCCGATGTATGATTAGCTGACAAAATTTTCATGCTACACAATGCAGCACGGAATCCGTTTATTTTTTACGATCAGCTCAAGATTGATCATGAACGGAAAAGAGATGACCGTTAGTCTGAGATTCACGAATCGGTCCCCACCTGAGTGTGCTGTGCTATTGGCTCTCAAAGTAAAAGGTTTGACCCGCAAAAACTGCCCTCAGACCACTGTACGTTCAACGCACTTTTTGAGTGGACTTGACAGTATTAAATTATCTGATTAATAATATCTTGTATAAATACAAAAATGTGTTTCTGCACATTCAAATTTGAGTTCTCGTTTGATTAAGCAATCAAATACTTTTGATGGGCATTTTTCGGGCTTCACTCGATGAAGTATGAGAAGCGAGAAAGGCTGCATTTTACTGGAAGTTATAAGTCTGGGTGGTTATCATAGCTGCAAGGTAAATCAGCATTGAATTGCAGTAGGTCGAGTTTGGGTAACGAGTACCAGCAAGTAGAGTAAGGTTAGTATGAAAAAAATTCAGACTATTGGAAGTGTTGAGCAATTGAAGACTTTGCTTGACGCAGTAGTTCAGTATGAAAGCCCCAATATTAGTTCTGGGATTGTCCATATAAAATCTCAAACAGAGCAAACGTTTCAAAGCTACTCAGAATTACTAAAAACTGCACAGTCAGTGCTAGCAGGTTTAAGAAAATGTTGGCTAAAACCGCAAGATAAAGTTTTACTCCAATTCGATCAAACTCAACATTTCATATCAGCCTTTTGGGGATGTATACTCGGAGGATTTGTCCCCGTTCCGATCGCGATCGCTCCGACCTATCGCCAGACTAATAGCACAGTTGAGAAGTTGCGAAATGTTTGGCAAATGCTAGATAAACCGCTAATTCTCAGTAGTCGTCAGCTTGCGCCTGCGGTGCGATCGCTCTCAACACTTTTTGATTTACCCGAACTGCGAGTAGAAGCCCTAGAAGATTTACAGCAGTCTCAACCCGATACAGATTATCACGAGAGTCAACCCGATGACTTAGCCCTGCTGATGTTAACCTCCGGGAGTACAGGTGTTCCCAAAGCCGTACAGTTAAGCCATCGTAATATTCTCAGTCGGACAAAAGCAACCGCCCTTCGACATGACTACACCGCTGAAGATATTACCCTCAACTGGTTTCCCCTCGATCACGTTGTCGGCTTGGTGATGTTCCACCTGCGGGATGTTTGTTTAGGCGCTCAACAAATTCATGCACCGATTAATCTGGTATTGAATCAGCCTACCCTATGGCTGGACTGGCTAGATTATTATCGAGTCACCGTAACCTGGGCGCCCAACTTTGCTTATGGTTTGGTGAACGCCCAAGCCGAACAGATTCAACAGGGAAACTGGGATTTATCCTGTGTTCGATATATTATCAATGGGGGTGAGGCTCTCGTTGATAAAACCGCCCGCCAATTTATGCAGATCTTGACGCCTCACCAATTACCCAAAACCGCAATGCAGCCCGCTTGGGGAATGTCAGAAACCTCGTCGGGGGTGGTATTTTCAGATGATTATATTTGGGATGGCAATCGCGCTGATACCAGCTTTGTAGACTTGGGAACGCCTCTAGACGATGTTTCGCTGCGAATTGTTGACGATCGCGATCAAAGCGTATCAGACGGTGAAATTGGTCGCATTCAAATTAGTGGTTCGGTTGTCACTTGTGGTTATTACAATAATCCAGAAGAAAACCAAAAAGCCTTTAGTACGGATGGTTGGTTTAATACCGGAGATTTAGGCTTTCTCAAAGCGGGAAGACTGACGATTACCGGACGAGCAAAAGATGTCATTATTATCAATGCAGCTAACTATTATTGTCACGAAATAGAGGCAGTTGTTGAAGAGATTGCGGGAATTTCCCCGTCCTACGTCGCGGCTTGTGGGGTTCGTCCTGAAAATAGCCAAACCGAGCAATTGGCTTTGTTCTTTCATTCTACGACAGCAGAGGAAACAGACAAAACAACAGAAAAAACAGAAGACCTAATCGAGCAAATTACCACAATACGCCGCACTGTAATTCGCAAATTTGGGATTAATCCAGAGTATCTAATTCCGGTTGCTAAAAGCGACATTCCCAAAACCGCCATTGGCAAAATTCAGCGATCGCAACTGCGCCAACGGTTTGAAGCCGGAGAATTTCAGCAAACCCTCGAACAAATTCGATCCGCGTTAACTGCTGCTAAACCACAAGGATTGTCTTTTGGAAACGCCCTAGAACGAGAAGTCGCCGCAATTTGGCAAGAAGTTCTCCAACTCCCTACAGTCGGAATTAATGATAACTTCTTTGAACTCGGAGGACATTCGCTGCTATTGATGCAGGTTCAGAGTCGGTTAGAAGCCCTGTTGGAGAAACCCGTCTCCATGATGGATCTATTTACCTATCCAACCATTCAGGCGTTTGTTGCTTCCCTCAACTCAGACTCAACTGAAACATCTGCCGCCCAACGAGGTTCAGATCGGGCTAAAATTCGGACTAATCTTGTTAAGCATAGCGATGTTGCTGTTGTTGGGATGAGTTGTCGTTTTCCTGGGGCGAGTACCTTAGAAGAATTTTGGCAAAATCTCAGTCAAGGTGTAGAATCGATTTCCTTCTTTTCTGAAGCGGAAGTCATTGCAGAAGGCATTCATCCCCAGCGCGTTCAACATCCTCAGTTTGTCAAAGCCGCACCGATTTTAGAAAATATTGAAGACTTTGATGCTAACTTTTTTGGGTTTAATCGCCGAGAAGCACAAATTCTCGATCCTCAACAACGCCTACTCTTAGAATGTGCTTGGGAAGCCGTAGAAGATGCAGGCTACAATACCCAAACCTATCCAGGTTCAATTGGAGTTTATGCGGGGGCGGGGATGAATACTTATTTACTACATAATGTTTATCCCAACCGAGATCAATTAGATGCGGCGGATGGCCCGGATGTAATGACCCTAGACTCCGCTGGCGGCTTTCAGATTTTGATGGCGAGTGATAAAGACTATTTACCGACTCGTATTTCCTACAAACTGGATCTCACCGGACCGAGTGTGAACGTACAAACCGCCTGTTCGACCACTTTGGTTGCCATTCATCAGGCTTATCAAAGCGTTGTCAGTGGGGAATGTGACATGGCTTTAGCAGGTGGAGTGTCCGTAACTGTGCCTCAAAAAGCCGGACATTTGTATGAGACGGGAATGATATTATCAGCAGATGGTCACTGTCGCGCCTTTGATGCGGGGGCAAATGGGACGATTTTCGGCAATGGCGCAGGTATGGTTTTACTGAAACGCCTAGAAGATGCGATCGCGGATGGAGATCATATTTATGCTGTGATTAAAGGATCGGCGATTAATAATGATGGCAGTACAAAGGTTGGGTATACAGCTACCAACCAAACGGGACAAGCGGCTGTTGTCGCTGAATCGATTGCGCTGGCGGGAGTAGAGGCGAGTTCCATTACCTATTTTGAAGCGCACGGTACCGGGACAGAAATGGGCGATCCGATCGAAGTGGCAGCCCTAACCCAAGCGTTTCAGGGGAATCAGTCACAGGTTCAAGTTGAAGCTTCGACTCCGCTCAACTTAACACAAACGGGATTCTGTGCCATTGGTTCAGTCAAAACCAATATCGGACATATGCAGATCGCTTCTGGAGTGGCAGGATTTATTAAAACAGCCCTGACTCTCGAACAGCAACAAATACCACCTAGCTTGCATTTTGAACAACCGAACCCGCAAATAGACTTTGCCAATAGTCCTTTTTACGTCAATACAGAATTAAAAGACTGGCAAACTAACGGTACACCACGACGGGCGGGCGTGAAATCTCTCGGAATTGGTGGTACAAATGCCAGTATGATTTTAGAAGAAGCTCCAGAACTAGAACCTTCAGGACTTTCTCGTCCTTGGCAATTATTAACCGTATCGGCAAAAACAGCCTCCGCCCTCGACAAAGCGATCGCGAATTTAAGCCAATATTGTCAACAGCACTCTTCCGTTAATCTGGCAGATATTGCCTATACCTTAAATGTAGGTCGTCGCCATTTTGAATATCGACAAGTCGCAGTCGTACAAACCTCATCGGAAGTAGCGGAGGCGTTTGCTGAAAATCTAAGCCGAAGTGTTTACACTGAGCGTACCCGAAGTGTCATATTCATGTTTTCAGGTCAGGGTTCGCAATACGTGAATATGGGTCGCGAACTCTACGACACAGAACCAATATTCAAGACAGAAGTTGATCGCTGTTGTACACTTTTACATCCTCATCTGAATTTAGACCTGCGTTCTCTAATCTATCCTGATTTAAAGCCGAATCCAGAAACTTCTGCCGATCTCAATCAAACTCGCTATACCCAAAGTGCTTTGTTTGTCATCGAGTATGCCTTAGCCAAATTATGGATCTCTTGGGGCGTTTATCCAACCGCCTTGATCGGACATAGCATTGGGGAATATGTCGCAGCTTGTATAGCCGGAGTCTTCTCCCTAGAAGATGCCTTGAAATTAATGGCAAAACGGGGCGAGATGATGCAGGAAATGCCTCCAGGGGTGATGTTGGCGGTGCCGTTATCTGAGGATGACCTGAAGACAATATTGGCAGATCTCGACGCCGAACTGACAGTGGCTTTGGTGAATGGGGTGAATCAATGTGTAGTTTCAGGAACCGATGCGGCTGTGAAAACTTTAGAACAAAAGCTAGCGCAGCAAGGAATTGAAGGGCGACGGTTACATACTTCTCATGGCTTCCACTCCCCGTTAATGCAGTCGATGGTTGAGCCTTTTGTTGAGATTGTCCGTACTATTGAGTTAAAGTCGCCAGAAATTCCTTATATTTCTAATGTGACTGGAACTTGGATGACCACAGAGGATGCCACAAACCCGAATTATTGGGGACAACAGTTGCGTCAAACAGTGCGCTTTGCGGCAGGTTTAGGAGAACTATTCAAAGAATCAAATCTAATCGCTTTAGAAGTCGGGCCAGGACGCAGTTTAGCAACACTAGCTCAACGATATATTCAGGCAATGGAAATTGCAAACCCTGAACCTGTCGTTTTAAATAGTCTCCGCCATCCGAAAGATACAAGTTCAGATCTAGCGGTGATTTTGGCAACCTTGGGTCAGCTTTGGGTGAATGGAGTAGAAATTGATTGGTCTGGTTTCTACAAAGATCAACGCCGTCATCGCTTGTCTTTACCGACATATCCCTTTGAACGAGAACGGTACTGGTTAGAGAAACCCAAAGTTCAGCCTCACTTAACTCAACAAAAATCAATCACAGCGAGTGAGATTGGCGATCGCCTCAAATCAAATCTGAGTACATTAATACAGGAGAAAATCGATGGTGCGGGCTATAGTCAAATATTGACCGGGTTAGAAGCTTTGAGCGTCAGTTATGTTCAGCAAGCCTTGCAAACTTTAGGGTTTAGCGGGGAAGTCGGACAACAGTTTTCGACCAAAGCGATCGCCAAGCAGCTTCAGGTTCAAGAACACTATCACCGTTTACTACACCGTTTTCTAGAAATGTTAGCAGAAGTGGGGCAGCTTCAGGCTTTGGATGACGGTTGGGAAGTGATTAGTTCAGAACAACTCTCAGATCCAGAACAACAATGGCAACATCTTTCTACCCAATATCCCGCTGCCTCCGCCGAGTGGACCTTAGTGGGGCGCAGTGGTCGAAAATTAGCTGAACTGCTGCAAGGAAACTGCGATCCGCTGCAACTGCTATTCCCAGAGGGAGATTTAACGACAGCCACCCATCTTTATCAAGATTCACCAGGGGCGCAGGTGATGAATACCTTAGTCCAACAGGCATTATCGAACGCTTTGGAAGATTGTAACAGCAATCAGCGAGTGCGAGTCTTAGAAATTGGTGCGGGAACCGGAGGAACCACCACCTACACCTTACCCGTTCTCCCTCCAGAGCGCAGTGAATACGATTTTACCGATGTTTCCACGCTGTTTACCCGTGCAGCACAAGAAAAATTCCAGGACTACTCCTTCATTAACTATCGGCTTCTCGATATTGAAAAAGATCCTAGCACTCAGGGATTTGTACCCTACAATTATGATGTGGTGATTGCGGCTAACTGCTTACACGCAACAGCCGATTTGCGACAGACCTTGAATTTTGTCAAACGGTTGCTGGTTCCGGGCGGATTTTTAATTCTGCTAGAAGTCACGGCGCGCCAGCGTTGGGTAGACTTAATTGCGGGTGGTTTGGAAGGATGGTGGAAATATCAAGATTTAGATTTAAGACCTAGTCATCCTTTACTTTCGACTCAGAAATGGCAACAGGTGTTAACTGAATGTGGTTTCGAGCAAACTGCAACCGTTTCTCCGGCGGATGAGGGTGAGATTGTTCTGTTTCAGCAGGGCGTTATTATCGCTCAAACCTCTAGTTCGACTACTTCAGTTTCTGATATTGCCAAATCAACATTATCTCAGAAATCGGCTTCAGTTCGAGATTGTCCACCCAACTACGTCGCACCAGAGAATGAAATCGAGCAGAAAATTGCGGAGATTTGGTCAAGACTGTTGGCGGCGAAATGGGTTGGACGCCATGACAACTTCTTCCGTTTGGGTGGAGATTCTCTCTTGGCGACTCAGGTTGTTTCTCGAATACGGCAAACCTTTCAAGTCGAGATTTCCCAAGAACAATTAATGGGAAAATCAACTTTAGCGAGTTTGGCAGAGTTGATTAAGATTGCCCAATTTACAGTCAACGTAGCCGAACTGAGGAACGCGCAAAATTCGGAATCTCTAACAGAAGATGATTACGAAGAAGGCGAACTTTAGGAGGGACAAAATTCTCACGCTTTAGAATCGCGATCGCTAACTATCGATATCTCAAAACAATTTTTACTGATATAATTTAAAAGCTGTTTTATAGAACTATGTTTTTAGATTATAACCAGAAAACTAAGAGTTAATTTTATTAACTTTTATCTGTGACCGACGGGCAGAGTGTCAGAATACACGAGACCATCATTTAAACGGGTCAATAAAATCACTCAATAGGGGGAACTGTAATGAAAGCACTAGAGCAATTTTTTTCGGATTTACAGAGCTTAAATGTGCAGCTTTGGATTGAGGATGATCGCCTGAAATATAAAGCACCGAAGGGAAGTTTAACTCCTCAACTGAAGCAAGAACTTAAGGAAAGAAAACTAGAAGTTATTGATTTTCTGCGACAATTTAATCAGGTCAAGAAATTTTCCCTACCTAGCATTGAACCGATTGAGTCTAACCAGAATAAATTTCCACTTTCCCAAGCTCAGAAACGGTTATGGCATCTAGCTCGACTGGCTCCGACGGCTGCGGTTTACAATATTCCCTACACATTAAAGTTAGTCGGAAATCTGAATCTTTCTGCACTCAAAGCAACTTTAAGTAAAATACAGCAACGTCACAATATTCTCAGAACTTGTTTTCCTGTAATTGAAGGTCAGCCTGTACAGTTTGTGGAGGCGGAAGGAACGCTCCCTTTTAAAATAATTGATGCTTCAGATCGAGATCTTGAAGAATTAATCACTGAAGAAATCCAAGCACCGTTTAATTTGGAAAAAGAGTATCTCTGGCGAAGTCGGTTAATTCTTTGTTCGGAAACAGAATATCGACTCATTTTTACCTTTCATCATCTGATTTGGGATGGGTGGTCATGGAAAGTTTTTCTTAATGAATTGACAACTTTGTATGAATCCTTTGCTACTGGAAAAATTCAGACTTTACCGAATCTCCCCATTCAATACTCCGACTTTTCTACTTGGCAACAGCAACAGTTTTCTGAGCAAAATTTGGCTGAAAGTTTGAACTATTGGCAACAAAAACTAGATGAATCAGTTGTTTCTTTAAAATTGCCAACAGACCGAAAAAATGCAATCAGTTATCAAGGAGCGCGTCACAGATTTACCCTTTCTCAATCTTTGACTCAAGCCCTCAAACGTCTGAGTGAGGAAGAGGAATTAACTTTATTTATGACACTTTTAGCAAGCTTTAATGCTTTGCTCTATGGATATAGCGGACAACAAGATCTGGTCGTTTGTTCTCCTGTCGCCTGTCGAAATTTAGTTGAAATTGAACCCCTAATTGGATATTTCAATAATTTAGTTGTCCTGCGAACTGAGCTTGGGGGCGATCCTGAATTTACCGAAATATTACAGCGAGTGCAGCAGGTTGCGAACAAGGCTTTCAATCACCAGAATCTGCCTTTTGAGCGAGTTGCGGAGTTACCTCACCTCGTCCGAGTTCCCCTGACAACAGCGATGTTTGCCTTGCAAACGTCTGTTCCATCTATCAGCTTACCTGAACTTACGGTTGAGGTGTTAGAGTGCCATAATGGAACTTCTAATTTTGATCTGTCTCTGAGTTTAGAGGATGATACTGAGGGTTTAAAAGGGTTAATTGAGTACAAAACGGATTTATTTGAACCCGATGCGATCGCCCAAATGGTCGAACATTTTCAGGTACTATTAGAGAGTATTGTGACGAATCGAGAACAAACTCTATCTGCTCTTCGACTTCCACCTCAGTTTGTTCAACCGACGCTTGACCTATCTTTGAAAAGGGAATATATTGCCCCTAGAGATGAAATCGAAATTCAATTAACCCAGATCTGGCAGCAACTGTTTGGTTTAGAACAGATTGGCATTCACGATAACTTCCTAGAACTAGGAGGACATTCTCTGCTAGCAGCTCGTTTGTGTGCTGTAATTGAGACAACCTTTGATCAACACCTTCCCCTCGCAGGTATTTTTCAAGCCCCAACAATTGCTCAACTGGCTTCTATTTTACGGGATGAAAAGAGTACAGAACTTTCAGAGACCTTGATTCCCATTCAACCTCATGGGACTCAAATTCCAATTTTTGCCATTCATGTTCTCGGTAAAAGTTGTAGCTTTTATCGACCAATGGCTCAGTATCTTGGTTTAGATCAACCGATTTATGGACTCAGAACTCTGTCGAGTACAATTGGCGAGCAAGCAAGCGTTGAAGAAATTGCAGGGATTTATGTCAAAGAATTGCAAAAGTTTTATCCACAAGGCCCCTACCTATTATCCGGAGTCTCTTTCGGTGGATTAGTGGCTTATGAAATGGCACAACAACTGACGGCTCAAGGTCAACAAGTGGCAATGCTGGTCATGTTTGATACCTACAGCCCCGGAACCAGTCTGAAGCAATTGTACAAACGTCTAGGACGTCATGCGGAAATATTGGGAGATAACTTGCGAAAAGATGGCTTGAACTACGTCGGGAAACGGGTGATGGGTCGCCTGCAAAAAAACCAGCGCAATATACAATTGATGCTACATAAGTCGCAAGCTACAGAATCTCAGATGCCAGAAGACCTACGAGAACAGCAGATGATAGCTGCGGGATGGAAACGCGCTCGCGACTACAAAGCCCAAGCTTATCCCGGTAAAATTATTTTCTTCCGCCCTTTAGAATGGATTGAGGCTTTAGATACTTGGGAAAAGTTGGCTCAAGGGGGTTTAGAAGTCTATGAGGTTCCGGGCGGACACATCAGTATGCTCGAAGAACCGAATGTTCAAGTCCTTGTGGAAAAATTAAAGAACTGTATTCAAAGGGCGACTATTTGATACACCGATTGATACGCCGAGTCCCGGTAAATCGTTCGGAATTAAACATCCTCGTTCTACTTTAGCTCCGATAAAAGGATCGTCGATTAAATTCAAATGAGAGTCTAAATCTAAATAGTCTGCAAGCGGTGCAAGATGAGAAGCGGCGGTATTGGCGAGGCTACTATCAGAGTAGCACCCAAACATTACCTGTAAGCCCAAGGCTTTGGCGGTGTGTACCATTCGCCAAGCTTCTCTTAAACCGCCAGACTTCATCAGCTTAATATTGATCCCATGAACACAATTTGAGAGTTGGGGAATATCACTGCTTTTGAAACAACTTTCATCCACGAAAATCGGTAAAGGAGAGTGACGATACAGTTGAGGAAGTTGGTCGAGGGCAATTTCCGCAGCGAGGGGTTGTTCGACGTATTTGACTCCAACCGATGCTAGCCAATTGCACATTGTCATCGCATCAGCTAAATTCCAGCCGCCATTTGCATCGACGTATAAGATGGCATCAGCCGGGGCTTCAGCTTGTACCGCCTGAAACATTTCTTGATCAGCTTCAATTCCGTCAGGACTCCCCAATTTAACTTTTAGGACTCGAACATCGAGATAATTTAACCAATCTCGAACTCTGGCTTTTGCGGCTTCGGGTGTATTGATACCAATTGTCACAGAAATCGGGACAATGCGATCGCGATCAAGTCCCCACAGTTGCCATAGCGGTAATTTGACTTTTTTTCCTAACCAATCGTAAAATGCTAGATCTAAAGCTGTCCAAGCCGCAGACGGCAGTTGAGAGGATAGTAAAATCGGTTCTATGCGTTGCCAGTCTAGGGGAGTTAAGGGTTCGAGCTTGGGAATGACGGACTCTAAAGCCGCAACTAAAGTATTTGTGGTTTGGGGTTGACCTCCAACTGAAAAAGGAGAAGCTTCTCCCCAGCCTTCGATCCCATCCTGTTCAACTCTCAGCCAAATATTAGTTGAGCTACTTGTGGTTCCTCGGCTAATCGTTAAAGGGAAGCGTTTATGGACTGTAAAGGTTTGAACTTGAAGCTGCATTAGAAGCGAGTTAGTTAATCTAGGGAACAGGTTACAGGTTACAGGTTATCTGAAGGTGTCTGAGCTCAAAATTCCTCATCAACACTCGAAAGCCAGTGATAGTGATATTGTGACCTTGACACTCACTGCCCTGAAGGACAGTGATTCTTAAGAGGTGCAAGTTTGAATGTCTAAAGCCATATCAAACTTGATTCTTAAAGGCATAGTCAAAGATGCCGCTACCCTGTCCGGCGTGAAGCCATTCAGATTACTTTTTCTGCCAATATTTGCTGCCGCTTGACAATCTGCGTTTACGAGAATTCCATGCTTAGATTTGTACAAACCTCGTTTAATACGTTTACCATTAAACTTGTATTCACTCGGATTGTCAGCGTTAAAAATAGGAAGTTCATCACCATCGATAAAGCTGGCTTTGGAGGTATAGGATTCTTCCTGCTCAATGTAAGTCCAGCCGTATCGTTCACACATTGCACTCAGCTTTCTGCGAAAAGCGTGGTGAGGTATTTGTACAAACTTCTGATTGTTTTTTTTACCCAGGTTAATTTCCTTTTTCATTCCGGGATTCACACCAACCACAATGTTTGTAATTTGATTCTCACGACACCAATTGGCAATGTACCTGACCGCTTTATTGAGATAATCTCTGACTCGATTGTTTCGATTAACAACAATCTTGACCTGCTGAACGGTAATCCCCTTAATTCCTTGTTTGTCTTTGGTGGAAGCCAGCCGAGCATTTTGCTTGTTGTACCACTGGTTAATTGATTTCAGTTTTCTGCCGTCCAGGATAAACGACGACCCAGTATTAGAGACACAAGCTGCCAGGTTATCCAACCCCAAATCTATCGCCAGGGAATTGTCTGTTTCTTGAGGTGGAAGTGTATCTTCTTTAATAATAAATTCCAC
>JBCBCI010000112.1:0-19505 GCA_038530755.1 Cyanobacteria bacterium J06592_8 | reverse complement strand
CATGAGGACGACCTTCGTGGAGTTTTAATTCCAGGTCAACTTTAACGTCATGTTCCCATAAAACTCGACGAGTTCCCATTGTCGCTGTCACTTTAAATCCTAAGTCTAGAAAATCTCGCACAACGGGAAGGACTGCCATTTTATCGCGGTCGTGCATGGAGACAAACACGGTTCCGGATAAAGGTAAAAGCTGACTGGCAGCGAGTTCGGCTTTGGCGAAGGCTTTTCCAAACTCGGTATCGATTCCCATTACTTCCCCCGTTGAACGCATTTCCGGACCTAACAATACGTCTGTTCCAGGGAATTTTGCAAAGGGAAGAACGGCTTCTTTTACCGCTACATAACTCGGGACTTTTTCTTCTGTTACTCCTAACTCTTTTAAGGTTTTACCCGACATCGCTAGAGATGCCATTTTGGCTAACGGAACGCCAATGGCTTTCGACACAAAAGGAACCGTTCGAGAAGCGCGAGGATTGGCTTCTAAAATGTAAACTTGTTCTCCTTGAACGGCAAATTGAATATTCATCAAACCGACGACATTTAAAGCTTTCGCTAACTCAATGGTTTGACGACGAATCGTTTCGACAGCCGTTTTCGGTAAGGTTTGATAAGGAAGAGAACAGGCTGAATCTCCAGAGTGAATTCCGGCTTGTTCGATGTGTTCCATAATCCCTCCAATCACCACATCTCCAGTGGTATCTGCGATCGCATCGACATCAACTTCAATGGCATTTTCGAGGAACTTATCCACTAAAATTGGGTGATCGGGTTCGACTTGAACTGCAAAAGTCATGTATCGTTCTAAGTCTTCATCAGAGTAAACAATTTCCATCGCCCGTCCGCCTAATACGTAGGAAGGACGCACAACAACGGGATAACCAATCCGACTTGCAACCTTCACAGATTCTTCATAACTGCGAGAAATTCCGTTGGGGGCTTGCTGAATATTTAACTCCCGTAATATCTTCTCAAACCGTTCTCTATCTTCGGCTGCATCAATTGAATCCGGTGAGGTTCCCCAAATTTTTAGATTGGGATTTTTGTCAGCATTTGTTTCTAGATATTTTTGCAGGGGAACGGCTAATTTCAGCGGGGTTTGTCCGCCAAACTGAACAATAATACCAATCGGTTTTTCCGCCTCAATAATATTGATCACATCTTCTTTGGTTAGGGGTTCAAAATAGAGGCGATCGCTGGTATCATAGTCAGTCGAAACGGTTTCGGGGTTGGAATTAACCATAATTGTTTCATAACCATTTGCCCGTAACGCATAGGAAGCATGGCAACAACAATAGTCAAATTCGATCCCTTGTCCGATACGGTTGGGTCCTCCACCGAGAATCATCACTTTGGGTTTATCAGAGGGTAAAATTTCTGAATCTTCCCAATAGCTTGAATAATAATAAGGGGTTGTTGATTCAAATTCTGCCGCACAAGTATCAACCATTTTGTAGACAGGTTTAACGTCTAGCCCTAAGCGAACAGCGCGGACTTCATCTTCATTGGTTTTTGTCGCGTAGGCAATTTGGCGATCACTAAATCCTTGACGTTTAATAGCTAAAAATTGATCAGCGGTTAACTCTTTTAAGGGTGTCCGCTTGATGAACTTCTCTGTTTCCAAAAGTTGTTGGAATTTATCTAAAAACCAAGGATCAATTCCGGTCAGTTCATAGATTTCCTCTACCGTCATTCCCAACATTAAAGCGTGTCGAACTACTAAAATTCGTTCGGGGTGAGGCGTGCGTAACGATCCGGCGATATTATCTAAGCTAGGCAGTTTTTCAGCGCGATCGCATCCCCAACCTGACAACCCCGTTTCCAGACTTCGCAAGGCTTTTTGAAAGGATTCACAAAACGTTCCACCAATTGCCATGGCTTCACCCACTGACTTCATTTGGGTGGTTAAATTTGGTTGAGAACCGGGGAATTTCTCAAAGGCAAATCGAGGAATTTTAGTAACGACATAATCAATCGTGGGTTCAAAAGATGCGGGCGTTTTCTTCGTAATATCATTGTTAATTTCATCGAGGGTATAACCCACCGATAATTTTGCCGCAAATTTCGCGATCGGGAAACCTGTCGCCTTGGATGCTAACGCCGAAGATCGAGAGACTCTAGGGTTCATCTCAATTACAATTACATCCCCATTGACGGGATTAATCGCAAACTGAATATTCGATCCGCCTGTTTCTACGCCAATTTCACGAATAATCTTAATGGCAGCATCTCGCAATCGTTGATATTCTTTATCGGTGAGAGTTTGCGCGGGAGCAACGGTAATCGAGTCGCCCGTATGCACACCCATCGGGTCTAGGTTTTCAATCGAACAGATGATCACCACGTTATCAGCCAAATCCCGCATCACTTCGAGTTCAAACTCTTTCCAGCCAATTAGGGACTGTTCAACCAGAATTTGAGAAACCGGAGACGCATCTAAACCCGATGTCGCCAATTCTTCGTATTCTTCTTGGTTGTAAGCAATTCCACCGCCTGTTCCCCCCATGGTGAACGCAGGACGAATAATCAGAGGGTAAGACCCAATTTTTTGGGCGACAGTCCGGGCTTCTTGAAGATTATTGACAATTCCCGAAGGACAACAGCCGACTCCGATCCGTTCCATCGCCTGTTTAAACAGAAGTCGATCTTCAGCCATTTCAATGGCGTCTAATTTCGCCCCAATTAACTCCACTCCGTATTTTTCCAGAACCCCATTTTTCGCCAACGCGACTGCGAGGTTGAGGGCTGTTTGACCTCCCATCGTTGGGAGTAGGGCGTCAGGTCGTTCTTTTTCGATGACCTTTTCCACGATTTCCGGAACGAGAGGTTCAATGTAGGTTCGTTCCGCTGTTTCCGGATCGGTCATAATCGTTGCTGGGTTAGAGTTTACCAGCACCACTTCGTATCCTTCCTCTCGCAAAGCTTTACAGGCTTGGGTTCCAGAATAGTCGAACTCACAGGCTTGTCCGATGACAATAGGGCCTGACCCTAAGAGTAGGATTTTATGCAAGTCGTCGCGTCGAGGCATAGTTATTCGGTGTGAATTGTATGATTGAGTTATTCGTTGGTTGTAAATGATAACTCCCGATTGTTAGGGTACTCGTTTGGCTTAACACTTACTGTAGCTTTTGCAGCCAAGCGAAGGCAGTAAACAGTTATTCCGTACACAGTACACAGTGAGCAGTGGACAGTAAACAGCTTAGAGGTTACAGAACTTCTGGTAAAATATCTACACAATTGATCGTATTCGGGGATGGGTCATGCGAAAGCCTAGTTCTTATGCAGTTCACATAATGATTGAGGGTGGACATCGGGAAGAAGTCAAATTTGCCAAGCTTGAGCAATTTCAGGTCTGGTATCAAAAAGTATTGATTCCCAAACATACCTCCGATGAGTTCGTTAATGTTCCAATTAAAGATAGGGAAGGCGAATATATGGTGGTTCGTCCTTCGAGTATTAAGGCTATCCGAGTTGAACCTGTTTTTACAACCAGTATTGAGCGAGATGAGGTGGATTAGACTTGAAAATTTATTACTTTTGATCTGCTGTTCATCACAACAATTACTATGAATACTCAACAACTCTCGACTCAGGTAATTGGGGTTGATATTGGCGGATCGGCGATTAAATTGGGACGATACGATGTTTCGGGTAACTTTCATCAGTCTCTATGTGTTCCTACTCCTCAACCTGCAACACCTGATGCAGTTTTTTCAGCGTTATTAGATGCGCTTTTAGAGATTAGCAAAGACATTAATTCTATTTGCGGAATTGGGATTGGTTTACCTGGACCTGTTGATGCCAAAGGACGAATTTCTCGGATTGCGATTAACCTTAAAAATTGGGAAGATGTTCCGTTAGCGGATTGGGTGGAAGCTAAAACAGGTTGGTCGGTGGTGATGGCAAATGATGCCAATTGCGCCGGGTTAGGAGAGGCTTGGTTGGGAGTCGGACGACAGTTTAAAAATTTAATGGTATTGACGTTAGGAACAGGTGTAGGTGGGGCGATTATCTTTGATGGTGAACTCTTTGTTGGGCCTCAAGGAACAGCCGGAGAGTTAGGGTTAATTACTTTAAATTTTGAGGGTCCGGTTTG
This sequence comes from Cyanobacteria bacterium J06592_8, assembly GCA_038530755.1. GTDB lineage: Bacteria > Cyanobacteriota > Cyanobacteriia > Cyanobacteriales > Microcoleaceae > Capilliphycus. The sequence continues at coordinate 15,412 of JBCBCI010000112.1, read as the reverse complement.
TAATAGTGGTAATAAAGGATCTTTAGAACAGTATGTTTCGGTGCAAGCGGTTCGTCGAGAAACGGGCTTAGAACCTGCTGAATTAGCCGCGAAAGCAGAAGCAGGTGATATGAAAGCGATAGAATATTGGCAACAATACGGTCGGAGATTAGGAGCGGGTTTAGCGAGTTTAATTTATGTGTTGACCCCAGAAGCGATTATTTTAGGCGGTGGAATTAGTGCTGGATCGGAATGGTTTTTACCGAGTACCATTAAAGAACTAGAACAGCGAGTTTTAACAAGTTCTAGAGAAGGATTGCAAATATTAATTGCAGAACTCGGAAATCAAGCAGGTGCGATTGGGGCAGCAAAATTAGCCTTAGATACTTTTGTTTTTAAGTAGTTATTATAGTTTACGCGATATTTATGCGATCGCTCAACTTGTTTTATTAACGAACAGCAGTTGGAACTTTTTGGCTTTTAAGCGTTTCCAATTCAGCAACGAGGTTCTCTCCACTACGATGAGCTTCCCAAGGCCCAGAAAAGCGGAAGTCAATATTCCAAGTGCCTCGAATATAATTTTCCTCTTCTGAAATTGTACCCGTGTAGCTGACAGATTGGGGAGAAGACATTAAGTAGCGTTTGGTAAAATTCACACTCCGTCCGATTACCTGACCACTCAACTTTGCTTCTCCTAAGTAACCATCATCTAAGATACTACCACTAAGAGTATTACCACTTTGAATAAACGTCGCCTCAAAGCGCGTAGGTACTCCTTGTTGCCAATAGGTTCCTAGCCAAGTTCCACTTAAATCTGCCATAAATTTATCTACGATTTGTCAGTTTCACGCTGCCAACACTCAATATTATTCAAGATAAACTATTTAAAATAATTTTGAGCTTTTTTGAGGTTGATCATTACAGATTTTACCAAATAGAGTTTCATAGGTTGTGTCTGTAATCCCACAAAAAGTAATGGCCTGCCAAACCCAATTCTGAGTTTGTACAGAGAGAAGCTGACTATCTGTAATTTTCACAAATTTAAACTGCTGGGCTGAACGAGCCGAATCACTCGCTTTTCGATCTAATCGGATCGAAGAACCGGATTCGTTGGTTCGATAAACCCAGCGTTCTCGTCCACTCACAATTGTCACCTTCCATCCCGGAACTAATGCCAACGTACACAAGGTTCCGGCTTCACTAAGCCCTAGACATCCATCCGGCCAGGTTTTGGACTGGGCTTCTACAATTCGTAAGGCAGAATGAGGTAAACCTGAACGATTTGCCGCATCCTGAAAGACACTATTGGCAACAGAAATGGGTAAGTTAGAAACGGTTTGATTTCCTTCTAAACGAAGAATCTTTCCTTGTGAATCTGTTCGATATACCCAAGTTTTACGACGGTCTGAAACCACAACTCGCCATCCATTGACAAGCATTTGACCGCATAACTCATCAGGTTGAGCTAATCCTAAACAGGTGTTCGGCCAGGTTTGACGTTTCACTTCGGTAATGATAAACTGATCTGAAGAAATTCCAGTTTGCTCAGACAAATCTAGGCGCACTGCTTCAGCAATAGCCGAAGGTAATGCGTTGGCTTGCTCAGGAGGGTCAGTTTGACTCTGCAAGTCATAATTGACTAATTTAACCTGAAGTTCAACGGGAGTTTTAGCATTTTTGACACGAACATCCTGTTCAAATAGAGGAGTCGGTAAAACTTTATAGGTTGAAGGTTTTTCAGGTCGGTTACAAACCTGCTGAGACTGACAAACGGAACTTTCAGTTTTATTGATCGGATCGGTACTAATCTCAATCTGTTTAATGGGTTGCTTAGAAACAGATAAGTCAGATTGAGGATGGATGAGGTGGCTGGCGCTAGCCACCAATGTGGAGGACGGAGAAACGAGTAAACCAGCACTCTCAACGGCGGTTTTGAGGAAAGCTGGGTAGGCTTGTATTGCCAAGACCCCAGTCAACATGAATGCTAAAATCAATGGACGGGGTTGCTTCTCGGTCTGGATGGGTTGAGTCCCATTCGATTCGGGAGGGGTAGTGTTCATGGGAAGCATCCGCTATCGTAGCTATATCAACGACAGACTCGGATACCCTGAGAATTGTTTCCTCAGTTGAAAGTGACTTGCACAACAACTGAGTCTGCTATTCGACTTTGAACATAACTCATTCTGTGCTGAGTCTGCTACAAGCTTGAACTTTAAGTTCGACAATCGAGGGATGTTTCTTAGTGAATCTGTATACCTTTACACTCTTCTATGAGAAGTTAGAGCTCTAGTTTAGAGTTTATGCAAGCCCACTGAGGTTATATTTTCCAGAGTATCAAAGCCATTTATATTATAACGGATAAATGACACGGCTGACTCATAAATCGGGTTGAGTGTAAAACTATATACGATGGGAGCTGACTGAATGGATGTTTTATTGGAAGGTGGATCGGGACTACAGGATCGGGACTACACTTTGATTATTGATACTAGTGTGAGTATGTCGATTTTTGATCGGTTTGAACAAAAACGTCGCTGGGAAATGATTCAAGAATCCACGCTCGAATTGGCAACCTTATGCGAACATTTCGATCCAGATGGCATTACTGTTTACCTATTTTCCGATCAATTTAAACGATATGAAAAGGTCACGGCTGAACGAGTTGTCCAGATTTTTCAGCAGCATGAACCCCAAGGAAAAGCCAATTTAGCAGCCGTTCTCAAAGATGCGACGGATAATTACTTTGAACGACGGGCGATGGAAATTTCTAAGTCGAACGGAGAACTCATTCTCATTGTCACTGGAGGCGAAATAGAAGGAACTGAAGCCGTCAAACAAATTGCAATCAACGCCTCTAATCAACTGAACCGAGACGAAGAATTAGGGATAGAATTAATTCAAGTAGGAGATGATTCGACCGTAACACAGTTTTTCAAGGTTTTAGATCGAGAATTGCAAATGGCAGGTGCTAAATATGATATCTGTAATACAGTGACGTTTGAAGATATGGAAGAAATGAGTTTAACCGACGTTTTACTCAGAGCGATCGCAAACTAAAGTTGAATCGTGTTGCTGTTGCCTTTAAAATTTAAGAAATGTTACTGATTGATTAGACAAACTATGGCATCTGTTGTCGAAATTTATACTTGGACTACCTGTCCTTTCTGTATCCGGGCTAAATCACTCTTGGACAAAAAGGGCGTAGAGTTTACTGAATATGTGATTGATGGGGACGAAGATGCCCGCAGCCAGATGGCTGAACGTTCAAATGGTCGTCGTTCCCTTCCTCAAATTTTTATCAACGACCAACACATTGGAGGATGTGACGATATGTATGCCTTAGAAGCCCAAGGCAAGCTAGATCCGATGTTAGCGTGAAAATGTAGAGGTTAGCAACTCTATCAAAGATGACACCTTAATACTTAAGAAATTAACCGATAACCCTCTTGACACTGTAGTTGAGAGGGTTTGAAATTAGAGAAATTGGACAGGGCTTCTTTATTTGGTTTTCACAAACAGTTTCTGACTACATTGGTTTAGGGAATAGTGACTTAGCAGTAATGACTGACTTTAGTTCCGATTAATCTGGGTAATACTCCTCAACGATCGCACGGGTTGACGAACTAAACACATATTTTAGTTAATTTGTCAATGCTTAAGTCCTCTGTAAATATTTATTATGGCCAATTCACTGACTCTGCGATCGCAGATTGAGTGGACTAAGTATGATTACTGACTTGGACAAAATTGGGCCAAATTATAGTTAGTGAAAAAGCTGTAATTTTTTCGGTATTTATCCAGATCCTAATTCAGAGAAAAATGATTTTTATCACAGTATTGCCAAGCCAAAATCGAGAAACTTTAAAGTCAAGATACTTCTGTAAAATTTTAAAGATTTTTTGTAAAGCTTGTGTAAAGAAGAGAGTTAGACCTGTCCCAAAAAATAAATTTATCTCTTGACTCCATGCAAAAGCTCTGCCATACTGTACATATCTAAGGGTTTAAGTCGCAAAGCTCTCATTTGTCTCAATAATGTAGAGTAGACAAATCAGAAGGGATTCGGAATAGAGTTTCGGTCTCTTCTTTTAGTATTTGGTAATGGCTTATACCAGATTTTTATAAAAGTTAATCTCTAGCGTAAAAAACTTAAATTTAATTTGAAGTTTGGGGTTGCAATTTACAAGAAAGTGATTTAACATTAGAAGACAAATGCCATCAACCACCAACGACTGACGACTTGATTAATCTGCCTAATACTATTTGTGTTTTCAATAGGCTGTATTAAAAGTCATAGCTAAAGGAGCGTGACCAGCTCCCGATCAAATATCAACTAAAGTTTAAAGGTAGACATTAATTGACCAGTTAATGTCTACCTACCTTATTTAAGCTTTTAAGATAATGACGTGTCTCTCGAAAAGGAACTCGCTGTAGTCAGCTAAATCATCAAGGCCGATAAAATTAAGTAAGAGTTCAGCCAGGACCCAAATCAAAGTTTTACTAATAAGTATTTTCCATCTAACTTGCATTTCATCTCACCTCCTCAACAAAGCGTTCACTCCAAAAACTACAGCGTTCAATTAATTTTATAAGTGTTAGGTTGAGTGTTTGCTTCACTCTATTGATATATATGTCTCAAGTCAAAACACTTATGCAGTTTTTGGAAGCATTGGTCAGGTCTACAAAGTTGAGGCGATCAGATCCGGAATTAACCCAGCATTAACAAAGGATCATCAGGATTAACAAATGCGATCGCATTTCTAACCTGTTCAGTGTCTGTGATATCTGTCACAATTCCTAGAATATTTCCGGTTCCAGCCTCTTGAATCAATGTCCCTTGAATATTACTAATATCAATCGGTAGATTCGAGGTAAGATTGCTAGAATCAAAAGATGTCACCGTAATATTTTCAACCCCAAAATTCGCCACAATTAAAATCTGATCGCCATCTTCAGGATTCAAGTCTGCAATCACATCCGCCTCAGCGTTTGTTCCCGCTAAAACAAATCGATCTGCATCTTCATCTCCTGTTAAAACATCAACCCCTAAGTCTCCAATTATCAGATCTTGTCCGGGACCACCGTATAAACTATCGTTACCTTTACCGCCTCGGATAATGTCATCACCATCACCACCCCAAATTTGATCGCTATCTCGATTTCCATTAATCAAATCATTACCAGAATCACCACCGAGAGCATCATTTCCTTTACCGCCTCGGATCACATCATCTCCATCGGAACCTCCAACCGTATCCGCTCCTTGATTACCATTAATTACATCCATTTCCACCGAAGCAATCAGGAAATCATCACCATCTAGAGCTAAAATTCCACCGGGATTGTCTGTAGTCCATTCAGGTAACACTTCACCTGTTGGCGGCGGAACAACTCTCAATCCAGCCGGGGCTAAATTGTCGGGTTCATTGGTCAGCAAAAATAATTTAGAGGAATCAATAGAACTATCCATTCGGGTTTGATAGCCATTCAAAAAATCCGAATCGACGGAGATTGAGAGTGATTCGGGTTCAATTTGAATAATTTGCTGGGAACTGAGGTCATTCTCATCTTGAGAAAAGAAACTATCAATAATCAGATCCGTCAGAGGTTCTGCGACCTCAACTACATCAATTAATGCACCATAAGTTGGAAAGAGAACATCAACAACAGGTTCAAGTATAGACCAGTTATCCCTAAAGAAATTAACAACGTTGTCAAAAATAAAATCATCGGGAATCAGGTCATCAGGAATAATATCGTCCGGAATCAGGTCATCAAAAATATCAAACATATTAAGCTATATCTATCTATAAATTTTGACGGCTTAAAAATTAGAAAGGGGGAGGAGCCACCCTCCCCTGTTTCGTCACACTCGTTGGTCTCTGTTTGTTTGATGCAGGTATCCTGAATAGAATTCCGGACTAATTTGCCAAAAAGTATAATTATCGATTTGGGAATGTCAGAGAAATAGGACAGACGAGGCAGATCGTCGTATATATTCAAGCGATTCAGAGGATCTGACTATCAGTGTTTTCAAATTCTATATTCAAAAAGTTTAACTTTTCATCTCGCGATTGCAGATTGATCGGATTTAATCTCAGCTTTTGCAATTGGATCTTGACTGAATATTAGGGAGACTAGAAAATACATCAACCCCTTAAAGTATTGAGAAAATTTCTTGAAAAATACAAAAATTATCCTAAAAAATAACCTCTAATTTATAAGAGTTGATAAACTAAAGATGAATCCTGAAGTGTTGAATCAAAGGAGACATTGTGGCTACCGATCATCGTCCCAAAGTCCGCAAAGTTCTCATTCTCACCCTCATCCTGAACCTAGTTGTCATGGCCATTAAAGCTACTTTAGGGTTACTGACTGGATCGCTAAGTTTACTGGCTGATGCGTTGCATAGTGTTACAGATGGTGCCAATAATGTGATTGGTTTAGTGGCGAATCAGTTTGCTTCTCCTGAACCCGATCGCGAATATCCCTATGGACATCAGAAATTTGATGCTTTGGGTGCATTAGCCGTAACAGTTTTTCTCTCAATTGCCTCTTTTGAGATTATCACCGGTGCCATTGAACGAATGTTTGGAGAAGGCAACCCCGTTAAAATTTCTTCTGTAGAATTGTGGATTTTACTAATCGTACTCGGCATTAATATTTTTGTCGCTTACTACGAACGTTACATGGGTCAACGCTTGGGAAGTGCATTATTAGTTGCCGATGCCAAACACACGATGAGTGATATTTGGACAACCTTAATGGTAATTGCGGGATTAATTGGTGTGTGGCTAGGTCGTAAATATAACCTACCTAAATTACAAGTTTTAGATGTGGTGATGGCTTTCCCCGTTGCTGCTTTAGTCTTTCATAGTGCCTGGGAAATCCTTCAAGAAAACTTGCCTTGGTTAACTGATCGCATGGCAATTCCGCCTGAAAAAATTCGAGCTTTAGCCATGGGCGTTCCAGGTGTTATAAATTGTCATAATATTGCTTCGAGAGGAGTCGTTGGACGGCAAACTTTTATTGAAATGCACATGATTGTTGATGCTAGAGATGTTGAAACTGCTCATCAAATTACAGAAGAAGTGGAAGCACAACTTGAAAAGTATTTTAGTCCGGTTCGTACAGTCATTCATGTAGAACCTCCCAGCTATAAATCCGATCATATTACCTATGACGGACATATCGACAAATAGTTAAACTCTATGACTAAATTTAGCAACTTTTGGAGTGTTTTTTTGAACTGAGCTTGAACTTTGATCCCATTTCAGCTTAAACTGAAAGCGACTGTTCATAGATTGTATGAAACCCATGAATGTTTTTATTGTTAACGCTCATCCTGAACCCCAAAGTTTCAATGGAGCATTAACTCAAAAAGCTCAAGAGGTACTGAAAGCAGCCGGACATGAAGTGATAGTTTCTGACTTATATGCGATGCAATTTGATCCGGTATCAGATCGACGCAACTTTACATCCGTTAAAAATCCGGATTATTTCAAACAGCAAATTGAAGAAATGCACGCCACAGAAGTCAATGGATTTTCTCGTGATATACAGGCAGAGATTGATAAGCTAGATTGGTGTGATGTGTTGATTTTTCAGTTTCCCCTATGGTGGTTTAGTGTTCCGGCTATTCTGAAAGGTTGGGTAGATCGAGTCTTTGCAATGGGGCGAATTTATGGTGGGGGAAAATGGTACAATAATGGCGTATTTAAAGGGAAGCGAGCCATGCTCTCTCTGACAACAGGGGGCGGAGAAACGATGTATAGTGAAACCGGATTAAATGGGGAAATTGATATGATTTTGTATCCTCTGAATCACGGAATTCTTCATTTTGTGGGATTTGATGTTTTACCTGCTTTTATTGTGTGGTCTCCAACCCGAATTAGTGACGAACAACGTCAAGATTATTTTAAACAATATAAACAGCGATTATTGTCACTCTCAGAAACACCAACCTTAGTTTATCCACCGATAGAAGACTTTGATGATAACTTCCAACTTAAAAATAAAGTCTAGATTTATTAGATAATTGTTTAGGTTTGACTTCTCCTCACTCCCTCAGCTAAGATTCCGAGTATTTTTGACAAATCAGTTAAGTAATATTCGGTTAAGTCAATCACAACATTAGTTCCTGCTAGTTCTAAAAATTTCCAATTCGTTCCCGAGGTGACAACGCCTTGAATCGTTGAAATTTGATTTTGTTCTCGTTCGTTGAAAATTTTAGCCGCGATCATTTCGGCAATACATTGTCCTAATCCAGCATTTAAGTCTTCTTTTTTCGCTTCGACTAATGTAATAATCGGAGACGTTAAAACTAAAAGTTTTTCGGATGCGCTGATAATATAGTCACAACTTCCATTCAGTCCTTTATCAAAGTCAACATTAAAATTAATCCCCGAAAACAAACTAATTTTGCGTTTTAAGCTTCTTCGTAATTCAATTAAAATCGGGCTAATAATCATCTCAGAACGAGATTTTTCTGTATTACTCGCCAATGCAAGAGGAAGATTTTCCTTGAGCGTTTCTTCCAAAGCCTGACTCGGTTGCAGTTCTGAGGCTGCTGCAAAAATATGAGTCGCTTCAGTATACGTCAAATTAAACTCTGTCTTGACGCGACTTAAACTAAAATCACTATAAGCCATAAATTGCTCTCTGTAATCACTTTAATTACTTAAACGAATTATTGAAAATAAACTCAAAGCATTGGGTCTAATTCTAACTCTCTAATTCTAACTTAGCTTTACAGAATCTTTAAACTGAGCTGATGACTTTTACAATCTATCTCCAGAACATCCCTTAAAATAAAAAACAGCGATCGCCAGCCCGTTAACAAAGAGTGCGGACGCGACAATAACTCTAGCGTTAGATCGCAGCTTTTTAGGAAAAACCTTGAAAATAAATATTAACAAAACTCAGATGAATCGACAAAGAGTAACTGTTTTTAATTCCATTTCCGCCATTGGAATAGCTCTACTGCTATCATCAATGAGCAGTTCTGTTCAAGCCACAACCTTTACCGGAGAGCCTTTATTTTCAGAAGTGGGTCAATATTCCACTGTAATTGATAGCGACCCCACAGATATCTATTATCCTGTTATCTCCGACCCAACTGTATCCACTCCCATCGCGCTATTACTCCAAGGTGCTTTAGTGGATAAAGCCGACTACAGTATTTATGCGAGTCTTGTGGCTCGGTATGGATTTACAGTCGTTGTCCCTAATAATATTAGAACATTACCAGGGCCAGGAGGAGTTCCAGTCATAGGTATTTTTGTCCTACCGCTACTTCTCTTGGGTCAGCGTGTACTCAAGAGTTAATGATAATTTCTATAATATGGTGGGCATTGCCCACTATCGTCTAAGTTAATCATAATGCCATTACCGACTGTCATTTTACCAGGTTTTTTTGCAGGTGCTACCGATTACTACCCTTTAGAAAAGGATCTGAACCAACGAGGAATTCCGACTGTTGTTGTTCCCTTGCGAAAACGAGATTGGTTTCCGACCATTGGTGGACGTTCAATGGTGCCGATTTTGCAACAAATTAATACGACTATTCAGCAGGTTTTGCAGAAATATTCAGTTCCTCAAATTAATCTGATCGGACATTCTGCTGGAGGTTGGATTGCCCGGATTTATATGGGAGAAAAACCCTATACCATCCATGGAGATGTGATCGAAGCGGTCAAGGGTTTATGGAATATGAACTCAGTTGTGAATACTTTAATTACACTCGGAACGCCTCATATTAGCCAAGAACGATGGACGAAAAAAAATCTGGATTTTGTAAAAGATAATTATCCCGGCGCGTTTTATTCTCAGGTGCGTTATGTTTGTATCGCGGGTAAAGCGGTTTACGGAGCGCGAACCTTTAAAACTTGGCTTCCTTATAATAGTTATCAGCTAACCATCGGTCAAGGCGAAACCTGGGGAGATGGAATCACACCTGTAGAAGCTGCCCATTTAGAAGGAGCAGAAAATTTAACTTTAGATGGTGTTTGGCATTCTCCACGCTCGCCTGGAAAATGGTATGGCTCACCGGATGTTGTTTCTAACTGGTTAAAATATTTAGTTTAGAGGAGAAGCGATTTTCTAGAGAAATGTTTTAATTTGAATTTTAATCTTCTCTCGATTAGAACTAGAGAGCAGATTTATGATTTTGACAATAATGCTGATCAATTCCCGCAAATAAAGCACCAGAGGTTTCAGCGAGAATACTGATGACTCGATAACAGGCGATCGCACTTAATAAAAGTCCAGGTTGAAAATGAGATTCTAAAAGTGCAAGGGTCGTTGCTTCAAAGATTCCTATCCCTCCCGGCGCACCCGGCACCACCAAGCCAAGTAACCAACCCACACTATACGCACTAACAATTAATGGAATATCCTGGGGATTATAGGGGACTAAAGCAATCAGGGTGAATAAAAATCCAAGCCCTCGCAAACCCACAAACCCAATTTCACCTAAGAAGGGTCTCAGAGGATAACGTTCTACCTGAAACAAAATAGCTGAGGTTTCAGATGAAAACACCTTTCCCTTGACTTTTCTGAGGTGATTGACAACCGGATTTAAAATCCGAGGATGGACACCTGTGAGAACCACCAGAAGGCAGAGGATCTGTAAACCCCAGTAGGGTTGTTGGGTGGTGATTAAAGCGATCGCCAAGGATGCAGAGGCCATCAGTAATGGTTCTAGCAAAACACTCAGTACAGCGGGACCCATCGAAATACCAACTCTATTCACGGCTACCACACGGCTACAGAAATGACCGATATTTCCGGGTAAATACTTTGCCAGATTGGTTTTCAGGTAGACTTGTAAGCCCCAGCGTTGTTTAACGGGTTGATTAAACTCTCGCAAAATCAGTAACCACACCCATCCTGACCAGACATGAGCTGTTGCTGTAATACTAAAAGCCAGTGCTAAATAGATCCATCCGGTAGCCGAAATTGAAATTGTGGAGATCTCTTTCCAATTTCTCGTAAAGGTATGGATGATAAAGAATGCAGTTAATCCAAGAATTAACCAACGCAGATAGGGTTTCACGATAGACAGAAGTTTTTTCATCGGGTTTTTGCCAAAATCAAAATCATAAACTACTCTTCAAGATGTTCAATTAAGTTGAGCATCAAAAGCATGACAGTCGGTATAAATAGCGATTATCTGTTGAGAACATAGATAACTTTGAGATTCCTGTCAAAGTCAAACTTTTCAGAATAAGTTTCTGTGGTTTAATCTTCTGAGTAGAAGATTGATTCTGCACCGGAATGATAACTACGAACAACTCTGCCTGCACCCCTTAATTGCTGATAGTATTCTTGACTGACTCGATCTCCTTGATCTGATATAACGTCGATTCCGATACCATTTCGCCCTTTTTCAGAGCTGGAGCTATGAATATAACGCCCCTGTCCCAGATATAATCCAACGTGTGTTGCTTTACGGTGAGTTCCGAAAAATATCAAATCTCCGATTTGTAAACAGGATATCACAGCCTGAATTTGATCTAATAGGGTGTTTTGGGTATGATTTGGTAGGGTATTTTGAATAATGTCTTCTGTAAATGCTTCCTGCTGGTGGGCATCACGAGGTAGCCAAATTCCTTGTGAGGCAAAAGCCGTTTGTATTAACCCCGAACAATCATAGTCAGGTCCTACTGTTCCTCCCCATAAATAAGAGTTAGAGACGTTCATTGCTTTGTGTGAAAAAGCAATCACAGCAGGTAGCTTGGACTGAATCTCAGCTTCACTCACCGATTGAAATTGATAGAGAGTTTTCGCCAATTCTATCCGATCTAAATCTGCGATCGCCAACCAACCGGGATAATCATCCTCACAAAGTTCTACCTGAATGGCTTGACGGTTGAGAGGATTGTCTAAATCTTGCTGACGGACTCGCAGATGTCGTCCTGTACAGGCTTGAGTGGTCAGGGTTTTGCAGTCTATTGAGTCATATAGATTCAAGTCCCCTGTGCAACGATACTCTACAATGTCTAATATTGGGTCAAAATTCATAGGTTGGTGATTATCTATTCGGTGTTAAGGCCGCCTCGCAAATCGGGTTGTACAATAGTTAGTCATCGATCATAAAAACTGAACATCTTTAGACATAAAAATATAACAGACTTTAATCACGACCCGATTTCCGAGTTCTATTCCCTGTCGTTATCCACTGCTATGACATTTTTTCATTTAGACGAACAACTCGAAAAACTGGGAAAAGGCATCATAGAAGCAACCTGTAGCCAATTTCCCAAATTAGCCGCCGATCAAATTGCCATGACTTGGATTGTTTACGATCCGCCTATACCTGTTAACACAGGTGGTGCGTTAACTCCGGAAGAATTTTGGCAATATCCAGTTCGAGGGTTCGCCTATCGGGGAATTGAACGCATTTATCCGGCTAGCGTGGTCAAGTTGTTCTACTTGGTGGCCTTGTATGAATGGATGGAAAAGGGCATGATCGCCACATCTACCGAATTAGAACGAGCGACACGGGATATGATAGTCGATTCGAGTAATGATGCCACCAGCCTTGTGGTAGATGTCTTAACCGGAACAACCAGTGGCCCTCAATTACCGCCCGGACCCTACGAGACTTGGAAGACTCAACGCAATCTCATCAATCGTTACTTTCAATCTCTCCATTGGCCGGAACTCCAACCCATTAATGTTAATCAAAAAACATGGTGTGATGGGGCCTATGGTCGAGAACGAGAGTTCTTAGGAGAATTGATGGAAAATCGCAATATGTTGACGACAAACGCAACGGCTCGATTATTGCATAGTATTGTCGGGGGTATTGCTGCTTCTCCTCAAGCTTCCCAAGCCATGATGAAGTTGATGAAACGGAGTCTTGATCCGGCAGAATTAGCAGCAGATCCTGAAAACCAAGTCAGTGAATTTTTGGGTAATGGTCTCCCTCTGAATGCTAAACTTTGGTCAAAAGCTGGACAAACAAGCCAAGTTCGTCACGATGCAGCCTATATTGAAATTCCGGGTTTAAATCCTTATTTACTGATTGTTTTTACAGAAGGAAAAGCTCAAAGCCAAAATCCGAAACTCTTACCCTTTATCTCTCACAAAGTTTTTGAAGCTATGAAAACGGTTTGTCTTGTAAACGAGTAAAGCTCTTGTAAAGGGGGTTGAATTTGCCATAATCACTCCTAAAATTTTCCCACAACGACAACAACAGACAAAATAAGACGATTATCTGTATATACTCTATCAATTATATCATCAATTGTTTAGTCCCTCATTTAAGTTACACTCTTTTGAGGGAAAACTCATTAATTTTTTAACTTTTTCTTAAAAAGTTTTAATTTGATTTCAGGCTTTTATTGAATTCAGCACAGAATATTCAAAAAATATTGTTGACTCAAAGCAAGTAACATCAATGCTAAATTTAAAAAGTTTTGTATTCTATTTAATTTCTAGTTTTCTATCCGTTAGTTCAATCGCCCTAACCGCAACTTCTACATCTCCTCCGAGACTCGATCAAGAAGTTGCTTGTGACATTTTAGTCATTGGCGGAGGACTCGCCGGATCAGCGACCGCCTATGAAGCCTTACTGTTGGGACGAACCGTTTGTATAACTGAAATTACTGACTGGGTTGGCGGTCAAATCTCATCTCAAGGAACCTCCGCCCTCGATGAACGGGCGACACAGCGATCGCTTCTTTATTTCCCTCAAGGATATTTAGAACTCCGAAACAGAATCGAAGAAAAATATGGTCGATTAAATCCTGGGGCTTGTTGGGTCAGTGCATCCTGCTTTATGCCCTATGATGGTCATAAAATCCTGTTTGAAATGTTAGAAGATGCCGCAAAAAAAGGCAGGGGAACGTTAAAATGGTTTCCCTCAACGGTTGTCAAAGATCTTGATATTTCTAACCGTCAAATTGCAAGTGTTACAGCAATTCAACATCAACCGGCTTCGGGAACACCTCCACTGAATACCGAACCCTTATCTCAAATTATCGAAGATGCTTATCAGTATGAAGATTCTAATCGCTTAACGAAAACGATTATTCGATTTGTTCCGCCGTCTGATAATTCCTTAGAAAGTAATCTCTCTAGTCTCCCCAATTCTGCGCCCCCCTCCGCCCCCCAATTCTGGGGGGAACTCAAATCTCAAACTCTCCCATTTCTCAAAGCCCCCAATTTTGGGGGTTTGGGGGCAGGGGATTTAGGGGGCAATAATCAACTGAATACTGATGTATACACAGTAGCTTCAGAAACAGAGGTTGAGTGGTACGTGATTGAAGCAACAGAAACCGGAGAAATATTAGGACTAACTGATGTTCCCTACCGCTTAGGTGTCGATCCGAGAACACCTTTCGATCCAACCTCTTCCAGTGTACCCGGTGCGCCCTATTGTACTCAGGGATTTACCTACACCTTTGCAATGGAAGCTACCGCCGAACCCCAAACCCATGAATTACCGCTATTCTATCAACAATACGCGCCCTATTACAGTTATGAATTAGAACGACTCGCGAACTTTGCCCTCGTTTATACCTATCGCCGTATTCATAGCATGAACCCCGATGAAGAATTACCCGGAAATGTTCGACAATGGCCGATTTATCCGGGTGATATTTCTATGCAAAACTGGACTTGGGGAAATGATTATCGTCCTGGAAATCCCCAAGATAATTTTATTTTCACTCGCAACCAACTACAAACAACAGGTCAGTTAGAACCGGGAGGATGGCAAGGCGGACTCAGAACAGAAGCCCTGCGACGCGGCGAAGAAAATGCGATCGGTTACTTCTATTGGTTAGTCGTTGGGACGACAGATTCTCAACTTGGAGAAGGCTTCAAAGAACCGCATCCCAATCATCGATATGTGACAGGTTTAGACTCTCCAATGGGAACCGTTCATGGCTTATCAAAATATCCCTATATTCGAGAAGGAAGACGAGTGATTGGTCGTCCGATTTGGGGATTTCCAGAGGGCTTTGAAATTACAGAAACTGATATTTCTCGCAATGATTTTAGCAAAGAATTCTATCAAGAAAATCTCTCTCTCAGCGATTATCGAACGTTATGGACAGGGTTAGCCGGGTTAGAACTTCCAGCATTAATAAGTGGAATGCAAACTATCGAACAAACCAACCCAAAATCACGGGCGACCATTTATCAAGATACAGTTGGAATTGGTCACTATGCAATCGACTTTCATCCCTGTATGACCAATAGTCCACCCGAAGCCCCAGGAAATACAGAAAGAGAAGGCGAAAGACTCGGACAAGGGGCGGCTTATCCCTTCCAAATTCCCTTACGGTCAATGATTCCTCAAGAAATTGATAATCTATTAATTGTCGGAAAAAGTATCGCCACCAGCCATATTGCATCCGCCGCCTATCGAGTACATTCCTTTGAATGGTCTTCCGGAGTTGCAGCCGGACTCACCGTTGATTTT
>JBCBCI010000111.1:0-19794 GCA_038530755.1 Cyanobacteria bacterium J06592_8 | reverse complement strand
CGATCAAAAATAGCTTTTTGTTAATAAAAATCTTCCCGAGCTTCCCGAGCTTCCCGAGCTTCCCGAGCTTCCCGAGCTTCCCCACCTCCCCACAAATCAAGTTTTAGGGCTAGAACGAAACGACCCGGGGTTACAGGGACAGGTTACACAGAACAG
The DNA here is from genome assembly GCA_038530755.1 of Cyanobacteria bacterium J06592_8. GTDB lineage: Bacteria > Cyanobacteriota > Cyanobacteriia > Cyanobacteriales > Microcoleaceae > Capilliphycus. The sequence continues at coordinate 19,638 of JBCBCI010000111.1, read as the reverse complement.
TGAACAGTGAATAGTTAAAGCAGATCGCTAATAACTGAAAAAACTGATAACTGCATAACTGATAACTGATAACTGTAGAAGGGTCTCGCCCCTTAAAAACCCAAAACGCTGACTATACAGGAGTTGAAAGCGATTTTTATAAAAAATCCGGATAAAAGAGTTGACAAAAGGATAATGGGTTGGATAAAGTTACAAGCGTGTGAGGAGCGAACCAGAGAGGGCACCGAGACGAAACACGGCCAGTCGTCGGTGTCCTTCCTGAAAAACAGAGCATTGTCTCTGCCGAATTTGTATGTCATTCCTGTGTGTGTGGTGTGAGGATTTGCCTTGCGGTCGGACGCTCTGACCGCTTTAGTCTTTGAAGGTGGGAAGGGTGCGTGAGTTTCAAGTTTAAGGTTCTTGGCGTTGGATGAGCAAATATTTTGCCAAAGTTGCCCGAAGTTTAGAGTCAGTTGCAGCCGCAGAGTTAGAACGTTTAGGTGCCAAAAGTGTTCGTCCAGACTTTACAGGAGTACATTTTGAAGGCGATCGCAGTTTGCTCTACCGAGTTAATCTTTGGTCAAGAACGATTTTCCGCGTCTTAGTTCCGATTCATCAGTTTCCTTGTTCAGATGCTAAACAGCTTTATCAAGCCGTTCAAAGCATTGCTTGGGAACAGTACCTGCAACCGAATCAGACTTTCGCCGTACATTGCACAGGTCGAAATCGTTCTCTTAATCACTCTCATTTTACTGCGTTACAGGTTAAGAATGCGATTATCGATCAACAGCGTCAACAGTGGGATGAACGTTCTAACATCGATACAGAAGACCCCGATCTGATGATAAATCTCCACATTGATCGAGATCAAGGTATTCTCAGTTTAGACAGTTCTGGAAATAGCTTACATCGACGAGGATATCGCCCCGCAGTGGGGAAAGCCCCGCTTAAGGAAACCCTCGCCGCTGCTTTACTGGAGATGGCAGAATGGCAACCGAATTTACCCTTTTTAGACCCAATGTGTGGTTCGGGAACTCTCCCCCTCGAAGCGGCTTTAAAGGGCTTGAACGTTGCGCCGGGGCTGTTTCGAGAAACTTATGGGTTTATGAAATGGCAAGACTTTGATGGGGAGTTGTGGGACTCTTTATATCAAGAGGCGGAAGCGAGTCAACTTCCTCAGCTTAAGGCAATTGTAGCAGGATGCGATCGCGATGGTGAAATATTAGCTCAAGCCCGTCACAATGCTCAACAGTGTGGAGTCGCCGATCAAATTCAACTCACCCAAAGTACATTATTTCATATAGAACCCCCATGCGATCGCGGGATAATTATTTGTAACCCGCCATACGGCGAACGTATCGGTGATGTGAAGAAATTAGGAAGTCTCTATCAACAACTTGGGGATATTTTCAAACAGCGGTTTAAGGGTTGGACTGCATTTATTCTCACTGGAAATAAGGCTCTCGCCAAGCAAGTTGGACTGAGAACGGCTCAACGAATTCCAGTCTATAACGGTACAATTGCTTGTACATTATTGAAATACGAACTCTACTAAACAATTAGAGTTAATATATTTAGCTTATATAACTATAAATGCGAATCTGATTCAAGCCCTAAATGATAGCGAGCGTGACAATCTTTGGAAAATTGGGCGATTACAACGAAAAATGTCCTGAAAGCAAATTTTATATTTTATTTTTTTTTCATCTATTCAATCTGACGCGATCGCGGTATCATCGGGGGAGTACAATTAATCTCGATGCTTGAGAATATGGGTTGGATGCGATACGTTGCGGTAGCACTGATTAATACAGTTGGAGTTGTCGTTGGAATTATCTTCGTTCCGGTTCCTCAATCGGTTTTGGCTCAGTTTTCTCCAAACACACCAGAGATTGAATACTCAATTGATGAGTCTAGCCTGCTCGACATAGACTCAGAATCATCCGACTCACCGTCAGTCGAAACAGAACCGCCCAAACCTCAATCCTTAGAAGATTTATACCAACTGCGCGATCAACTCAAAGCCAGCTTAGAAAATGTTTCGAGTTCCCCAGATGTATCGAGTTTAGAAGCTTGGGAGTATGAACTACAATTGCAACAATATCAAACCCGTTTACGCGCTTTGCGTTTAGTTGAAACTCGCATCTCGAAAGAAGAACAAGCCGAACAACTAATGACGCGAGCGACACAACTCGCCACAGAAGCCGTCGAATTGGGGAAAAATAGCACAACAGTATCCGAGTGGGAAGCCGCCCAAAACCTCTGGGTACAAGCAATTGATACCCTACGACAAGTTCCCTCAAATACCTTCAGAACTCAACAGGCGATTGAAAAGATTGTAGATTATCAAGGCTATTTAGCGATCGCAACCTATGAACGGGCGATTGTTCTAGCTGAAACAGAAGATCAGCCCACTCCTCAAAGAACAGCGCAAAATGTCGTGGATATCCCTCAATTTCCGGGCTTTGAAATGTATGGAGATACCAACCGAGATGGTACGATTACAGAAGCAGATGAAACTCGTCCGAGTCAGTGGTCATTGTCAAGTGGGCCACTAATGTTATTTAATAATGATGATGACGATCGCGATGGTTTCCCCGATTGGAAAGATCAGATTGTTAATGGTCAGTCAGATAGTGAAGATTTGGCTCAGGTTCATTTTAAACTCTCTACGGAATATCAAGGTGCATCTATTTATATTACGACGGATAGCGAAGCTCAAGATTTTGTCAATATTTTTCAAAAAACAGCAGGCGGTTGGATTCCCGTCGATTTAACAGGTGAAAAGCCTTTAGCTTACAATGGCGATATTATTTTAGGCGTAGAAGCGAAACAATTTGCTCATCGAAATTGGACAGGTTTAGTGCAGTTAAAAGCGAGCGCCCGTCAAGGTGAAGAAGAAATTGCTTCAGATACAATTTCAATGGGAGTTGCGCCTTGGATCATGTCATCAAATACCGCATCGGTTTCAGAAATTCATTTAAGCGATCGCGGTAAAAATCAAGAGTTTATTGCAGAGGTTAAACAAGTCATTGAATCTAATGGCGCAACGACAAAAGTAACTCCAGGTGAGACAGCTTGGATGCAAGATACCGCCGAAATCGGCTATGTACAATTTCCCGGAGAAAATCAACTGAAAAGTTATCCAGTCGCCCTTCAAGGAAATCGTTCGGAAGAAAGCGATAACTATGCTCGTTCTTTAATGAATCGAAATGTGGGTTGGTTTGAAATGGGTAAACCTCGTACTCTCGATCCGGTGAATCAATGGTTAGATTGGTATGGGAATTTGGAAGTAACGCCGCCGTTAGAAAATCATCCAATGGGTCGAATTTATTATGGACGAGCAGATGGCGAAACCTTACATCCAGATGTGTTAGACTTCCTGAAGTCTCAGAAAGTTCAGGGGCCACCGATTGAGATTGATACCTCTTGGTTAATGGTGCGCCATGTCAGTGAAATTATTAATTTTATTCCCAGTCAAACAGGCGAACCGCTGCTATTAATTGTAAGTCCGAAAGCGGGGTTGAAACTTCTTGAAGATTTAGCAGATAAAGGATATGAAGGGGCTGCAATTAATCGAGGTTTAAGTACCCAAACAACGGTCAGAGCGGCTTTGAATAATCGGTTACTGGTTCAACATAATCAACGTTTACAGCGAGAAAAAATCGATCCGTTACTAAGAATATTGAAGCGAGAATTTGGTCTTGATAACGATCAAATTATTGAAGTTCCAGTCATCTTTGGATACAGTGGTTATGCTTGGTGGCCTAATTTAGTCAATACGGTTTCTGTTAATGGTGTGCTTCTCGTTCCTAATCCACGCGGACCTTTAATTGATGGACGAGATTATACCCAGGAAGACTTCAGAAGACGGTTAGTCGTATCGGGAATGAATTTGAACTTTTTGGATGATAGTTACTATCAAGAACTGAAAGGAGATTTATACACCGGAACGAATACAACTCGTGAAAGTTTAGAACAACCGTTTTGGGAGATTTTACCCGCTAATTCAAGATAGGAAAAAAGATTAAGGTTCAACGATTACAGGTGTTCCAATGGTGACTTTATCGAAGAGAAGAACAACATCTTGGTTCAGCATTCGGATACAACCATGAGAAACCGCTTCTCCGACAGTCTCTTCGTTTGGAGTTCCGTGAAAGCCAATGTAATTTGTACCATCTGTCCAAAATCCAATCCAGCGAATTCCTAACGGATTTTCAGGACCAGGGGGAACAATCTCTCCTGTGAAGGGATGTTCCCACGACGGTTCTTGAATTTTCTGAATGACTTTGTATTCCCCTGTAGGGGTTTCCCACCCTTCTCGACCCACTGCGATGGGATAACTGGTCAGGAGTTGTTGTTGGCGATAAACGTAGACACGGCGATCGCTTAGTCGTATGATTAATTGTATGTTAGGCGTTGGAGTTGAATCCGTTGAAAATTTAGGGACTGATAGTTTTCTCGCGGCAACAACCCGCTCCTGCACCGGAGAGGAAATAACGGGTTGAGGGGTCGCAAAGAATAGGAAAACAATTAGGGAACTCAGCCATTTTAGGCTGTTAGTTAATGAATCTCCTCTCACCATATACTGTTTGTTATAAACAAACCCACAAACAAATTTTACAAAATTTAATTCGGTCTATCCGGAATTTAACATAGCATAGCTGAATTTTACCGAAAGTGTCAGATTAAGTTGAGGGTTATCCACCCACAAGCGTGTTAAAGTTTCTTAATATCTCTACAAAACTGAGATCAGAAGGGACATAAACTTGTTAAACTAGGAAAATCAGGAAAAATAGAGTATACAAAAGTTGGAATAGTTTAGATAAACTTTTGACATCTACTAGATTTATACCACTCCTTAATTTTACGAAAATAGATCCTCACCCAGATTATTCAATTCTATCGATGTAGGAATTTCATTTCCTCTAATAATTTTTTCAAACTGGAGAGGGTATTGGACAATCTCTAATTTATTATTGATCAGAAAATGTTAGCTCAAACTCCGATTGATCAGAAGACTTTAATGGATGCTACACAGATTTTTCCTTTAATTGATAGCATTCTTCCTTTTGAGGTGTGTTTACATTACCAAGTCTTACCCCTCTCCCTAATAGACAATTGTTTGCAGCTTGGGATGGTTTATCCTGATGATGATTCCGCGTTGGATTATATTAATAAAATCTTAGCCTATCGCCATCTTTCAATTCTAACTGAAACGATATCTTTCCCGGATCAAGAGTCGATTTTATCCGCCTATTTATATTATACTCAGCATCCAAATTCAGAGATAAAAACTCCTAATTTATCTCCCAAAACCAAGCCGAAAACGAATCAAAATCAACCTTCTCCTCAAAAGGAGATAAAGTCCACCTCTAAGCCGGATAAAACTTCTAAAGTCAACGCTCCAAAAAAGACTAATAAAAATAATTTACCGAGCTTAAACATTAAAACCGACTACTTAGACGATCCGATAGAAATATTAACGACATTGACTCCTGAACAAATATTACATGAACTTTTAGGTAGAATTCTGATCGGAGGAATTGGTCGGCTTTATTTTGAACGTCAAGCCTCAAATGGACGGATTTTGTGGAGTAAAGATGGAGTTTTAAAGTCTGTTTTAGAAGATTTAGAAGCCAGTCTATTTCAAGGGATCATTAATGAATTAAAGCGATTACTTGAAATCTCGTTAATCCCTGTAGAAAAGCCGAAACAAGCTACAATTGAACGGCTTGATCGGGGTAATCATATTTTGTTGAGGTTGCGAGTTGTACCTGGAGAATACGGCGAAGAAGCAAATTTACAAGTGCTTCGAGGTGCGGCATTAAAGTTTCACCAACAACATAAAATGACAGTTTTGAGTCAAGATGCTTTACAGTTAGCTCAACAGTTAGAGAAGAAACTCAAAGAAATTGAACAAGGTTCAGACTTAGTACCTCTACCCTCTGACAATTTACCCTTACTAACCCAGTTACTTGCTAATATTAATCAACAAGTTGAAGGATTACGGGAAAAGGATGAACATTAAATCTAATTAAAATTTAATGAGCTTGTAGTTGCGCTTCAGCGCACTAAATCTAACAATAAGTCCGCTTTTTCTACAATCCTAAATAAAAATTGAACCGGGTAGGGTGTGTCAATGACGCACCAACAATCTATCAGATTAGCTAGAGTGCTAAAGCACAACTACAAATAAGAGTGCTAAAGCACAACTACGAGCTGAGATTAAAGTTTTAAAATTAAAGCTTTGAAACCCACTCCGACCAAAACGCTAGGGCTTGTTCTTCTAATTTCTGACCATACTTAGCAGTATCTTCGCGAAGTTGACGAACAGTAACCGTTTCTGTGGCTCCTATTTCCGCCGCGTGACCAATATACCATCTTTCTAATCCTAAAGCAGTTACCTCTGGATGAAACTGCAACCCTAAACTATTTTTCCCAAACATAAATGCTTGCTGCTTGCAAACTGGCGTTGATGCCAGTAATGTAGTTTGATTGGGAAGATCAAAAGTATCTCCATGCCAATGAAACATTGAAGTCTTTTCTTCAGACAGAAAGCGAAGAGGCGACTGTTGACCTGCGGCGGTTAAACTAATGGGAGACCAGCCAATTTCCTGCGTTCCACTGGGATAGACGGATGCACCCAAGGCCCTCGCCATTAATTGTGCGCCCAGACAAATCCCCAAAACAGGTAAATCTGCTTGAAACCGAGCCGATAAAATACTTAACTCATCCAGAATAAAAGGATAATCTTGGTCTTCATAAGCACCAATAGGCCCACCAAGAACAATCAACAAATCTGGTGACTCAGACTTAATTGTTTCTAGATTATCTTGTCCAGCTTCGAGATAGGTAATATTAAATCCAGCTTCCTTTAAAATAGGGGCTAGAGTTCCTAGATCTTCAAATGCAATATGTCGAATAACGGTTGCTTGTTTGGATTTCATCTAAATTACTCCTAATCATCTTTTTAGGGAGATAGTCTGCTGAGAAAAGCTTTAAACAAATCCCCCCTTATTTCCGTTTCTTTCTAGATATATTCGTAGTCTTCAAAAATTTGCTCGATTGCCTTAATCTCAAAAACGTTAGCATCTTTAAACATTTTGAGTGTAGGAACGGCAGCTTTTTTCACGGATTTTGCCACTTCACTGGGGATATACACTTCTTCGAGAATACCACGAGCATCGGCTTGATTAAAGCCCACTTGACGCAAAACTCGGTATTCAAATTCTTGATCGGGGCCAAGAAACGCATTCACTAATCGAGGTAGAATCTGACCTATTTCTTCTTTTTCATAACAGGTGATGTTATCCCAAATCCGTCCAAATAGATGGCGATAGAAAATATGATGTTTGGCTTCATCATCAGCATGATCCTTAACAACAGCACGAATTAAAGGATCGACTTGGGTATCGTGAGGAAGAACGGTTAGGTATTTTGTAATTAGTGTTTCCGAGATGGAGACAAAGAACAGTTTGATTAGTTTTTCACAGACTTGACCTTTGTTTTGCTCGATAATAGCCTCTAGTTCGAGTTCCATCCGAGGACGACCTAACATCGAATGATGCAGATTATAGGTTTTTTGGATTTGTAGGGCTAAGTCTTCGGTAAATAGGGCGTGTCCACCTTCATCACAGTAGATGCGGAAAGCATCCTGTCGTTCTTGGGCTGTGACTTTGCAAGGCGCACGTCCAGATGCGATATCAGCCGTAATCGGGTTAACATGATTGAGTTCGAGTAGAGTGGTGAAGCGCAGGTAACTCAATGCTTTATAGGCAAGCACTTGCAGCCAAATTTCTTGATGACTTGCGATCGCAGAATGGGCCGCCAAAGGCATTAAATCAGGAGAAAAAGGTAAGCCTGTAATCTCTCCAGTTCTAATCGAGCGACTGCGAATCCAACTTTCTTCACTCCAATTCGCAAAGGGGCTAACATAGCTGTCACTGCTTGGTGAAGCATAGTTAAAAGAAGGCTGTTTAACGAAAGTTGGGCGTGTTAGTTGTGCAATCATTGGCTTTAGTGACTCCTTTTAAATTGAGTTGCTGATATTCTCAAATCCCAAGTTTTTCTGAAAATAGAACCGGAAAGTGACTGTTTCCGTCAATTTCAGCTTTGATTGGGTCGGCTCAAATCGCTCTTTTAAGATTTGTTAATTTTCATTTTACGAATAATTTTTGGCTTTTCAATGAAGTGAAATTAAATAAAGCCTTAGTTGTTACTCAGTTTTTTTCTGGTCTTAAACTTATATTAATCTCAGCTCATTCTCAGGATTAAAGGCGATGGGAGTTGAATGTCCCAGAAGAAGGTTAAAAAACTTGATCTCAATCAAATATGATCTGTATAGGCGATCAATCCAGAAGATCATCAAGTTATTTTCAAGTCGGTGTAAATATTTAAGGTTACACTATACTAAGAAATACTCTAGATTTAACTCTTATTTTTGGGAGAGATTATGCCACTTACAAAACAGCGAGCCGATCGCGTAGTTTTATATAATATCAGTTGGCAACAGTTTGAAAATTTACTGCTGGATTTAGGAGATAGCCGCGCCGCTAGGATTGCTTATGATAACGGAACTTTAGAAATTATGACTCCTCTACCTGAACATGAGTATTATAAAGAAGTAATTGGGAGTGCTATTAAGGATATTGCCGAAGAACTAGACATCAACTATGAAAGTTATGGTTCAACAACTTGGAAACGAGAAGCGCGTCTAGCTGGAATTGAACCCGATAACTGTTTCTATTTTCAAAATGAAGCCAAAGTTCGTGGGAAACTACAGTTCGATTTAACTCAAGATCCGCCTCCTGATTTAGCACTAGAAATCGATCTAACTAGCAAATCCCTAAATCGTTTTCCAATTTACGCTCGTTTAGGTATCCCCAAAATTTGGTGTTATGATACAGGAGAATTAACAATATACCAGCTTGAAAATAAGCTTGAAAATAAAAAATATCAGCAAGTAGAAACTAGCTCTATATTTCCGCAACTCCGAGTTCAAGAGTTACCTGTAATTATTGAACAAAACCGTACCAATGGAAGACGAGCGGTTCGACAAGCCGTGCGAAATTGGGTAAATTCAGCAGGTCAAGCTTCATAATTTCCATTAATTGAAAACTTGGCGAACCGTTAATTCAAGTTCTAGAAAATTTGCTGACAGAAAGCGTTCAGTATTTTTAAATTGACCGAGTAAGGAAAACCAATAGTTTTCATCAAATAATTTTATAATCAGCTTCTTGATATAGCGATCGCAAATGAATTGTTACATAATAGTGATAGTTCTCAGAAATTATCTATAAGTTATTAGACAAGTTATTAGAAAGCTTGCCCTGCTAGTATTTTACTCACAATTAAGTTAAAAACTCATGTAAGATTACTATATCGCTCTTAAAACCTTCTGTAAGTTCTCGATCACTATGGCGAAGTACCTCACCCTTGCTGAAGCACAACAACAACTCCTAAATTTACCGGATCAACTCACCCATCAGCCTGCAATTCTCACCAAAGAGGGGAAGCCTGTGATCATGGCGCTGAGTGTTTCCCAATTTGAATCTCTATTCACCATGGTGGAAGTCCTGAGTCAATCAAAAACTGAACTGAGTCTTTTTCAGCCTCAACTGACTTTAGTTTATCAAACAATGGGCGTGATTTTGCAAATGCAAGGTCAACTTGAAAAAGCAAAACATTACTATAATCAAGCTTTAGAATATCAACCTAACTGTGCGGAGGTTTACGGGAATTTAGGGAGTTTATACGCGACTCAGCAACAGTGGGAACAGGCAATCGCATCCTATCAAACTGCTCTTCAGTTTAAACCGAGTTTAGCCGGTATTTACCGCAATTTAGCTCGAATTTGGCAGATTAAAAATCAACCTCAAAAAGTCACCGACTGTCAATATAGCGCTTTTCTTTTAGAACCTGAACGGGTTCCACTCGAAGACTATTTAAAGTTGGGTGAAACTTTACTCAAGCATAATCAACTCAAAAGAGTGATTGAGTTATATTCTCAAGCGGTGAAAGTCTACCCAAAAACGGCTAAGATTTATTATTTTTTCGGAAAAGCCTTGAGTCAAAGCCAACAATGGGAAGCTGCTTGTTTAAATTATGAAAAAGCGATTCAACTCAATCCCGATGCGAACCATTATTATAATAGTTTAGGGAATGCTCTCACTCAACTCCAAAAGTGGGAAAAGGCAATTGAAACTTATTTAAAAGGGATTCAAGTTGATCCGGAGGTTTGTTGGTCTTATTTTAAATTAGCTGATGCTTACATGGAATGCAAACAGTGGGAAAATGCAATTAAAACCTATCGTCAAGGACTCAAACTCAATTCGGATAATTATTGGCCTTATATTAAAATGGGTGATGCTTTCCTAGAACTGAATCAAATTGAAGAAGCGATCGCGATTTATAAAGACGCTCAAAATCTCAATAAAAATATCGAAAATGCCTACTATAAATTAGCGGCTTTATTTAAAGAAAAACATCAATACAATGAAGCGATATTACAATACAAAAAAACCTTAGAAATTAATCCTAATTTACTCTTTATTTATGAAGAATTAGGAGACTTACTCCAAGAACAAAAACGGTGGCAAGAAGCAGTCGAGTTGTACGAAAAAGCGATTCAGTTTAATCCAGGTATCCATAGACTTTATTTTAAACTCGGTGTAGTTTTCCAACAGCAAAAAAACTGGGATGCTGCTATTGATGCCTTTATTAAAACAATTGAATTAAAAACTGATTGCTTTGATGCTTATAACGAACTCGCCTATATCTTTGAATGTCAAGGTTATCCCGAAACAGCAATTGCTTGTCTCCATTATAAGTTGTTACCGCCAGTTGTGATTGAAACCTTTTGTGAATATCCTCAAGAACAAGTGGTGAGTTTAGAGTCTGCGGCTGATGTGACAACCATTCACCTCTATCCTGAACATCAGAAAAAATGTTTTCCTCCGATCACCTTAGATGGCACTATTGAAGACTGTTTTAAACACGATTCTTTTACCTCCTCTGCGGCTTTTGTGAGTATTCTTCCAAATGGAAAAGCCCTAGCAGATCCAATTTTAACCAGTGCAGTTTTAAATTCAAAATCACAGTTAATCCCTGAACTTTCGAGTGGTCATCCGGAATTTTTAATCTCATCAAATCATCCCTATTCTCTTCACGAAATTGATCAAACTATTGCATTTTTATCGGTTCGTTGGGGAAATGGGGGTTATTTTCATTGGATGTTTGATGTGATTGCGCGTTTACATCTGGTACAAAGTGTTTCTCAAAGTCAGAATATCAAAATAGATAAATTTGTTTTTAGCCATTGTCCGAATCAATCTCAGATCGATTGTTTAGAGGTTTTGGGTGTAGCTTCTGAACAGATTCTCGAAAGTTTTGAGTATCCTTATTTAAAAGCAAAGCAAGTCATTGTTCCAAATATTGTCCAAGAGTTTGGAATCTCTGAATGGAAATGTCACTATCTCAAACAGGCTTTTCTTAATCCGGCTTTTCTTAATCAAAAAATACCTCCTAAAATTCCTGGATATCGACGAATTTATATTGATCGAAATCAGGCTAATTATCGGAAAGTTCTCAATAATGAACAGGTGGTTCAGCTTTTAGAACGGTATGGTTTTAAACGATTGTATTTAGAAACTCTATCTATTGTCGAACAAGCTTATTACTTGAATGCGGCTGATATTGTAGTTGCGCCTCATGGTGCGGGATTAACAAATCTGGTCTTTTGTGACTCCAGAACGAAGGTAATTGAGCTCTTTTCGCCCGGATATATCACACCACTCTATTGGTTTCTGAGTACGATTTGTCAGTTAGAACATTATTATTTACTAGGTGAAAGATTACCCGAAGATGATGACCCCAAAATTAACCCCGTGACTCGTGATATTTGCGTTAATCTACATCAACTTGAACAACTTCTCAAAAAAGCTGGACTCTAGTTTCTAACTATGTTGTTGCGCTTTAGCGTAGTCAATATTTGTTTTCGTGCTCAAGTACAACTACGAACATATATAGATTATTTCTGAGCGATCGCAAAAAACATGGTAATATCCATCCAAACTCGATCATCTGCAATTAAAGTCTCAATTTTTTGCTGAAAGCCTGTCTTTAGGTTCTCAGTTTGTGTGAGTGTCAGTTGACTCCATAAAAAACGGATAAGAGTTGAAAACAACCTTAATGTGTTCCAACTCGGATTTACCTGTTCTTACAATAACTCTCGAACATCACTAACCGTACCATTAATAGCGGCGGCTACCACCATCGCTGGACTCATCAATAAAGTTCGCCCTGTGGATGAACCTTGACGCCCTTTAAAATTACGATTAGACGAAGACGCACTAATTTGATTACCTTGTAACTTATCGGGGTTCATCGCCAAACACATCGAACAGCCTGCATTACGCCATTCAAACCCGGCTTCAGTGAAGATTTGATCAAGTCCTTCCGCTTCAGCTTGTTTTTTAATTCGTTCAGAAGCAGGAACTACGAAAGCTTTGACCCCATTCGCCACCTGACGTCCCTTCGCAAATTTAGCCGCCTCTCGCAAATCACTTAACCGCCCGTTTGTACAACTCCCAATAAAACAGACATCAACTTTCGTCCCTTTAATAGCAGTACCGGGAGAAAATTCCATATAACGGTAAGCTTCAGTCGCCACATCGCGATCGCCGGATGCTAAACTATCTAAATCTGGAATCGTCTCATCAACAGCAATGCCTTGACCGGGTGTAATTCCCCAAGTGACCGTCGGGGCAATCTCCGCCGCATCAAAAACCACCACATCATCATAAACCGCATCGCTGTCACTCTGTAGACTTTGCCACCAACTCACCGCCTTTTCCCAGTTTTCGCCTGTGGGTGCAAAATCTCGACCTTGAAGGTAGTCGAATGTTACCTGATCGGGGTTAACATAGCCACACCGGGCGCCACCTTCAATAGACATATTACAAACCGTCATCCGTTCTTCCATCGACATAGCAGCAATGGTACTTCCCGCGTATTCGTAGGCATAACCCACACCGCCTTTTACCCCAAGTTTGCGGATAATATGCAGAATCACATCTTTAGCGTAAACACCCGGACGCAGTTCGCCATTGACTTCGATGCGTCGAACTTTTAATTTAGAAAGAGCGAGGGTTTGAGAGGCGAGGACATCGCGAACTTGAGACGTTCCAATTCCAAACGCGATCGCCCCAAACGCCCCATGAGTTGAAGTGTGGGAGTCTCCGCAGGCGATAGTCATTCCCGGTTGAGTCAGTCCTTGTTCAGGTGCGATCGCATGAACGATACCTTGATCGCCAGAACCGATATTATAAAATCGGATGCCATAGTCTTTGCAACTTGTTTCGAGAGATTGCATCATCTCCTCCGCTAAGACATCCACAAAAGGACGGGCTTGGTTCTCGGTGGGAACGATATGATCGACTGTCGCGACTGTGCGATCAGGAAATAGCACTTGTAAATTGCGTTCGCGTAGCATAGCGAAAGCTTGAGGACTGGTGACTTCGTGGATCAGGTGCAAACCAATAAAGAGTTGAGTTTGACCGGAAGGTAAGGTTCCGACCTCGTGCAAGTCCCAAACTTTATCAAATAGTGTTCCTTTGCTCATGTCAAAAAATTCGTCAGATCGGCCTGTATTGACAGGAGTTCTCGCTCTCTATCATTGAATATTGTATCTCCAAACGGCGAAGGGAGTTGTCCACCTCATCACAAAGAATAATTTAACCCTTCAAAGGTAGATTTAGAAGGCGGCGAGTGTGAGTATAATTCTGATATTCGTTGTTAGCGTCAATATTACTGTATACTTTTGTAAAAATTGTAATTCAGCTAACCAGTCAAGCCAGTAAGTGAGGAGTTAGGATGTACATCGTACAGATTGCCTCTGAGTGCGCTCCCGTAATCAAAGCCGGAGGCTTGGGCGATGTGGTTTACGGACTCAGCCGCGAACTAGAAATACAGGGAAACAACGTAGAGATCATTCTACCGAAGTATGATTCTATGCGGTATGACCACATCTGGGGACTACATGAAGCCTACCGGGATTTACGAGTGCCTTGGTACAATGCCACCATTATTTGTGATGTCTATTGTGGTTGGGTACACGGACGATTATGTTTCTTTATTGAACCGCGATCGGATGATAATTTCTTCAACCGAGGCTGTTACTATGGCTGCGAAGATGACAATATGCGGTTTGCTTTCTTTAGCAAGGCGGCAATAGAGTTTCTACTCCGCACCAATAAACGCCCCGATGTTATCCATTGTCACGATTGGCAAACGGGTTTAATTCCGGTGATGCTCTTTGAGATTTATAAATATCATGGTATGGAGTATCAACGAGTTTGCTACACCATTCATAATTTTAAACATCAAGGACTCGCTGGAGTCGATGTACTTTGGGCAACGGGACTCAATCAAGAGTCCTATTATTTTGATTACAGTCGTCTTCAAGATAATTTTAATCCCTTCGCCATTAATTTTATGAAGGGAGGCATTGTTTACTCCAATTTTGTAACAACGGTTTCACCTCATCACGCCTGGGAAGCTCATCTTGGTGAATGTGGTTATGGTTTAGGGCATACCTTACATAGTCACCAACATAAGTTTAGTGGTGTTCTTAATGGCATTGATTATAATGTTTGGAACCCCGAAACCGATCACTATATTTCCTGTAATTATAATGCCGAAGATTTTGAGAGCAAAATTAAAAATAAAAAGGCTTTACGAGAAAGACTGTGGTTGCGTCATTCCAATCAACCGTTAGTGGCTTATATTGGGCGTCTCGACGGTCAAAAAGGAGTTAACCTGGTTCATCATGCGATTTATTATGCCCTGCATCGACAAGCACAATTTGTATTGTTAGGTTCGGCAACAGAACCCGGAATTAATAATTGGTTCTGGCATGAAAAGAACTTCCTCAATAGTAATCCAGATTGTCATTTAGAAATCGGTTTTAATGAAGAACTGGCACACCTCATTTATGCGGGAGCTGATATTATTGTTGTTCCCAGTCAATATGAACCGTGCGGCTTGACTCAGATGATTGGGATGAGGTATGGAACTGTACCTGTTGTGCGAGGGGTTGGCGGCTTGGTGAGTACGGTATTTGACCGAGATTACGATCAAGAACACTTACCTGAACAGCGCAATGGTTATGTTTTCTACCAAACCGACAATCAAGCCTTAGAATCCGCGATGGATCGAGCTATTGGTTTATGGTATTACTATCCCGAAGAGTTCCGTCAGCTTGCCTTGCAAGGTATGGAGTACGATTATTCTTGGACTCATCCTGGGAAAGATTACTTAGGAATCTACGAATATATTCGTCATCGTTGACATCCTCCGGTCGGTAAATATTAAACCTGCGCCAGAGAGTCACCTCTCTGGCTAGTCTTCGCGCGCCGTGCATGACAATGTCGGGTAAGAGAGCATACGTCACCGTATCTTTCTCCCCTCAGAACCGGACTTGACACTCCTCGCATCATCCGGCTCAAGCCTCTGCTTTAGCAGAACGTCTACCACTGTGTATCGCCTTATGGCAAATTTTATGTAGGTGTTGAAGATTGTCAATATCCTCTGTACCACCTTTTGCCAAAGCTATGATGTGGTGAGTTTCCAGAGCTTCCCCGTTGTGTAGTTTTTCCCCACAAATTGGGCATTTCCAGTTCTGGTTTTGGGCGATTTTATAATATTTTGACCCTTTGTCCCAGATAGTTTTGCCAGATTTTCTGGCTCTTTTTGCCCAATATTCTTGTAGGTTAGGGTCGTCTGGGGATGCGGTTCCCTTTACTTTAATATGGCGTTCAATGGGAATACTTGCAATATTAAATAGGATTTTTTCTTTTGAAACTCCTTTTCGGTCTTTGACCTGACAAGCGAATTCCCATCCTTTGCCTCTAATCTGAAAGTATCGGTTTGCAATCCACCTTTTCCCTTTATTGGGGTGTCGTCTTTTAGCCCATCTCCAAAGTGCTACCCATACTTCTGAACGGATATAAAAGAGGGCTAATGGTGCCACCCTGTGGCGTACCGCTTGGTGTGTCGTGGTGTTGTCCTTTATCCAAGTATCCTGCCTTTAGCCACTGTTTGATGAGGTTACGGGCGGGAAAATTCCCGATGGAATCTAGAATAACTTGGTGGGAGATGTGGTCGAAGAATCCAGTGATGTCGGCATCTAATACCCATGTGTCTCTGTTACCTTGTAGGCGTAGGAAACATTGTTCTATGGCATCGTGGCAGCTTCTTCCGGCTCGGAACCCGAAACTGTTAGGCTCAAACTGAGCTTCCCAGATGGGTTCTAGGGCGTTTTTGACTAAAGTTTGTGCGACTCTATCTCTGATGGTGGGTATGCCTAGTGGTCTTTGTTTACCGTTGGCTTTTGGGATGTAGACCCGTTTGGTCGGTTTAACTTTCCAGAAGGTATATTGCCCCATTTCTCGGATGAGTTTGACCCGTTGTTCTGGTGTTAATGCCACCTCCTTATCTACACCAGGTGTTCGTTTTCCTTGATTCAATTGGGTGACTTTTCGCACAGACCAAAGTAGATTGTTGTAGCTCCTTAGCATCAGTTTTGTCAGGCTTCTGACCTGATTCCACTGACCGTTCTGTGTAGCACGATATATCCGCTTCCTAAGATTCCTGATGTTCTTCATCACTGGTTTCCAGTTAATTTCTGACCAGTCTTGAAGATGTCCTTTGTCTCCGATAACCGTTATGGTTTCCATCTTTTAACTCAGTTGGGTTTCTTTGAAGTGTGTTTATCGTTTAAGACCTGTCAGAAGTGGGCTGCCGTTTTCAGGCGGTGTAATGTTGGTGCAATTCCTCAACCCTTATCCTCTGCATTACACAGGGGCGTTCGCTTTTTCTGACTTCCTTTATCCCCTAGACGTTCGGCTTCAATTACTCTCGGCTTACTCCGTTGTCGGACAACAGAGAGTCTATTGGACTTACCGTGTTTCGCCGTTTGATGATTTGCGAATTGGTTAGGGTTCTGCTCATACTCCGGTAGCGTTTGGACTTCTTTGTTGAACCGCGAAACTTTCAACAACCTTGCTACTTACCATTTTTGGTTAAGGTGTTTCAGCCTGATTTCACCTTTTCGTATATCACGGAGCTAGTTTAGCAGTTCACTTATCGTTAACCCTTCCGATTCTTCCCCTCGCATCACTACCGATTTAGGCTATTAGCTTAGACACTTTTATGGTCTGCACTCCAACAGTTTCATTACTTACTTCTGCTGTGACCGAACTCCGTAGAGTCTTTTATATGGGGACTGGACAGAAGTACCCCAGAGAGAGTCGGCTCTCTATTCATCAATAGCGACTTTGCACGTCGCGCTTCTCGTCACACGGCTCTGATTGGGACTTGGGCTTTGTCATGAGTACCCCTTAGACTGCCATGTTTATAATTAAAAGGTAGTCGGGAGTTCAAACTGCTGTTAACCCATAAGTTTAAAATATGACAGGTAAAACCACACGACGCAAGTTTTTGATGACGGGAGCTGCGGTTGCAGGCGGTATTGTCGGAAGTACCGCATTACACCAACACCAGTCGCAAAACGTCGCTTATTCTGCCGTTCAAGTTCCTAGCACAGCGACAATGCCGGAACGAGTCTTGGGGAAAACAGGTGTAACCTTGCCGATTTTTGGTTTGGGTGGTGCAGGACAGACCCCTCTTTCCAAGACGGGACGCAAAGCTGAAGCTATTGCTCAAGTGGAAGCCGCTCTCAGGTTAGGAATTCGTTATTTTGATACCGCCGCTAGCTACGGGCCAAGTGAAGAACATCTGGGCAGTATTTTGCCCGCTTACCGTTCTAAAATCTTTCTGGTGAGTAAAACAGCAAGACGAGATAGAGACGGCGCTTGGAGAGAGTTAGAGCGATCGCTAAAACGTCTTAATACAGACTACCTCGATTCTTGGCAGTTGCATCATGTTTCGTTCCCGGAAACCTTAGATGAAATTTTTGGGGCGAATGGGGCAATTAAAGCGATGGAAGAAGCTAAAGAACAAGGGATTATTAAATATACCGGAATTACTGGACATCACGAACCGGATGTGATTGCGGAAGGGTTGCGACGGTATCCGTTTGATACCACATTAATTTCAATTAATGCCGCAGATGTTCATCATCCTCGACCTTTTTCTAAGACCGTTTTACCTGTGGCAAAAGAAAAGAATGTCGGCGTAATTGCAATGAAAGTTCCCGCTTACGGACGACTTATTCGCAGTGGAGTATTAGAGGGAATGAACCAAGCGATGGGATATGTGATGTCTCTATCCGGTGTGCATTGTTGTATTATTGCCGCAGAAAATGTTCAACAACTCGAATCGAATTTTAAAGTGGCTCAAGCCTTCAAACCTTTGAATGCTGAAGAAATGGCAGCCATTGAAAAACGCACGGCTGTTGCTTGGCAGGAAAATTCTTTTTTCCGGGCTTGGACTTAAGCGTTAACCTCACAAGTTAACCTGAAAAAACAGGGATGGGTATTGCTCATAAAACCTCTTGTTGGAAACCACCGCCTTTAGGTGGTGGAGGAAAACACAAGAAACCCTGAAGGGTTTTGTTTTTGTACACAAAGACTTGGTTTCGCTCTATAATATTGTCTGTAGCGAAAACGAGTCAATGTATCTTACTCAGAAGAACAAAATCAGAAACCTGTCGAGCCGCGAGTTTGAGACTCTGAGGCAGTTGTGCAGGTTGTCGAAGAATATGTACAACGTCGGTTTGTACAATGTTCGACAGTTCTATTTTACTGAGAAACGCTATCTTCGCTATGAGTCTAACTACCATCAGTGCAAAGAGAATGAGAACTATCAGCTCCTTCAAACAGATATTGCACAGCAAACATTGAAGGTTGTTAGTCGCTCCTTTGAATCCTTCTTCAAACTGATACAGGCAGCTAAAAATGGGTTGTACCGATTTGAACAAATCCGAATACCTCGGTACTTATCAAAAGATGGTTACTTCCCGTTAATTATGCCAAGAATTAAGGTAAAAGACGGGTTCTTTAACATCCCCATGTCGAGAGCCTTCAAAAAAGAATATGGAGCTGTTAAAATTCCATTTCCCTCACGGCTTAAAGACAAGGAACTCAAAGAGGTTCGGATACGAACCAGGTATAATGCTCGATTTTTTGAGGTGGAATTTATTATTAAAGAAGATACACCACTACCTCAAAACACCGAGAATTCGCTGGCTATAGATTTGGGGTTGGATAACCTGGCAGCTTGTGTCTCTAATACTGGGTCGTCGTTCATCCTGGACGGACGAAAACTGAAATCGATTAACCAGTGGTACAACAAGCAAAATGCTCGGCTGGCCTCCACCAAAGACAAACAAGGAATTAAGGGGATTACCGCTCAACAAGTCAAGATTGTTGTTAATCGAAATAATCGAGTCAGAGATTACCTCAATAAAGCAGTCAGGTACATTGCGAATTGGTGCATTCAAAATCAAATTACAAACATTGTGGTTGGTGTGAATCCAGGCATGAAAAAAGAAATCAACCTGGGCAAAAAAAACAATCAGAAGTTTGTACAAATACCTCACCACAGCTTGAGGATGAAACTGAGTGCAATGTGTGAACGATACGGCTGGACTTACATTGAGCAGGAAGAATCCTATACCTCCAAAGCCAGTTTTAT
>JBCBCI010000110.1:0-19845 GCA_038530755.1 Cyanobacteria bacterium J06592_8 | reverse complement strand
ATTCCATTGCTATAGGTCTTGCTCAAACCACGAATATTCAGCATGGGTGCAATTTTATCGAAGAATAGTCTAGAGCTAGAAGCATGAATTTTTTGATCGATACTTCCTATTTTCTAACTTTAAACCCATGTCTGCAATTCTAAATTTTGAAATCATCTACCACTTTCGCCGTCCAACATTCTGGCTAATTACACTCTTATTTTTTGCAATTGGATTAACAGATATCGTTTCTAAAGCCGAACAGGGCAATGCTTTTTTCTTTGTGAATAGCCCTTCGCAGATTTTTCAAACCACAATTTGGTATACAATTTTTGGAATTTTAGCAGCCTCGGCTTTTGTGGCGGAAACTTTTGTTCGAGATACAAATACACGAATGGAAGCTTTAATTCTGTCTACGCCGATTCAGAAATGGGATTACCTAATCACCCGTTTTATAGCGGCATTTGCTGTCACACTCATAGCATTTTCTAGCTATTTACTGGGGATGATGTTAGGAACACTTATGCCGGGATTGAATCCCTTTGCATTAGGCCCGTTTCGTCTAGATGCCTACTTCTTTAGCTATTTATTGTTTGTTTTACCGAATTTATTTGTCGTTTCGGCGATCGCATTTTCTATCGCTTCTAAAACTCGCAGTCTCGCCATTACCTACGCGGGGGCTATCATTCTCGTCATGCTTTATCTCGCTTCCCTAATTATGGTTGGCGTTGATGTGATTGACTTCGATCAATATCGATTTTGGGCGATGTTAGATCCTTTCGGTTTTTATGCCTTTGAAGAACAAACCTTAGCCTGGACAGTCTATCAACATAATACTCTGATGCCGCCTCTGAGTCAAACTTTAATTTTGAACCGATTAATTTGGATTGGAATTGGTTTAGTGACAATGACTTTGGGTTATCGTAGCTACTCCATGAAAGTTGTAGATCAGGGTCGTTCAAAATCAACTCAACGAGTTCAAACTCAAAATATTTCCCCATCTTCCGTTGTTAGAGACACAAGCGGAATTAACCTTCTCCAAACTTCTCGACAAAGTCAGCAAGAATTAGATTTTAAATCGTCTATTCAGCAATGGCTATATCGAAGTTCCTTTGAAATCAAGTCAGTCTTACAAGGACGAGCATTTTTATTATTAACAGGCTTTGGTTTAATTAGCCTAGTCATGTCGGCAATGGGAACCCGTTCCTACAACTATTCTAACCCCAGTACAGATATTTTAATTCATTCTGCCAATATTTATTTAGAATATATTCTGTTTGCGATTATTATTATTTATTCGGCGGAACTGATGTGGCGCGATCGCAATTTCCGTTTGCATTCAGTTCTCGATGCAACACCCATTTCCAATAGCATTTTACTCCTCTCCAAACTCACTACTTTATTTGTTATTATTACCCTAAACTTACTCCTGGCAATGGGGGTTATGGTTCTGTATCAAATTTTCAAAGGATATACGAACTTTGACTTTCCGTTGTATTTTCAAATGCTATTCTTAGAACACGGGCCATACTTTTACTTAACCGCAGTTCTAGCATTATTCACTCAAGTAATGACTCGCCACAAATATGCGGGTATGACACTCGCCCTAGCAATTTCTCTATCTAAAATTCCTTTAGATGCTTTAGGTTGGTATCACAATCTTTATCGGTTTGCAGCTACAAACGATATCGAATATTCGCCGATGAATGGCTATGGTCATCTCTTTACCGGACATCTTTGGTATAGTTTATATTGGGGAATCTTGGGTGCAATTTTGATGGCGATCGCGGCTATTTTCTGGCCAAGAGGAGTTGTAGAAAAAGGACATTTTAAACGGTCATGGCAACAAGCCGGAAACAGAATTAAGCAGGTATTAGCTGGGTTAGTTGTTTTGTTTGCCGGAGTAGGTGGATGGATTTTTTATAATACTAATATCCTCAATCAATATCAACCGCCAGGAAAAGAAGAAACCGCCGCAGAAATCGAAAAGCAATTCAAACAATACGAAAGCTTACCTATGCCAGTTGTGAGGGAAACTAAACTCAACATTGAACTGTATCCCGATCAACGTTATTTCGTGGCAAACGGTGAATATCTCCTTGAAAATAGAACTCAACAACCGATTAATGAAATTCATCTAATTACCTTTATTAATCTAGAGTTACAAGAGGTTAATTATCCCGGTTTAAAACTACGGGAAGCCCATCCGAAATGGGGATATTATATCTATGACCTCGAACAGCCTCTAATGCCGGGACAGCGTCAAACAATGGAATTTGTTACTCGAACCCAGCGTCCTCAAGGCTTTCAAAATCAGGTAAATAGTGACGATGTTTACATGATTTATCCCAATGATGTTGTTGGTAATGGAACCAACTTATATAGTCCTTTTATTCTGCCGTTTGTGGGCTATACAAAAATGGTTGAACACAAAAAAGCGTGGTTACGAGACAAACTCGATTTACCGCCCCTGGAGGAAAGAATGCGAGATCATAACGATCTGAGTGGACGTTCTCAAGGTTTGATGTTGACTCATTTAGGCTGGGGAAAAACAGATATTACGATTGGCACTTCTGAAGATCAAATTGCCGTGGCTGCGGGTAAATTAGTGAAGCAATGGGAGTCAGAAGGACGCAACTATTTTCAATATCAATCAACCACTCCAGACCGACAAAAGTTTACGATTTATTCCGGTCGATATGCTATTTATCGCAACAATAATTATCGAATTCCGATTGAAATCTATTATCATCCTCAACATCAACAAAATGTAGAATTAATTGCTGAACAAGTCGGGAAAGCTTTAGAATTCTATGAACAAAAATTTGGTGAGTATCCCTTTGAACAGGTACGATTAGTTGAGTTTGTTTACTATGACGGCATGGTATTTTCCGAAGGAGGTGTGATTGGAATTCCCGAAGTTTTAGTCTGGAAAAGTGAGGCTCAAGGACTCGGAAAAGAAAGTATTATTGATTGGGTGACTT
This sequence comes from Cyanobacteria bacterium J06592_8, assembly GCA_038530755.1. Taxonomy (GTDB): domain Bacteria; phylum Cyanobacteriota; class Cyanobacteriia; order Cyanobacteriales; family Microcoleaceae; genus Capilliphycus. The sequence continues at coordinate 16,882 of JBCBCI010000110.1, read as the reverse complement.
ATTTATTCGGTTATTCCTGGTGGGAAGATCAAATTATTTCAGCCGATGTAGCAGGAGGAATGACCATTCGAGAAGCCCTCAGTTCCTATGCGAGTTCGCTTTATCAACGTTCTCGCCGAACACCACAGGAACAGCATCTAGCCAGACAACAACAGATGCGAGATTACTTTCGAGATTTAGGCAAAATTGACTTTAAAGAACCCCCTTTAATTGATGTTTATAATGAGTTACCCATTGCCCGGTTTAAAGGCGGAATGGTACTCGAACAAATTGAGAATTTAATCGGACAAGATGCTTTACTTGCAGGAATTCAAGACTTTCTACAAACCTATCGCTATCAACCTGAACCTTACCCAACCGTGTTAGATTTACAAAATGCAATTCTCAAACAAACATCTCCAGCGAACCAAGAGATTATTCGAGATTTGTTTGCCAATGTTGTTACTTATCAAGTCGGGTTAGCTGATGCTGTCTATGAATCTTTACCGAATGAAAAGTATAAGGTGAAACTGAACATAGAAGCTCAAAAGCTCTATACTAAAAATTTAGGACAACAGGAGTCAACAGTGTTAGACTTTCCGGTACAAGTTTCTCTGTTAAATCAGAATAAAGAGCCAATATTTTCAGAACCGTATAAAATTTCTGACAAACAAGCAACCGTTGAAATTATCTTAGATGAACAGCCAATCTATGCAGCAGTTGACCGAGATTATATTTTACCTTCCGCATTTTTACAGGATAATATCAAGCGAATTCGTCCAGTCTTAAAAACTAAGACTCGTTAACTAAAAAAAGTTTTCGGAAAACGACAGGTTATTAACAATAAGTGACAGCCATGCAAAACTCGACTTCAGAGCATTCTACCCAACTTAATCGTACTGTGCGATCGCTCGGTTTAGTCAGTTTATTTACTGATTTAGCCAACAAAATGGTCTATCCCCTAACTCCAGTATTTCTAACAACAATATTGGGAGCACCTGTCTGGACAGTGGGTATCGTGGAGGGAATTGCTGAAAGCACCGCCAGTATTCTCAAACTCTATTCAGGCTGGATGTCTGACCGCATGGGACATCGCAAACCCTTTGCAATTCTCGGTTACGGTTTAGGGGCGATTTCTAAGCTGGGCCTAGCCTTGTCTAGCGTCTGGGGTCATGTTCTGGGTGCGCGTCTAGTTGACCGTGTGGGTAAAGGGTTGCGGGCGGCTCCTCGTGATGCTTTAATTGCTGAAAATAGCGCTCCCCATCAACGAGGTCAAGCGTTTGGGTTACATCACAGCCTCGAAACCATTGGGGAAGTCGTCGGGCCTTTTCTCGGAGTTTTGTGTTTACAGCAATTTGCAGGTAACTACCGCAGTGTTTTTGCTGTTGCCTTTTTCCCGGCATTATTAGGTGTTATGGTTTTGTTATTGTTGGTAAAAGAACCCAAACAGACAACTCAACAAACTCGAAAACGACCCCAATTCACTTTGCAAGGACTCAGCCCAACTTATCGGCGTTATTTATTGGTAGTTGGACTCTTTAGTTTAGGCAACTCCTCCGATGCTTTTTTATTAGTTCGCGCCCAAGATTTAGGATTTGGCGGAACACAGCTATTATTACTCTATGCTGTATTTAATTTAGTTGAAACCTGTTTAGGACTCGCCGCCGGACGTTTATCAGACCGAGTTGGGAGACGACCGTTGCTAGCAGTGGGATATTTAGTTTTTGCTCTAGTTTATTTAGGATTTGCCACGGTTCAACAAGCCGAATTTGTGTGGGGTTTATTTGCTCTTTATGGATTGTATTCTACTTTAACACGAGGCGTACAAAAAGCATTTGTTGTCGATTTAGTTCATCCGGAGCGACGAGGAGCAGAAATTGGCACATTCTATATGTTGGTCGGTTTAGCGGCTCTACCTGCTAGTTTAATTGCGGGTTGGTTGTATTCTCAAATCTCCCCAGCGGCACCGTTTTATTTGAGTGCAACTATAGCCGTCATCGCTGCAATTTTACTCCTGAGTATTCGCCGTCCCTCAACTTCTACTAACTGAGGGAGAGATTTAATGATGTCTAGAACAGAAAACACCGTTAAACTTTGTTGATCTTCTCAGGACGCCCGACTTCCTCACCAACTGCATACTCAGTAAACTGTCGTTTAAAAGGAGAATGAAAGCCAATCACGATATCTTCCTTTGAAACTCCCAATTTCACGAGAAGTGGCGCGATCGCTTGTTCTGTATTATTTTGTTGAATGTATATTTTGCCATTAATGATATCAAGATGAAGGATAGACCCATAGATCCAATGGTTTTTCACCCAACCCACTTGTAGCAAAAGGTAGTGATGGCGTTCAAGATCTAGAATAGTCTCTATGGGAACAGAACCCAACCGATGTACCTTTGCTTGCTCACGAATAATTGTTTGAATAATTTCACTATATTTTGCTATTGCCATTGTATAATTTCCTCAAGCTCTGGATCGTACACAATTAGCCGCAAGTCATTAATCGCAATTGCTTTTTGAGCAAATCGTTTAATAAAAAAGCAATCGTCACAGCATCGTTTGGAACAGCTAAATATAAGATTCTATCAGGTTCAAGTTCTGACAATGCCATACGATAGTTCAGAAACTGTCCAAGAGCAGCATGAAATTCAGAAACTGCTGAATCGCTCAAAAAGCTTTTAACTTCTACGGCTATTTTATCACGACCCCGAACCGCCGCAAGTAAACGTTCAGCTCCAAGATCAACATAAAGCGGTACATCCTCAAACTCAATGTAAAGCGGATCATGAGTAATTGTCCAACCTTGCTTCACAAGAGCTGAACGCATGGCATTATGAAAAGCATCTTTAGCAGGCATAATTCTACTGATAAGCTATCACGCACCCTAACTTCCCCTGATATTGTTTAGGTAGGTCTGTGTTTAGGAGTCAAATTAATGACAACTTATCAAAATATTAAATCCAATTCAGATCACTTTTCTCAGGCTTGGCGATCGCTTGCTAAAAGTCAATTTTGGTCTGGTACACTGCTAGCTGTAGGTGTCGCCACTAACGCGATCTATGCTCACGCACCCCTTGCTGCCTTTGCTACCCTAAGTGGGGCTACACTGTCTCGACGACGCGCCGTTGGTGTCGCTTTGTCAATTTGGTTCGTCAATCAAGCCATTGGATTTGGAGTGCGGGGCTATCCCTTAACTCCTGTTGCTTTCACCTGGGGTGCGCTGATGGGAATTGGCACAGTATTAGCCGTTCTTGCTGCAAGCTGGCGTTCCAACTCGCTCCAGGTGCGTTGGGTCAGTTATTTACGATGGATGGCGATCGCCACTGTATTAGGGTTTGCCGTTTATCAAAGCGTAATCTTGTTTGCATTTCCAGTATTAGCAGACGGACATTTGATGGGTTGGGGAATTGTAGGTAAGCTGTTTCTCAAGCATTTAATGTGGGCTGGAGGAATTACAATTTTCCATAGCCTATTGCTTTGGCGCACCGTCAACCGTCGCCAGTCTGTCATTTAATCCTAAACATCTTCCCATGACTGAATTTTCTCCCTGGGTAACTCCACTGAATCATCGCACTGTTGAACCTCTCTACGGCAATCAAAAGATTGAATATGAGGATTTTCCCTGTACCGTTGATGTAGTTGGGCCTTTGCTCTACACGCTATTTCAGGAACGCTGGCAAGAGGTGCAAATTGGTCATGTGGTTGAGGGTAGTGTGTTGGAGTTGGAATTTCTAAAACCGCCCAAAATCTTCATTCTGTACGATGGCTACTTAACGGTAGTCACTGAAGCATGGCATCTGCATCTGTGCGTAGAAGAACACCTGGGCGGGCCACTGTGCAAAACGCCTCCTGAATTGCGACAACAGCGTTTAATTCGTCGGGCTGCTCTTTATCGTCGGCTAAATGAATCGGATCAAGCTCGCAGTTGGGGAATTCAATTTTGGAACGGGGCGGGAGAAAAAATGATGAATCTATTCTTGCCAAATCCTTTTCTCGGAGAAGACGAAGATTTATTACCTGTGGGGAAACCTCAGCTTGAAAAACTGAGTTTATACGAAGAATTGCGTCAGATTTATATTTTAGGCGATCGCCCTATTCCGTTTGCTGACAACCCATTGAAGCGTCCTTATATTTCAGTCTGTCGATCCAGTCGGTGTTATCCGTCTCGCAAGTGGCAACCGATTTATGAAGCACTGCAAGAAGCAGTAACTGAAACGGGAGTCGATGTCACGGTGATGAATGCAGGTTGTTTGGAAGTGTGCAAACTCGGCCCGGTTGTCTTCTACTCTGGCGATCGCACCTGGTATACTCGCGTTACTCCCGAAGTTGCCAAACAGATCGTACAGGAACATTTGGTCAAGGGTCAAAAGGTTAAATCCCACCTCTATCCGCCTGAAAGTTGAGATGGACTTGCCAAGGCAAGCCCTTAAATCAATAATCATCTCGTTTATCAATAAGGGGGAGAACTCAAGTTCTTAGTTAAGATTACTTGAGAATTTAAACCCTGCCTTTATTTTTGTCTGAGGCAGTACGAGTATTAACCCATAGCTTTGCTCGTTTGATCGCATCAGAACGTGAATATGCTAAGGGAACTGCTACTGCGGTTATCAATTGATATTTTGCCCAGACTGAGTAAGTTGTTGGACTCTCCGACTCATCTTGATCAATCTGCAACTGCCAGCCACGATAATCGAATGACAGAATAATATGCGGATAGTTAGGAATACCAGAATTGGACATACTCAACACTTCAGCAAGGTAACTCAGATCCAATTCATGCAGTTCAAAACTGCGATATATGAAATGATGACCGCCCGGCTGTAGTTAGGTAGCCATCAAGTTCTCAGAGGCAAAGTCCCAGTTGACAAGATGCTCTAGAAATGCAGTGATATAGTCTGGTCGCTTATTTTGATAATCCAAATAATAAGCGTGTTCCCAAACATCCATTGTCATCAGGGGTACTTGATTACTCGACAGAGGATTTTCCGCATTCAAAGTTTTGGTAACTTTAAGCGTACCATTGTCTAGGACTAACCACGCCCAACCGCTGCCGAACTGTGTGGAGCCTGCTGTCTTAAATGCTTCAGTAAATTGCTCAAAACTACCAAAATCAGACTGGATTTTTTCTGCAAGTTTTCCAGTCGGCTTTCCACCACCACCGGGTTTCATGCTATTCCAATAAAAAGTGTGGTTCCACGCTTGAGCAGCATTATTGAAAATACCTGCCTGGGAGGAATCCTTACTGGTTGTTTTAATCACATCTTCCAATTGTTTATCAGCAAGATCAGTACCAGCAACAGCGGCATTAAACTTATTCACATAAGCAACATGATGCTTGTCATGATGAAACTCGAGTGTACTTTTGGAAATATAGGGTTCCAGAGCTGTATAGCTATAAGGTAGATCGGGTAATTCGTAAGTCATAAGTCTCTGAGCGTAGATGGATACTTAGACAATCTTGATCTAATTTGAGCCTGTAAAAACTCACCTCAGAGTATATCAATATCTATTATTTATAGCTATGCCCGTAGGGGGTATTTCCTTTTTAATTATCCTTTTTGATAATTTTGATCGGCTGATCAAATCCCTCACTAGGGCATTTTATCAATCACTAATTTTGAGAATTTTTCCTGATTTAGTAGTTTTGTGATAATATGGTGCATTATATCGGTTCTAGCGGGGAACAGCCGCTGGAGGTAACGGGGAAAGTTGGGTGAAAATCCCACGCTGTCCCGCAACTGTGAAAGAGATGCGATCGCTCTGAGTCAGGATGCCCGCCGATTAACAGTCCATGTTCTACAACATCTGCGAGGTACGGATGATGGTTTATTTAGTATTTTTCAATCAATATTGGCAGTCGGAATTAAGTTGGAATTGCTGGCGAGATCTGGAGTAATTCTGAATTTGATTTCAACACTTATTGTCTTGAAAGAAGATTGTCTTCAGAAAAGATAACGATAGTGACTGCATAGTTAGTATTGTCAACAGGCAATCGAGCTAATTTTTGAGGCTACAAAGTTGAACTTGTGGGGTTTTTCATAGACTCAGCACCAGTTTATTGTACTCCCTCTTAGAACAGATCGCTTGCTTTCATACATCTCAGTAATGCTGCATTTAAGAGGAATTGCAGTAGCAGTTTAACTCAGCAAATTTAGGTAAATTTTGCCTGCAATTTGAAGATGTGCCGTTGAGAGAAGGTTGTTTCTTTTCTCTAGTTTCTGCTGTCAACTGCTTGTCTATTCTGCTAGAAAATCTCCTCTTACTTGCACTCACTTCCTCTAGAATCTGTGAGCAAAATTTGAACTTAAATCAAGGATAAAAAATGCAAACACTTAAAGCACTTCAGAACCTCACATTGACTGGAATTACAATCATGTTGACGCTAGCGAATGGTGAGGCGTTGGGAGCAAACTTTTCAGGTTCCACCTTCGACCCCGGAAAAATTGATTCTGGAATTCCAGGGTTTGTCGGTGATGATGAACTAGGTAACGTCACTGCGAACAACACTGTTAACCCACTTTTTGTCAGTTGGGCAACTGGATACATCAACTATCTGCCTACCGAGGGCGTTCTAGAACAGTGGCAAACCCCTGAACAAGCGCTTGGCGAGGTGACAGGTACTTCTGTTGACATCGTATCTTTAGGAGAACTCACCACAGAGCAAATTAATTCTAGTGTGAACCCGGGTGAAATTACATTAACCTTTGATCGAGCCATTCGGAATAGTGAAGGGGCAGACTTTGCCGTGTTTGAAAATGGTTTCGGTTTTGCAGATACGGGTAATTTGTTTGCCGAACTGGCTTACGTTGAAGTGTCAACCGATGGGGTTAACTTTGCACGCTTTCCGAGTATTTCTCTAACGCCAGATCAACTTGATCCAATCGGACAAATTAATCCAACTCAAGTTTATAACTTGGCGGGTAAGCATATTAACAATGGGGTCGTGATCTCTGAGGATGAGTTTGTGCAGACTTCCTGGGGAACACCGTTCGATCTTGATGTACTGGCAGAGATAGCCCAACAAGACTTGGTGGATCTCAACAATATCAATTTTGTGCGAATCGTTGATATTCCGGGTAATGGCGCGTTTACCGATACAGAAGGAAATCCGATTTATGACCCCTGGCAAACCCCAATTCCGGGTTCAGGCGGGTTTGATCTTGAAGCAATTGGTGTGATTAATGCTCAAGCTGTTCCAGAACCCAGTACGGCACTCGGAATTTTAATCTTGAGCTTATCAGGAATTTGTCTCGGTCGATCTCAACGTCGTTCTCGTTCCTAAAAGTCGTTAACCTGTCTCATCCACAGCACTCAGAAGCTAGGACTTCTCAAATTCACCTAACCAACTTGTTCAACGCCAATTCAACATGACTTCAGCAACTTTATTTGTTTGTTCTCTTTGTCGATTTTCTACTACTGAGAAAAACCGAGATGGCTTATCCGGAGGAGAGTATTTAATTGACCAACTCCAGAAGGAATTAGCAGCCCGAAATTTACAAGATGCCGTTCATCTTAAGCCTGTTCGCTGTATGGCTGCTTGTAGCCGTCCTTGCAATGTTACTTTAGCGGGTCCTAACAAACTCACCTTTATTCTGAGTGGGCTGCCAACAACTGAATCTGCGGGAAAATTAGCGGAGTTTTGCCAGCAATATACGACTTTTCAAGGAGGTCGAGTTCCTTATAAAGAACGTTCGGAAATGATTCGAGAAACTTCTGCTTTTATCTTGCCAGCACTGCCATCACAATAAGTTTTCCGGTTAAAATTCTGATTGATAGGGGCGTATGCCATGCGCCCTAATTGTAGAAGAAACTTAAGCCTGAAGTTTAGACAAAAGCTTTAAAAATAAGTCCAGAGAATTTGAAGATTTACAAATTCTCTCATCCTAATGAACTGAGGGACAAGTGCTTTGGGATCGGTTCGTCTAAACTCCAGTCTCAATTGCAAAAAATAAATTTTTGCTTTCAGCTATGGACTATTCTTCGTAACAAAAAAGGAAAAATTGTTATTAAGAGCAGAAGTTCTCTGCTCTAAAGAGCTAATAGCTGATATTAACTTATAACCAGGGGAAAAATGTCGAAACAGATTTGGAAGACCGTCGCTCTCAGTCAGTGCATATTATTTTCCAGCATAGTCGGAATAATGCCTGCAATTGCAGAAGATGTAGAATTAGAACAAGAGATAGGATCGGACGCTTCAGTGGTGAATCTATCTCCGAAACCAAAAAGTAGAGAAATCTATAATTTTGATAAGGCTTCTCAGTTGCTGCATCTAGATTCATCTCTAGCCCAAGTTCCCGTGAATCCTCACAATGGCTTCGGAGACTCTCAACCGAACCCAGTTGATATCAATTCCCAAAACCAACTCAATCAATACTTTCAAGAAGGACGACGTTCTCGCAAAAAACAGCAAGTTACATCGGTTTCCCAGTTATCAGATGTTCAACCGACAGACTGGGCTTTTCAGGCTTTACAATCATTAGTCGAACGCTACGGCTGTATCGCAGGGTATCCCGATGGCACCTACAAAGGAAATCGAGCCTTAACTCGTTATGAATTCGCCGCTGGGGTTAACGCTTGTCTAGAACGAGTCAATGAACTGATTGATGCGGCGACAGCCGATTTAGTAACGCGAGAAGATTTAGCTATACTGCAACGGTTAATGGAAGAATTCGCCGCCGAACTCGCTGCAATTCGGGGTAGAGTCACTGTTTTAGAAGCACGAACCGCTGAACTGGAAGCCAATCAATTTTCTACCACCACAAAACTGGAAGGAGAAGTAATTTTTTGGATCTCAGATACCTTTGGCGATCGCGCTGAGTATACCATAGCTGGAGGTCCAAATGTTGATGAGAGTGACGATCCGACTCAAACCTTTTTTGGATATCGGGTTCGCTTAGATTTTGTCACCAGTTTTACCGGAGAAGATTATCTCTTAACTCGCGTACAAGCCACCGATGTTGTTGATTTAAGCGCACCAGAACTCAACAATACTTTTATGACTATTCCCAGTGTGGATGATGGGGTGAGTGAATCTTTTGCACTAGATGATTTGTTTTATGTCTTTCCTGTTTTAAATGGTAAAGGTGAAGTTTATTTCGGAGCGAATAGTCTGGATTTAGACGATGTTCAAGATCCACTCAGTCCGATTTCGGAGGAAACAACAGGCGTAGTTTCAGCGTTTGCTCGATATAATCCAACGACTTTTCGAGGCCCTCAAGGAGTCGGAGCGGCTCTGAAGTATAGTTTTAATGATCGATTACGATTAAACCTAAGTTATTTAGCGAATGATGCTGCTGATGCTTCTGAAGGATTTGGTTTATTTAATGGAGCCTTTAGTGCGAGCGCTCAGGTTGTTTTTGAGCCGAATGATCGGTTAGCTTTTGCTGTGGATTATAACCGCCGATATTTTAATCCTGATGATGTTTTTGTTGCAGGTGCAACCGGAAGTTTTATTTCTAATAGACCCTTTGGCGATAATGCGACAACCAGTGATAACTTAGGATTTCAGTTTAACTGGCGAGCCTTTGATAATTTTGAGTTTGGGGGCTGGTTTGGTTCAACTTGGGCTGACCAAAAACAAGGTGGAGACGATCATGCAACTGTGATTAACTGGGCAGCTACACTGGCTTTTCCTGATTTATTAAAAGAGGGAGATATGCTCGGTGTCGTTGTGGGAATGCCACCGAAAACAGTTTTTCACAGTATTGATGACTTGGAAGAAGATGATGATACTTCGATTCATATTGAAGGGATTTATCGGTTCAATTTCAATGAATATATTAGTATTACTCCGGGATTTTACATTATCACAGACCCTGAACATGATAGTCGCAATGACACAATTTTTGTTGGAGTTTTCCGAACTTTATTCCAGTTTTAGCAGTTAATTCTCAGATACTCAATCTGTTAGTCTAATCTAAAATATATCAGTAGGGTGCGTGACTTAACGCACCTTTATATTCTGTTTAATATTATGCCTGAGAAAACGTTTTTACTGGAGTTTAGACTAACTTGATAAAATTTGACTTAAGCGATCGCCAGCGGCTTCAATTCCATCTCCAGAATCTTCCCTATCTGTGATCTCACTTGATATCAAAATTATGAGATAGACTTGTTAAAACCGACTTTCTTCATCCAAGCTTTGAGGTAATTCTTTCCACTCCATTCCCGCAAAGGTAACATCGCCGCTACCCAGAGATTATTATAATCTTCGCCCGTTGCGAGTCCGGTGGCGGGAAATTCTTGTTTTCGAGGTCGATAATAGGTTCCGAATACAATATCCCAGAATGGAAAAAAAGCAGCAAAGTTTTTATCGAGGTGTTTGTCTTGAAAAGAGTGATGAATTCGATGGTGTTGTGGCCCCGTAACAACGGGAGAAAACCAGCCCAGTTCTAGTCGTAGATTCATGTGAATAAACTGTAACCACAGAATCTCAATAAACGCTAAAATCCCAATTTCTATTCCTTGAAACTGAAATAGTACCCCCATCGGAACGCCGAGAAACAGAATAATCAGTGACTCTTCCAGCCAATGTACTCTCTGGGTACTGGTAACATTGAGAGAGACTTCGCTATGGTGAAATTTGTGCTGTTCCCATAGAAAGGGTTTAGTATGTTGCCAACGATGGAACCAATAGTAAAAAAAGTCAGTAATTAAAAGGTAGAGGAAACCGACTCCGATATATTCCCAGGTGCTTTGGGGAGCCGGTATAGCAATATAAGGCCCTTTCAGCCAGTGTTGTGCTAACGTGACAAGCGAACCCATACCTGCGGCTCGAATTAACAAGGTTATGAAGCTGTAGAGTACATACCATCTCAGGTTAAACCACAGGTGAGAGAGCGGTTGATGAGGTTCAGCCGGGCGTATACGTTCGATGACGATGAAGACCCCATACATGATGAAAGCTGTTAATAGATATCTGAGAAAGCCTATTGGTGCAGTCAGCCAGTCCATTCAAGTTTCCAATCTTAATGAGTATGAATGTCGATAATTATAGTCAATTCAGGAGAATTCAGCATTCAGGGTAAGGAACTGACCCCAAGGCTTTTGTCCCCAGAAGTCTAAAGCGATCGCATCAACTCGCTCAAAACTTGATTCATTAATGAAATTTAATCTCAACTTAAAATCCTAAATATTGATGAGAACTTAATTCCAGCTTTGAGAACAGACGACCCTCAACATACAAAAAATGAGGAATATTCAGTTAAATGTAACAAAGTGTAAATTTGTTTTTAATCAGACAGAATTGGAAATATCTTGACTTTACCGTGTTTATAATTGATAATTTATTTCAATAAATGACGAGAGCTGAATGGATTATTCAACAAAGGAGAAAATATGACCAGCATCGTTACTCAATCCTTCCCCGCTGAAGGAGAATCTTTTCCCTGGTGGGCGGGAAATGGACGACTCGCCAGCTTATCCGGGCGTTTGCTTGGTGCCCATGTCGCTCACGCTGGGTTAATTGTATTTTGGGCGGGAAGCTACACGCTGTTTGAAGTTTCCCAATTTAACTCCGATTTACCCATGTACGAACAGGGATTAATTCTACTCCCTCACCTCGCCGCTTTGGGTTGGGGTGTCGGTGCAGAGGGCGAAATTATCAGTACCTATCCCTACTTTGTAATTGGAGCCTTACACCTGATTAGTTCAGCCTTTTTAGGCTTTGGCGGTATCTTCCATTCTCTCAAAGGACCAGCGGTTCTCGAAGATAAATTTTCATTCTTCGGTTACAAATGGGATGATGTGAGAAAAATGACTACCATTATCGGAATCCACCTCATCCTTTTAGGCATAGGTGCATTTCTGCTGGTAGCCAAATCAATGTATTTTGGTGGAGTGTATGATAGCACGATTGCGGATGTACGGGTAGTATCAGACCCAACATTAAACCCTGCCACAATTTTTGGTTATTTGTTTGGCGGCGGCGGTAAATTTTGGCTGGCTGGAGTTGATAACTTAGAAGATTTAGTCGGCGGTCATATTTGGATAGGCATCATTTGCATTGCTGGAGGCATCTGGCACATTGCCACTGAACCCTTTGGCTGGGCAAAACGAGTATTGATTTATTCTGGAGAAGCCTATCTCTCTTACAGTATTGGCGCAGTGGCTTTAATGTCCTTTATTGCGACTTTATTCGTCTCCGTTAATACCATCGCCTATCCGGTTGAATTCTACGGGCCGACCTTAACCGTCGGTATCGAACAATTTCCCTTTTTCAGAGGCGAAGGAGATATACTCTCTAGCCGCGTCTGGTTAGCAAACGCCCAGTTTTGGTTAGGCTTCTTCTTCCTGCAAGGTCATATCTTCCATGCGTTACGAGCCGCCGGATTTGACTTCCGCACTGGCAAGCGAATTCAAGACAAAATTATCGGAACACAAACTCCAACTCAGACTCCCTCCACTACTCAGGAGGTTGCCTAATGACCGTTGCAATTGCCCAAAAACAATATGACTGGTTAGCTGGAAACGCCCGTTTCGTTAACCTATCTGGCAAACTCCTCGGCGCTCATATTGCCCATGCAGGTTTAATTGTATTATGGGCGGGGGCAATGACCCTATTTGAACTCTCGAAATTCGACCCCAGCTTACCAATCTATCAACAGGGATTAATCCTCCTCCCCCATCTAGCAACATTGGGTGTGGGCGTCGGTGAAGGTGGACAAATCGTTGATACCTATCCCTACTTTGTAATTGGGGTTGTACACCTGATTAGTTCGGCAGTATTGGGTGCAGGTGGACTCTATCATGCCCTGCTGGGTCCTGATGTTTTGCGTCAAGATAATACCTTTTCTGGGTTCTTCGGCTACGACTGGCAAGACAAAGGCAAGATGACCAGTATTATCGGCATTCATCTACTATTGCTAGGGCTAGGGGCTTGGCTACTCGTGGCAAAAGCCTTATTTTGGGGAGGACTATATGACCCCGCCATTGAAAACGTGCGCGTGATTTCTGACCCCACTTTAAATCCAGGCAAAATCTTTAGCTATCTGTTTGGGTTACAGGGGGCAAAAGGAATGGCGGCGGTCAATAACCTCGAAGATGTGGTTGGCGGTCATGTTTGGATTGGCTTTATCTGTATTCTGGGGGGATTTTGGCATCTGTTCACAAAACCCTTTGGATGGGCAGAACGAGCCTTGTATTGGTCTGGAGAAGCTTATCTTTGCTATAGCTTAGGGGCTTTGGCTTATATGGGTTTCCTTGCAGGTTACTTTGTAACTTTCAACGACACCGTTTATGCCGAAGTGTTTTACGGGCCTTTAGGTTGGGCTTCAGAAGCTGGGGTTGCCAGTAGTCGAACTTGGCTGGCGATTACTCACTATATTCTATCGGCGTTGCTGTTAATGGGTCACATTTGGCACGCCATTCGGGTTCGGACTGCTGATGCGTTAGGGGTTGACTACCGATGACAACAATTTCTTCCATGCCACCTAAAAAGTTTGGTTGGTGGGCCGGAAATGCTCGACTCACAAACCTTTCGGGTAAACTATTAGGCGCTCATATTGCCCAAGCCGCGTTAATTGTATTTTGGGCAGGGGCTTACACGTTGTTTGAACTCTCCCAATACAACCCGACTGAACCCCTCTACGCCCAGGGTTTGATTCTGTTACCACACTTAGCCGCACTGGGAATTGGTGTCGGAGACGGTGGACAAATTGTTAATACCTATCCCTATTTTGTGATTGGTGTTTTGCATTTGGTTAGTTCGGCTGTATTGGGCGCAGGTGGAATTTATCATGCACTGTTGGGGCCAGAGGTTTTACCAGAAAACAATACATTCTCTGGGTTCTTCGGCTATGACTGGCGCGACCAAGATAAAATGACCAGCATTATCGGAATTCATCTGATTTTGTTAGGGTGTGGTGCGCTGTTATTGGTGGCGAAGGCAATGTTTGTGGGAGGGTTGTATGACCCGGCTGTTGAGTCTGTTCGGGTGATAACACAACCGACGCTAAACCCCGCGACAATTTTTGGCTATTTAGTCGGTGCCCAGGGAGATGCCGGAATGGCTGCGGTGGATAACCTCGAAGATGTCGTGGGAGGTCATATCTACATCGGCGCCATTTTAATTGCGGGTGGAATTTGGCATCTGAACACCGCACCTCGTCAATGGACACAAGATTTGTTTTTCTGGTCTGGAGAAGCCTATCTTTCCTACAGTCTAGGGGCTTTGGCTTATATGGGTCTTTTGGCGGCTTACTTTGTCACCGTCAATGATACCGTTTACCCCACTGAATTTTACGGGCCGCTGGGATTATCAACTACAGAGACAGGTGTTGTTACCGCTAGAACTTGGTTAGCCACCTCTCATTTTGTATTGGCGATTGTATTTTTGTTTGGTCATTTGTGGCACGCTATTCGAGTCCGAACTCAAGCGGGTGGGTTCAAAATGAATCAAGGTAAATTTGTCACCTTAGAACCCAGCGAAGTGGCAGAAAATCAGATGACCGGACAAGTCGGGGAAGGAGATGCTATTCTGCTATTTTTGCAGAATTTGCCCATCTACCGTCGGGATATTTCACCCGGATTTCGAGGGTTAGAAATTGGCTTGGCTCACGGCTATTTTTTAATGGGGCCGTTGAGTTTAATGACCGGTAAAAATGCGGGTGGATTACAGCTAGCATTGCTTCTGAGCATAGCACTGATTGGAATCGTTGCGATCGCATTATCGAGCTATCAACCCGGAAATGATTCACAAAGTCGTCTGTACTGGCTGAACAATCAGGAAGAATGGAGTTTATTCCGAGGCAGTTTCTTGATTGGGGGAGCTAGTGGAGCATTTTTCGTTTACTTTATGTTAGAAAACGTTGAATTGTTCGAGACTTTAATTCAAGGTGTTGTTCGTTAGGGAGGGTGACATAAAAAGCAAGAAGTTCTGATGACAAACTAGCAGGTCTATTTGCCCCGAAAATCTTTGAGAAAATCTCAATGAAACGGGGCATTTTTATGATTTAATCTCAATTAATGAGAAAAAACTGAGCAATGATTAACCTCAAACTTCCCAACTGGAAGCATCAGGAATAGCCATAAACATCTCAGCAGTCAACTCATCAAAATTCACAGAATTAAGCGGAGCAAAAGTTTCCTCTGTTTCCAGACCATTTATGGCAGGTTGACTGTCAATTTCAGCTAGATTAATTAAATCTTCAGCCCCATCAAAGTTGGTAATTATGTCAGCAAAAAAATCAGAATCATTTCGGCTAGAAATATTATCCCCTGTGAGGAAATCATCCGTTGATTCTACTGGAGACTCAGAAACATTAAACGCTAAAGTGTAGTCACTAGAAATACCGATTTGTTGGAGTGCAAAAGTGTAGACTCCACTCGGTAATGCACCCTCAAAACCAATTGCTCCCCATCCACGAGCAATATTATCAAGAATATCGGTTCCGACTTGTCGAGGTTCGCCAAATAGAGCATAACCTAAGATATTTCCTCGAACCGCAGAATCATTCAGAGGTTCAGTAAAGGTCTCACCTTCCTGCACTCCAATAAAAGCAACATTACTCTCAGAAAAAGATTCGAGTACCAATGTATCAAGTTGAAAACCTTCAGGAATAGTGACAGTAACGTATTCTTGATCTCTATCGCCTGTTGTTACCGATAGAGGGGTTATTCCTTCCAATAAAGTCAGTTCTATCGGGTTAGTTGGGTCATCAGAAACATCACCACTCACCGCTTCATCATAACCCGGATTTAGAGGAGGAGCCGAAACAGGAAGCTGACTCTCATTATCCGCAAATAATACAGTAGAAAATGCGGCATCTGGGTTAATAGTATAGTCACCAAGAGTACCCACAAACTCTAGATCTTCAGAAGTCACCTGATCTTGAGTTAACAGTGAAAATTCAGATTCAACTAAACCATCAAATATTTCTGGAAACAGTTTATCCGGTTCAAGATTGTTGAGGATTTTAATTGAAAAACTTCCCATCGTTTCTCCTTCTTCAACCGTTAAGAAAAAACCCGAACCATCAGAGTTAGTTCCAATAGAAGATGGATCGATATTTTCTGTCGTTGGACGAAATGCAAATCCTTCTAAATCCAAGCGATTAACAACTTGTTCAATATCGCTATCAACATAGACTTTTAGTCCATCCGCAGGTGCAGGTTCATCAAGTTCAAAGTGAACAGTGAGTTCTGTACGCTGATTTTCAACTAAAGCATTACGCCCATCAAAAGTCGTTGAAGTCGAGAAACTAACTTGTACCATGCCTGTTTTTTATGCAAATAAAATCCCATTTATCCTAACAATATTAGAAATAATAATCAACAAAATTATAAAAGTTAAATCCTAAAAATTTCCCTTAAAAATAATCATAAAAATGAACTTCTGTAAAAAAGTTATGACTGAAACCAGACATTCTAATACAGAACTATCTCTAAAAATATAGTGTTTAGACTATTGCTGTAGATTATATTCTGCAAAGATAGACTAATGTATTGATTTCTATCGGAATTAATGACAAAAATTTCGGAGTCACTCTGAATACAGCTATAGGTTGGGTTGAGGCTTTTTACAGTCAACAGTGATAGGATACAGAATTATCGATCAATTAATCACTGTTTACTCCTGAGTGTGTACAGTCAAATAAGAGTCTAGCAACGAGGTCATCATTCACCAAGAATGTCTGTTGTGCGATTGGCTCCGCCAGTGCGCTCTCAAGGGGAGGCATTCCCTTGCGCCCTCAGGTGGCGCGGGTTCCGACCGCTCCGCGCAATCGCCGGATGCTAAACTAACATTAAGTCAACAGAAGTCAGAGAAGATCGTTAATTGCGTTCAAGCGATCGCTACTAAACACTTAATAGTAGCCCATCTTAGCCTCCTCCATTGGAGTTCGGGCTGTTTCATTCTCAGTTAAAAATTGCCGGGGTTGATAGGATAATGGGGTGATAAGGTG
>JBCBCI010000109.1:0-20340 GCA_038530755.1 Cyanobacteria bacterium J06592_8 | reverse complement strand
GGTCTTCTTCAGCAGGGTGTAAAGGGATTTCTCCATTAGGACTGGTAATAGCTTTGACTTTCGTAGCTTGCAAGTCACTCAGACGTCGAACGGTTAAAAGATTCGCGATAAAGACTCCAGTGGCGACAGCGGTAATTAGATCAACAAAAACCGTTAGAAACAGCACCACATACATTAACCCGGCGGCTTTGTGAGAAATGCGGTGCGCCCGCTTGAGGAAACTCCAGTCGATAATATCAATCCCGACTTTAATTAAAATTCCGGCTAGAACGGTGTGAGGAATCTTTTCGGTTAAACCTCCCGCCCAGAAGATAATCACCAGTAAAACCAAAGCATGAATAATTCCGGAAAGTGGCGTTTTGCCTCCGGTTTGAACGTTAATGACGGTTCGCATCGTTGCCCCGGCACCGGGAAGTCCGCCAAATAGTCCTGAAATCAGGTTGCCAATGCCTTGACCAATTAATTCGCGATCGGAGTTATGTTCAGTGCGAGTAATATTGTCTGCAACTAAAGAAGTAAGTAGCGAGTCGATCGCCCCTAATGTGCCGAGCATCACCCCATAGAACAGCATATCCTTCAGTTGGCTGAGTTCAAAGGCTGGCCAGTGTAAGCGAGGTAAACCTGTGGGGATTTCTCCAATCCGTATAACATCACTGTCTCCAAATAGAACAACAGATAGAATCGTTCCTACAATTAAGGCAAGTAAAGGAGAAGGTAACAGACGATTGAGTTTAGGTGGCCATAAAAACACAATCGCCAGAGTCAGAATACCTAAGCCTGTCGCAATTGGATTTAGAGTTGTGATGTGTTCAGGGAGTTTTTGTAGAGCTTCAACCACACCCGCAGAAGGTAAATGTCCCAGCAATGGCCCGATCTCAATCAAGATAATAATCACCCCAATCCCAGACATGAACCCGGAGATCACGGTGTAAGGAATCAGGGTAATATATTTACCAAGATGCAGTAACCCTAAGACAATTTGAAAGACTCCACCCAGCATGACAATGGTAAACGCCATCGCCAATCCGTTCTCTGGGTTTTCAGCCAGGACAGCGGTGAATACAGTCGCCATAACAACAGTCATCGGGCCTGTTGGACCAGAGATCTGAGATGGCGTTCCTCCAAACAAAGCTGCGAAAAACCCGACGAAAACCGCACCATAGAGTCCGGTAATAGCTCCGGCTCCAGAAGACACCCCAAACGCTAAGGCAAGGGGAAGTGCAACAATGGCAGCCGTTAACCCCCCAAAAATGTCTCCTCGGAGATTCCGGGTTGATAGATTGTTAATGAGTTGCATTACTGAAATTGCCGATAAAATTGACCCACAAAAATGACACCCGTATTATTGGCAAAGATATTAAAATAATTAAGTATTTATACTCAGATTTATTTGGCTTTTTACAGATTTTTCAGTCTGCTAGAAATCACGACCGATTAGTATTGGAATTGATTATCTAGGTGTAACATATCATCCTCGATCTGACAATTAATATTGGGTTAACCTGCTAAAACCTTAAGCACGACTGGGCGAAGCCCACTGCGCTACCGCGCAATCGCTTTTTCTTTGGTCGCCACAATTTTCTCAGCAGTAAATTTTTTTAATAAAATATTAACATTTGTTACAGATTAACAATGTTAATTAAGTGTATCAGCAGGAATAATCAAGATTTATATTGTCAAGGATGACACAATTCTCCTATTCTATTAAACAGGGAGAAAGGTAAAAAGCGTTCTGGAAGGGAAAGATCGCAGTAAAAGGTTGTGATTTTACCAATTAATCTAGAAAAATTACGCAACACCTGTTTTTGTTTTACTTAGGAGTTAAACGATGTCAATCGCTGTTGGGATGATTGAAACCATAGGTTTTCCGGCTGTTGTAGAAGCGGCAGACTCAATGGTAAAAGCCGCTAGAGTCACCTTGGTTGGATACGAAAAAATCGGAAGTGGTCGCGTTACTGTGATTGTTAGAGGCGATGTATCTGAAGTTCAAGCCTCCGTTGCAGCAGGAATAGAGTCTATCAAGCGTGTGAATGGGGGTGAAGTTGCCTCAACCCATATTATTGCTCGTCCCCATGAAAACTTGGAATACGTTCTACCCATTCGCTATACCGATGCCGTTGAACAGTTCCGGTCTTACTAAAGCAATAATGCAGTTCAGATAATTCTGGACTCGCTGCAATTATCGTCGTGCAAGGCTCATCAACATTAGACAAAGCAACCCAGTGGGTTTGTGAGTCGGTCTTGTACGGCGAAGCACTTGTATTTATGAAATTGTCAGAATCAGGAGTTAAAAAATGGCCATTGCAGTGGGCATGATTGAAACCTTGGGGTTTCCGGCTGTGGTAGAAGCAGCCGATTCAATGGTGAAAGCCGCTCGTGTTACGCTCGTCGGATATGAGAAAATTGGTAGCGGACGGGTAACGGTGATTGTGCGAGGAGATGTTTCAGAAGTTCAAGCTTCGGTGGCAGCCGGAACAGACTCAGTGAAGCGAGTCAATGGAGGTCTGGTGGTCTCCACTCATATTATTGCTCGTCCCCATGAGAACCTAGAATATGTTCTGCCGATTCGTTATACCGAAGCTGTAGAACAGTTCCGTGAAAGTGTCGCGGGTATTCGTCCGGTCAACCGTCCTTAGAGACAAGCAAGGCGCGAAAAAAGCTAGATGATCACGATGATGATCACGATTAAGAACAGCAATAAATGATTTGGGTCAATAAAGCATAGGGTTAAATCAGATGTGTGTACTCACATTTGTCCAGATCTGATTTAATAACAGTATTGCTGAATTCTCAATCCTTGTAGGTTGACGAGCTAATCATTTAAACGTTGATAGAATTGCACATTTCCCCTAAAACTCCATGAAAATTGCCAGAGTCATTGGCACAGTTGTCAGTACCCAAAAAGAGCCAAGTTTGACAGGCTCGAAATTTCTGCTATTGCAATTCATTGATGAAGCGGGAGTTGCACTTCCAGAATATGAAGTTGCATTGGATTATGTCGGAGCGGGTTTTGATGAGTGGGTAATGGTCTCACGGGGAAGTGCGGCTCGTCAAATCCCCGGCAGTGAAACTCGTCCGAGTGACGCGGCTGTAGTGGCAATTATTGATACGATTACAGCTAGAAATCGCTCGATCTACAGCAAAAAAGATCAAGAACGTTAGTCTCAAAATTGAGCACAGTTCTCTGAAACAATATCTGTGTAAACAACAGAACAAATTAAAGATAGGTTAGGAGAAATTTAATTATGGCAGTCCGTAGTGTAGCGGCTCCTCCAACCCCTTGGTCAAAAAACCTAGCCGAGCCGAAAATTGATTCTAGTGCCTACGTTCACTCTTTTTCTAACATCATTGGTGATGTGCAAATTGGGGCGAATGTATTGGTGGCTCCGGGAACCTCTATCCGTGCGGATGAAGGTTTCCCATTTTCAATTGGAGCCAACTCCAACATTCAAGACGGTGTTGTGATTCATGGCTTAGAAGAAGGTCGAGTCAAAGGAGATGACGATCAATCTTACTCCGTGTGGATTGGTCAGAATACCTCGATCACCCATATGTCCTTGATTCACGGCCCCGCCTATGTTGGCGACAACTGCTTTATCGGGTTCCGCTCAACGGTATTTAATGCCAAAGTGGGAGATGGCTGTATTGTCATGATGCACGCCTTGATTCAAGATGTGGAAATTCCACCTGGAAAATATATTCCCTCTGGTGCGATCATCACCAACCAACAACAGGCCGATCGCTTACCCGATGTCACCGATGCGGATCTGAAGTTTTCGACCCACGTGATCGGGGTGAACCAATCCCTGAAAAAAGGTTATCAATGCTCAGAAAATGCAGCCTGCATTGCTTCCTTTAATGACAAAGGAAACAGTAACAAAAGTAATGGTAATGGACGAAGCTCAATGAATTATAGTTACACCACCAGCAGCAACAGTAGCCTCAACACCTCTATTGTTGAACAGATCAAGCAACTCCTGGCTCAAGGATACAGAATTGGCAGCGAACACGCCGATAAACGCCGCTTCCGCACCAGCTCTTGGCGGAGTTGCGCTCCGATTGATTCGAGCAACCCCAACGAAGTGATTGCGGCCCTCGAAAGCTGCCTAAAAGAGCATGAGGGAGAGTATGTTCGCCTGTTGGGAATTGATACCGCAGCCAAGCGTCGGGTATTAGAGCAAATTATTCAACGTCCAGACGGTCAAGTTCAAGCCTCTTCTAACGGAAAGGCTTCCTTTGCTCCGGCTGCGGCTCCTGGATATAGCGCCCCCAGTCGTCCTGTTATTAATAGCAGTGTTAGTCCTGGGTTGAGCGAACAGATTAGTCAACTTCTGGCTCAAGGTTGCAAAATTGGCTTAGAATACGCCGATAAACGCCGCTTCCGCACCAGTTCTTGGCGCAGTGGCCCGGCTATTGACTCCAATCGATTGGCTGATGTCGTTTCACAAGTTGAAGGCTTCACTCAAGAGCATTCAGGAGAATACGTGCGTTTAATTGGCATCGACCCCAACGCCAAGCGTCGGTTGGCAGAAACCATCATTCAACGCCCGGATGGTAAACCTGTTGCATCCGCAGCCCCTCAAGCTAATTTCGCTTCTACTGCTAACACTGTTTCTTCTCGTCCGGCACCTGCTGCTGCTAGCTATAGCTCAGGAAGTGCAAGTCTCAGTTCAGAGGTTGTTGCTTCTGTTCGCAGCTTACTGGCTCAAGGCTACAAAATCGGCACCGAACACGCTGACAAACGCCGTTTCAAGGTCAGTTCTTGGCAGAGTTGCTCTCCCATCGATTCAAACCAAGATGCTCAGGTACTCGCAGCCCTAGAAGCCTGTCTGGTTGAACACAGCGGCGAATATGTTCGCATGATTGGTATCGATCCCGTCGCTAAACGTCGGGTCCTAGAAAAAGTGATTCAAAAACCAAGCTGAACACCAATCGCTGTTGCTCTTTCTATAGGTTCACACTTCATGTATAGGTCGCCACCGCAATCCCTGAACAACGATTTTTGTATGAGTGGCGATGTTACCATTGACCCCAGTGCGGCGATCGCAACCGGAGTGATTCTCCAAGCTGAACCCGACAGTGAAATTGTGGTTGCAACTGGGGTTTGCATTGGTATGGGCGCGATTATTCATGCCTATCAGGGCAAGATTGAAGTTGAAGCTGGAGCGACAATTGGTGCAGGCGTGTTAGTCGTCGGTCATGGAACGATTGGGGCGAAAGCCTGTATTGGGCCAGAAACAACGCTTCTCAATCCCGCGATCGCCGCTAAACAAATTGTACCGACAGGGACACTGATGGGGGATGAGTCTCGTTCTGTGAGTCTTTCTTCTGATTCAGATGAAGATCCAGATACTTCAAATGAAGATTTAGATAGCACTCAAGTTGAACCATCCCCAACCAATCCAGTTAAACAGGAGTCAGCCGAACCCTCAGAAGCCGATTCGGAAACATCATCAGTTCCTGAGCTGGCTTCTACAAATTCTGATCAGGAATCCTCCAACTTAGCTGCAACACCACCTGCAACACCACCTGCAACAATTGTCTACGGACAGGTTCATCTCAATCATTTGTTGAATACCCTGCTTCCCCATCGGAAATCGCTCAACAATTCCAATCAGAGCGATCACTCTGGCTGAAAATAGTTAAAATAGACGAAGATAGGGAATTAAGAATAGTCTTTTGCGGACTGGGTGAGGGGAAAATAGACAAGAAAATCAAGATTTTTCAACTTCAGTAAAGTCTCTGGTGCGTATTGCCCCCCTTTGCCCAACTTCCCCCATCTGCAATTTCTGAGTCCAAACTTCAACACTTGCCAGCATGGATGCACACCTGCAAAACTATGTTTCCCCTCAACGAATGAAACGGCCTGAATACCAGGATATGGCTTTAGGTCTTGTTGAAACTCGCAGCTTTCCGGCGATTGTCGGGACGGCAGATATGATGTTGAAATCAGCAGGTGTTCACCTTGTTGGTTATGAGAAAATTGGCAGTGGTTACTGTACCGCCATTGTTCGAGGTCGAATTGCTGATATTCGGTTAGCGGTAGAAACAGGGTCAGATACGGCTAAACAGTTTAATGAATTTGTTTCCTCTTTAGTGATTGCCCGACCTCTGCCGAACCTAGAATATGTTTTACCGATTAGTGCGCGTTTATCTCAACTGGCGACAGGTGGTGGACATAGCCGCCTGAGTAATCGAGCCGTTGGTTTAGTGGAAACGAGAGGTTTTCCGGCAATGGTTGGGGCTTGTGATGCGATGTTGAAAGCCGCAGAAGTTTATCTCGCTTCCTACGAAACGATTGGGAATGCGTTGTGTACTGCGATTATTCGAGGTTCAGTCGCGGATGTAGCTGTTGCAGTTGAGGCTGGAATGCAAGAAGCTGAACGCATTGGTGAATTGAATGCCGTCATGGTTATTCCTCGACCTTTAGAAGATTTAGAACAAACCTTACCCCTGGCAAGTTGTTGGATCGAAGAAAAACGTCAACAACCATTACAACTTCCGGTCAGCGTCAAAGAAACAGAGAAAGAAACCGTCAAATTACCAAACTTTCAAAATATTCCTCAAAATATTCCTCAACGAGTCGAAGAAGAACAACATTATCTCTAATCTCTAGTCATCTGGGGCTTGCTGAAAAAGTACATTTGGTGAGGGTATGCAACAACAATGCAACCCCCTAAATGCTTCGGCTTTGAATTATTGTTTGTGGCTTCAGGGCGATCGCATCTTTGAAAGTTCCCGTATTTTGCCAGAAGCAGAAAGATAGAAAAGGTCACCTATTCTCTCCCTTTCTTTCCCTTGTAAAATTAGGAGTTCATGGATGACCTCGGATTATAACTTAGATTTGAGTTAAAGTTTATAGAAGTGGCTATGCTAGACTTCAATCTTTTCTTTTTGCTTGCGCTTCTTTTGCTGCTCTTTGCGGAATATAGCCCCAAATCCAGCCGCTACCCCTGTTCCTAATATAGTCAGCGGTTCAGGAGCATCAACAGAACTTGCCATGACGGTCTCATAATTTGTACCTGTACCGCCGGAAGTTCTATTAGGACTCTCATAACCTACATAGAAATTATTGAGATCTAAATCAAAACCACCTGAACTATTTTCCAAGGCAAGGCGGACTGTGTAATTTCCTGTTTCTCCCTGATTGACTCCATTCGAGCCACCTGAACAGTTTCCATTAGAGTACAAACAAACTTCCGCTCCACTTCCATTACTGCTGAGATTAAATGTTTGACCTTGGCTATTGTTTGTAGCTGTAGATTCATCTGCATTAACATTTGAGTTGGTATCAAATCCCATATTGTAAATTCTTGAATTGCTGCTGGAGGTATTTCTAACTCTAACTGAGAATGTAGCGACAGTGTAATCTACTCCTTGAATATTTTCCTCATCCCAATCTGTAACTGTAAATTGGGCATCTGCTGATAATTCTGAAGATGCTCCTGCCATATTATCATCGAATGTGACTGTAAACATCTCGTTGAGATCGCCACTATTGATATTAGATACACTATTTCCACTGATTGTGAAAGCAGAGACAGAAGACGCACTAGCAACAACTACAGTAGCAGATGCTAAAATGCCTGAAATCAGAAAAGGTATTCTCATTACTAACCTCTACAAATTAAAACAAAGAGTTTACAGAACAATCACTCAACTTCAACAAGTTGGGCTACTTTGTTAAGATTCTGTGACTTGGCTTTCTTCAAGCTAAGTTTTATTGATTTGATTTAGCTGATCTTTTTCGATCACTCAGTATACAAATAATCTTAGAGAAAACAAACTTTTTCCGAACAGTTTCATCAATCTTTTACACAGAATAGCAATTTGCTTTACATTGACTAGGGTTATGTAAAGCTAGTGTTTAAAACTAGCACATCCTTATTTATTTTTGAGGACGAGAGGGAGAACGATAAAAAGGACGCTTGACAATTGTACCGGAATATGTTTTTCCCCGAATTTCCACATCAAGAGACTGACCCACTCGGCTATAGGACTTCGGAACGTAGGCTAAGGCGATCGCTTTTCCGAGAGTAGGCGAAAGAGTCCCACTGGTAATTTCCCCAATAATCTCTCCGTTCATTTTCACAGGATAACCATGACGAGCAATGTAACGTCCCTGCATTTCTAAACCCACCAGTCGTCGAGAGACTCCTTCGGCTTTCTGACGCTCAAGAATGGTTCGACCGACAAAATCACCCTTGCTGTCCCAATGAATTAACCAATTTAACCCAGCTTCTAGGGGTGTAGTCGTGGTATCAAGATCCTGACCATACAATGCCATCGCCGCTTCCAGACGTAAAGTATCTCTTGCTCCCAACCCACAGGGCGTAACTCCCGCTTCTAACAAACTTTGCCAGAGTTTGACTCCTACCTCTGGGTCAACCATAATTTCAAAACCATCTTCTCCGGTGTATCCAGTTCGAGCGATAAACGCTGGACTCTCAAAAACCTGAGTGTTGAGATGTCCAAAAAAAGGAATAGATTCTAAATTCTCACTGACGAACGGTTGCAACTTTTCGAGCGCCTGTGGCCCTTGAACAGCAATTAAAGCTTGATGTTTGGACAAATCATCTAAAGTGACATCTGTCGGTTCTAGCTGGGCTGAGATCCAGGCTTTATCTCTAGAACAGGTTGCTGCATTCACGATCATTACTCCCCGTTGCAAGCCTCGGTCTGCATCTTTGCCCTGATAATAAAAAATAATATCGTCAAGAATACCGCCCTGCTCATTCAACAACACCGTATATTGAGCTTGATTAGGTTTAAGGCGACTCAAATCAGAGGGAACCAGAGGTTGTAGCGTTTCAACTAAGTTCTCTCCAGCCAAAGTAAACTTTCCCATGTGGGAAATATCAAACATTCCAGCATGGGAACGAACCGCTTCATGCTCTTTCGTAATCCCTGAAAACTGCACAGGCATTTCCCAGCCCGAAAACGGAACCATGCGAGCATTCAGAGCGACAACTGCATCGTACAAAGGGGTGCGAGAAAGTGATTGACTCGGTTCACCTGGTTCTGTTGTTGTTTGTTTGACTTCAGTTGACTCAGCCACAGCGTCTATCCCCTTATTCTGCTTGGTTTTTTTGATTGTATCGGTAAATTGCTCCAGTTGTAACTGTTTATTATCGGCAACAGACAGAAGCCGCAGAAGTAACAAACTCTTTACTGCTTACTGCTTACTGCTTACTGTTTACTGTGTACTGAAAAAGCTGTGTACTGTAAAAATGTGTCAAAATAAGTAGAATTAATAAACCTATCGTTTCACTTAAGTATATTCATGTCCGTTTTGGCAGCGATCGCAGTTCTTGCAGTCTTGATTTTTGTCCATGAACTCGGTCACTTCTTGGCCGCACGGCTGCAACATATTCACGTTAACCGTTTCTCAATCGGTTTTGGCCCTGTTCTGATGAAATATCAAGGCTCAGAAACCGAATACGCAATACGAGGAATTCCTCTGGGTGGATTTGTCGGATTTCCCGATGAAGATCCTGAAAGTACCATTCCGAAAGACGATCCAGATTTACTCAGCAATCGCCCTATCCTAGATCGCGCGATTGTCATTAGTGCGGGGGTGATTGCAAATCTCGTGTTTGCCTACTTTCTATTGGTAGGACAGGTCGGGCTCATTGGTATACCTGAATTCAACTATAATCCAGGTGTTCGAGTGCCGGAAGTGGCGACAACCGTCAGTTCTGCCGCCGCTGAGGCGGGTATCAAACCCAATGATGTGATTGTCTCTATAGATGGCAACTCACTCGAAGCCTCACCAGAAGCCATTCAAGACTTAATTACCGAAATCCAATCTCACCCGAACCAATCGCTACAGTTAGAAGTGAAACGGGGTTCTGAGATTATTCCGATTCAAGTGACTCCTGAAGTGGGAGAGGATGGGAAAGGTCGAATTGGCGTACAATTAACCCATAACCGGGATGTGGTCCGTCGTAAAGCCAATAGCATCACTGAAGCCTTTAGGTTCGGGGCGCGAGAGTTTCAACGGATTGTGGATTTGACCTTATCTGGCTTTGGTCAACTGATTAGCAATTTTAGTCAGACGGCTGAACAGCTTTCAGGCCCAGTGGGTATTGTGGCAATTGGGGCGGATATTGCTCGTTCTGATGCCGGAGATTTGTTTCAATTTGCAGCGTTAATTAGCATTAACCTAGCATTTATCAATACGTTACCGCTTCCGGCTCTTGATGGCGGTCAATTGGCATTTCTACTCATCGAGGCCCTTCGAGGTAAGCCTCTACCCAGTCGAGTGCAAGAAGGCGTGATGCAAACCGGATTGATGCTAATCTTGGGATTGGGCATTTTTCTGATTGTTCGCGATACCGCTAACTTAGGTTGGGTGCGATCGCTTCTGCAACAGTAGTCGCTCCGAACAGAAAACCATGACGATTCGTAAGCGAGCGGGCAAAAAGCAGCGGGCTTTGGAAATATTAGTACGTCTCAAACGGCTGTACCCGGATGCAGCCTGTACGCTCACCTACCAGACGCCTGTCCAACTTCTCGTGGCAACCATCCTCTCGGCTCAATGCACCGATGAGCGAGTCAATAAGGTGACACCATCGCTATTTAAACGCTTTCCTGATGCTTTTTCCCTAGCGACAGCCGATGATGAAGAACTGCAACAGCTTGTCCGCTCAACAGGCTTTTATCGCAACAAAGCCAAAAATATCAAGGCTTCCTGTCGAATGATTGCAGAGAAATTTGACGGGAAAGTGCCGAAAGTGATGGAACAGTTACTTGAACTACCCGGAGTTGCCCGTAAAACCGCTAACGTGGTATTGGCTAATGCCTACGGTATTAACATGGGCGTGACCGTTGATACTCATGTCAAGCGGTTGAGTCAACGCTTGGGATTGACAAAAAATACCAATCCGGTTCGCATTGAACGAGATTTGATATTACTGCTCCCTCAGCCCGATTGGGAAAACTGGTCAATTCGATTAATTTATCATGGTCGAGCCGTCTGTACAGCTCGCAATCCCATGTGTTATGATTGTAAGTTGTCCGATTTATGCCCATCGGCTCAAATTGAGGCGAATCAAGCCAAGGCATTGAAACCATAGGTTCTTCTATATTGAATTGAGTTCCTAAGTAATCCTATTACACATCTGTTCACAGAGGAAAACCATCCCAATGGCAAAAAAAAGCATGATCATGCGCGATGTAAAGCGCAAAAAAATGGTCGAAAAGTACGCAGAAAAGCGGGAAGCTCTCAAAGAGCAGTTTGAGCAAGCGGAAACTCAAGCCGAGAAAATGGAAATTCACCGCAAAATTCAACAGCTCCCTCGCAACAGTGCGCCCACACGAGTTCGTAATCGTTGCTGGGCAACTGGACGTCCGAGAGGATATTATCGCGATTTTGGACTCTGCCGCAACCAACTCCGGGAAATGGCACACAAAGGTCTTTTACCAGGTGTGGTTAAATCCAGTTGGTAGGTTAAAATCCCAGGGAGCAGGGGATGGGAATTGGAAAACTATCCATTATCCATGTTTAGCCTCCCTCTCCCTATCCTCCACAACAGCGTTCATAGCCTAAGCTATCAAGTAATAAATCACTGACTGCATTGGCGATCGCAAACTCTCCATAAAAACTTTGGGAAAAATCAAACGATTGCATCTCCGTTACAATAGCAATCACCAAAGAACCGAGATCGTTTTCTCCTTCCATGCGTTGACGGACAAAGATTTGAGCCGCTTTTTGAGCAATAATTTTATTGACAGCTTCTGGAATAAACTCTTGATCGAGCCAAGTATGTAAAGCGAGTTGTAGCCACTCTCCCTCCTTTAGGGGATCTGCGGCGGGCGGAAGTGTAATCGGGGTAATCGGTTCAGACA
Source organism: Cyanobacteria bacterium J06592_8 (assembly GCA_038530755.1). Taxonomy (GTDB): domain Bacteria; phylum Cyanobacteriota; class Cyanobacteriia; order Cyanobacteriales; family Microcoleaceae; genus Capilliphycus. Next base: position 8,490 of record JBCBCI010000109.1, on the reverse strand, counting down.
TGGGGTTAAAACAGCGTTAGACTCAATTGAGGACAAAGTTAAAGTTGATCAAATTATATCGTTTCCCTCTCGATTCAGTCAGATAGAGGCATCTAGGCGCGAACAATCGCAATTGCGGGAGCATTACCCGAATCGTGAGCCTGGATGATTTTCTGCTTAACAAGGTCCGCAAACCGTTGATTGATGGAAGACTCCAAAGAGTTCGCCTCTTGCTTGAAACAAACTTGATAACTTTTCGACTTGTCGTAGGTGCGAGTCAAGCGATTGTAAGTTTTTGTCGTTTTTGACTGTACAAAGACAGAAGGTTCAGGGCGTTTGTACCAGAATAGACGATAAGAATGGGTTGATTCATTACTTTTAAACTTGAGTATATCCTCCGATTTCCCTAAAATATTAATGATGTAAGCATCCATGCGCTTGTTAATTTGTAAATAGCCCCAATTTTTCTGGGTTTTCGTGATTAGCTTTTCTAAAGTGTTTTCCAGCAAGGGGCAGTCATTAAATGCTAGCATTAGTGTGCGTTTTATAATTTAGAAGACGACTCAATTAATATATCAAAATCCTCGGATTATGCAATACGATGTTGCGGCAATTATTCAGGGTTATGCTCAAGGTTACTTCCTGATGGCAAACAATGACGATGAGAGTTTAGGATGGTATACTTCTCGTCAGAGAGCATTAATTCCTCTCGACGATCGATTTCGTTATCCGCGATCGCTACAACGGGTTCTCAACCAAAATCGATTTAGTCTTGCCGTTAACCAGGATTTTTCGGCGGTTGTCGAAGGATGTGCCAACCGAGAAACCACTTGGATTTCTGAAGAACTGAAAGAAATTTATCATGTTTTACATTATGCCGGATATGCTTATAGCTTTGAAACTTGGAAAGGAGATGAACTCGCCGGAGGAATTTTAGGGTTAGTCATTGGCGGAGCATTTATTGGAGAATCAATGTTTTATCGAATTCCTGAAGGCTCGAAAGTGGCAATGGTGAAATTAGTCGAACGTTTAAGAGAACGAAATTTTCTGTTATTTGATGCTCAAATGAATAATCCCCATTTAGATCGGTTTGGAGCCTATATTATCACTCATAAAGAATACCAAAGTTTTCTCTCCAAAGCTTTAACCCGAAATTGTTCTTTAATTTAATCTAGATTAGACAAAAACTGCTCTAGCCCTGAAACCTGACTAAAGCAGCTACAACTATCTCAATGGAATTCAATGCTACTCAGCCTTTTGTTAAAATGCAACAATTCAGCGTGAGCATTTACATAGTAGCACCAACTTTAAAATCTGACTATTTTTTTGATCGGTTTCATGTCAACAATTGATGACTTTGTTTCTGCAATTCAATTGCTGAGAAAATTGACATCAAACCTACATTGTAGAAATTTAGAAGATAGAATATTGAGCCGCTTATGAACAGGACTGCATAACCTGAAATTTCTATCCCTATACAACAATAATAGTCAAGTTGAGTGATATATAATGTTGATATTTACAGCAAGATTTGTTCTGTTTTTATCCCTGTTAATATTCAGAATTGTAGAATTCTTCTTGAGTTTGATCTTGAACTGGATTCTGCAAACCATCAATTTTATCTGGAAAAGCGTCAAATTTTTGTTTCAGAAATAATCTAAATTTCTGCTCTAAATCCGAAGTTAGCTGTAATCAATAAGACTCTATTAACTGCTGTTTTTCTCTTCTCTAACTTTAATACTTGCTTTTATTTTGAACTACAACCCGCCAACCTAAACGAGTGGGTTGTGAATAAACCCGCTTTAAAGTGTTAATATCTCTAGCTGAAATCGGGGGCGGTTGTCGAACTTGAGCAAAATACATCACATCCGTTTCACTTTGGCTATGACCCCAAATTCCAAGCGCATGACCGAGTTCGTGCAGAGCGGCAGATTTAACATATTTTCCGGTTTGAGTGGGACTCAGCCAAATAATGAAGCGATGGGAAAGCATTTGAGTTCCATCTTCAAGCTGAAGCGCGAAAATTTGGTAACGAGTTTCCGCTGAACTTGCTCGTAAATTTCCCGGTTCTAGCGGTGGGCGACGGTGAAAAATCTGAATATCAGCGAGGTTGGAGTCTTCAACAATTTCTAACGGTAAATAGGCATTCCACTCTTCAACAGCAGTCGCCACCTCTCGATACCAACGATCAGCTTGATAATTGCCTGACTCCTCAATATAAACTTTAATCGGAAATCTAGACCAAATTAAGTGACCCACTTTTGGAGCTTCAATTTGATCAAAGTAGTCTCCACTCTGGCTGGAATCTTGCCATTGGGCTAAGGAAACGGGTAGAGGATGAGGTTGAACGGGAATTCTATTTTCAACCGCAGGGGTCGGTTTAGACCAGATTAAACTCACGATAGCAGCAATCAATCCAATAAAAACTAGCCATCGGTATGAGTTAATTCGTTCAAACACTGCCTCAATTTCCTCTAACCAATCCAGCCTGCACTTAAAATAACGGTTAAGCCGATAAAGGTAATCGCCAGCATCCAGGTGACTCGGTTCAGCGAAGTTTCTGCACTTTTGGTACTGGTAAAGAGTTGAGCTTGTCCCCCAATACCGAGTCCTCCATCTCCTTTCGGACTATGTAATAAGACCAAAATTGTTAAACCTAGAGCAGATAAAGCCCAGATGCCTCGTAAAATATCAGTCAGAGTCATTTCAATTACGATTAATTGCCATTGTGATAGTTTAACATTTGTTGATTAGCTCCGGAAGGTTGCCAGCAAAAAGAGATGGCGAGGATTCCCAACAATTAATCAGCCTTGAGTATCGCTTGAGTGGCGATCGCAGACTTTTGACTCGCTTACCCAGCAATCTCAACAATTCCGGTTTAGACTCGAACCTTCACAGGAGTCCTACTTTCTTTGACCTCGTAACCCGCAGGTAAAATCATTGAATGTCCAGTCATTTCCTGGGGTTGGGGAAGTTTGAGAATTTCTAGAATCGTCGGCGCAACGTCTGACAAGCGGCCATCAGTTCGTAGAGGAACCTCGCCTCCATGTCCGGGAATTTTCCGCTTTTCTCCTTCAATCAGGATAAACGGTACAGGGTTCGTCGTGTGTGCAGTCCAAGGATTTCCCTGTTCATCGCGCATATATTCCGCATTCCCGTGATCAGCGATTATTATTGCGGTTCCGCCCGCTTTGTTAATACTTTCTATTAACCGTCCCAAGCATTCATCAACTGTCTCGACCGCTTGGACTGCGGCATCAACCATGCCCGTATGACCGACCATATCAGGGTTGGCGTAGTTAATCACAACTAAAGAATAAATACCCTTTTCAACCGCTGCAATCGCTTCTTCTGTGACCGCTTCAGCCGACATCTCTGGGGCTTGGTCATAAGTCGCGACAGAGGGAGAAGGAATTAAGCCTCGGTCTTCTCCTTCAAAGGGCTTCTCTAAACCTCCGTTAAAAAAGTAGGTGACGTGGGCATATTTTTCAGTTTCTGCGGTTCGGAATTGCTTCAAACCATTCGCTGAAATCACCTCACCCAAAATATTATTGAGGTTTTGAGGGAGAAATGCGATCTGTACGGGGAAATTGGGATCGTATTGAGTAAAAGTAACAAAGCTTAGGGGTTGAATTTGTTGGCGTTCAAACCCGTCAAACTCAGGATCGACAAAAGCTTGAGTCAGTTGTCGCGCCCGATCTGGGCGAAAATTGAAGAATATTACACCATCTCCAGGTTCAACTGCGCCTGGTGCTAACCGAATTGGAATGACAAATTCATCAGTCACACCTTCATCATAGGAATTCTGTAAAATTTCAATGGCTGAACGATCGCTACCTTCACCATCAACCGTCATATTGAGATAGGCTTTCTCGACCCGATCCCAACGTTTATCGCGATCCATTGCATAGTAGCGACCACTGAGAGTAACAATCCGTCCAAAACCAATGTTATCGATATGATCTTGAATTTGCTGAAGTGAGTTGATACCGTCTTGAGGTTTGGTATCACGACCATCGCTAATGGCATGAACACAAACTTCAGAAACGCCCTTTTGTTGAGCTAAATCTAGCAATCCGAGTAAGTGTTTTAAGTGAGAGTGAACACCACCCTCGGAACATAAACCGACTAAGTGTAGCTTGCCATTGCGGTCTTTGACATCCTGACAAACTTGATTCAAGGCTTGATTGTTGAGTAGCGTGCCATCCTCTACCGCATCCGTAATTCTGACTAATTCCTGGGGAACAACTCGCCCCGCTCCGATATTAAGATGACCTACTTCCGAATTTCCCATCTGACCTTCTGGCAAGCCCACCGCTTTTCCAGAAGCCTGAATTAATGTTCTTGGATAAGCAGTCCAGAGACTATCCATGACAGGCGTGTTACCGACCTTAATGGCATTTCCGTCGGTCTGTTCACGATAGCCCCAGCCGTCTAGAATGATGAGTACAACAGGAGATACAGACACTGAAGCCATGCCAAGCTATCCTATATAAGTGAATTGATTGATATCATACCATCCACTCCATCAAAAAACAGTTGAATACTGATACAAAAGCCGTAAAAAATCACAATTCTCTGGAGAATTAGGAATAAATAACTAAAAATCGACCACCTTCAACTTCCGATCCCAAATTCTTAATCACATTTTAATCTCATCTGCGAAAAACTTTATGAAATATTGATAGATTGACTGGGTGGCTGGATCGGTTAGACTGTGGCTATCCTTAACTAATGATCATTGAATGTGTTTCAGGGAGGGGCAATGCGTAAATTCATGGTAGTGTTTGCACTGGGGTTACTCACAATATGGACAGGGGGATGCGGTTCTCAAGATCAAGGCAATGAACCGAGTCCAGAAACCCCCACAGCAGAGAGTTCGCCCGAACCGGATGAAACGGCTGACGGGGAAACTGAACCCACAAACGAGGAAGAAATCGCTGAAGAATCAGAAGAAGAATCAGAAAAAGAAGCATTTGAAGAACCGTTAGTCGAACAGCAGAAAGAAGAAACCGCCGCTAAAGCGGGTTTAATTCAATCGACTAAGCCGGAAGAACGATTGCGTCAGCTTAAAGGCAGTACCAATGGAGATGCCACAGCGGCTGCCCCTGCTACCACACCGAGTCCGTCTCCCAACGATCCGTTTAGTGTGCTTCAGCCTCAAGTTGTACAGCGGACTCCAGATCCAGAAGAAGCGGCCGAGTCCTTGAACCTGACCGCGAGAACGGTGCCCACTATTCCGGATGTTCCCATTGCAGCAACACCTCCTCAATGGACGGTTGCCGCTCAACCTCAACAAGCAGTCGGGCCTCAAGCACCTGGAACTGGATCTCCTAATCTTCCAGCCGGACAAATCCCGCCGATTCCAGGTACTCCAGGTATTCAACGCCCTCCACAAGCTGGAACTGGAATAGTTGCCACATCCCCAACGCCAGGAACTCCACCCAATGGACAAGCCGGACGACCCGGTCAACCGACTCCAGGACAACAAGCATCACCTCAATCTCCTCAACTCCCAGACTTAGCTGTCGCTCAAGTTCCGAGCCTACCGGAGTTACCCCCCGCTCAACGTCCTGCCCAAGCTGGAGTCACAACCGCCCGAAGACCAGGAACTCAACCTGCAACTCCAGGATCTCCAGCTACTCCACCCGCACCCCCGAAAATTCCCGACTTACCTGTGGCGCAAGTTCCAAATTTGCCAGAGTTACCCCAGTCAGAACCTTTACCGCGATGGCGCGATCCGAACGCTCCGCCACCAACAGCCGTTAAACCGACTCCTGTGCTTCCCCCTCCGCCTTCGATTGATATTGCTAAAGCGATCGCAGTCACTGGAGTGATGCGAGTTGGAGATGAAACACGAGTAATTTTAAAGGCACCCACCGAACCCACCAGTCGTTATGTGAGTGTCGGACAGAAAATTGCCAACGGACAGGTTCTCGTCAAGCGCGTTAAATTTAATGTGGGGAGCGATCCGATTGTGATTTTTGAGCAAAATGGGCGGGAAGTCGCCATTGAAGTGGGTCAATTTGAATCACCAGAAGATGGAGAACTTAATTTAGTAGAGCCTTCGACCCCTCGCCTGAATGGCTTTACAGCCTCCTAAGCATCCTCAAATCAATCTAGCTAGAATAGAGATTGATTGGCACTCAAAATTAGAGTGAGTCATTATATCCAAGCATATCGGGGTGAGTGATTGAGATTGAAACTAAACAACTGATAACTTACCCCACCAAAATCAAGAACTATAGAAAAATTTACCCCCATTAGAGTTATGTTTCGCTTAGTTCAAAAAATAGGATTTTTAAGTTTAGCCACGCTCAGTCTGGAAATAGCAGTTGTCAGCCTCAGCGCAACTCCGAGTAATGCTCAGGGACAAGGAGCTGGACAAAGCCCTCCCGTTTGTCAAGGGCAACTCCCGACTGGATTTGTAAAGTGTAACTATGAGAGTGGTGATAACTACATTGGCAATTTTGCTAATGGTAGACCAGAAGGACGAGGAACCTACGTCTATTCCAATGGCGATCGCTATGAAGGGGAATTCCGGAATGGTTTACCGAATGGTCAAGGCGTATTTATTTTTGCTGATGATGCCCGAATTGTCGGAGTCTTTAGAGACGGCAATATCACTCAAGGAACGGTGATTTTTTCCAGTGGCGATCGCTATGTGGGTCAGTTTAAAGTCGTGCGAGAAATTGGCAGCGGCCAAACGAGCAGTCAACCTAACGGTCAGGGAGAATTTATTTATACGAATGGCGATCGCTTCAAAGGAGAATTCTTCGCCGGACAGCCCTTTGGTCAAGGCACTTTTACTCGCAAAGATGGTTCTCGCTGTCAAGGACAATTTTTTAACGAATCCCTCGATGGTAAGGGCAGTTGTACCTTCCCGAACGGACTTCGCTATGAAGGAGAGTTACGAGGCGGTATTCCGCATGGCCCTGGAACCTTGATTGATACGTCTGGAAAACGGATACCTGGAACCTTCAGAGACGGTAAGCCTGTCGAGTAATCTTCCTAACGCCTAAACTCCTTTCAGCTTGAGAAAAATTAGACCTATGACTTCAAATTTTACCTCCGCCAATTCTTTTCCCTTTGAGTTTGCACCAAGTTCTACCCAAGATCGCGATCTTTTGCATCAATTGAACTTTGTTCCGGGCGTTAAAGAGATTCTAATGACTCGACAAGTTCATGCCCTCGAACACGCCAGCGTTTGGGTTTTGAGTGAAGAGAGTGCAACACCCGCACAAGAAGATCGTCTAGGTGGAATGTCAACGGCTGAGGGATTTTACCTCTATGGGTCTGTTCGCACTAGCCAACTCAGACAAGCCGTTCAAGTCGCCCAACACCGTTTAACCCGTGGAGAATGGAATCTCGCAGTTCATCCTCGCTGCGGAACAAATCTCTCAGTGGGAATGTTGCTAACCGGAGGCATTGCAATGGGTATTCATCTAGCCTTACCCAAGGGGCCACTCGAACAACTGTTGGGCTTAGGAGTCGCGGCAGGAGTTGCCACTCAAGTAGCCCCAGAACTGGGCAGTTGGGCGCAACAATATTTGACAACAGCTATTCCTTTTAATTTAGAAGTGGATGATGTCTCCATTGTGCAGGATTGGTGGGGACGTTCAGCCCATTTCGTTAAAGTTCATTGGGTTGAGTCTTGAATGCGATTAACAGCAACCCAATCAGACTCTATTATTCGAGATTTGATGGCTTTTGACGGTGGGGAAAAGTAGGTAATCTCAACAACGAAAATCCCCGCTTCTGTGACAATCTCATTGTTACTGAAGTCTCCGACCGAAACAATCCTGTTTTATTCAGGTAAATTTCTGTTTTGTTCAGGAAGAAATCGGGTGTGACACTGGGACTTAAATCCTCACAGTTAATTACCCAGGGGTTGGAAGTGATGACCAAAGAAGTGATTGCTTCAATTACTGGACGAACTTACATTCTGAAGGCTTTATCTGTAGTTATAATTTAAAGAATTGGTATAACGTCCTGATTAGCTTTAGCAAAATCTCCCATAAAGGATGTCTCTGGCCATGGCTGCGGAGAAAATTATTGACTTTTTTGAGTTCTTCAATTAAGCTATCGATAGAAAAAATTTACGAAAATACTGCCGATTCCTACTACTTTCTATTGGGTGCGTAAGCGCACCCATGGTGAGCTGTTCGTAGCAATCGCAAATTTGTTTTTGAATTCCTACCTTGAAGAGTTATGGGGCGAATAAGTTCTTTGAGTTAAACGTTCGCGTAGCGTGTGCGTCGTGCCTAATCTCCTGTGTTTTTCTTTTAGTAGTTATCAGCATATAAGGGACGAAATAGCTTCTATATATAGCTTTTTGCGGTCGCAAAATTTGAGAATAAAACAGCTCCGGGAAATCGGAGGTGATGATTTTTAGTCAGTATAACTATTAAGTTTAAAAGAGAGAACAATGAATCAAATCGAACAGCAAATTCTGAATATTTTCCGAACCAATACGCAAAATGCCTTACAGTCTTTTGACCTCAATCGAGA
>JBCBCI010000108.1:0-20355 GCA_038530755.1 Cyanobacteria bacterium J06592_8 | reverse complement strand
CTGGCGTTGTGTTGTTCCCTAGCATCTAGTATTCAAGAGGCTTTGACTTGCTACGAACAGCGTCGTATACCCCGTACCCAACTAATGCAAACTCGTAGTGCTTCGGGCGAAATGCGTTACTACGCAACGGAAACAGAGGCTTCTGAACAGCAAATGCAGGAGTCACAGATGAGTAGTGAAGATTATCAAAATTGGGCTTTTAATTACAAACCTGAGATTAAATTTGAGTAGAATTCCTCTAGCCTTCTGGTTAAAATGCCTAGCCTATTAGAAGTTCTCAAATGTCAAACTGTATACTTTAAAAATATTACAAATAAAATTAAAAAGATTTGATGGAGTTTCCGTAAATGCCGTGACGATCCCTGTAGAGAAAGGCTAGTCTGGATGCAGACCGATTCTCACGCAATCGTTAATATTGAAGATGGTAGAACTGGCAATAGAAACTCGCGGAGTGACGAAACAATTTGATCGTCATGTCGCAGTCAATGATCTTGATTTACAGGTTGGAGTAGGTGAAGTTTACGGATTAATCGGACCGAATGGAGCCGGAAAAACCACGCTCCTGCGAATGTTAGCAACGGCGGAAGAACCCACCACAGGCGAGATTTACATTCACGGCGAACGGTTAAAACGCGATCGCACTAATTCAACTCTCAAACAACGTTTGGGTTATTTACCGGATGACTTTCCCTTGTACGACGATCTAAGCGTTTGGGATTATTTAGATTACTTTGCGCGACTTTATCATTTGCGAGAACCGAAGCGATCGCGTCGTTTGTATGATGTGCTAGAACTGGTACAACTCACCCATAAACGCAAAAGTCAGATTTCAACGCTATCACGGGGAATGAAGCAGCGTCTGAGTTTAGCACGAACGATTATTCACGAACCTCTCGTTTTATTATTAGATGAGCCTGTTTCGGGTTTAGATCCGATTGCTCGAATGCAGTTTCGTGATATTATTAAAAGTCTACATGAAGCCAAGATGACCATTATTATTTCCTCTCACGTTTTGAGTGATTTAGAGGATTTTTGTACATCAATTGGCATTATGGAACTCGGCTATTTAGTTGAAAGTGCATCTCTACAAGAACTGTATCAACGTTTAAGTCATCAACATATTTTAATAGGGGTTTTAGGTCAACCCGATCAATTAATTAATCAGTTGGAGGCTGACCCTCAAGTTGAAGGCTGGGAAATCATTCCTCATACCCAGAAAATCCGAGTTCAGTTTTCTGGAGGTCAAAAAGATTGTGCGAAACTCTTGCAAAAGCTGATGGCAAATAATGTAGCGATTACTGAATTTTCTCCAACTCAAGAAAGCCTCGAATCGATCTTTCTCAAACTCGAACACAAGCAAGCTTCATAGCCTCAAAATCGACTGAATCATTGATCCGACAAAATAAGGAATATTAACATGAATCTACGTCAGTTATCTCATATCAACGAACTCAATCCCCAACTATTTCGGGAAATCAAAGGACGTTTAACCCGACGAAATTTAGCCCTCTCAATTGGTCTGTCTCTTCTGGGTCAATTATTTGTTTATTTTTTGTCGATCGGTCGAGAAACAGGTCTACATTTTATTAGGCTTAGTAGCGAATATTGTAATGATAAAGCACTCTATCTGCAATATCAACAGCAATACGAACAAATCAGTAACCAACTCTATTCTCCAGCAGCCGGAAGTCCACCTATTATTAACCGTGAAGCTTTAGAAGTCAAACTGTCTGAAATTAGTCAGTTAATGAATAGTAACTGTCCATCCGATGCGATTAATGTTTCCTTGTGGTGGCGTGACTATTGGACTGAAGTTTTTATGGTCTTGAGTGTATTCGGGTTTTTCGCACTAATTGTCGTCGGAACCTATATGCTAATCAATGATTTAGCCACAGAACAGCGACGAGGAACGCTCAACTTTATTCGTCTGTCTCCTCAAACCTATAAAGGGATTTTTGTCGGGAAAATATTCGGGGTTCCGAGCTTACTTTACCTGACGATTTTGTTGATGGTTCCCTATCATCTCTGGTTGGGAGTTTCGAGCGGACTTCCAATTTTAGAAATTCTCGGATTTTATGGGATTGTGATTGCAAGCTGCGCCTTTTTCTATAGTTTTGCTCTGCTATTTGGATTAATGACGGGAGGACTGAGTGGATTTCAATCTTGGTTAGGGAGCGGTGCTGTTCTCAGCTTTTTACTGATAGCAAATAATAAACCCATCTATCAGGATGGTGCAGATTGGCTGAATCTATTTTCTCCTTCTTTTCTTCTCCGCTATCTGGTTAATAAAACAGACTCATCTTATCTAAGTTATCCCTTCAATCACGAGGGTATTCAAGACTTGCAGTGGTTTGAATTGCCGTTAGGAATATCAGGAACCTTGATTTTATGTTTCTCTTTGTTTCACTTGGGTTTATGGACATTTTGGTTGTGGAAAGGACTCGAACGCCGTTATCAAAATCCTAACTCAACTCTGTTTAGTAAGCGACAAAGCTATTGGATTACAGGTTGTTTTACGGTTGCTAATTTAGGGTTTACCCTCCAAAGATTTCAACTCAATGGAGATTACATCGGAATTGGTTTATTCTGGAATCTACTCCTGTTCTTAATCTTGATTGCTGCATTATCTCCTCAACGACAAACCTTGCAAGATTGGGCGCGATATCGACGAGAACGAGTCAATGGAAAAGCTCATTTACTCTCAGATTTAATCGAAGGAGAACGCAGTCCTGCGGTAGTTGCAATTGGATTAAATTTATTGATTGTTATCATCTTGTTTGGATTAACAACAATCTGGGTTGCTTCACCCGATGAACGTCTGGGTATCTTTGCGGCTGTGCTATTAAATGCGAGTTTGATTTGGATTTGTGCAAGTTTGGCTCAATTAATTCTTTTGATGAAAACGCCAAAACGAACATTCTGGGCAGCAGGAACAGTTGGAGTTGTACTGATTTTACCTGTAACAATTTCTGCTGTCTTTGGACTGAAAACAAGCCAAGAAGCTTATGCTTTTCTATTCTCTCCGTTGTCATTTATAGCAATTGAACAGACAACTTCTCCCGTAATATTGCTGGCGATCGCGAGTCAAGTTATGATGACCATTCTCTTCAATCTGCGATTAAGTAAACAACTGAAAAAGGCAGGTGAATCTACTTCTAAAGCCTTATTAACAGGTCATTCAAGTTAGCAAGCATCATAGGTCTTGTAGTTGTGCTTTAGCACTCAAAAAATTGAGATCTTGTAGTTGTGCTTTAGGGCTAGCAAAAATATTCTATTTCTGAAGCACAATACCCAATTGTCTCATTAGCCTTTGACCGGACATGATATAACTTCCTCTGAATTTCTTGGAAAAATTAACAATGAATCAAACCCTATTGAATCCAATTCGAGAACTCAATCCCCAACTTTTGCGAGAACTGAAAGGTCGTCTCAACCTTCGGAGTTTGACTACTGCGATTGTTCTGTCTCTGATTAGCCAATTTGTAATTTTTCAACTGGTTATCGTCGAGTCTGTAAAGTATACCTGGTTCAATGTTTTTACACTTCTAAGTTTAAGTTCAATGGCGGCAGTTTTAGCCATTGGTACTTATATGTTAATTCGAGACTTAGATGAAGAAGAACGACGCGGAACCCTCAACTTTTTACGACTCACGCCTCAGTCTGCCACTCGTATTTTTATCGGCAAACTGTTAGGAGTTCCTTGTTTATTGTATCTAGCCGTTGCTTTAGCACTTCCATTACAGCTTGGGGTGGGGCTTTTAGGTGGACTGAATATTCTAGAAATATTAGGCTTTGATTTTCTCCTAATCATGCGATGTGCTGTTGTGCTGAGTATTGCAATATTAATTGGATTAATTAGAGGGAATTTATTTGGATTGAAACCTTGGATAGCAAGTGCAGTTGTGCTGATGACGCTGTTTACTTTTACCATGATATTTCCCCATGCACCCAATCTCAAAAATGGATGGGATATTATGAAACTGATTTCTCCATCTGCACTTCTGCCTTATTTTCTGTCTGAGATTCCCCAACATCGAGTTTTTGATAACCAAGCTGATTATTATATTGAAGAACTCCAAAAATTGCGTTGGTTTTATCTTCCTATTGGTGCAACAGTTTTTCATCTCAGCTTATTTTATCTAGCAAATTATGTAGTCGGACTCAGATTAATCTGGCACGGAATTCAGCGTCTGTTTCACAATCCCACAGCCACGATTATCAGCAAGCGACTCAGTTATTGGATGACAGCTTGTTTGACAATACTATGCTTAGGGTTCTCCGTTCAGAACTTTAAATTTTTGGATTATCAAGTTTTATCTTCGCAAATAATCTTACTCTTTTTAATCCTTGTTCCGATCCTAATTCCACACCGCTCAACGGTTCAAGATTGGTTGCAATATACTCCGGGAAAGTTTACAAAAAAAGCGAATTTAATCTCAGATTTAATTTGGGGTGAAAAAAGTCCTGCTGTCGTGGCGATCGCAATTAATTTAGGAATTGCTTCTGTTCCTATCAGCTTTTTTGCACTGTTTTCAAACGATTCCTGGGGAAATAAATCAACTGTAGTATTCGGCTTGCTCTTGAATGCAAGTTTTATTTTAGTTTGTGCAAGTATCGGTCAATTGATGTTATTGATGAAAAATCGCAGACGAACATTAGGGACAACAATCGTTCTCAGTGCGATCGTTATTGCTCCTCCACTTGTCAGCAATGTCTTAGGTTTTTATCTCTATAGTAATCCAGAGATATTCATGTTTTCAGCCTTCTCTTTTCTAGGAGTTGAATACGCAAGCCTCTCTATCACCTTAATCTCTCTGGTTAGCCAAACACTTCTCTTAGCTGTTCTCAATCAGCAATTAACTCGTAAATTGAAAGTAATGAGTCAATCTACCTCTAAACTTTCACTATTCGTCCTCCCTACCCTTCATATTTACCAGTAATTTCAGCTCATACAACTGTACTAACTGACCCTACTTTTTACTCATTCCTTACTCATCAACTACCTATCGTACTACCAAACTGAGCAACTCACTATCCCATACTTGACCATTGCTGTAAATCCTCAGCTTATCAGCCCCACTCACGTCATCAAGGGCAAGTCCTACGGATTCACTACGTTCACCCTTGACCCCGCTCGATTGGGGCTGATTTCACTTCGTTGTCAGCAATGCTCAGAACAGAAATGTATCGTAGAAAATCACCCTGACTGCATTTTCATTTTGGATGATAACGAGATCACCCCTAATTACTCGACAATTCTCACCCGGCCCCACGAGTTTTTCTTGGCAGGGATATCTGTTTTACGAAAGAATCGGGGTTTCAGCTACTTTTTAACGGTATCTGTTTCTTAGAGTTGAAAGTGTAGGTACGGTTGCGTAGGTACGGTTGGATTGATGAGAAATTACTGTCTTTATTTACCGCACATCATCCCACAACTCGTATTAGCGATTTCAGTGTCAGTAAAAATTGCACCTCGATTGTTGATGTACTCAATCACTTCCTGCACTCTTCTCTCAAAAATTCGGTCACGATCCTGTATAAGCTTAGTCAACGGTTTGTCCTTAATCCAGGTAAATCCTCTACCGTTCAAATTCTCCAGCTCTACCGCGTTCTCAAACAGCTCTGGGTGAGTATCAGCTAACCATATCCATTCGTAATGACGTTGATAGAAACAAAAGTAGCAGTTGCTTCTGGTGCGTCCTGAGAATAGTAAGTGTTTCTCAGTGCTGGATAATGTGTCGCTCCAACCCCGATTAAGACGATTATTGACGGCATCCCAAAGTTGTTGCCAGAAGAAAGTAGGAGGGAGTAGTTGTAAGCCGTCTAAAATCGCCCATACACCGCGTTGATCGATACCTGCATCAACCAATGGGTAATGTCGGATTATCTGAGTTTGACGAGTATTTTTCTCGAACGGAAATACCCGGGTTTTTTCATCAGCTCTAATCCCTAAATAAACATGAGCGATACCTGAGTCAAAAAATTTTTTCATTGGTCTAATCTTCATTTTCTCAGTACACCAACGTCTGAGCGGTGAAGGAAGTGCGCCATCTTTCCTGATTGTTTCTTCTATACTTCTACCGACTCTCTCAATCTTCCAACCCATTTTTTCTTCGATATCAGCTAACCATTGATAAGTTTCTGGAAGCTCTGCACCTGTGTCAGAAAATAAGTAGGTATAGCTCAATTCTGGGTGATTAACTTGTTGCACCACCGCCATAGCTAAACTGTCTTTACCAGAAATCGTGATGTACCGTCTTTCTTTAGTCATAATTATTAGAATGCGATAGGCATCCAGCTTAAGGTAAAATCATATATTGCGCCATAGGTGTTCCATTCTGTACCGTATTTTTCATAAATATCTACCCATATTCCAGTTGAAGACTCGGTGATGTTTACAGAGAAATTAAATGATGTTCTACCCTCAAATAGAATTGTTTTTTCTAATCGTCGAGTTTGATTTTCAATAAATGAAGCTTGCCACCCTGCTTTACCCCAAAGAAAAGCTAAAGGAGCAAAGCGACATTCTTCTCGATTATTGGAATATTCTGGTCTACGATCACCTACATGAAATGTCATTAAATCCCAGGCGGCACATCCAGCAGGACGAGAATAAAATTTTTGAAATCTAGTAGCTGTCATTCCATTGGTTGAAATAGGCGACGGGATGTACCACTGTACTTCTTTTTGAGTTGTTTCAATATTGTCTAATCGTGCGTTGATTGCATCAATCTTTTTCATCAATTCAGTGTCATCATACCCTTGACTTAATACCGCTCTATACAGTTCCTCATTATTCATTTCGTTCTATCTCCATTGTACTCACAAAATAGTATCGTATTGAATCTTTCCTCTAAAGATAAAGCATCCAGTGATTGTCATGTAGTCAGTAGTCAAAAAATTAGTGATGCTTTCTGGAGTTTTTATCTGAAAGATTAGTCCGTCATCTCTAGATGCAATGTCTACATCATTCACCGTTAGGTATGGTGTAATTAAGTCCGCTTGATTATTGTTCAATCCAAAGTTGTAGTAAGAGATTAACGTTCTACGAACTCCGTCAGTATCAAAGATTGTGAGTTCTATAGCATGACCTGTATCAACACGATAGTCATTTTCAAAGTTAAGAACGTTCGCTATTTTTTCTGCGTTACTCTGTACAACAGTAGGAGACTGGTCAAGATATCGAACGCTTCTGAACAATGACTTGATTTTATAGTTAAGCTGCAACTGTTCCAGTACGATACGACAGTCAAGAATTTTAGGACTGGAGTAGAACTTAGAGTAGTAATTTTCTAGGATATCAAGGTAAGTAAAGCTAGCAGTTTCCGTAACTACTCCGTTGCTGATTAGCTCAATTGTTGGTATCCTTACAGTACATTCACTATCGATAATTTGAGTCATAATGACTAACAGTTATTACGAGTTTGTCGGAACTAAAATAGTATCTTTGAATAAGGATACTACGACTGATACAGTATCTACAAGTATCTCAAATACTTTACCGTCTCTCACTAACTCTCAAGGTCGGTTTAAAATACAGAAATTCGATGTCTTTGTTAACGTTAGAAACTTGTTGCAAGCTCCGTTGACGTACAGTAGAACAAAAGATGAAACAGCGTTATAATCTCAAGAGAAACTAAGAGAATTAATTTCTAATTACCAACACATCGAAATTCAGTACAAATTAGACAATGTCGTATTTATGACAAGTTATGCGGTAGGTTCTCAAATGCCGTACTACTACTCAATCTATCGAGAATTGCCGCTAAACGATAATCAGCAGATTTCTATCTCATTAGAGAACAAGGGTTGGGGACTATTGACGAATGATGACATTATTACTGTTACAATGCCGTATGAGTACATTTTAGTTGGGAGATATGTTCAATGAATTTTGAATATTTACTGAGTCTGATTAACGGTGGACATACTCACGAAAAATTTGAGAATGAATTAGAGATTGACAAGCAGCTTGCTATTAAGTCAGTTCACGATGCTGGCAGAAGTTGGTTGAGGCGAGACGCTAACAATACTTTTATTTTGGCAGATAGAGATGGAGATGGAAGTTGGGAAAACCCTTATCCGTTAAGATTAAATCATCTGAACAATCAAGCGTTTGTCTTTGATAATGAAATTTATCACAGAGGAAACTTACCGATAGAAGAGGGCACATTTAGTCCTTTAATTGTTGACATGAACAGTTTAACTTCATTCGATATCTCCTATCAAACTAACGCTGGATACTATTCTCGGATAGGAAATTCTTGTACCGTTCACATTATTATTAGAATAGGTTCGGTGAATGATGAGACAACGGCAATGAATTCGATTGCTATTGGGAGTCTACCATATCCTTTAGAAGGGGGTAGATGGCCTGCTGTCCCTATTAATATCGCAAGATTTTCCCCCCCAGATGATTATTTGCTTAACGCCGCCGTCCTTCGAGCTGATTCCTTTATTAGCTTAAACTATATAAATACTGAAACTTCTCTGACGAGTTTTAAACTAAATAATATAAAATCAGGAACAGAAATTCGCGTTTCTACAACTTATGCTGTTTAAATATTTTCTGCAAGAATTCAAATTTGACGATTTTCTCAGAGTCTCGATATTAAGAAAAACACGGTTGTTTGACGAACAGGGTAATGAAATCCAACTCGCTGACTCTATCTCTAACTATCGCTGTACATTAAACCCGTCTACTGACATTGAAAAAGAGTTAGAGAAATTAACCGCAGATGGGACTAAGTTAGACGATGAATTGATTTACTTCATCAACACGAAACTAACCCCAATGCTTGAAATAGCGTGGACTGAAGACGTGGTTAAAAACTTTGAGGAGTCCACCGAAAGAGATATGTTACTTTGAGTTTTGAGTGTAGGTACACTTGCGTACCTACACTAATTTTTCTAAAAAACATATACTGTTAAAACGATGCCAAAACTATCCTATAACGACCCAAGTCGATGGAGCTATTCAACAACTGGGATTATCAAGAGAACGGGGTTAACGAGACGTGAGGTAGAGCAGTTAAGGAGAGAAGCGAAAGAAGAGGCAAGTGACCCATTGATTAGTAGAGAGAGAGATGGACAGACGATAAAAGGACAGGATTACCTGGAGAGAAAGAACAAGACAGCAGGAATAGACCTGTCTAAGGAAACGACACAGAAGAGAAGAGGGGTAGGAGTCGTTGATTTACCGTTCTCAGCAGAGGTAGACGAGCAAGGGTTCAAAAGTGTTGAGGGAAAGCTTCCAGGCGGTGCAGGTAGAGTTAGTTGGGATAGAGAAGGAGAGAAGGGAGTAAGTGCTGGTGGTTTTGGGGTTGGGGTCAAACCTGATGGTGGTGGTTCTGTAGAATTTCCAGGCGGAATATCAATTGACTATGTAGTGCGCGGATGTTTTGTCGTAGAGGTATATAAATTGTTTGGGGTAATAACTCATTCAAATATTCAGAAAAAACCGGGGTGTGAAGAAGGGGGAGAAGATGATGGAGGTGATGAAGAGAAAGAGAAGCCGCCACATTG
Organism: Cyanobacteria bacterium J06592_8; assembly: GCA_038530755.1. GTDB lineage: Bacteria > Cyanobacteriota > Cyanobacteriia > Cyanobacteriales > Microcoleaceae > Capilliphycus. The sequence goes on along the minus strand of JBCBCI010000108.1, from coordinate 10,830 downwards.
TATCGGAAGTGGAGGAAAAAAAATGGGGGGCGGGAAGCCAGAGCATCAATTACCTGAATGTGCGGATGATGGAAAGTCGCACCGATTTGTTTATTATTTTAGCTACATAAATGAGGCGAGTTTTGAGTATAAAAGAAAAGTACCTGATAACTCACCTAAAAGTGGGTATTTTCATGCAATTATGAGTGAGCCAAAGTGTGAACCTACTCCTTTAGATGCTTTTGGAGGTAGAGTTTTACCGTATGGATTTAGACTCGATGAGTATGCTTTTGACGAAAGTATAAGTGGAGAAGTTTTACGCGAAAGTAAACGAAATTTTACATCTCGAATGACTGGATTTTTTACTGGTACTTTTGCTGAGTTTAAAGAGCATTTAGGGCCACCTAAAGATGAAACAGTAACAACAGAGAATCAAAACACAGGAGATGTAACAGTTCGTCGTTCTAGACAATGGAATACTGCAATTATTTGTGAGGATGGATATGACTGTAATCCCACAGGAAATGAAGGGTGTGATAGTAGTAGTTCTGGAGACGGTAACGGTAATAATAGAAAAGGAGATGAACCTAATCAAAGAACTCCAAAAAACCCCGGTAAACCCGGCAACTCTAAAAACGATTCAGGAGAGGATGATAAGATGAGTAAATGTTGTGAAGATACCAAAGAATTATTGATGATGGTACTAGATTCAGTAGGATACAATCTTTCTCCTATTGAAGTTCCAGGGTCATTAGTTGATGATGAAGGAGAAGGGCAAGTACCTTATGTACTACCAAATCTTGCGTCTTTTGTTATCTGGTGGTTCGGTCGATGGGATGAAGTTACCGGACAATTTCCTCAGAAGATTGAGGTAGAAGATATTGACCCATTAAAAGGGGGGAATCAATCAGAGACGTTTATTCTAGCTAATCAAGCAGAAGCGTTTACCGAAATTTACAGTCAGGTAATTACCGTGTTAATTCAACAGCAAATTCAGTTAGATATGATGCACCGAACTATGCTAACTGCTGGACTAAACAGAGAATCAGGGGTAAGAATTGAGGAGATGGTAGACGCGGTTATTGATTATTTAGGTTTTGATGTCAAAGATGTTAACACTAAGATTCCTCAATTATTTACCGTGAATAAAAATAATTGGGATGAAATATTAGACGAGAGTAATTCAACAGTAAAAACGTTGGAATTGACAGGAAAAGCTAATCTTCAGTCATCTCTAATGGAGTTGTTACAAGCTGCTGCAATAACTCGCGCTGTTCACTTTAGAAAAGTCAACCCTAACGGAGATCCAAAAAAAGAGATTTATTCTTCTCTTGTTAATAGTTTGACTAACGCTTCTAAGGTAGCGTCAATAATGAATAATTCTGAAGATTGGGACTCATTCTTAAACTGGTTGAAAACCCAGAATAAAGACGTAAAAATTACTGAGCAAAATATCGGTGATTTTAATCGTGACGGTTAACGAGCTTTAGTCCAATACCAGATTTTAATGTCTTGCCAGAGAAACCAACGATGAGGTAAATACTCAAGGTAAAATCTGTCAGTAACCGGGGTTAATTCCATAACTTGCTGACAGTTTACCAGTACGATTCTACTGTCATAAATCATGCGATTTATATCATCAGGAGGAGAGAGACGGTGATACAACCATCCTGCCGTTTTCCAAGTATCAGGAATACTATCTGCTACAACTTCAATCCGAATGGTATGTCTGTAAAATTCTCTTGGAAGTTGAATTATTTGTAGAGGTTGATTGTCGTCTTTTTTAAAATCTGAAAATACTAATTCCCATTCTGATTCATTATTCATTTTCTCAACAAGTGCTGAAGGAGAGGTTCATTAACCTCTCTACTATTTTTACCCTGCACCACCGCTAGTGGTTGCACCTTCAGCATCCATTAATGAACCTAAGTCAGCAATATCTACATCATTTCCACTTAATGGGACTTTAGTTCGCCCCACAGAAAAAGCGACTACTTTTGTGTCAGTAAATAACTTTTTGCAGAAGTAAAGAAGACAGGTCATATTTGCTGCTACAGGTACTCGAAAACTTCGATGCCCATAAGGTGTGTTACGTCGCTTAAGCACTGTATTGGATGGTAGATAAAGTTTCAAAGATCTACCAATAAATTTAGATGGAGTATTGTCGTCAGCGATAGTGATAATTTTTTGCTTTCGGACATTTCGAGGTGTACTCGTACCTGTACCTATAGTCGGCAAATTTTCATCGTCAGTGTCCGGCTCTCTTGTTGGTTTCTTTGGTACAAAAAGAGTCGCTGAATCTAGGACTTGAGGCTGTTTGTCAAAAACATCCTTAGTTGCTAACACTACAACCCATTCAGGAACCTTAAAAGGAAGGTAGGAATTAGAATCGACCATAATTCCACAATCTACCCTTTGGCTACCTTTACGACGACTTGCCGCAGTTGATGAGCTTGTTGCCCGAGCTTTAGTTACTATTATTTATACAAGTATTAGTCTGTGTAATTTTCTACTGCTGTTGTTTCAATTTTTCCAGTTGTACCAACAGTTGTAGAGACTGGAATTGACAGAGTTACTGTCAGAATATTTGTCAGACTATTAGTGTTGTAAGCAGTTACCGTACTGATATTATTCGGATTTTTATCAGCTTGAACTTGAAGGTCTGCAATTCGCTCAATTGACTCTAGAACTTGTCCTTCTAAAGTGGTAGATGTAAAAGTAATTGCTGAAGCCATGAATTTTTTCTTAACTCATCATCACAACGATAACAGCGTTTTACCGTTTTGTGACACGGTTAAAAACACGCTAATATTAACGCATCTTTATCTATAATATTTATGTCTGATGAACATAGAGAAGCTTCAGAAAGTATTCGGCTAGCTGTTCAAAAGAGAACGTTATCGTTGTCTCTAAAAATCGAGGAAAATGTTGAATCAATTCGTCAAGCTATAGTAGAACTTGAAGATTTAACACAACGACAGAAAACTAAACTAGAAGAATTGAGGATAGCGGTTAAGGAATTAAAACGAGAGAGAATGACGAATATCCTGCTAGGAATAGCGATAGGTCTAGCAGGTCGTCAAATTCTAAAAGATATCTTAGAATTAATTGTTAACCTTGAATAATTATCTTTAAAGAAATTATGAGTGCTGCCGCCGTTGCTAAAACTGTCATCAAAGTATCAACGTTAGGCTCAAGAATTACGAGCAAAAGTATAGCACCTCGTGGAAAAAAAATATCTACTTCTGCAATTAAGCGAGGCAATTGGTTAGACTCATTCATCGGTTTTTTTACCGAGAGAATTGGCAACTTTTTCAGGTCAATTAATTTTGAGAAAATATGGGGATGGTGCGTTGCTGCATTTAACACTATCTGGAATTTTAATTGGGCGGCTACAGACGAGGAATTAGACAAGCAAATTCAACAAGCATGGCTAAACGTTGAAGAGCGAATGTTCGGAATATTAGGACGTTCTTTCGGGTACTTAGTTTGTGGTGCAGTTCCCGGGGCTATAATCGCTTCTTTTAATATGCCGATGGCAGCATTTTTGATGAAGGAATTAGGAGATGAAGCGGTCGATGATATGTTGCAAGAACTGGGTTCATTCTTACAGCTTGCTGGACGAACCGCTTTAACATCAATGGTTTTAAAAGCTTATCAGTCCGTTCGTTCTCTGATTAAAAAAGCAGCGAAAATCCCAGGACTCAGACAAGCATTAGGAACGTTAGGAGTGAGTGGAGCAACTATCGATAATTGGGGTGAGGAGAAAGGTAAACAGTGGTCATTCGCTTCTGCATTTCGTAACAAAATAGAATCTATTCAATCTGACAGGCTGAGAAATAATATTGAAGAATTTATCGATGAATTTGGAGACGCTTGTATTGAGTCTGGATATGCGTTAGCTCGTGGACTAGATGAATACTTGGGGTTAGACGGAGTCAATAAAGGAGTGTTCAATCTATTCGGGACAGAACGCCAGATTGAATATACCCCTAACAAAGATGTCCCCAGTGAGACGTTTACTCTACGGGGGCGTTCAGAGTTCATTAAGCAACAGATGCTAGATATCGCCAATACCTCGACAATCGTCGATAACCGGGACATCGGGTTATTGCTTCCTAGTAACGGTGGTTGGGATGATATTCCGATTACTGAGAATAACGGGATTGAGGTAGAGTTTCATTTCATAAACTACGAACAACCACCGTACTGGACTAATGAACGTCGATCCAAAGTAGTTCGCTCTAAGCTATCAGTTCCTAACTGCAACCGGGTCAAACTTAGTTGGGAAAATATCCATACCGTTCTCTCCGGTAATACCGCTAGCACTCGTCGAGTTGCGTTTATGAAGGGGAACATTCGTTGTGAAGCAAATATGAGTAATGGTCGCCCTCTCTGTGTATACGCTGACTCAGAAACGGAGGGTGAGGCTATGTTAGAAAAACTCTGTTCCTTCACTGACAATACTTTGGTGTACCCCATCAATGTAAGAAGCCATAGAGGAACTAAGAAAAGGGCCGGGTATAATCTGACGACAACTTCAACTCGTCAATATCTCTCTCATATCGTTGTAGTGAATTGGGCGAAACTAACCAAGTATGAGCAGCAAGTGACTGGCTCTATTGTTCCGTCCAAAGCTACGAGAAAATCTCAGACTGTTAAGTTAAAGATGCACTACGAAAGAAAGCCAGGTTGGTGGGACAATGAACTAAAAGAGGCGATGTCCAATCAATTGTCCAACGTCTAAAGAGGTATGTTTCTTATAAAAAAATGTGTAGGTACACTTTCGTAGGTACACTTTTTGAACAATAAAATACCTGTCTTTATTCCCGCCCCGACTTTTAGTCCCGCCCTCTATTTTAATTACCTTGTCAAGTATTAATAATATTATCTAGTAGCCCGCCCGCCCCGTCCTATTATTATTTTTTTCTCTCTCGCAATTTTCTTAAAAATATAATCTCACAAATTTTCAGACTTTGTCAAGCACAGATTTTTTTATTGAGTGTAGGTACAGTCAATAAGCAAAAATTATATTTTTTAGGTGTTGACTTTTTTTTACTTATGAAATATTGTTTGCAGCGTTGAAAAACCGATAGCTTGCAGAAAGTCGAAGCAGATATTTCTGGGGCATCGTTGATTTTTCAATCAAGTATTGTAAATAGGGAAATAAGTCTAATGGGATTTATTAACTTGTCTAATTCTGGTGCTTCTTTGCCAGAAGTAAACCATTTCTTGTGTTATTACAACTCTTGGTGTTATTCAGTCTTCACGTTAGAAGAGGCAGAAAAGCAGTTTATTTATGATGGAGAGAACATCGAATCATCTAATAAATTGTTCGCTCAATACTGCGAAATGATTGTCTCAATACATCACACAGAGTCACTGAAAATACTTGACTCTGTTCTAAAAATTGCCGATTATGGACACAATCAAGCGATTGAAGAACTGGTAAAAGTGGATTTAGGAGAACCGTTTTGATGGATGACAAACTAAAGGATATGGTGCATTGGCAAGATATTAAATATTCGCCAATCAAGATTGATCCAAGAATGTTACTTCCTAACGGGTTAACTATTTTGAGGAAATGTTTTCTTAAAGGAGAAAATACTCATCAAGCTATCTCAAAAAAACGTTGGGTAACTTATGATCGTAGTTTTGTTGTCTACGCAGTTTTTTGTATGTTAAAACCGTTACTTGCAATTAAAGAAGTCAACTTTAAAGAAGTAATGGAAGAGGTACTGTTTCTGTTAAAACAAGATGAGGAGAATACAGTCTAACACTCCAGAATGGGGAGGTCGAAAGTACAGGTCTAACTTTGAGTTAGAAGTATTTCATATACTTAGAAAACGGTATGGAGTTACTCGGATTAAATATGAGAATCCTGTTATCGTTCGTCCTCAAACTAACTGGTATAAAGCTCAGGATTGGCGGTGTGACTTTCGGATTGACGGTATTCAAGAGATGCTATCTTTACCAGTTCTTGAAATTCCGATAGAAAATGTTTCCCCTCAATTAGACAGATTCTATGTAGAAGCAAAAGGAATTATCGATGATGAGTTTAAGGAGAAGATGAAAAACCTTACTTACTTTCGTCCTGATATTTTTCAGCGTCTCATTATTGTCGCTCCAAAAGTTCAGACAATATTTAGAGGGTTCATTACTTATGATATGAAACGATTTTCCGCATTATTAGGTGATGAGCTGACCCTTGTAAACGCTTGCAAAAAGGAGTACAAAACTGATGTTTAAAGTCAAAGGTAAGGCTGATGACCCGTTTTTAATTTTGACCCCAAATTGGAGAGATAACGTAGAGTCTATTCTTTCCTATGAAGGGATAGCGGTTAAGCATGATGAGGAATATCTCTGGGTTGTCTTAGGAAATGTTTATTCATCAAATTGTAAGCAGTGGAATCAAGACGAGTCAAAGTTTCAAGAGTTTACTGTTGAAGGTCGTAACTGTGTTCTTAAACTTCTCAAAAAAGATATTGAGATGTACGGGAAAAAATTCAGTCCGACCCCTTGGGATGATCTTCTAATTGAGGTGTTTAATAAATTAGTACATACCTTTAAAGGAGACTGTAAAGGGGTGCTGAATTGTTCTGATTCCCAGTTTCGGTATGTTGCTAAGTTTTACAGAGAACAAGACCCAGCATTAGAGCAAGAGTATCAAGCTGAGTTTTTGTCAGCAGAACCGACTAATTCCCCTGTAGTAATTCCAGAGTTTGAAGTACCGTCTTCTCAAAATAACGGTAAAAACTGGGGTGGTGGAGGTAAACGAGAGACGACAGAAGAACGATTAGAAACAAGGTTAACTTGGTATCGTCAGTCACTATCAAAGTTCTTATTTGACAATGATGATACCCATAATTTAAAGTCGTGTTTTGAACGGTTAGAAGAAATGAAAACTTCAACTTCTCCAGTAGTGAAGGCTTCAGCTTCTAGTATCTCTAATCTGCTAAACAATATTGTTTCTAATGGCTGACAAATTCATTGATTTCTCTAAGGAAAGAGAGAAGAATTTAACACCATTTAACGAAGTTATTGACGTTTCTTCTCTCTCTTTTTTTTACGACAAGATTTACACAGTTTTTACGGCTTGTGTTTCTTTACCGCATTCAGAGATTCAAATTCCGTTAATTCTCGCTTATATCTGTACCCCTTCTGCCATGAGTAACAGACTCCCTATCTGTTTCTTTCAAGGTAAAAGTGGCTCTGGTAAAAGCAAAGCGGGGATGTTTGCTAATAACTTATACGGGGTTGATATTCTGCAAGAGTCAGCTACAACTGCAAGTATTCGGAATGAGTTAAACAATAGAAAATTCATTCTTCACCCTGAAGACGGAGCTACTCAACTTGAACAGAATACTATTTTAGTATGGGATGATTTACGTCCTGTTCGTATCTCTCCTACTTCTCCTGACTCAATTTTTGGGATGCTGAAATCAGGATGCAGTCGTCAGACTAGCCAGTCTAAAATTGCGTTGCCTGGTGGAAAAACCCAGGAATTCTGTACATTCGGATTAAAGGTAATTTCTTCAATTTCTCCAATTTGGGCGTACCCTGGATGTGAGGAATTAATCCGGCGCTCTATGCCATTTCGGTTCGAGAAAGTAGTATCGTCAGATGTCGAATTTATCGATATTGAGACAATAGAAATTTTTGAACTTTCTTTGCAGTTAAAAAACTTCTGGTTTGATACTTCAATTCTGAACGAGTATCAAGCTATAAGAAAGACAATAACTCACATGAAATCAGAGCATAAAGAATTTAAAACTTTTTGCGTTGATATATTGACAACGTTGTCTATAATCTCTGAAATTCCCTTAAAAGAAGTGATTCAATTGTTTAATGAGTATTGTTCAACTGTCAGAGAACCAATGCTCAATAACACAATAGTTGACGAGATATTAGACACTTGGCTTCTTGACAAAAAAGAGTCGCTAAAAGAAGAAAATGCAGAATTTGTAGAACAAGGACTAGAGGAGTTTGTTCAAGAGAAACTAGAGATTCCGTCTGTGCAGGTTTATAAATTCCTTAAGAGTAGGATTAATGACGGGTCTATCGATCTACAGCGCATCGATAACCCTTATATTCACGAGCTAATGATTAAGCAAGGGTTTACCTCAAAAATCACGAAACACGGTCTAATTTGGCAGGAGACATAACAATGAAAAGTCCGATTACTTTGACAAGGCTTAACGAAATTCCAGAATCAATTGAAGAGGAAATAGTCGAACTTATTGGTCAAGCAATTAAGTTGACCAACCGTAAAGGATACCCTACTATTTTTCGCGTTGAATGTGCGTCTTTTGTCGATGTTATCTGTGTTGCATTCTTATTCAGAGATTTTAGCTGTTCAGCAGATGCTTTCATTATAGTTTCTGAACTTTCACCGTTTAAATTAATGAGCAATTCATTCATGAAGAAAACAATAGGTATGGCACGTGAAAAATTAACTCATTTTGATAAAATCAGGATGGTTTGTCAGGGTGCAGAACTACCAGAAGATTCAATGATAACGATAGATAGAGCTATTTCTTACAACAACTTAAACGAAGATAATGACAACTTACAAAACTAAAAAATATATACTTGCAAAAAAGTATGTCACTAATAAAGAATTGTACTCTTATATAGAGTCACAAGGGGAGAGGATGGGGTAACAAAATAATGTCAGAAGTAAAGGAGCATGATTATCGATTAGTTTGGGCTAGAGAATACTCAAATAGAATAGAACGATTCTATCGATGTATCCTTACTGGAGATACATTTCTAGACGTTGAATACAAAGTTGAAAGGGACAATTGGTGGGAAGATGATTAACAAAATTAACAGCGCAAAATATGTAGCCGCAAAACTTTTATTACCAGATTACCGACACGAGAAGAAAGAGGAACTTTACTTAAAGCTAGAGTCTTTAGGGTATTACTGGGTTTATAAAATCGGTAAATGGGTACAAAGCGATTCAACTGAATCAGAAATTTCAATCTTAATAGCTTTCAACGGAGAATTAGGAAAGTTTGTTAATGATGAAGTTATTAACTTCATAGTTGAAGGAATGGATGCAATCGGTTATAACTACAGAGTCAGACAGACTGAATTCTCAAGTTTTAACTGCACTTTTATTCATTCAACGTTTAACAAGTCAGAACCAACGGAGACTCAAGACTAATGGACACTTATGGGTTGTTACTGCCAAAAGAATATATTCTCAGTTTCACCGAAGTTCAACAAGTATCTTCTCGAATATTTCGTCAAGAAGTAAACGGTGACTTTGGAATAATTCACGATCCTTTTACTGGGATATTTAATGATTACACTCTTACTGCTGTCGTCAATAAAGAAGTGGACGCTAAAATGCTTCCTAATATCATGTCGGTCTCTGGAATGCTTTATGGTACTGTCGTTTTTTGTCGGTTAGAACCTGGAAATAAAAGACTAATGGGACTAACCAACTTTCAAATTGCTTATCTGAAGCGAATCAAGAAACTCTTTTTATACTCAGAACACGTCAGTTAATTAGAGAAGAGTTTCTTATCAAAATAACCGTACCTACGGTTGCGTACCTACACTTGGAATTCTAAGTAACATACCTCTATCTCAATGAAATCACAAAAAGTTAGATCCAGTCCGTGCAAGTCTTGTCCGTTTAAGTCCAATAAACTGCAACTATCACCAGAAAGAATGTTAGAGATTTACAGTTATCTATTTCAAGGATTTAACCACTCCTGCCATTCAGACAGAACTAACAGCACTGTTTGCTTTGGAGGTCGAGAAGTTCAACTACGGTTCTTTACTGCTATGGGGTGGATTGAAGAACCGACTAATGAAGCGTTAGCACGAGCAATGGTAGGAAAGAACTGAAATGAAAGAGAAAACACCGTCTCCATGTCATCAATGTCCGTTTAAACGTTCTTCAGAAGCAGGGGGGATGTTTGCAGTAGTAAGCTCTGTTGAAGAAGGATTTTTAGCTAAGTGTTTAAAAAATCCTAAATTTTACTGCGTTTCTTACTGTAGACTTTTAAACGCATTCGCTCACCGTTTGCTGGACGAACTAACGTCAGAAGAATAATCGACCCCAACCCGAATTATCGCCCTCGCACAACCAGCGAGGGTTTAATGATTTTAAAGGAAGTCGAACATTAGAACCGTCTTCATTGGAGTAGTGAAACGACTGACCCCAAGGATCGTGACCAATGTATTCCCCAGTGTGTGAGTCATGCCCCACAATTACCATCATGTGACTACCAGTCGGCGTTTTATAGTATCCTCGGTGCATCACTCCGATTACGACTGGTAGCTTACGGTCAAATAGAGAAGCGTTTAAGTCCGAATAATCTAAATCGTACCTAAATTCAGTTTTAAACCCAGAATCGACCAATAAACGAGTGTGAGAGTCATGCTCTACCGCTTTACCGTATCCTCTATACAATTGCCGAATATATTCATCATCAGAACCACCGAATGAACCAGGTTGAATAAATTCAGCAACCATACAGCAAGAACTTGGGTTACAAGTAATTCCCGGGTCTACGGTGTTGTCCCGTTGGGAATAGTACGGTACATCTAACAGATATAACGACATTTGTCAATACTTGATAACAATTACTAATCATGGTACTATCCAATGTTAGTATTGAACAGGTAGTCAACAGCCTAAATCCCTTACAGTATGCCGCCTGTAGGGATTTTTGTATATGTACCTCAACTTATCAGTCGTTCGTGTCGGTAACTACGTCTCAAACATAACCCCTACTATGACTGGGTTTCAGCGATTGATGAGCTAAAAAATGACGGTAAATACCAGGTTTTGCTGAACTATCAAGCACAGTATATCTATCCATATCTCTT